>NZ_FUKR01000046.1 GCF_900163835.1 Mycetocola reblochoni REB411 | reverse complement strand
CCGCGGGGCCTGCACAGGACGCGGCACGGGGCGACGGTCCCGCGCCCTCGGGTGCCTCGGCGGTGCCGGACGTCCATGCGGTCCACGCGGCGTGGGGGATCCCGCTCGGCACGGCGCCGTCCCCCGACCCGGCCCCGTCGGCTCCCGAGCAGGACGGTCGCCCGGCGGCGAGCGACGGCGCTGCGTCCGACGACGAGGCGAGCGATGCCGTCGCCCCCGCGGACGCCGCGCCTCGGGAGGCCATCCCCGGCGATGCCCCGAGCGGAGCCGGCGCCGGGTCTGGCACCCGAGCGGCCCAGGCCCCCGCAGCCGAAGCGCAGACACCCCCCGCGACCGCGGTCGGCGGCGAGGTCACGCTCCAGCGCGTCAGGGACGCCTGGCCGCAGATCCTCGACTCGCTGTCGGAGGCGGACAGGCCCGCGTGGGTCATCGCCGCGACGGCCAGCATCCTCGACTACCGTTCGGACGGCGTTCTCGTGCTCGAGTTCCCGAGCGCGGGCGACGTCGAGAGCTTCAAGCACCGTCCCGCCGACGGCGGGCCCTCCGCCCGGCTCCGCGAGGCGATCACCGCGGTCCTCGGAGTCGAGGTCAGGTTCATCGCCCGTCGCGCTCCCGGTGGTCCGGGTGGTCCGGGTGGGTCGGCCCCCGAGACCGGCCCGTCCGGCACGAGCGGCCCGGCCGGTACCGTCGCGGACACGGCGCCGGTGGCCCCCGCCGCGGCCCGCGCGGACGACGCCGGGCAGAGCGGGCCGGGTACGTCGGCAACGCGGCCGTCCGCATCGGCTCCCGCTGCGTCCGGTGCCGACGCCTCCGCACCGTCCTCCGGCTGGGACGTCGTGTCGATCCCCGGTTCGACCCGCGCGGACGATGCCGGACCGCAGGCGGGCCGGGCATCCGGCGGTCGGCCGGCCACGGCGCAGCACAGCTCGGCACCCGACGCCGTGGTCCGCGCCGGGTGCCCCCGGTGCCCCGTCCCCGCGATCCGGGGGGAGTCGTACCGCGTCCGGGCGGCTGACGGCCGTGCCGACCGCCGGCAGCGAGCACCCCGCGCAGTCCCGCCGCTACGGCGAGTCCGTGGTGCGCGAGCTGCTGAACGCCCACTTCCTCGAGGAAGAGCCCTACACCCCGCCGTCCCGATTCAGCAGAGAGGCCTGACCCGTGTACGAGGGAATCGTTCAGGACCTGATCGACGAGTTCAGCCGCCTCCCGGGCATCGGCCCCAAATCGGCCCAGCGCATCGCCTTCCACATCGTGCAGACGGAGAACCTCGACGTCACCCGCCTGGCCGAGCTCCTGGCCACGGTGCGAGAGAACATCAAGTTCTGCCGCATCTGCGGCAATGTCTCCGAGCAGGAGACCTGCGGGATCTGCCGCGACCCGCGCCGCGACAGCACCATCATCTGCGTCGTCGAGGAGTCCAAGGACGTCGCCGCCATCGAACGGACCCGCGAGTTCCGCGGGCTGTACCACGTCCTCGGCGGCGCGATCAGCCCCATCGACGGCATCGGACCCGACGACCTCAGCATCCAGCCGCTCATGCAGCGACTGGCCGACGCGAGCGTCACGGAAGTCATCCTCGCCACCGACCCCAACCTGGAGGGCGAGGCCACGGCGACCTACCTCACCCGTCTGCTCACGACCCTCGAGATCCGGGTGAGCCGCCTCGCCTCGGGGCTCCCGGTCGGCGGGGACCTCGAGTACGCCGACGAGGTCACCCTGGGGCGTGCCTTCGAGGGGCGGACGACCCTCCGCTGAGCACCGCGGATCGCGCCGGATCAGTCCCGGGGCGGACCGCCACCCGCTCCCGTCACCTCCGCCATTCCGCTGCCGTGATCGGCTGAGCCCTAGACTGAGAGCTCACGCCCCGCAGATCCCACGCCCCGGTGGACCCGGCGCCGCCCGCGGATCTCAGGCCCCCCGCAACACAGGAGTCAATACGTGAGCCTCATCGTGCAGAAGTTCGGCGGTTCCTCCGTCGCCGACGCCGAAAGCATCAAGCGCGTCGCCAAGCGCATCGTCGCCACCCGGCAGGCGGGGAACGACGTCGTCGTCGCCGTGTCGGCGATGGGCGACACCACGGACGAGCTGCTCGACCTGGCCTACCAGGTCAGCCCGCTCCCCGACCCGCGCGAGCTCGACATGCTCATGTCCAGCGGCGAGCGCATCTCCGTCTCCCTCCTGGCGATGGCGATCAGGAGCATGGGGCACGACGCGACCTCGCTCACCGGCCCGCAGGCGGGCATGCGCACCGACAGCCATTACGGCGCCGCCCGCATCGTCGACGTCACGCCGACCCGCATCCGTGCCGCGCTCGACGGCGGCAGCATCGTCATCGTGGCGGGGTTCCAGGGCCTCAGCGCCGACACGGAGGACATCACGACCCTCGGCCGCGGCGGCTCGGACACGACGGCCGTCGCCCTCGCGGCCGCGCTCGACGCCGACGTCTGCGAGATCTACACCGACGTCGACGGGATCTTCACCTCCGATCCCCGGGTCGTCCCCAAGGCGCAGAAGATCGACCGCGTCACCAGCGAGGAGATGCTCGAGCTCGCCGCGCACGGCGCCAAGGTCCTCTACATCCGCGCCGTCGAGTTCGCCCGACGCCACGGCGTCACCCTCCACGTCCGTTCATCGTTCAACAACAGCGAGGGCACCCTCGTGTACAACCCGAAAGAAGGTGAGGAAGTGGAGCAGCCCATCGTCACCGGCGTCGCCACCGATCTCAGCGAGGCCAAGGTCACCGTCGTCGGCGTCCCCGACGTCCCCGGCAAGGCGGCCCAGATCTTCACGCTCATCGCCAAGACCGAGGCGAACGTGGACATGATCGTCCAGAACGTGTCGGCCGCCGCGACCGGGCTCACCGACATCTCCTTCACCCTGCCCAAGTCGGAGGCGCAGCAGGTGCTCACCGTGCTCAGGGCGGAGAAGGACGCGATCGGCTTCCAGACCCTCCAGCACGACGACCAGATCGGCAAGCTCGCGCTCGTCGGGGCGGGGATGAAGGCGAACACCGGTGTCTCGGCGAAGCTGTTCGATGCCCTGCACCGCGCGTCGATCAACATCGAGATGATCTCGACGAGCGAGATCCGCATCTCCGTCGTGACCAGGGCCGACACCGTGCACGAGGCGGCGCGGGTCATCCACACCGCGTTCGGCCTCGACGGGACCGAGGACGCGGTCGTCCACGCCGGAACGGGGCGCTGAGCTCGCACCCCGCCGGGGCGCGCCGCCCACATGGGCGTCATCGCGTCCGGTAACGCGTCCGCGCGCGTCGGCGGGCCGTGCCCGGGGCGGCGTCTCGCCGTAAGCTAGTCGAACACGTCGCGGCGGCAACCGCCGTCGCCTCAGGGACAGGTAAGGGATCAGAATGTCGAACGGTGTGCGCCTCGGCGTTGTCGGTGCAACGGGTCAGGTCGGAAAGGTCATGCGGACGCTGCTGGAGGAGCGCGAGTTCCCGGTCGAGGACATCCGGTTCTTCGCCACGGCGCGCTCGGCCGGCAGCACGATCACCTTCCGCGGCCGCGACTACACGGTCGAGGACGTGGCCACGGCCGACCCCGCGGGCATCGACATCGCCCTGTTCTCGGCCGGCGCCACCGGTTCGCGCGCCCACGCGCCCCGCTTTGCCGAGGCCGGAGCGCTCGTCGTCGACAACTCCAGCGCCTGGCGCATGGACCCCCGCGTTCCGCTCGTCGTCAGCGAGGTCAACCCCGAGGCGATCGGTGACGCCGAGATCGGCATCATCGCCAACCCGAACTGCACGACCATGGCCGCGATGCCCGTGCTGACCGTCCTCGACCGTGAGGCCGGGCTGGAGCGGCTCACCGTCAGCACCTACCAGGCCGTGTCCGGCTCGGGTCTCGCCGGGGCGGAGGAGCTCGCCGGGCAGGCGTCGGCAGCCGTCGCCAGCGGCCGCCTGCTCGACCTGGTGCACGACGGCTCGGCCGTGGAGCTGCCCGCTCCGGCCATCTACGTGGCCCCCATCGCCTTCGACGTCATCCCGCTGGCCGGCTCGATCGTCGACGACGGCGAGGGCGAGACCGACGAGGAGAAGAAGCTGCGCAACGAGAGCCGCAAGATCCTCGGCCTGCCGGAGCTGCGGGTGTCGGGCACCTGCGTGCGCGTGCCCGTCTTCACCGGCCACTCGCTGAGCATCAACGTGGAGTTCGCCCGCGAGCTCAGCCCGGAGCGGGCGACGCAGCTGCTCGCCGACGCCCCCGGTGTCACGCTCAGCGATGTGCCCACCCCCCTCACGGCTGCCGGGACCGACCCGTCCTACGTCGGCCGTATCCGCGCCGATCAGGCCGCGCCGGCCGGCCGGGGTCTGGCACTGTTCATCTCGAACGACAACCTCCGCAAGGGCGCCGCGCTGAACGCCGTCCAGATCGCGGAGGCCATCGTCGCACGGCGCGCCGAGGCGGTCGCCTGACCGTCGCCCCCGTCGTCCCTCGACGGCCCCCGTCCGGCCCGCGCGGCTGTGCGGGGGCCGTCGTCCGCGTCGGGGGCGGCGACATAGACTAGAGGGCATGTCCTCGGAGAAAACGGTCGATGTTGTCCTGATCGGTGGCGGGATCATGAGCGCCACCCTCGCCTCGCTCATCACGCGACTCCAGCCGGACTGGTCGGTCCAGGTGTTCGAGCGCCTGGGCGACGTCGCCCAGGAGTCGTCGAACCCGTGGAACAACGCGGGCACCGGTCACGCCGCCCTGTGCGAGCTGAACTACATGTCGGAGTCGGCCGACGGCACGCTCGACCCGGCCAAGGCGATCGGCATCAACGAGCAGTTCCAGGTCAGCAGGCAGTTCTGGGCGAGCCTCGTCCGTGACGGCTCACTTGGCGACCCCGGGAGCTTCATCAACTCGACCCCGCACATGACCTTCGTCACCGGCGAGAAGGACGTCGCCTACCTGCGGCGGCGGTACGAGGTGCTCCGCGAGCAGCCCCTCTTCGCCGGGATCGAGTACAGCGAGGACAGCCGCGTCATCAACCAGTGGGCGCCCCTGCTCATGCGCCGTCGTCGCGCCGGCGAGCCCTTCGCCGCGACGCGCATCCCCGCGGGGACGGACGTCGATTTCGGCTCCCTCACGCACCAGCTCTTCGACGCCGTCACGACGGCGGGCGCGGTCCTGAACACCGACCACGAGGTGCGATCGCTCCGCAAACAGCCCGACGGCACGTGGACGGTCGGCTATCGCAACCTCCTCGGCCGGGTGCCGGGGCGGGTCAACGCGCGCTTCGTCTTCGTCGGCGCGGGCGGTTGGGCGCTCAAGCTGCTGCAGAAGGCCCGCATCCCCGAGATCAAGGGGTACGGAGTGTTCCCGATCTCGGGAGAGTTCCTGCGCACCGACAACCCGGAGATCGTCGCCGCGCACGAGGCCAAGGTGTACAGCCAGGCCAAGGTCGGTGCGCCGCCGATGTCCGTCCCCCACCTGGACGCCCGCATGGTCGACGGGCAGCGCAGTCTACTGTTCGGCCCCTACGCGGGGTTCAGCCCGCGGTTCCTGAAGAAGGGCCGGCTGCTCGACATCGTCGCCCAGGTCCGTCCGGGGAACCTCGTCCCCATGCTCGCCGTCGCCAAGGACAACCCCGGTCTGATCAGGTACCTGCTCTCCCAGCTGACCGCGAGCAGGGCGACGAAGTTCGCCGAGCTGCAGGAGTTCATGCCCACGGCGAGGCCGGAGGACTGGTACCGCATCGTCGCCGGTCAGCGCGCCCAGGTCATGAAGAAGGACCCGGAGCGCGGGGGAGTGCTGCAGTTCGGCACGGAGGTGATCTCGTCGGCCGACGGCACGATCGCCGGCCTGCTCGGCGCGTCCCCCGGCGCCTCGACGGCGGTCCCGATCATGCTCGACGTCCTGCGCCGCTGCTTCCCCGACCGCATCGACGGCTGGGAGGACGGCATCCGCGGGCTGATCCCCAGCTACGGATCGACGCTCAACAACCGGCCGCGGGCCGCCGACGAGACCATGCGCGCGACGGCCGAGGTCCTGGGCATCAGCCTCTGATGGCGAAGCTGTACTTCCGTTACGGAGCGATGAACTCGGGCAAGTCGACGGCGCTGCTGCAGGCGGCCTTCAACTACGAGGAACGCGGGCACCGTGTGCTCCTGGCGAAGCCGGCGGTCGACACGAAGGCGGAGCAGAGCATCAGCTCGCGGCTGGGCATGGACCGCGTCGTCGACGTGATCATCGGCGAGTCCGACGACAGCTACCGGCTGTTCCAGGCGGCGAGGGAGTCCTTCCGCCTGGCCACGGGTGAGGACGTCTCGTGTCTGCTCATCGACGAGGCGCAGTTCCTCACCGAGGCGCAGGTCGACGGCCTGCTGCTCATCGCCCTGCTGGAGGGCGTCCCCGTTCTCGCCTACGGCATCCGCACGGACTTCCGGACGGTGGCCTTCCCCGGCAGCCGTCGCCTGCTCGAGGTGGCGCACAGTCTGGAGGAGCTCAAGACGATCTGCCGTTGCGGGCGCAAGGCGATCTTCAACGGCCGCACGGTCGACGGCGTCTTCGTCTTCGACGGCGACCAGGTGGCGATCGACGGCCAGGCCGTCGGCTACGAGTCCCTCTGTGGCGTGTGCTACCTGGCCGAGTCGGGCGGCGTCATGGGGCATCGACCGGCCGGCTGAGCGGCGAGGCGGGTCGTCGCGGTCCCCGCGGGGCGACTGTGCCACCGCCGTGTGTCCGAGGAGTCGCTGCCGCCGCGTGCAGGCGGAACCGCCACCGCCGCGTGTCCGCGGAGCCGCCGAACGCATGACACGTTCGCGGGCGCCGGGCTAGTCGAGGCGCTTCGACATCTTGATCGACGTGGTCTCGTAGCCGAGCGAGGCGTACAGCCGCTGGGCCCCCGTGTTGAAGCCGAACACGCTGAGCCCCAGCTCGTCCGCGCCGTTCTCCCTGGCGAAGCGCTCGGCCCGGAGCATCGTTCCCCTGCCCAGGCCGCGGCCGCGTGCGGACTCGTCGACGAGCACATCCCACACCCACCACTGGACCCCGCCGTCCCCGCCGCGCGAGGCGGCCTCGCCGAGCCAGAGGTAGCCGACGCGCCTCCCGTCGTGGACGATGTGGAACACGTGCTGGCCCGGGGGAACCCGGCCCTCGGGGAACTGCGCGGCGACGGAGCGCCGGGCCACGGCCTGCGCGGAGGCGTGGTCGCGGCCGAGCCTGACCAGGTCGGCGGTGTACTCGGAGACGCTCCGCTCGATCCACTCGGTGAGGTCCGCACCGGTGATCGGCTCCAGATCGGGAAGGGTGGCGGGGGAGGTCACGATTCGCGTCCGTGGCTGAGCAGGGGGATGAGCTGCTCGGCCAGGTAGTCGGCGGTGTCACGCCACCCGGTGACCGCGTGGGTCGCCGTGCCGGTGGCGATCACGGGGTAGTCATTGCCGTCCGGGTCGAGACGGTCCCCGACGAAGAGCATGTCGCTGCAGTCGATCCCCGTCACCTCGGACAGGCGCCGCATGCCGTACGCCTTATCGATTCCCCTGTGGGTGATGTCGATCGAGGTGGAGCCGCCGGAGCGGACCTCGAGGTCGGGCAGCTCGGCGGCGACGGCGGAGCGGAGTGAGGACTTCTTTCGCCCGTCCGGGTCCCAGGCCTGCTTCTCGGCGACGGGGGCGCTCTGGCCGAGCGCGGAGTAGGTGATCTGCGAGCCACGGTCCTCGAGGATCGGGCCCCAGCTGTCCTCGCGCCACAGCCCGAGGCGCCGTGCCTCCGCCTCGACGGCGGCGAGCGCCCTGGACTTCTCGTCGGCGCTGAGGTCGTTGGCGTACCGCTGGACCCACACGCCCCCCTCCGCCCTGAGGTAGCGCGTGCCGCAGGTGGGCATCAGGTGGAGCCGGTCCGCCTCGTCATCGGAGAGATCCAGCCGGTCCAGCACCTGACTCCGGAACTGCTCGAACCGTCCGCCGGAGATGATGCAGACGGGCACGAGGTCGAGAAGCCGGGTGAGCAGCTGCGCCATGCGCGGATCGATCGGGCTCTTCGACTCGGCGAGGGTGTCATCGAGGTCGAACGCGACGAGCGCGGGCGTGCGGGTCATCTCGGTGCTCTCCTGTGCGGGTGGCTGGTTCTCTGGTGGCGGGGTCGGGAACCCGTCCCCGATCCTAGCGTCCCGGCCCGGGCGCGACCGGGCCGCTCGGCCGGGGCGGTGGTACGAGACGCTCTCCGATATGGGCTATGCTGGGAGAGGCCTTCGGGGTGTGGCGCAGCTTGGTAGCGCGCGTCGTTCGGGACGACGAGGTCGCAGGTTCAAATCCTGTCACCCCGACCAGTGACTCCCGGTCCGTGCTCAGCACGGACCGGGAGTTTTTCTCTGCCCGCCGGGGTCATCCGCGACGGGCTCGCCCAACCGGGCCTGGATCCGTGCCGCGGCCCGCCCCTGTCCTGCAGCTCAGCGCGGCGGTGTGGCCTGCGAGTACCTCGCCGCGCGGTCGACCTGGTCCCGGGTGAGCTCCACCCCCGTGTAGGCGGTGAACTGCTTCGCCGCCTGCAGGGCGATCACCGCGTCACCGCTGACCCGCTCGACACCCGCGTCCTCCGCGGCGGCGATGAGAGGCGTCCGCCAGGGGGAGGCGACCACGTCGATGACCGTGCTGGCCGCGGCGACGTGGTCGGCGGGGAACGCCAGTGCTGAGGCATCCGGCCCGGTCATGCCGATCGGCGTCGCGTTGATCAGGGTGGCGGCGCCGGGGGAGGGCAGCGACGTCGTCGCGCGGAACCCGTAGCGGGCGGCGAGGGCCGCCCCGGCCGTCTCGGTCCGGGAGAGCACCGTGACCGCCTCGGCTCCTCTGGCGTGCAGCACAGCGGCGATCGCCTTTGCCATTCCCCCGGTGCCGCGCAGCAGCACGGGCAGCGCGGGGTCGACGTTCCGCTCGGCCATCAGCGTCTCGATCGCGAGATAGTCGGTGTTCGACGCCGTCAGCACCCCGTCGTCGTTGACGATGGTGTTGACGCTGCCGATGGCCCGGGCCGACGGCTCGAGCGCGTCGACGAGGGGGATGACGCTCTCCTTGTGCGGCATGGAGACCGAGCAGCCGCGGATGCCGAGGGCCCTGACCCCGGCGATCGCGCCGACGATGTCGGTCGTGCGGAATGCCTTGTACAGCAGGTTCAGACCCAGCTCAGCGGCGAGGAAGTTGTGGAACCGGGTTCCGATGTTGGTCGGGCGCGATGAGAGGGAGATGCAGACGACGGTCTCCGCGTCGATCGCGTGCGGTGCGCGCGTCATCGTGCCGGGGGCGTCCACGCGAGCGCCTCCGCCGCGTCGTCGTACCAGTGGCCGGAGGGAATCGTCTGCAGCTCGAACAGGGTTCCCCACGGGGCGCGCACGTACACGCTGGCGTTGCCGTCGGTGTCCTCGTGGGCCGAGTTGGCGTGCGGCTCCGACAGCGCCTCGCCTCCGGCCGCGACGGCGCGCCGGAGCGCGCCGTCGATGTCGTCGACGTACACGGAGACGTGGTTCAGTCCCAGGTCGGCCAGTCCCGCGGCGGGCTGCCGCTCGTCCACCGCGATCTCGAAGACCTCGAGGCCAGGGCCGACACCGATCTGGACCATGCGCTGGCGGACGATCCGCGCGCCGCGCGGCAGGCCCAGCTGGCGTTCGGTCTCCGCACCCTCGCGCGGGGGATCGGCGGGGGTGAGGCCGTCATAGGCGACCCGTCCGGCGAAAGCCTCGCGGAGGAACACCGTCGCCGCATCGAGGTCGGGAACCGTCAGGCCGAGATGGTTGATCCCCCTCGGCAGCGGGCCGAACGCATCGTCCTGCGGCGGCAGGGGAGGCACGGCGGTCGCCTCGGTGGTGGCGTCGCCGATGATGTCGACGGCGTCGCCGACGACGACGACCGTCGCCGACCTGTCGAGGAACGCGGGCTCGTCGGCCGCGACGACGGTGGTGAAGGTCTCGGAGCCCAGCACCGCCTCCATCCCCTCCTCGCTGTCGAACCACAGCTCGGCGGTGCCGTCGAACCCGGACTCGGGCAGGGAGGACGGGGTACGCGCGGCGGGGTGGGTCTGCGTGTAGCGGATGAGGTGCTGCCTGCCCTCGGGGATGGAGCGCATCAGCGCCCCGTGCACGGTGATGTGGTGGTGGATGAACTGCTCCCGCGTGAGCCCCTCGGCCCTCTTCAGGAACATCGTCAGCTTGATCATGGTCGCTCCGTCCCCGGGACACCGCCCGTGAGTCCAGTATTCATCGCCGGGAGCCCGACGTGGCGTGCGCGCCGACGGGGCGGCCGAGTTCGCAGGTCAAACGATTTACTATGCTCGGACCGTGGCCCCGACCCGTGTGACGATGGCGCGTCTGGCCTCTCGGCTCGACGTGTCCGTCTCGACGGTGTCGAACGCGTACAACCGCCCCGAGAAGCTGTCCGCCGAGCTGCGCGAGCGTGTCCTCGGTCTCGCCGCCGAGCTCGGCTATGCGGGCCCCGACCCGGCCGCGCGGAGCCTGCGCCGCCGGCGCACCGGGGGCATCGGCGTCGTGTTCACGGACGAGCTGCCGTTCGTGTTCACCGATCCGGCCTCGGCCGGCTTCCTCGCCGGTGTGGCGGAGACGCTCGCCGTGAGCGGCCAGCACCTCGTCCTGCTTCCCGCCGGCTCGCCCGATCACCGTCGCCCTGCGCCCGTCGACTCCGCGGCCGTGGACGGGGTCATCTTCCACTCCCTGCCCCGGGGCGAGGCAACGCTGGCACTGCTGAGGCGGCGCGGAGCGCCTGCCGTCCTCGTCGACCAGCCGCCCGACGCCGAGGGGCTGTCCTGGGTCGGCCTCGACGAGGAGGACGCCATGAGGGGAATCGGCGAGCTGCTGGCTGCCCGAGGCCATGAACACGTCGGCTGCATCTCCTCGCGACTGGGCACCTCGCCGCGCAACGCACGTGCCAACCCCGGCCGGGTCGCCGGCTCCCGCTTCACGATCCCGCGCGACCGCGTCCGCGGGCTCGAACGCGGGCTCGGCAGACCGGTCGTCGTCGAGGAGCGCTGGCACGTCACCGCTGCCGCCGGTGCGGACGCGGCGGCCGCGCTGCTCCGGCACGACCCGCGCATCACCGCGATCGCCTGCGTCGCCGACAGCTACGCGCTCGGTGTGCTCGCGTGGGCCAAGGCGCACCACATCCAGGTTCCCCGCCACCTCGCCGTCACCGGCTTCGACGACGTCCCGGCGGCCGCGGGCGCGGGTCTCACGACCGTCAGGCAGCCCTTCGCCGAGAAGGGCAGGACCGCCGCGACCGCGCTCAACGACGCGATCGACGCGGGGGCACCGCCGCGACGGTTCGTTCTCCCCACCGCCCTCGTCGAACGCGCGAGCACGGGGCGCACCCGCCGCTGAAGCGGCAGGGGACCCGCGCCCCGTCCCGCCACGCTCGAACGCTACCGGGCGACCAGCGTGATCATCGCGGCCTCCGGGCGGCAGGCGAAGCGCACCGGGGCGTAGATGGAGGTGCCGATGCCCGCGGAGACGTGCAGCTTCGCGCTGCGTCGGGCGTGACGCCACGAGCTGAGCCCCGACGCCTGGCGCCGCGGGATGTCGCAGTTGGCCACGAGGGCCCCGATGCCGGGGACGCAGACCTGGCCGCCGTGCGTGTGACCGGCGAGGATGAGCTCGGCGCCGTTCGTGACGAAGGAGTTCAGCACCCGCTGGTACGGCGCGTGGGCGACGCCGATACGCACCAGGTCCGAGACGTCGTGGTCGTCCTCGGCGAGGGACTCCTCGAGTTCGTCGAGCAGCACGGGCACACGGTCGAGGCGGTCCAGGCCGATGTGGGGGTCGTCGACGCCGAAAAGCACGAGCCGCGTGCCGCGAACGGTGAGCGAGGTCGCCGCATTGTTCAGGTCGGTCCAGCCGAGCCCGGCCGCGAAGAAGCGGTTCATCCGCTCGATGTCCAGGTCGGGGGTCCTGGCGGGTGCCCCCACCGAGGACGGGGCCGTGAAGTAGCGCAGCCAGTTCTTGCGCAGCGGACTGAAGTAGTCGTTCGAGCCGTTCACGAACATGCCCGGCGTCCCCGCGAACGGTGTCAGCGCCTTCTCGATACCGCCGATCCCGTCGACGTGGCCGAGGTTGTCCCCCGTGTCGACGACGAGGTCGGGGCGCTCGGCGATCAGCCCGGCAACCCACTCCTGCTTGTCCCGCTGCCACGGGGCCATGTGCAGGTCGGACAGGTGCAGCACCCGGATCGGCTCGGCCCCCGGGGGAAGCACGGCGACCTCGTAGCGCCGGACGGTGAACAGCCGGCGCTCGACGAGGGAGCCCCAGGCAAACGCCGCGGCGCCGGCGACCGCAGTGGCGAGCACTGCGGAGCCGACGCCGCGGACGAGGCGGTTGGCCGCCATCAGCACGACTCTCGGAGCACGTCGATGGTGACCGTGTCGCCGTCCTTGGCCTTCGACCCCTCACCGGGGCTCTGGCCGACGACCTTATCGATCTCGTCGTCGTCCTTGTCTCCGGTACGGCACTTCTCGTCGACGCTGAATCCGGCATCGCTGAGCGTCTTGGCCGCATCGCCGGGGCTGTCGCCCCTGACGTCGGGCACGTCACTCTCCTCGGCCTCGCCGGAGCTGGGCGTGATCGTCACCTGTGAGCCGCTCGCGGCGGAGGCGCCGCCGGCCGGGCTGGTGCTGGCCACCTTGCCCTCCTCGACGCTGGACTCCGCGGCGTCGCCGATCGCCCAGCTGAAGCCGACCGAGCGCAGCCGCTCCTGCGCCTCCTCCACCGTCAGGCCGGTGACGTCGGGGACCTGCGTCTGCGGTACGCGCGTGAGCGTCTCCGACGGCCCGGCGAAGTCGTCGCCGCCGAACTCGTTGATCGCCTGCTGCATGATGTCCCGCCAGAGGTAGAGCTTGGTCATGTGACCCGTGCCGGCATTGAAATAGGTCTGGTACATGCTGGCGTCGCCCTGGACAGCGCCGATCCACAGCGAGGTGACCGCCTTGCTCGTGCCACCGCTGATCCAGGAGGCACGCGCGTGGTCGCTCGTTCCGGTCTTGCCGTAGACCTCGGCGCCGGTCACCGCTGCACCCGCACCGGTTCCGCCGCCCTCGAAGACCGACTGCATGCCGAAGTTCGCGGTGTTCGCGACCTCCTTGTCGACGGCCTGGTGGCAGTCCTGCTCGGGCAGGGCCATCTCCTTGCCGTCGGGGCCGACGATCTTGTCGATCGCGGTGGGCTCGCAGTACTTGCCCTCCGTGCCGAGCGCGGCGACCGAGGCGGCGACCGTCAGCGGCGCCATCTCGTTGGAACCGAGCACGGAGGAGGGGTACTTGTCGAGCTCCTTGCCGTCGGCGCGGTGCGCACCGAGGTCCATCGCGGTGTCGCGGATCTTGCAGAGGTCGAGCTCGCGGGCCATGCCGAGGTACGCCGTGTTGATCGACTCCTTGGTGGCCTGCAGGGCGGTGACGCTGTTCGAGTACTGCGAGTTGAAGTTCTGCACCGGGTAGGTGAAGTTGTACGTTCCCCCCGCGCAGCTGTCGTTCCAGACGGACGGGTTGCGGTTGGCCGCGTCGACGATCCGCTCGTTGAGGGAATGGCCCTCCTTCAGCCATTCGACGAGCGTGTAGAACTTGTACGTCGAGCCGACCTGGAAGCCGCTCGAGCCACCGTAGGCATAGTCGGTGTTGTAGTTGATCGACGAGTACGCGGGGTCGTCCGTCTCGCCCGCGGCGTACTTGGTGTTCTGCACCATGGACAGCACGCGTCCCGTGCCCGGCTCGACCGTGCTGGCGGCGGCGCCGACCTTGCTGATCGCCTGGGGATTGGCGTCGACGTAGTTCTTCATCGACTTCTCGGCGGAGAGCTGCAGGTCGAGGTCGAGGGTGGTGTAGATGTTCAGCCCACCGCGGCGCAGGGTCGCCGAGCGCTCCTCGGCCGTGTCGCCGAAGGCGGGGTTGTTCTTGACCACGTTCTGCACGTAGTCGCAGAAGTACGCGGACCCGCCCGCCGTGTAGCAGCCGGTCGAGGGAGCGGTGATGTCGGGCTCGATCTTGGAGTCCTTGGCCTTGTCGGCCTCCTCCTGGGTGATCTTGCCCTCCTTCAGCATGTTGCTGATGACGTAGTTGCGCCGCTCTTTGGTCTGCTCCCAGTTGTTCTCCTCGGTGTTCGGCTTGCCGTTGGCGACGCCGTCCGGGTTGTCGATGCGGAGCGCGGAGGGGCTGTTCAGCATGGCGACGAGGGTCGCGGCCTCCTGGATGTTGACGTCCTTGGCGCTCTTGTTGAAGTAGTAGTTCGACGCGGTCTCGACGCCGTAGTTGAGCGAGCCGAAGTTGGCGAGGTTGAGGTAGCCCAGCAGGATGTCGTCCTTGCTGTACTGCTTCTCCACGCCAATCGCGTAGCGCATCTCCTTGAGCTTGCGCGCCATGCCCGACTGGCCGTCGGCGGTGGTGGCCTCGCTCGAGCAGGCCTGCAGCTCCTCCTCCGTGGTGGAGTGCTGCTCACAGTCCTGGACGAGGACGTTCTTGACGTACTGCTGCGTGATCGAGGACCCGCCCTGGGTCTGGCCGCCGACGACGTACGTCTTGACGATCGCCCTGGTCGTCCCCGCCACGTCGATGCCGCCGTGCTCGTAGAAGCGCGGGTCCTCGGTGGAGACGGCGGCGTCCTTCAGGGTCTGCGACACGTCGTCCCAGCCGACCTCCTGACGGTTCTGGTCGTAGAAGGACGCCAGCAGCTGGTTGTCGCCGTTCGCCTTGGTCACGTAGATGTTGGAGCGCTCCATGGGCTGGCCGATCTTCAGCACCTCGGGGAGCGAGTTGAACACGCCCATGGCGTTGTTGGCCGTCATGCCGGTGACGGCGAGCGCGGGGGTGACGGCAGCGGTGACGAGGAGGCCGGCCGCGGCGCTGAGGCCGACGAAGCCGAGCAGTCCACCGGCCGCACCCTGAGCAGTGCGTTTTCCTTGGGGCATAGGATCGAGTTTAGGCACTCTTGCTGAAAAACAACCTCCTCGGACGGTGTCCTGCGAGCGGTGCCTCGCCGGCGGGCGCCAGATCGCGCCGGACCTCTGTCAGAAAAACGACTGCGAAGGAGGTGGCCGTGACCCGCTGGGAGTACGTCACGACCCCGCTGATGATCCACACCACCGCCGCGATCCTCAACAACTGGGGGTCGGAGGGCTGGGAGCTCGTTCAGATCGTCACCGGTCCCGAGGGTGGCCTGGTGGCCTACCTCAAGCGCCCGATCGAGGGGGGCGAGGCCTGATGGGCGTCGAGCAGCGCCTGGCCGAGCTCGGCATCGAGCTGCCCGGTGTCGCCGTGCCGGTCGCGGCCTACGTCCCCGCGGTCCTCGACGGGGACCGCGTCTACACCTCTGGCCAGCTGCCCTTCGTCTCGGGAGCGCTCCCGGCCACGGGCAAGGTGGGCGACGGCCACGGCCTGGTCCCGGCCGAGGACGCCAAGGAGTACGCCCGCATCGCCGTGCTGAACGCGCTCGCGGCGGCGGCGAGCGTCATCGGTTCCCTTGACCGGGTGGTCCGGGTCGTCAAGGTGACCGGATTCGTCGCCTCGGAGCCGTCGTTCACGGGGCAGCCGGGCGTGATCAACGGTGCCTCCGAACTTCTCGGGGAGGTGTTCGGCGAGGCCGGCTCGCACGCGCGCTCAGCCGTCGGCGTGGCCGTGCTGCCGCTGGACGCACCGGTCGAGGTGGAGCTCATCCTGGCGGTGTCGCCGGAGGCCTGACCGCCGCGTGCGGCAGGGGAGGGGGCGATCGTCACGGCGATCGCCCCCTCCGCTCTGCGGTCCCACCGTCCTCCGTCGGCGTGCCGGGCGGAGGCGTCAGTGCCGCAGGCGCGAGGAGATCGTCTGCATCACGGCGGTGTCGGCCAGGGAGGTGGTGTCGCCGACCTCGCGACCCTCGGCGACGTCGCGCAGCAGCCGTCGCATGATCTTTCCCGAGCGGGTCTTCGGCAGCTCCTCCACCACGTAGATGTCCCTGGGCCTGGCGATGGCGCCGATCTGCTCGCCCACGTGGCGCCGGAGGACGGCGGCGACGTCGGCCACCTGGTGGGCGTGCTCGAGCTGGCTCGACTTGATGATCACGAACGCCACGACGGCCTGGCCTGTGGTCTCGTCGTCCGCCCCGATCACCGCCGCCTCGGCCGTGAACTCGTGCGCCACGAGGGCGGACTCGATCTCCGCGGTCGAGAGGCGGTGGCCGGAGACGTTCATCACGTCGTCGACGCGACCGAGCAGCCAGACGTCGCCGTCCTCGTCGCGTCTCGCGCCGTCGCCGGCGACGTACCGGTCGCCGAAGCGGGCCCAGTAGGTCTCGACGAAGCGCTCCGGGTCGTTCCAGATGCCGCGGAGCATGCTCGGCCACGGCTCCGTGACGACGAGCAGGCCCGACTGGCCGTTCGGCAGCGGGGCGCCCGCCTCGTCGACGATGTCGATGTCGATGCCGGGGATCGGTGTCTGTGCGCTGCCCGGCTTCAGCGTGGTGACGCCGGGGAGCGCGGACACCATGATCGCCCCCGTCTCCGTCTGCCACCAGGTGTCGACGATGGGGGTCGTGCCGGCGCCGACGATCTCGCGGAACCAACGCCACGCCTCCGGGTTGATGGGCTCGCCGACGCTTCCGAGCAGCCGCAGGCTGCTGAGGTCGCGGGCGAGCGGGATCTCCCTGCCCTGCTTCATGAAGGAGCGGACCGCCGTCGGTGCGGTGTAGAACGTGGTGACCCTGTACTTCTCGATGATGTCCCACCAGCGGCCGGGCGCGGGGGACTCGGGGGTCCCCTCGTAGATGACCTGTGTCGCACCGTTGGCGAGGGGGCCGTAGACGACGTAGCTGTGGCCGGTGATCCAGCCGATGTCGGCCGTGCACCAGTACACGTCCTGTTCCGGGTGCAGGTCGAACACGGTGCGGTGGGTGAACGCGGCCTGGGTGAGGTAGCCGCCGCTGGTGTGCAGGATGCCCTTCGGCTTGCCGGTCGTGCCGGAGGTGTACAGGATGAACAGCGGGTTCTCCGCGGGGAAGCCGGCCGGGTGGTGCTCGGCGTCCATGACGGGTACCTCGTCGTGCCACCACAGGTCCCTGCCGGGCACCCAGTCGATGACGTTGTCCCCTCGGTTCACGACGAGGACGTGTTCGACGGTCTCCTGCGGGCCCGCCCCTCCGCGCGCCGCGAGGGCCTGGTCGACGGCCGGCTTGAGCGGGGTCACCTTGCCCTTCCGCCAGCCGCCGTCCGCGGTGATGACCAGCTTGGCGCCCGCGTCGTCGATGCGTGAGCGCAGGCTGTCCGCGCTGAAACCGCCGAACACCACGGAGTGCACGGCGCCGATGCGCGCGACGGCGAGCATCGAGACGATCGCCTCAGGGATCATCGGAAGGTAGATGGCGACCCGGTCTCCCTGTCCGACCCCGAGCGCGGTCAGCAGGTTGGCGGTTCGGCAGACCTCCTCCGTCAGCTCCGCGTAGCTGATGCTCCTGCTGTCGCCGGGCTCACCCTCCCAGTGCAGGGCGATGCGCTCGCCCCGGCCGGCGGCGACGTGGCGGTCGAGGCAATTGTAGGCGACGTTGAGCTCGCCGTCGTGGAACCAGCGTGCGAAGGGTGGGTTCGACCAGTCCAGCACGGATGTGAAGGGGGTGCTCCAGCTCACCAGTTCGCGGGCCTGGTCGGCCCAGAACCCGAGGCGGTCCGCCGCCGCTTCCTCATACAATTCCGGTCCGGCGATCGCGTGGGCGGAGAACTCCTCGCTGGGGGCAAAACGGTCGTGCGTGTGGGGTGTGCTCATGGCTGACTCTCGCTCCTTTGCGACGACGCTCGTGTGCCACGGCGCTGTGGCTTCCCCCGAGCGTACCCGGCCGCCGACGGTGTGTTGGAGCCGCCGTGCGGGGGCGCGTGTCGGCCTGGCGCAGCGTGCCAGAAACCGTGTCCTCCAAAATGAGGACACAGCGCTTGCTGATTTGTATGCGCTTGTCTTATAGTTGTGCTCGGCCGGATTTTTCAAATTCGTGCAGGCGACGCCCCTACGGATTCCCCCCAATCCCGGCGTCGTCCAGGCGGCATCCATTCCCCCCAATGGATGCCGCCTTTCTTTGTGCCTCCGCATCGCGCTGTCGCGGTGACCGCGATCGCGGCACCCGGCCCCTCGGCCGTGACCGTCGGCCGTCGACGGAACGGGCCGGTCCTGCACACGGGGGTCGGGGCGACCGGTTCTGCCCGGGTCGGGTGAGGAACCGGTCGCCGCGGTGGGCGCATCTCGAGAATCGGTGCATGCACACCTCTCGTCTCCTCCACTCTCTCCGCTCACGGGCCGCTCTCGCCTCCGAGCTCGACGAACTCGCCTGGACCGTCTACGACCCAGGGATCAGCGACGTGTTCATCGACGAGGACTGCGGCCTGTGGACGATCGCGCGATCGGGGAGGCGCACCCGCCACGACGCGGCGCGAGTTCCTCCGGAGCGGCTGCGCGCGCTCGCGGTCGGGCTCATCGCCGCGGGCGGACGCCATTTGGATGTGGCCTGCCCCCTGGCCGATGTCGTGGTCGCCGATGGGGTGCGCGTGCACGCCGTGCTGGGATCGGCAGGGGTGGCGGGCACGAGCATCAGCATCCGCCTGCCGCGGATCGACCCCGTCACCCTCGACGACGTCGGGGTCGACCCCGCTTTGGGACCCGCGGCAGAGCTCAGGGCGTTGATCAGGGACGACGTCGACTCCCGCAGAACCACCCTCGTGACGGGCGCGACGGGATCCGGCAAGACCGCGCTGCTCTCCGCCCTGCTCGCGGAAGTGCCCGCAATGGAGCGGATCGTCTCGCTCGAGGACGTGGCCGAGCTGACACCCGACCACCCGCAGCACATCGTCCTGCGCACGCGTCAGGCGAACGCGGACGGCGCGGGCGCGATCGGGATCGACGAGCTGCTTGTGCAGGCGTTGCGCATGCGCCCTGACCGGCTCGTCGTCGGGGAATGCCGAGGGACGGAGGCCGTCGACATGCTCATGGCCTTCACCACCGGGCACGCGGGAGGCGGAAGCACGCTGCATGCTCCGAGCATCGACGACGTCCCGTCTCGGCTGTCGTCGCTGTGCTCCAGGGGCGGTCTCGCACCCGCCGCGACCGCGGAGCTCGCACTCTCGGCGATCGACAGGGTCGTTCACGTGCGGGCGGTCCCCGGGGGATCGTCGATCAGCGGATACGGTCGGCCACGCCCGGTGCCGGGCGGCTGGCGCGTGGAACCACTGCCGATCGAACCGTCGTCGGCGTCGACGCGTCGGATCGCGTCCTCGCCCCGCGCCACCACCCGTGAGCCCGCCCATGCGGCGTGAGCGGCCTGTCGGCGGCTCCGTCCGCTGCGGTCGCGGCAGGAACGGACGGGACGCGCGTGTGTTCCCGCTTCTGTGGACGCGCGGTCCTCGTCACCGGTCGTCGCCGTCGCTGTCGCGCGCCGCTGACGCCGCTGACGCCTCTCTGCTGCGTGCGCTCGCCGCGGGACTCCGGGCGGGGGTTCCGCCCGCGACGGCCTGGTGCGCCTTCGCACCGGACGGCGGGCAGGGGCGTGATCCGGGGACGGCGCCGATGCGCACCAGAGATGTGCCGTCGGCGATCGCCGAGCGCGGAGGGCACTGGTCCGCGGTCGCCGCTGTGTGGCAGGTCGCGTCAGAGGCCGGGTCGCCCCTGGCGTCGTCGCTCGACGAACTGGGGCGGGTGTTCGACGATGATGCGACGGTCGGCCGCCGCATCGACGAGTCGGTTGCCGGTCCGCGCGCATCCGCACGGATCATCCTGGGGGCACCCGTCGTCGCCATCGCGATGGCCACCGCCCTGGGGAACGCCCCGCTGTCGGTCCTGCTCGGCTCGGTGCTCGGCTGGACCGCGATCCTGTCCAGCGCCCTGCTCTGCCTCATCGGGTGGCGCTGGTCCCGACTGCTGATCGACCGGGTGTCACCGTCCGCCATCGCGCCCGAGACGCACGCCGTACTGACCGCTGTCGCCATCGAGGGAGGGGCGGACTCGCGCTCGGCGGTTGCACGAGCGAGCACGGCGTGCCGCCGCTTCGACCTGGACATCGACGACGGCGAGTCGGACACGGAGGCGGTGATCCGGCGTGCGTCGGGCCTCGGAGTCCCCGTGGTCGCGCTTCTTCGCGCGGATGCGGAGTCGGTCCGCCGCGCGAGGGCGAGCGCGGCGACCGCGTCCGCGGCAGCCCTCGCGCCGCGCATGCTGCTGCCCCTGGGTCTGTGCGCTCTCCCGGCATTCATCCTCGTCGGAATCGTGCCGTCCATTCTCAGCGTCGTCGGAGCAGGGTTCGGCGGCGGAGCCGGAGTCGTCTGGTGAGGGCCCCCGCGCGATGGAACACGCCGAACGCCCGGCTCCGTGCCCGCGTCACCGAGAACCAGAGTGGCCGAGCAGCGCGGCCGCGGGACCGCACCGCACGACGGTCGCGGGCGGGACCTGCCCGGCGCGGAGGAAGGACGGCCGCTGGCGACCGCCCGCTCCACCGTCCGGGATCGACAGCGAACAGAAAGGACGAACCATGTCTGAGAACAAGGACGAACCACGCATCGAGGAGGAACGGTCGCGAGGCGGCGGGACGGCGCCTCCGCTGCGGGCCACCACGTCCAGGGGCGACGCGAGCGGGGGAGCGCGCGGTCGCGACGCGGGGTCGGCGACGGCCGAGTACGTCATCGCGACGATGGCCGCCGTCGGCTTCGCGGGACTCCTCCGTCATCATGAAGAGCGCCGAGGTGAAGGGGTTCCTCCTCGACCTGGTCCGCACCGCCCTCGAGGTGCCGATGTGAACGGCCGCGCCGAGGCGCCGCCCGGTCGTCGGCGTGCGCTCGCCGTCGCAGGCTCTGAGGCGGGGACTGCGACCGCCGAGCTGGCCATCGTCCTGCCCGTGCTCGTTCTCGTGCTCGCCGTCGTGCTCGGTTCCGCACGGGTCGCCGTCGATCGGATGGTCCTCGGCGCGGCGGCGGTGGACGCCGTGCGGCTCGCGGTGAGGGGTGATGCGACCGGCAGGGACGGCGCCCTGCTCGCCGCGGGGCCGACCGCCCGTGTCGACCGTTTCGCCGAGGCGCCCCTGGAAGCGCACTCCGCACCGCCGGACGGGCAGACGCGGACCCCCGCCGACGCCGGCCCCACGGACTCCCGCGGCGAGGGTGGCGGCACGGACCCCGTGTGGTGCTTGAGCGTGTCATCGCGCTCGAGCCTGATCGCCGGGATCACCGTTCCGGTCAGGGCCACGGCGTGCGCGCTGACCGAGACCGCCGTGTCCGGGTCGGTGAATGAGGCGCCGGGGCGGGACCCGTCGCCGAGCGCCGCTGGGGACGGGAACCCATGAGCCCGCGAGCATCAGCGTCCGTCCCGGGCGACCGCGCCTCGGCGGAGTGTGGTGCTGCCAGCGCCGCGGCTCTCGGCGTGGTCGCGGTCGCGGTCGCACTGACCGCGATCATCCTGGGTGCGGCGACCGCTCTCCAGCACTCCGGGGCAGTCGCCCGTGCGGCCGACCTCGGTGCGTTGGTGGCAGCGGACACTCTGTTCGGGCATCATGGGGGAGAACCCTGCGCGAACGCCCGAATCGTCGTGGAATCGAATGGTGCCGAGCTGATCAGCTGCACGATCGGACACGACGCCCGGGTCGTGGCACGGCGACAGATTCTTGGTATCCCGTTCACGCGCAGCGCCCGGGCAGGCTGAGTGCTGCGGCCGAGGGAGGACCGTCGCCCCGAATGGACGTCGAGCGCCGGACGACGTCCGAGCGTGAGGCCGTCCGACGGTGCGGACGCACAGAAGTGGCGCACATCGCTATGTGTATGGTGTGCCTGAAGAAAGGAACCTGGTGACAGCTTCGAAAACCCTCGTCATCGTGGAGTCCCCGACCAAGATGAAGTCCATTGCCGGCTATCTCGGCGACGGCTACACGGTCCTGTCCTCCGTCGGGCACATCCGCGACCTGGCGGAGCCGAAGAACCTCCCCGTCGAGAAGAAGAAGGGCGGCCTCGGGAAGTTCGCGGTCGACATCGACAACGGGTTCGAGCCGTTCTACGTCGTCTCCGACTCGAAGAAGAAGACGGTCGCCGAGCTGAAACGGGCGCTCAAGGACGCCGACGAGCTTCTGCTCGCCACTGATGAGGACCGCGAGGGGGAGGCCATCGCCTGGCACCTGCTCCAGGTGCTGAACCCCAAGGTCCCCGTCAAGCGGATGGTGTTCCACGAGATCACCAAGGACGCGATCGTCGCGGCGACCCAGAACACCCGCGATCTCGACGTCTCCCTCGTCGACGCGCAGGAGACCCGCCGGATCCTCGATCGAATCTACGGTTACGAGATCTCGCCCGTGCTGTGGCGCAAGGTCGGCCCGAGCCTCTCCGCCGGACGCGTGCAGTCCGCGGCGACACGGCTGATCGTCGAGCGTGAGCGCGAGCGGCTCGCCTTTGTGGCGGCGTCCTACTGGGACCTCAGCGCCAAGGCGACCGCGGCCGAGTCCGCCCCGTTCGAGACGCGCCTGGTGCGTATCAACGGTGAGCGCATCGCCAGCGGCCGCGACTTCGACGACAACGGAACGTTGACGGGCAAGGCCGTCCTGCTCGACGAGGCGAGGACCACGGCGATCGCCGCGGGGCTCGCCGCGGCAGATGTGACGGTGTCATCCGTCGAGTCCAAGCCGTACTCCCGCCGCCCCGCGGCACCGTTCACCACGTCGACCCTCCAGCAGGAGGCCGCGCGAAAGCTCCGCTTCAGCGCGCGGCAGACCATGAGCGTCGCCCAGTCGCTGTACGAGAACGGCTACATCACCTACATGCGAACCGACTCGCCTGGACTCTCCGGCCAGGCGATCTCGGCGGCTCGGGCTCAGGCAACGGAACTGTACGGTGCGGACAGCATCCCGGCTAAGCCGCGGCAGTACACCGGCAGGTCGAAGGGCGCACAGGAGGCGCACGAGGCGATCCGCCCCTCCGGTGACACGTTCCGGACACCGCAGTCGCTCACCGGTTCGCTCAGCGGCAACGACTTCCGGCTGTACGAGCTGATCTGGAAGCGCACGGTCGCCAGCCAGATGGCCGACGCCAAGGGACAGACCGCGACCGTGACGCTCGCGACCGAGGTCGATGGCGACGCGCTGGAACTGACCGCCTCCGGAACGGTCATCACCTTCCGGGGCTTCCTCAACGCCTACGAAGAGGGAAGGGACGAGGAGCGCGGCGGTGCGCAGAACCCTCAGGAGGCGAAGCTTCCGCCGCTCACCGAGGGGCAGCGGGTGGCGCTGAGCGACGTCGAGGCCAAGGGGCACGAGACGACACCGCCTCCTCGCTACACCGAGGCGAGCCTGGTCAAGACGCTCGAGGAACTCGGCATCGGTCGACCGTCGACCTACGCCCAGACCATCGCGACGATCGTCGACCGTGGCTACGTCACTCAGCGCGGCCAAGCGCTGATCCCGAGCTGGATCGCGTTCAGCGTCGTGCGGCTGCTCGAGCAGCACTTCGGCGAGCTGGTGGAGTACGACTTCACCGCTGCAATGGAGGCCGACCTCGACCAGATCGCGGCGGGTGACAGGGACCGCACGGAGTGGCTGTCCTCGTTCTACTTCGGCAGCGACTCGCACACCGGTCTCAGGCAGGTCATCGACAACCTCGGCGAGATCGACGCGAGGGAGATCAACTCCATCCCCGTCACGGACGCGATCACCCTGCGAATCGGTAAGTACGGCCCGTACCTCGAGGTCGCCGCCGAGCAGGGCGAGACGCCGCGGAGGGTCAACCTGCCGCAGGACCTCGCCCCGGACGAGCTGACTCCCGCGAAGGCCCAGGAGCTCGTCGACGCGCCGGTGATCACCGACCGAGTCCTCGGCCAGGACCCGGAGACGGGTCGCGACATCGTCGCCAAGGACGGGCGGTTCGGTCCCTACGTGACCGAGGTGTTCCCCGAGCCCGAGCCGGAGATCGACCCGGCGACGGGCGAGGTGATCGAGAAGCCGAAGCCCAAGCGCGGCGCGAAGGCGGCGGCGGTCAAGCCGAGAACGGCCTCGCTGTTCAGCTCCATGTCGCTGGACACGATCGACATCGACACGGCAATGTCCTTGCTGACTCTTCCCCGTGTCGTCGGTGTCGACGAGGAGTCGGGCGCGGAGATCACGGCCCAGAACGGCCGATACGGTGCCTACCTGAAGAAGGGGACGGACACCCGGTCGCTGGAGAGCGAGGAGCAGATCTTCGACATCACGCTCGAGGGGGCGACGGCGCTGTTCGCGCAGCCGAAGTTCGGCAACAGGCGTGCCGCGAGTGCGCTTCGCGAGTTCGATGCCGATCCGGTGAGCGGGAAGCCGGTGCGGGTCAAGGACGGACGTTTCGGGCCCTACATCACCGACGGGACCACGAACGTCACGGTCCCCAAGTCGGAGAGCATCGAGGACCTCACCTTCGACAGGGCGGTGGAGCTGCTCGCGGAGAAGCGCGCGAAGGGTCCCGCGAAGAAGGCACCGGCCAAGAAGGCGCCCGCTAAGAAGGCGCCCGCTAAGAAGGCGCCGGCGGCGAAGTCCAGCCCGGCCGAGGCGGAGACCACGGCGACAGCGAAGAAGGCTCCTGCGCGAACGTCCCCGGCGAAGAAGACCGGCGCCGCGAAGACCGGCGCCGCGAAGACCGGCGCCGCGACGACCACCGCTGCGGATTCCTCCCCCGGCGTCGGCGACGAAAGCGCCGGCTGACCGTGACCGGCGTCGTGGATGGCGTCAGCGAGGAGGCGGCACCCGACAGCGTCACCCCCGGCCGCGCGGGGAGGGGGCTGTTCATCACCTTCGAGGGTGGTGACGGCTCCGGCAAGACCACGCAGTCGGGGCTGCTCGCCGCCGCCCTGTCCGACAGGGGGCGGTCGGTCCTGCACACCAGGGAGCCGGGGGGAACCGAGATCGGCGTGACGATCCGCGAGCTCGTGCTGCACCACCGCGGCGAGATCGATGCACGAGCCGAGGCGCTCCTGTACGCGGCGGACCGTGCGCAGCACATCGCGACGGTGGTCCGGCCCGCGCTCGCCGCGGGAACGGTCGTGCTGCAGGACCGCTACCTGGACTCCTCGGTCGCCTACCAGGGCATGGGCCGTGGGCTCGGCCGCGACCGGATCCGTTCGCTGTCGCTGTGGGCTGCCGACGGCCTGCTGCCCGACCTCACCGTCCTCCTCGACCTGAGTGTCGAGGACGGGCGCGCCCGCCTCGACAGGGCGCGGACTCGATACGACCGGCTCGAGTCCGAGGCCGCCGAGTTCCACGAGCGCGTCCGCCGGGTCTACCTCGACTCGGCCGAGGCCGAGCCCGAGCGTTTCCTCGTCGTCGACGCTGCCCGGCCGCCCGAGGACATCGCCTCCGCCGTCCTCGAGCGCGTCCTCCAGTTGGTGGGCTCGTAGCCTCCCCGTCGGCGGCGGCCAGTACGCTTGACGTCATGGGACTCTGGGACGACGTCATCGGTCAGCCTGACGCCGTCGCGACCCTGAGGGCGGCCGCGGCGGCCGACCCGGACGACCCGCACGCGGGCATGACGCACGCGTGGCTCATCACCGGGCCCCCCGGCTCGGGGCGTTCCACCCTCGCCTACGCCTTCGCCGCCGCGCTCCTCGGCGGCGGGCCGGAGATCGAGACCCAGGTCGCCGCCCGCACCCACCCGGACCTGACCGTTCTCCGGACGGAGAAGGTGATCATCTCCATCGACGAGGTCCGCTCACTGGTCTCCTCCGCTCACTACGCGCCGTCGAGCGGCCGATACCGGGTCATGGTGATCGAGGACGCCGACCGGATGAGCGAGCGCACCTCGAACCTGCTGCTCAAGTCGCTCGAGGAGCCCCCGGAGCGCACGGTGTGGCTGCTGTGCGCGCCGAGCGAGGCCGACCTGATCCCCACGATCCGCTCCCGCGTGCGCAGCGTCAGGCTGAGCGTGCCAGGCATCGCCGACGTCGCGGCGCTGCTCGAGCGCAGGGACGGTGTCCCGGCCGAGCTCGCCGAGCAGTCCGCTCGGCACGCGCAGAGCCACATCGGCATGGCCAGGGCGCTCGCCACCGACAGCGGTGCGAGGGAGCGGAGAGACGCCGCGGTCGACGCCGTGCTCTCCATCGGTTCCGTGGCCGACGCCGTCGCCGTGGCCGCCCGGCTCGTCGAGATCGCCGCGGCGGACGCGGCCGCCCTGGGCGAGGCCAAGAACGAGCGCGAACGGGCGGAGCTGCTGCGCTCGCTCGGCCTCCAGGAGGGGCAGAACGTCCCGCCGGCCCTGCGCTCCCAGGTCCGATCGCTCGAGGAGGACCAGAAGCGTCGGGCCACCCGTGCCCAGCGCGACGGCATCGACCGCATCCTCGTCGACCTCATGGCCGTGTACCGCGACCTCGTGCTCCGTCAGCTCGGTGCGGACACGGCGCTCATCCACAGCGAACGCGCCGAACAGCTGGAGGAGCTCGCCCGGCAGAATCCCGTCGAACGGACCCTGCAGACGCTCGACGCGATCGCGACCACCAGGCGACGTCTCGGCTCCAACGTCGCACCCACCCTCGCCCTGGAGGCGCTCCTCGTCTCCGCACCACGAAAGGCACTCGCATGACCGCGTCCTCTCGCACGCACCGCCGTCGTCTGCGCAGGGTCGCGGTCCTCGCCGTCGCCACCGTGACGGCGCTGTCGCTCAGCGGCTGCGTGACGGCGTTCCTGCCCGAGAACACGGCCAGCCCGGTGCAGCCGCAGCTGTCGACGCCGTACCCGCAGGACGTGGACGAGGACCTCGCCCCCTACTACCAGCAGCAGATCTCCTGGACCCCGTGCGACGACGG
The DNA here is from genome assembly GCF_900163835.1 of Mycetocola reblochoni REB411. Classification (GTDB taxonomy): domain Bacteria; phylum Actinomycetota; class Actinomycetes; order Actinomycetales; family Microbacteriaceae; genus Mycetocola_B; species Mycetocola_B reblochoni. The sequence continues at coordinate 5,597 of NZ_FUKR01000046.1, read as the reverse complement.
CTCGGAGATGCTCTGCGCCGAGGCGACGGTCCCCGCGGACTGGTCGGACCCCGGCAACGGTTCGATCGCGCTGGCGCTGGTCATGCACCCCGCCACGGGCCAGAGGCTCGGCTCGCTCCTGACCAACCCCGGCGGTCCGGGGGCCTCCGGCGTCGACCTGATCAGGGACAGCCTGGACTTCGCCGTCGGGGAGCCGCTGCAGGAGCGTTTCGACGTCGTCGGCTTCGACCCGCGCGGTGTCGGCCGGTCCGCCCCCGTCTCCTGCCTCGACGGCCCCGAGATGGACGACTACCTGTACGGCATCCCGAGCGCCACCAGGGGAAGCGACGACTGGATCGGCGAGATGCAGACCTCCGCCAAGCGGTTCGCACGCGCCTGCGAGCAGAACAGCTCGACGTCGCTCGGCGACATCACCACCGTCGCCGCGGCACGGGACATGGACGTGCTGCGGGCCGCCCTCGGCGACGAGAAGCTCAGCTACCTCGGGTACTCCTACGGGACCTTCCTCGGCGCCAGCTACGCGGGTCTGTACCCCGAACGGGCGGGACGCCTCGTCCTCGACGGCGCTCTCGACCCCAGCGCGAGCTCCGCGGAGGTCACGACGGCCCAGGCGGTCGGCTTCGAGCGCTCCCTCGACGCCTACCTGACGGACTGCCTCGCCTCGGACGACTGCCCCTTCACGGGGACGGTCCAGACGGCGAGGTCCACCGTGGCCGGCTTGCTGAGCGACGCGGACGCGGAGCCGTTGCCCGCCGACGACGGCCGACTGCTCGGCGCCAACACCCTCGTCACGGCGATCATCTACCCGCTCTACTCTGCCGACGCGTGGCCGCAGCTGAGCACCATGTTCGCCGCGGTGATGGGGGGCGACCCGACGCAGGCGTTCGACTTCGCCGACGCGTACAACGGGCGCAGCGCCGACACCGGGGAGTACACCGACAACTCGACCGAAGCCTTCACCGCCTACAACTGCGCGGACTACCCCGTGAGCACGGACACCGCCGTGATGGCCGAGCAGGCCGCAGCACTGGCGACGGCTGCGCCGCTGATCGGGCCGTACATGGGCTACGGCGACATCGGCTGCGTCGATTGGCCCATCGCCGAACATGCGGAGCGCACCGCGATCACCGCGGAGGGCGCACCGCCGATCCTCGTGATCGGCACGAGCAACGACCCGGCGACGCCCTACGCCTGGGCCGAGGCACTCGCCGACCAGCTCGACAGCGGCGTGCTGGTCAGCTACGAGGGGGAGGGCCACACGGCGTACAACAAGGGCAGCGCCTGCGTGAACGACACCGTCGAGGACTACCTCATCGACGGGACGGTTCCCGACTCCGACCCGCACTGCTGAGCCGGCCGCACCGCCTCCCCGGTGCCGTGACGCGCCAGCCGGGGCCGGTTCGTGCAACGCTGCGGGGCACGCTATAGTCTTGTGGTGTGCACGCGGCAGGACCGTGGTCACGCCGCCTTAGCTCAGTCGGTAGAGCGATTCACTCGTAATGAATAGGTCACCAGTTCGATTCTGGTAGGCGGCTCCGTCGAAGCCCCGGTGATCCCCGAGATCCCGGGGCTTCTCTGCGTCACGGGTTGTGCTTGTTGGGGCCCCGCTTATCAAGGGCACTGCGTGTCATGCGCCGCGCTCATCAAGGGTCCTGCGTGTCGCGGTCCTGCGCGTGTCGCGGGACTGTGCGTGTCAGCGCCCCGTCTGTCTCAGGCTCCGCTCGTCAGCCGGGCCCACTCCGATCGCGGGCCCGCCCGACAGGGTTCAGCCCGAGGCCACGACCGGTTCCACGGCCGTTCACGTCGGCTCCCTACCGTCGACCCGTGCGCGCGGTGCGCCACGACGACAGCAACAGAGAGAAGACATGACGATGGGACCTGGTTCCAACACGGCGCCGATCGCGCGATCCGCTGCGGCGATCGGCGCGGCCCTCACCCTCACCCTCGCGGTGGGTGCCCTGCCCGGCGCCGCCCCCGCCGCACACGCGGCAGAACTGCCCGACACCCTCATCAGCACCGCTGAGACGGAGTGGGCCTACTCAGACAACAACACCGACCCGTCGGCCGGCTCCGCGGACCGGCTCAGCTGGACCGCGGGCGACTACGACGACTCCGGCTGGGCCCAGGCGAAGGGCAGCTTCGGCGCGAAGAACGGCACCGCCAGCGGCATCGGCGGCGGACACGGCGTCAACACGCTGCTGCGCCACTACATCGACGGCGTCAAGGCCCCCGCCGTCCCCACCTACCACTTCCGCAGCGACGTCACGCTGAGCGCGGAGCAGATCGAGCACATCGCGGCGCTGCGCGGCACCGTCACCTACGACGATGCGGTCCAGATCTTCGTCAACGGCACCCAGGTCGCCGGGTTCGTGGACGACGCCGTGACGGCCGCCCCCGAGTCGGATCGCAACCTCATGTACGCCGGTGCGAGCAACGGCGACCCCCTGACCAGCAGCTTCGACGTGCCCGTCGACACGCTGAAGCCGGGGGAGAACACCGTCTCGGTCGCCCTCTACCAGGACCGTGCCAGCAGCTCCGACATCTACTTCGACTTCGATGAACTCCGCGTCATCGGGGCCGACGACCCCGCATCGCTGTCTGACATCGTGCTGACGGTCGGCTCCGACGAGTCCGAGCGCAACGTCACCTGGTACTCCGACATCGACACCGAGCAGAGCGTTCAGCTGGCCGAGGGGACCGCGAGCGGCGCCTTCCCCGCCGACGCGGCGACCGTCGTCCCGGCCAGCGGCGGAGCCACCACCAGCGGCGAGTTCAACCGTGCCGCCACGCTCACGGGCCTGGCCGAGAACACCGACTACGTGTACCGCGTCGGCAGTGACGCGAGCGGCTGGTCCGAGCCGTTCTCGTTCCGCACCGCCACGTTCAGCGGCGACTACAACTTCCTCTTCGTCGGCGACCCGCAGATCGGCGCCTCGGGCAACGTCCAGAACGACCAGGACGGCTGGGCCGACACCCTGAACGTCGCACAGGAGGCGTACCCGGACAGCGAGCTGCTCTTCTCCGCGGGCGACCAGGTCGAGCGCGCCACCAATGAGGACCACTACCAGGCCTTCCTCGCCCCCGATCAGCTGCGCGAGCTCCCGCTCGTCCCGGTGAACGGCAACCACGACGTCGGCTCGAAGGCCTACGAGCAGCACTTCACCGTGCCCAACCTCGACGAGACCGCCGGCGCGGCGACCTCGGCGACCTCCTCGGGCGGCGACTACTGGTTCACCCACAAGGACGTGCTCTTCGTCGTGCTCAACTCCAACAACGGCGACGTCGACAGCCACGCCGCGTTCATGGAGCGCGTGATGACGGAGCAGGGCGACAAGGCGAAGTGGACGGTCCTCGCCTTCCACCACTCGATCTACTCGGTCGCGGCCCACGTGGACGACACCCAGATCACGGACCTGCGCGCCGCGCTGCCGACCGTCATCTCCGACCTCGGCTTCGACCTGGTGCTTCAGGGTCACGACCACAGCTACACCCGCAGCTACCTGATCAAGGACGGCGAGCTCGCCGACCCGGAGGAGACGGCGGCGGCCCCCGAGGTCGTGGCCGGCGAGGGCGAGGTCCTCTACGTGACGGCGAACTCGGCCAGCGGCTCCAAGTACTACGACGTCAAGGCCCCTGACGCCTGGTACGCCTCCGTGATCAACCAGGAGAAGATCCGCAACTACTCCAACATCGACGTGACCGACGACGCGATCACCGTCACCACCCTCCGTAGCGAGGCCTCCTCGAGCGCACGTGCCGTCAACGAGGTTGTCGACTCGGTCACGCTGCGCAAGGAGGACACGACGGCTCCGACCATCAACGCTCCGAGCGCGACGACGGTGACCCAGGGCGACTCCTTCGACCCGCTGGCCGGGGTGACCGCGTCTGACGAGCGCGACGGCGACCTGACCTCCGGGATCACGGTGTCCGGCTCGGTCGACACGGCAACCGTCGGCAGCTACGAGCTGAGCTACGCGGTGAGCGACGCCGCGGGCAACGAGGCGAGCGCGCAGCGTATCGTCACGGTCGTGGCGGCCGGTGCGGGAACGGGCAGCGACAGCGACGGCTCCGCCGACGGAGCCGCTGAGGGAAGCGGCTCGGACTCCTCCGGCTCCGCTGACTCCTCCGGCTCGGCCGACTCCGGATCGGCCGGCTCCGACGGCTCTGAGGGCACGTCGCAGTCCGCGGCCGAGGGCTCCGGCTCCTCCGGCACGGCCGGTGCGGGCACAGGCACCGGCACCGGCGCGACCGTCTCCGGTTCCGCCGCCTCGACCGGTGGCGCGCTGGCCAGCACGGGTGCCGCCGGTGCGATCGGGTTCGGCGTCCTCGCCGCGGCTCTGATCGCCCTCGGTGTGGTCCTCTCCCGCCGCCGCGGCGCGGCTGAGCGGGGCTAGCACCCGCCACGGGGACGGGGCGGCGCCGGGGGAGCCCGGTGCCGCCCCGTCCCCGGCGTCGGTGGCAACGTCGGATCGGAAGGAACGCGACATGGGAACAGCTCGGCCCGGACACCGCGGGATGGCGCGCGCGCTGCTGGGCTGTGCCCTCGTGGCCAGCGCGCTGACCGGATGCGCCACCTCGCCGCCGGCGGACACCGCATCGGTCGGCGCGACCCCGGACGAGACCGGAACGCTCCCCGGGCTGCCCGCCCCGGGGGCGACGATCGACCCGGGGGCCGGCGCGGTCGAGCAGGTCGAGCTCACGGCGCAGGACGAGGTCGCGCTGATCGTCCCCGCCGACCCCGACGAGGGGGAACAGGCCACCATCGACGGCGTCCTCGCCGGACTCGCGCCCGCGACCACGAGCACGACCGTCGTCGACGTCCAGGCGGAGCCGGGGGACGACGGCATCGCGGCGGCCGCCGACGCCGGGCCCGCCCTCGTCGTTGTCGTCGGCCCGACCGCGCTCGACGCCGTCGACCGCGTCTCTGCGGGACGGCTGGAGCGGCAGTTCCTCATCGTGGGGGCCCAGCTGCCGGAACCGACCGCGAACGTGACCGCCGTCATCTGGCCGGGCGCCGACCAGCGCGGTGCAGCCGGTGCAGCCGGTGCGGCGGGCACGAGCGGGGAATCCGCGGTGGCGGACACCGAGGCCGCGCGGGCCGCGGGCGAGGCGGCGGTGACGCGGGGCGTCGGGGCCGCGCTCGGCGGCGGAGCCGGTTTCGTCTATGCCCTGGACGGCGAGGGATGACCCCCTCGGCCATACTGGGACGGTGACCCCCTCCGTTCCCGAGCCGCCCGAGACGCCCGAGCCGGCACAGCCGGACGCCGAGCTGCCGGTGGCCGAGTTCGCGTTCCCCGGGCCGCTGCGCGACCGGCTCGTCGCGGCGATCCTCGACGGACGCAAGACGACGACCACCGCGCTCGCCGTCGAGTACGACATCGAGGGCGAGGCGCTGCCCGAGGTCGGGTCGCGCCAGCGGGTTGTCGACTCGGCCGGGCGCGCCGTCGCGGTCATCGAGACCGTGCGGGTCCGGCTCTGCCCGCTCGGCGAGGTGCCCTGGGAGCATGCGAGGGACGAGGGCGAGGGCCACGAGGACGTCGCACAGTGGCGGCGCGGCCACGAACGCTTCTGGCGCAGCGAGGAGATGACCGCGGCAC
>NZ_FUKR01000013.1 GCF_900163835.1 Mycetocola reblochoni REB411 | reverse complement strand
AGCCGTCCTCCACGCCTGCCTCACCTGGGCGACCCTATTAGGAGACACGCCCTAGCGGCGCGCCCAGGAGCACCGAGGCGCGGTTCGTTGCGTCGAGGAAGCCGACCGCTCGCTCAAGCGGGATCTTGGCTTGGCCGACGATCGAGGGCAGGAGCACCTGCCTCGCGGTCTCACCGGGGGCGTCGAGGAGCCCGCCGAGGAATACCAGTCCGAGCAGGAGCGTGAAGTTGATGCTGCCTGCGAGGCCGAGCACCCCCAGCACCGTAATCATCACTCCGCTGACGACATCGGCGATGACGGCGGAGCGAACCCTGCCGATCCGGTCGACGAGGACGCCGCCGAGCGGGCCGCCGAGCAGGACCGGAAGGGTGGCGGCTGCGGAGGCCAGACCCAGCTGAACAGCATCGCCGCCCGTTGCCAGCACAACGAAGGGGACGGAGAACTGTACGACGACGTTCCCGGTCCGGGACAGCACGTGCCCGACGACGAGCGGGAGCAGTCCGGACCGCTCGTGCCATGGCCGGGTCATGATTGGAGGCTGTAGCTCTGAATCAGCACGAAGACGGGTTCTCGGGAGTCGCTTCCATTGGCCGCGGCTGGCGCGGCGTCCGCGTCTGCGCTTCGCTCTGCCCAGCGCTGAAGGAGGCCGGTGAGTTCTGCCGAGAGCTCCGCTGCCTCCCGCGAGGTCAGCCGCAGTACGCGGTCGCTGGTGTTCCCTGCCGCGCGCCAGTCGTCGCTGAGCGTCGAGGCTGTGTCCAGGTAATGCTCGTACTGCTGCGCATAGAGCTGCATGACCTGTCGGCTGAGAGCACTCGAGGAGGTCTCATCCCAGCTGGTGGTGGCGTTCGCGGCTTGCCACCAGCGCTCCCGCCGGTCTCGGCCTTCCTGTTTGTGCTCAGTGATGAGGCCCGCCGCCGAGAGCGTGCCGAGGTGATAGCTGAGCGTGCCGGGCGCCTCGTCGATGTACTCCGCCAAGCCCGCTGCCGTTCGCGGGCCGATCGTGCGAAGCAGGCCGAGGAGGCGCAGGCGCGTGGGATGGGCGAGGGCACGGAGCTGTGTGGCACTGGCCGTGGTCGCACTGTTGCGTCGTGGCATAGAGCGATCGTCCAATGCTCCAGCGAAAATCACAACAGTTCTTGTGGATTTGGCGGGGCGCTACCGTCCGGCGGCCGAGCCCGCCTCCCGGTACGCACTCGGCGCCACGCCGAAGTGCGCGCGGAAGCGCCGGGCGAAGGAGCCCGCGTCGCCGAAACCGCTCGCGGTGCACGCGCCCCCGACGCTCGCCCCCCGCGCCAGCAGACGGCCGGCCAGCTCCAGGCGGAGCCGTCGGATCGCCGCGGCCGGGGAGGTCCCCGCCTCGGCCAGGAGCAGCTGCGTCGACCGCAGCGACAGGTGCGCCTCCTCCGCGAGCGCGGCGGCGCCGAACTCCGGGTCGGTGAAGCGCTCGTGCATGATGTCGAACAGCCGCTCGACCAGCTGCTCGCGCCCCTGAGGGGTGGCCGCCTCCGCGAGCTCCTGCAGTCGGCGGTGCTCCCTCTCCCCGCGGTGGTGTGCGACGGGTGCGCGGGCGAAGCTCAGCAGGGTGGTCCCGCCGCCCGGCAGCCGCCGCGTCGACCACGTCACGGGGATCGGCTCGCCGTCGGCCGCGATGAACCACTCGGTGCCGTGGGGCGTGCGCGCGTCGCCCCCGGTGAGGATCGGGCACTCGCAGCGCGGGTAGGCGCTGCCGTCGGGCCGCCGGCCGTGCAGTACGTCGTGGCTATGCGCGCCGATCACGTCATCCGGCCGGAAGCGGAGCACATCGAGGGCGGCGTGGTTGGCCAGTGCCACGCCGCCCTCACCCCCGATCACCCACAACGGCGTGGGTGCCGCGGCGACGACCTCGGCGAGCGCGGTCGCGCTCAGGGCGGCCGGTCCCTCGGCCAGGCGTGCCGTGCCCGTCATCAGCCCGCCCTCCCGTCGTCCGCCGTCGCTGTGCTGCCACCGTCGTCGCCCGGGGCGTTCGCGCCCCTGGCCGTGTGACGCCGACGCTAGCCAGCGCGCCGACGGGCAATCGTTTCGCCGCTGTTTCCGCGCGGTAAAACCTGGACGGGCCTGCGCGAATCGCACGGAACGCTGCGCGAAAAGCCTCACGCCGCCGGCCGGCGACGCGCTGGAGTTGCTGTCAGACGCGGACGGCGCCCGGCCGTCCCCCGACCGAAGGAGCACCCCGATGAGCGCATGGAACGAGTCGAAGGAGCGGGCGGCCATCACCGTCCGCCGCCGCCTGGCCGAGACGGGGTCGAGTTGGCAGCAGCTCGCCGAGCAGCTCGACCGCCCGCTGCTCTGGACGATCGCCGCGCTGCTCGGCTCGCACCCCGTGCCCGCCCCCCTGGCGGCCCGCGCGGGCGAGCTGCTCGGGCTCGACGACGCCACGGTCGCCGCGCTGCAGGAGCAGCCGTACCGCCTGACCGGAGACACCCTCAAGGCCGACCCCACGATCTACCGCTTCTCCGAGCTCATCGCCGTCTACGGCCCCGCCCTGAAGGAGGCGATCCACGAGGAGTTCGGCGACGGCATCATGAGCGCCATCAACTGCAACGTCACCCTCGAGCGCCGTCCCCACCCGGACGGCGACCGCGTCGTCGTGACGATCGACGGCAAGTTCCTGCCGTACCAGTGGTGACCGGCGAGCCGAACGGAGACTGACATGTCCTACATCGCCCCCAAGGACTTCGCGATCCGCATGGTCGACGCCGGCCAGTCGAAGGCGCTGATGTCGACCCGCGACACCCTCATCCGCTCGTACATGGCGGGGGCCATCCTGGCGCTCGCCGCGGCGTTCGCGGTGACGATCACCGTGCAGACGGGCAACGCCCTCGTCGGGGCGATGCTGTTCCCGGTCGGCTTCTGCATGCTCTACCTGATGGGCTTCGACCTGCTCACGGGGGTGTTCACCCTCGTCCCCCTGGCCTGGATCGACCGCAGGCCCGGCGTGACGTTCCCCGCCCTGCTGCGCAACTGGGGGCTGGTCTTCGTCGGCAACTTCGCCGGCGCGTTGACGACGGCCCTGCTCGTGGCCATCTACCTGACCTACGGCTTCTCGACGCCGCCGAACGAGGTCGGCGAGGCGATCGGCCACATCGGCGAGGGGCGGACCCTCGGCTACGCGGAGCACGGGGCTGCGGGCATGCTGACGCTGTTCGTCCGCGGTGTGCTGTGCAACTGGATGGTCTCGACGGGCGTGGTCGGCGCGATGATGTCGGACAGCCTGCCGGGCAAGGTCATCGCGATGTGGATGCCGATCATGCTGTTCTTCTACATGGGCTTCGAGCACTCCGTCGTCAACATGTTCCTGTTCCCGATCGGCATCATGCTCGGCGGCGACTTCACCATCGGCGACTACCTGGTCTGGAACGAGCTGCCGACCGTCGTCGGCAACCTGGTGGGCGGTCTGACCTTCGTTGGGGGTGTGATCTACGTCACCCACGCGCGGACGGCGCCGTCGAGGGCGAAGACGCTGGCCTGAGGGCCGCGGGCGCGGACGGGTGCACGCCGTCCGCGCCCGCGGCGGCCCCGCGGCGCCTGGATACACTGGCCGGGAGCCGCGGGGCCGCCGCGCGCGATGCCGAGGAGAGCCGTGTCCCGTCCGTCGCTGGTGAGTACCGTCGCCGACGCGCTGCTCGAGCGCGTGGTGTCCGGCGAGCTGCCCGCCGGGTCGGAGCTGCCGAGCGAGGCCGAGCTCGCGACCGCCCACGGGGTGAGCAGGGTGACCATGCGCGAGGCGCTCAAGCGCCTGCAGGCGCAGGGCGTGGTCGGCGCCAGCCAGGGCAGGCGCGGCGTCGTGCGTCCCCGGCAGGACTGGAACGACCTGGACGCGATCCTGCTCGCCGCTGTGCGCACCGACGGCAGCGACGCAGCGTCGGCCTCCCGCGAGCTGGTCGAGCTGAGGGCGGTCATCGAGTCGGGGGCGGCCGCGCTCGCCGCCGGGCACCGCACCGGCGAGGACCTCGACGAGCTGGACCGGCTCACCGGCCGCATGCGCGACGCGCACGCGGCGGGCGACGTCGCCGGCTTCGTCTCCGCGGACATCGACTTCCACGACGTGATCCTTCGGGCATCCGGCAATCGCTTCCTCACGGTCGTGTTCGCGCCGCTCGGGAGGCTGCTGGAGCAGAAGCGCGCCCAGACCTCGGCCGTGGCCGAGATCAGGGTCAACGCGATCGCCATGCACGAGGCGGTCGCGGCCGCGCTGCGCTCAGGCGACTCCGAGAGATCGCGTCTGGCGATGGCGGCCCACCTGAGGCAGACCGCCGACGACCTCGACCACTACCTGCTGGAGGGCGCGGATGATCGCTGAGCCGGTCGACGAGCGAGACGCCTCCTGGGAGGCGCACGACGCCCGGTACCGGCTCCTCGTCTTCGAGGGGCCGGGGAACGCCGTCGCCGCCTACGACCTCGGCGACTGCACCCTCCGCGAGGCGCTCGAGGCGGGGGAGGAGACATCGGAGCGGGACGCCAGGCTCTGGTCACTCGCCCTGATCGTCGACGACGAGCGCAGCGCGCCCGTGTTCGGCGCCGCCGTCGCCACGGTGCGCAGCCGGGGGCTGATCTGGCTGTCCGGCTACGACTACACCGACGGTGAGCCCTCGACCGTCGCCGAGTGGCGTCTGCGCGCCGAGATGCAGGACAGCTACCTGATGGCTCGCTCGCTCGCGGGCGAGCCGGTGGTGCTGCCCGACGGCCTGCGGGTGTTCCGGATGTTCCCCGGCTGGACGACGGTGCCGCTGTGGGAGAGCTTCACCGACAACTACCCGTTCGACGAGGACACCGTCCCGGTCAGTGCCGGGCTGCGCGACGAGCTCATCGCCTGGGGCGCGGAGTGGGAGCGCAGGGCGCTCGCGGAGATGGACGGGGACGGGGAGGGCACCTCGGGCGCGGCGGCCGCCCCGGACGAGGAGGGTGATGACCCCGAGGCGGCGCTCCTCGGGGAGGCGGAGTGGGCGCGGTGGGGTGCCCGGCTGTACCGGCGTGCGGTGGCCGAGCTGCGGGACGTGGCGGAGGTGCGTCCCGGGTTCGCGTTGCCGGTCGAGGAGTCCTCCGCCGGGTAGCCGCGACGCTTGCGCCCCGCATCTCAACTTGTAATATAAGTTTGCTGTCGTCGAGCACACCGCAACGAAGGAGTTCAGATGCTGACCGAGACCGACGCGCTCGCCCCCTACCCGGCCGAGGTCGAGGTCGCCGCCTCCGAGGTCGCCGCCGCGGCCGCCGCACAGGGCCGCGTCCAGATCGTCCTCGATGACGACCCGACCGGCACCCAGTCCGTCTCGGACCTGCCCGTGCTCAGCGCCTGGGAGCGCAGCGACATCGAGTGGGCGCTCGACCAGGGCACCCGTGCCGTCTACATCCTCACCAACACCCGCAGCCTGAGCGAGGCCGACGCCGCCGAGCGCAACCGCGGCATCGTCACCGCGGCGAGCGAGGTCGCCGCCGAGCGCGGCATCACGCTCAGCTTCGTCAGCAGGGGCGACTCGACGCTCCGTGGCCACTACCCGCTCGAGACCGACGTCATCGACGCCACCGTGCGCGAGCTCGGCCAGCCGGGGCACGACGGCGTCGTCATTGTCCCCGCGTTCCCCGACGCCGGCCGCATCACGATCGGCGGCGTGCACTACCTGCGCGGGGCGGACGGCGCGCTCACCCCCGCGGGCGAGAGCGAGTTCGCCCGCGACGCGACCTTCGGCTACCGCTCCAGCGCCCTCGCCGACTGGGTCGAGGAGAAGACGGCGGGGCGGGTCCCCGCTGAGGACGTCCTCGTCCTCGACCTCGGCGTCGTCCGCCGTGGCCCGGAGGCCATCGCAGCGGCCCTGGCGACGCTGGCCGACGGCCGACCCGCCGTCGTGGACGTCGTCACCGAGAACGACCTCCGGCTGCTCGCGCTCGGCCTCATCGCCGCGGAGAACGCCGGGTCCCGGCTGCTCTACCGCGTGGGCCCTCCCTTCGTCCGCGGCCGGATCGGCCAGAGCGAGCACGCACCGCTCACCGCGGACGAGGTCTTCGGGCCCGGAGGGGGCGCGGCGACCGGCGGCCTCGTCGTCGTCGGCTCGCACGTCGGGCAGACGACCCGCCAGCTCGCGGAGCTGTCCCGCAGGGGCGGCCTCGCCGACACGATCGAGATCGACATCGCCGCCGTCCTCGACGACGACCGCTCGGCCGACCACCTGGAGCAGGTGACGGCCAGGGCCGCGGCAGCGCTGGACCGGGGCACCGTCGTCGTCCACACCAGCAGGACACTGGTCAAGACGGACGACCCCGACGAGAGCCTGACCATCGCCCGCCGCGTCTCGACCGCCGTGGTCGAGGTCGTGCGCGGCGTCCTCGAGCGCAACGCGCCCCGCTTCGTCGTCGCCAAGGGCGGCATCACCTCCTCCGACGTCGCCTCGCGCGGCCTCGGTATCCGCTCCGCCATCGTGCGCGGCCCGATGCTGCCCGGCATCGTCTCGCTTTGGGAGCCGGTCGGCGGACCGGCCAGCGGCATCCCCTACGTCGTCTTCGCCGGGAACGTCGGCCAGGACGACTCCCTCGCCGAGGTCGTCGCCACCCTCGCGCTCCCCGAGCACCGGCCCGCCGCGGACTGAGCACGACCTGGCGCCCGAGCGGCGCCCGCCCCCCCCGACCTCTCTATCCCGCAAGGAGCACAGCCATGACCGCAGCACCCGTCACCTCGTCCGCCTCCGTCGTCGCCGTCCTCGGCCTCGGCGCCATGGGCCTGCCGATGGCCTCCCGGCTCGCCACCGGCCTCACCGTCCACGGCTTCGACATCAACCCGGAGCGCACGGCACTCGCCGCCGCACAGGGCGTCGTTGCACACGACAGCGCCGCCGACGCGGTCCGCGAGGCTGACGCCGTGCTGCTCGCCGTCCGCGACGGCAAGCAGCTGGACACCGTGCTCTTCGGCGAGGACGGCATCGCGCCGCAGCTGCGCCCCGGCGCCGTCGTGATCCTGACCAGCACCGTCGGCGTGACGGAGGTCACCACGGTCGCCGGACGGCTGGCCGAGGCCGGACTCGCGCTCGTCGACGCCCCGCTCAGCGGCGGCCCGGTCCGCGCCGGGCAGGGCGACCTGCTCATCGTCGTCGGCGGTACCCCCGAGGCGCGCGCGACGGCCGCGCCCGTGCTGGAGCTGCTCGCCTCCACGCTCCAGGTGATCGGGGACCGGCCGGGCGACGGGCAGGCCTTCAAGACCGTCAACCAGCTGCTCTGCGGCGTGCACATCGCCGCGGCGGGGGAGGCGCTGGCGCTGGCCGAGCGACTCGGCCTCGACCCGGAGGTCACCCTCGCCACGCTCGGCGCGGGAGCCGCCGGCTCGTTCATGCTCGGCAACCGCGGCCCGCGGATGCTGCAGGCCTACGACGAGGAGGGGCCCGAGGTGCTCAGCCGCCTCGACATCTTCGTCAAGGACATGGGGATCGTCACGCGCGCGGCCAAGGACGCGGGGCTGGCCACGCCCGTCGCGGCGGCGGCCGAGCAGCTGTACCTCGTCGGGCAGGCGCAGGGCCTCGCCGCCGAGGACGACTCCCAGGTGATCCGCCTCATCGCGCCCGAGCGCGGCGCGTAGGCGTCAGCGCGTCTCGCCCGGTCGGTCCGTCCGGTCCATTCGCACCGGTCGGTCCACCCGCTCCCGGGAAGCCGGCCGTGTCGGCAGGGCCCGCCGGTCCGCCCGAGCGCGCAGCACCGCGTCGGCCGCGGCGGCGATGACGCCACCGGCCAGGTACCAGAGCAGGTCGAGGGCGTCGAAGGACGTCCCGAGCGCGAGCCGGGCGAGCGTGAAGCGCGCGGACAGCTCCGCGGGGACGGGCGTCAGCTGGAACAGCTCGACCGCCGCGCTGAGCAGGACCGCGGACGCGCCGACGGCGATCGGGCGCACCCGCGGCAGCGCGACAGCGATCAGCAGGTAGAGCAGCGCGGTGTAGCAGCCGTCGGCGACCGGGCCCCAGCCGAGCCGGTGGGCGGCCAGCCCGGCGGCGACCACGACGACCGCCGCCGCGCCGAGCGCCGCACGTCGTCCCCCGCTGCGGCCTCGTCGTCCGCCCGCAACGCGAGGGCTCACCCGGTCCGTACCGCTTGCGCCCACACGGTCCGCGTCGCCGGGGCTCACGCGACCTGCGCGGCCTCGGCCTTCGCCCTGGCGAGGTCGGCGAACAGCGCCGTGTTGTACGCGTAGGCGCGGATGACCTCGTCGATGACCCTGGCCTTCTCGGCCTCGTCCCACGGGGCGTCGTCGAGCTGCTGGCGGTACACGTCCTTGAACACCTTCGGCTTGGCGATGTCGGCGAAGAGGTAGAACCCGACGCCGTTCGTGTCGAAGCCGAACTGACGCTGCATGAGCGTGCGGATGATCTGACCGCCGGACAGGTCGCCGAGGTAGCGGGTGTAGTGGTGGGCGACGAAGCCGCCGGCCCAGGTGGCGCCGACCTCGGTGATCCTGGCCACGTAGTCGCGCGTCGTCGGCAGCGGCTCGATCCGCTCGCGCCAGTCCGGTCCGATGAGGAACTCCAGGTCGGCCTCGATCGCGGGCAGGCGGGTCAGCTCGTCGGAGATGAACGTCGCGGCGACGGGGTCCCGGCGCATGCGCTCGGCGGCGGCCTCGATGGCCTCGTAGATGAAGTAGTGCTGGGCGACCATGGCGATGTAGTCCTCGCGGGTGCCCTTGCCGCTCATCAGCTCGTCCATGAAGCCCGCGCCCTCGCTGGACGCGTGGCTGGCCTGGGTGCGCGTGCGCAGTGCCACGGAGAAGGGGGTGACTGTCGACATCATGCTCCCGGGGGTCCAAGTGGGTGAGGTAAACCTAAATATAGCCGCTCCGGCGGTGCGTGAACACTGCTGTTCCGGGGTGTGCGCTGTGCATCGTGTGGCCCCGGCACGGGGATCTTGCCCCGTCGCCCCCGGCGTCGGAAAATGTTGCCTGGCCCGACCGGGCCGCGGAAACCGTCAGCGCCACGGGCGCGGAGAAGGGGCGACATGGGTATCGAGGATCTCACCAAGAAGGCCAAGGACTTCGTCGAGGCGAACAGCGAGAAGGTCCAGGAGGCGCTGAAGAGCGAGCAGGCGGAGAAGGTCAGCGACCGCGTGCTGGACGGCGTCGCCGGTGCGGTCAACAAGGTCACGGGCGACAAGTACGCCGACAAGGTCGGTGAGGCGCGCGAGTCGATCGACAAGAAGCTCGGCAACGAGTAGCGAGCAGGGCCGCCGCGGGCCCCGTCACGACCGGGTGGTCCTGACGGGGCCCGCGGCCGTGAGCACGGACGTGTCAGCCCTTAGTGCTCCTCGCGCGGCGTCACGCCGAGCTCGCGGCAGGCGCGCGTGTACAGCTCCACCACCTCGCGGCGGGCGTCGGCGCGCGCGGTGAGCCGGGTCGACCACGGCACGCGCACGGTGATCTCCTCCATCGGCGTCTCCGCGAGCCAGACGCCCTCGTCGACGGTGACGTCGGTCATGTGAGCGCGGACGGCGTCCCTGGCTCCGAACGCCCGCGCGATGAGGAGGTTGTCGTCGCTGTGGTCGCCGTTCATGTGACCGAGGATGGCGTCCGCCGTGGCCTCGTCGATCTCGTAGTCGCTCATACTCAGATCCCACCGCCTGAGCACTCTCTGTGTCAACTCCGCGGCCGGCGCCGGAAATGAATGCGGTTACATTGGTCTGACGACTGTCTTGCCGCGTCCGGGCGGCGCGAGCGGAGGAGACGAGTGGTGTCGAAGGTCCCCACGGTGTACGACGTCGCCGAGCGGGCGGGGGTCTCCATCGCGACGGTGTCGCGCGTGCTGCGGACGCCGGACGCCGTGCGTCCCGTCACGCGCGAGCGCGTGCTCGGCGCGGTGACGGAGCTCGGCTACGTGCCCAGCGGCAGCGCCAGGGGGCTGGCCGAGCGGCGGACCGGGGTGCTGGGCCTGTACTTCCCCGGCTTCGACGCCCTCGACGAGGCGGCCGAGTTCACGGTCTTCACCGACGACGACGACGGCGCCGCCGGCGACGAGTTCAGCATCGTGCACGAGGCGGCACCGCCGGAGGACGCCGGGGCGGCGACGCTGTTCCTGGACGAGGTGCTGCGCGGGGCGGAGCTGGAGGCGTGGAGGCGTGGCTTCGTGCTCATGGTCGGCGTCGGCCGGGGCGACCCGGCGACCTCCGTAGCCCGCGACATGGCCGGACGGGTGGATGGCCTGGTCGTGCTGGCGAACAGCGTGCCCGACGACGTGCTGGAGCGGCTCTCGGCCCGGATCCCCATCGTCGTCCTGGCCGGTCCACGGCGCGGCGACAGCAACGACCACGTGACCGTCAGCAACGCGCAGGGGATGGCGGCGCTCACCCGTCATGTCCTCGAGCAGACGGGCGGCCGGGTGCCGAGCTACCTGGCCGGACCGGTGGACTCGCCCGACGGTGCGCAGCGCTGGCAGGGCTTCCAGAGGGCCATCGCGGAGGCCGGGCTGGACCTAGCCGACGTCCCGGTGCTGCGCGGCGACTTCAGCAGGGCCGCGGGGCGCCGGATCGGCGACGAGCTGGTGCGGAGCGGGCTGCCCCCCG
Organism: Mycetocola reblochoni REB411; assembly: GCF_900163835.1. Classification (GTDB taxonomy): domain Bacteria; phylum Actinomycetota; class Actinomycetes; order Actinomycetales; family Microbacteriaceae; genus Mycetocola_B; species Mycetocola_B reblochoni. Next base: position 20,029 of record NZ_FUKR01000013.1, on the reverse strand, counting down.
CGCTGATGTCCTCGAACGATCAGATGGCCCTCGGCGTGCTGGACGCCTTCGCCGCGGCCGGCGTGCGCGTGCCCCAGGACGTGGTCGTCACCGGCTTCGACGGGATCGACGCAGCAGCGCGATCTCACCCGCGGCTGACCACGGTCCGGCAGCCGATGACCGAGCTGGGCCGCGCCGCGATCGAGGTCATGGCGCGCCGGCTGGACGAGCCGGATGCTCCGCCGATGTCGGTGCGGCTGCCGGTCGAGGTCGTGCTCAGGGACAGCTCCGTCCGGCGGGGCTGAGCCGGGCACGCGTCGGCGGGCGCGACCCCGTCTTGCTCGCGCGGCGATCGCGGTCCATGCTGGTCCGATGTCCGATGTCTGATGCCGCCGGATCCGATCGTGCCGCGGAGCTCCTCGCGGCGTACGACGCCGAGCTCAGGGGGGAGGCCGAGACCGCGCACGCGCTGCGCACCGAACGGCTCGGCCCGCTTCACCTGGCGACGTTCCCCGGCGGCAGCGGGTTCATCGGCTACGCGCCGTTCCGTCTCGGGGCGGGCGAGTCGGTCCGGGAACTGGTGCGGCTCGCGCTCGCTCATGTCGCGTCCGACCCGACCGTGTCGCAGCTGGAGTGGAAGACCCGTGGCCACGACCGGATCCCCGGTCTGGAGAGCGCGTTGCGCGACAACGGTTTTCGCGCAGAAGAGACCGAGTCGATCATGCTCGGCCAGGCCGAGTCGCTCGCCGTCGACGTCCCGCTCCCCGCGGGCATCGTGCTGCTGCGGCGGATCGACGCGGAGCCCGACGTCAGGGCAACGAGCGCGATGGTCGATCGGGCCTTCGGCGATCCGGTCTCGCCGCGGCGGGCCGACGCCGTGCTGGACCGGCTGTCGCGAGGGGACGGCACCGAGCTCTGGGTCGCCGAGGCCGGCGGGGAGCCCATCTGCGCCGGCCGGCTCGAGCCCGTCCCCGGCTCGCGGTTCGCGGGTATCTGGGGAGGGGCCACGCGAGCGGACTGGCGAGGACGGGGCATCTACCGCGCCCTCACCGCGGCGAGGGCGCGCTCCGCGCTGGCGGCGGGCAAAACCCTGATCCACAGCGACTCGACGGCGTACTCACGCCCGATCCTGGAACGGTACGGCTTCCTGGCCGTCTCGACGACGACGCCCTACGTCTGGGAGCGGCCGGTCGCCGCCGCCGGCCACTCGGAGGCGAGCACGCCGTAGTTCATCCCGTCGAGCCAGACGCCCGTGCGGTGGAGGGCCGTCGCCTTGCTGTGCTCTTCGCGCCGCATACCGAGACGCTCCATCAGCCGCCAGGACGGTTCGTTGTCGGCGAAGCAGCCGGCGGTGACGCGTCGGAGGCCGAGCTCGGTGAAGCAGCGATCGATCACCGCGCGCACCGCCTCGGTGGCGTAGCCGTGTCCTCCGACGTCGGGGTGCAGTGTCCAGCCGAGTTCGGCTTCGGTGTTGCGTGCGCGATCGCGGACCTCGCGCTGGGACCAGCCGTCGCCGATGCGCAGCGTGACGTCGCCGACGGGGAGGCGGGTGGGGTCATCGAGCCGCTCGATGAGCAGCATCTGGGTGAGGCGGCCCGGCTCGTCCATCTGGGCTCGGAAGCTGTCCAGGTCATCGGGGCCCGAGGTGATCCACCGGCTGACCTCGGGCAGCCGGCGGTGTCGCCAGATCGCCTCGACGTCGTCAGGGGTGGCGCGGCGCAGGCGCAGGCGATCGGTCAGTAGCGGCCAGGAGACACGGTCGATCGGTTCGACGGGCACGGGCACGGGTGCGTGCTCGGGCATGGGCTCGGCGGCGGCGGTGTCTGGCACGCGGTCCAGGCTAGCCGCCGGGTGGCGGCACGGTTGCACGACTCGAATGTATGCGCTTACACTGCCGAGTAGCGACACCGTCGCACGCAGCCCCCCGGACTGCCTTATGACAGAGACGACATGAGGTTCACTGTGTCAAAGACGCACACCACACGCCGCTGGCGAACGCTGGCGCTCGCGGGCATCACGGCCGCAGCACTCGCCGTCAGCGGGTGCAGCATCCAGATCACCTCGCAGCCCGACCCGAGCATCGGCGAGGACACGATGCTCATCAACGCCGACAAGGGCAACCCGCTCTTCGACCGCAACTTCAACCCGTACATCACCAACGCGCGCACCGCCGCCCGCTGGATCTACGAGCCGCTCATCCTCATCAACCCGCTCGACGGCGCCGAGCACCCGTGGCTCGCCGACAGCTGGGAGCAGCCGGACCCGCGCACCATCACCATGCACATCCGCGACGGCGTCACCTGGAGCGACGGGGAGCCGTTCACCGCGGAGGACGTCGCCTTCACCTTCCAGCTCATCAAGGACAGCCCCGAGCTGGACATCTACGGCGCCTGGCAGCACCTGGACAGTGTCGAGGTGGACGGCGACACCGTCACGCTGGCGCTGCAGAGCGACGACACCCCGGCGCTGGCGATCATCGGCAAGACGATGATCGTGCCTGAGCACCTCTGGTCCGACGTGGAGGACCCCTCCACCTACCGCAACGAGGACCCGGTCGGCACCGGTCCCTTCGTCCTCGGCAACTACAACGACCAGCAGTACTCCGTCGATCGCAACCCGGACTACTGGCAGGCCGACAAGATCGAGATCGAGCACATCGTGCTGCCGTCGACGAACAACCAGCTCGACACCGTCACCCGCGGCTACGACTGGTCCTACTCCTTCATCTCCGACGTGTCGGGCACCTGGGGTGCGGCCAGCCCCAACAACAAGTGGTGGTTCCCCAACGCCGGCGTCATCGGACTGATGCCCAACAACGACGTCGCCCCCTTCGACGACGTGCACGTCCGCCGCGGCATCGCCCTCGCCCTCGACCGCGACAGCATCGCCGAGGTCGCCAGCGAGGGCTACATGGAGCCCGCGGGCCAGACCGGCCTCATCCTGCCCAACCAGGAGGACTCGCTCGACCCGAGCATCCCCAACGGCGGCATCATCGAGCAGGACACCGACGCGGCCCTCGCCGAGTTCGCCAAGGCCGGGTACACGCAGAAGGACGGCACGCTCGTCGACGAGGACGGCACGCAGTTCGAGTTCTCGCTCACCACGGCCAACGGCTACTCCGACTGGACGCGGGCCGCTCAGGCCGTGCAGCGCCAGCTCGGCGACATCGGCATCACCGTCTCCCTCGAACTGCCGCAGCCCGCCGGATACCAGCAGGCGATCAGCAACGGCGACTTCGACGTCGCCATCGGCGGCATGGGCAACGGGGACATCTACCAGGCGTTCAACTCGCTGCTCTCCAGCGACTTCTACGTCCCGGTGGGTGAGTCCACGGCGAACAACTTCGCCCGCTACCGATCCGACGACGCCGACCGGCTCCTCGCCGAGTACCGCTCCACCGTTGACGAGGGCCGCCAGGGCGAGATCGTCGACGAGCTGCAGAACATCGTCTACGACGAGCTCCCCGTCATCGGCATGTACTACGGCGGAAGCTGGGGCCTGTACAACGACGCCAAGTTCACCGGATGGCCCACAGAGGACGACCCCTACATGATCCCGCAGAACTACGACTCGGCCCCGCTGCTGACGTTCACCAAGCTCAAGCGCGCGACGGGGGGCCAGAAGTGAAGTACATCGCCCAGAAGCTCGGACTGTTCGTGCTCACGCTGTGGGCCGCCGTCACGCTGAACTTCTTCCTTCCGCGGCTCATGCCCGGGTCCCCCGCCGACGCCGCGATCGCCAAGCTGTCCCAGAACGGCCCCGTCACCGAGGCCACCCGCGCCGCCATCGAGGCGCAGCTCGGCGTGCCCACCGGGTCGCTGTGGGACCAGTACCTGTCCTACCTGCACCAGGTCGTGACGCTCGACTTCGGCGTCTCCTACACCTTCTACCCGCAGACCGTGTCCAGCATGGTGTCGACGGCGCTGCCGTACACGATCGGGCTCGTCGGCATCGTGACGGTCCTGGCGTTCGTGCTCGGCACCCTCATCGGCGTCGCGGCCGCGTGGAAGCGGGGCACCTGGCTGGACTCGCTCCCGACGCTGACCGGGTCGTTCCTCAGCACCTTCCCGTACTTCTGGACGGCACTGCTGCTGCTGTTCTTCCTCGGCTACGTGCTGCACTGGTTCCCGACGACGGGGGCCTACGCCGCCACCAGCACACCCGGCTTCACGGCCGAGTTCATCGGCGACGTGCTGCTGCACGCGATCCTGCCGGCACTGACCATCCTCATCACCTCGCTCGGGGGCTGGATCATCGGCATGCGCAACGCCATGATCAACACCCTCGGCGACGACTACGTGACCTTCGCCGAGGCCAACGGCCTGCGCGGGCGCACCGTCGCGATCCGCTACGCCGCCCGCAACGCGATCCTGCCGAACCTCACCGGCTTCGGCCTGGCGCTCGGCGGCGTGGTCGGCGGCTCGATCCTGGTCGAGCAGGTGTTCGGCTACCCGGGCATCGGCTACCTGCTCTTCAACGCCGTCATCGGCCAGGACTACCCGCTGATGCAGGCGCTCTTCCTGATGATCACCGTCAGCGTGCTCATCGCCAACTTCCTCGTCGACATCTTGTACGGCGTACTCGACCCAAGGACCCGCCGATGACTTCAACGCAGAACGTCAGAATTCCGTCAGACCACACCGGCGACGGTATCGCCGCCCCGAGCAGGTGGCGCGCCGTCGGCCGCATGGTCGCCACCGTGTGGGGCAACACGAAGGCCCGCATCGGCATCTGCATCCTCGGCTTCTTCGTCGTCGTCGCGGTGTTCGCGCCCGTCCTCGCGCCGTACGGGCCGAAGGACAACGGCTTCGAGCGCAACGGCGCGGCCTCCTGGGCGCACTGGCTCGGCACGACGGCCGCCGGCGAGGACGTGCTCAGCCAGCTCATGCACGGCGCCAGGATCAGCCTCGTCGTCGGCTTCGCCGCGGGCATCCTGTCGACCATCGTCGCCGTGCTCATCGGCCTGAGCTGGGGCTACCTGCGCGGCGTCGCCAGCGAGGTCGTCGGCTTCGTCGTCAACCTGTTCCTGGTCATCCCCGGCCTGCCGCTCATGATCGTCATCGCCGCCTACCTGCAGAACGGCGGCATCCTGATGATCATCGCCGTGATCGTCGTCACCGGCTGGGCGTGGGGCGCCAGGGTGCTGCGCTCGCAGACCCAGTCGCTGCGCGGCAGGGACTTCGTCACCTCCGCGCAGTTCTCCGGCGACGGCTCGGCGCGCATCGTGTTCCGCGAGATCCTGCCGAACATGACCTCGCTCATCACCGGAAGCCTGTTCGGCGCGGCCACGGCGGCGATCCTCGCCGAGGCGGGCCTGGAGTTCCTCGGGCTCGGTGACTCGAGCATCGTCAGCTGGGGCACGATGCTCTACTGGGCGCAGAACTCCAACTCGCTCCTGACCGGCCAGTGGCTGCTGCTGTTCGCGCCGGGACTGTGCATCGCGCTGCTCGCCCTCAGCCTCACGCTGATCAACTTCGGCGTGGACGGGATCTCCAATCCGCGCCTCAGGGAAGGAAAGGGACGATGAGCATGACGACCCCCGCGAGCGGCACCGTGAGCGCCGCAGAGAACGACGTCCTCCTCGACGTCCGCGAGCTGTCCGTCGTCTATGCCTCGCCGGGCATGGAACCCGTCCAGGCGGTCGACCGGGTGTCGTTCACGCTGGGGCGCGGCGAGTTCGTCGGGCTCGTCGGCGAGTCCGGCTCGGGCAAGTCGACGCTCGGCTTCGCCCTCACGCGGCTGCAGAAGGCGCCGGCCCAGATCAGCAACGGCCGGATCCTCTTCGGCGGGCGCGACATCCGCGAACTCGATGCCGAGGAGCTGAGGCGTCAGCGCCAGGGCGGCTTCGCCATGGTGCTCCAGTCGGGGATGAACGCGCTCAACCCGGTGCGCACCATCCGCAACCACTTCATGGACGTGTTCCGCGCGCACGGTCACGTCGGTGCGCACGAGCGTGCGGGGCGGGCGGCCGAGCTCGTGCAGAAGGTCGGCCTCGGGCCCGAGGTGCTCGACCGCTACCCCGGTGAGCTGTCCGGCGGCATGCGCCAGCGCGTGTCTATCGCGATCGCCCTCTCGCTGGAGCCGCAGCTCATGGTGTTCGACGAGCCGACGACGGCGCTCGACGTGCTCGTCCAGCACGCCGTCATGGACACCATCCAGGCGCTGCAGAAGAGCGAGAACTTCACCGCGATCCTCATCAGCCACGACCTCGGGATCGTGCTCGAGGCGACGGAGCGCGTCATGGTGATGCACGAGGGCCGCATCGTCGAGGACGCCAGGAGCGTCGACATCCTCGAGCGTCCGCAGGATCCGTACACACGCATGCTGCTCAGCCACTACGCCGACCCGCGCGCCGAGACGATCTCCATCCCCGGCTTCGTCGACATGGGCACGCGCAAGCGCGAGGGCAAGGCGCGCATCGATGTCACGACGACGCGACCGACCGTCTCTGCGCGGCAGGCCCGCAGCGCTGACTCCGCGATCGTCGTGGAGGGCGTCAGCAAGGTCTACCCGGCCCCGCGGCGGGGGGAGGAGAAGGTGACGGCCGTCTCTGACGTGTCGTTCCGCCTGGAGCCGGGGGAAGCGCTCGCCCTCGTCGGCGCGTCCGGCTCGGGAAAGTCGACGCTCGCGAAGCTCATCACGGGCGTCGAGAAGCCGACCGCGGGTTCGATCCGCTTCGGCGACCTCGACGTGACGGGCCTGCGCCGCCGCGCCCTGCGCGAGCTGCACAAGGACGTCCAGATGGTGTTCCAGGACCCGTACTCGGCCCTCAACCCGCTGCACACGGTCGAGTACACGCTCACCCGTCCCGTGGTGAACTACACCGGGCTGCGTGGTGCCGATGCCCGGCGGCGCGTGCTCGAACTGCTCGACACCGTCGGGCTCACCCCGGTGGAGCAGTTCGCCGCCAAGCTGCCGCACCAGCTCTCCGGCGGGCAGCGCCAGCGCGTGGTCATCGCCAGGGCGCTCGCGAGCGACCCGCAGGTGCTGATCGCCGACGAGCCGGTGTCGATGCTGGACGTGTCGCTGCGTGCCGGTGTGCTCGCCCTGCTCGAGGACCTGCGCGAGCAGTGGGGCGTGAGCATGCTCTACATCACCCACGACCTGCTCAGCGCACGCCTGGTGACCGAGAACATCCTCGTTCTCAACCGGGGCAGGGTCGTCGAGCGGGGGGAGACCGCGCAGGTGCTGCGGCACCCGAGCGACGAGTACACGGTCAGCCTGCTCGACGCGGTCCCGAACCCGGCCAGGGCGAAGGGGGCGCGATGAGTGCCCCGACGGAGGCGCGGCCGTCGCTGCGCCCTGCCGCTGCGTTCGGAGAGCTGCCTCTGCCCGCGGGCGTCGAGGTGCTCTCGGTCGAGCTGCCGGTCGGGCCACTGACGGTGCTCCGGGCAGCGGCCGCCGCGCACGGGCACGATGTTCCACGTGGAACGGTGCTGCTCGTGCCCGGCTTCACCGGCACGAAGGAGGACTTCACGACCTTCCTGCCGCGCCTGGCCGCGGCCGGCTGGGATGCGGTGGCCTACAGTCAGCGCGGGCAGGGCGATTCGGCCGGGCCGGTCGGGATCGAGAACTACCGGCTCCCCGATTTCGCCGGCGACACACTGCTCGTCGCCGACGCGGTGGGCGCGGGCGGGGCCGTTCATCTCGTCGGGCACAGCTTCGGCGGTTGTGTCGCGCGTGCCGCGGCGATCGCCGACCCCTCGCGGTTCCTCAGTGTGACCCTGCTGTGCTCCGGACCCCACGGCTGGCCCGGGCGGCACCAGGAGACGACCGACACGGTGCGCGCCGGAGGCAGCATCGGGCTCTGGTACCGCGACAACCCGGACACGCTCGGGGTCCCCGACTCCGAACTCGACCCAGGGCTGGCCTTCCTCCGGCTCCGGGCCGAGCGGACCAGCCCCGACAACCTCCTCGGCGGGGCCGAGATCCTGCGTACCGACCCCGACACCACCGAGCTCCTGCGCGCGACCGGCCTGCCGGCGCTCGTGGCGTACGGCGAGCACGACGACAAGTGGCCGCTGACCATGCAGCACGAGGCGGCGCTCGGCCTCGGCGCCCGTGAGGTCGCCATCCCCGGCGGTGCGCACTGCCCGCACCTCGACGGCGAGTCTCCGGTGGCGACCGCCGTCGCGCTGAGCACGTTCTGGGGAGAGGTCACCGACGCATCCTTCGAGCGCGCCGAGCCCGGCGCGCTCGCCGCCGGGTCCGCGCCCGCGCCCGCGCCGGAGGCGACCGGAGCGCCCGACGACGCCGGAGCCTCCGACAACGCCGGAGCGCCCGGCTGAGTCGCTGCGCTTCCGTCGTGAGACCCGCCCGCGCTGGCCCGCACACCCGCGCACGCGGCAGCGCCGCTCGTCGGCCCACCGGCTCCCCGCCGACCCAGCCATCAACACATCCCTCCGCTCATCCCCCACTCATCCACCCACCGACCCACTCATGAAGGAGACTCACCGTGCTCACGTTCCCTGACGGATTCCTCTGGGGCGCAGCCACCGCCGCGCACCAGGTGGAGGGCAACAACGTCAACAGCAACTGGTGGGTGATGGAGCACGCCGCCGACACGACCATGGTCGAGCCGTCCGGCGACGCCATGGACCACTACCACCGTTACCCGGAGGACATGCGGCTCCTGGCCGAGGCCGGGCTGAACTCGTACCGCTTCTCCATCGAGTGGGCGCGGATCGAGCCCGAGCGGGGGTTCGTCTCCCGCGCGGAGCTCGACCACTACCGCCGCATGATCGACACCGCGCGCGAGAACGGGCTGGACCCGACGGTCACACTCATGCACTTCACCGTTCCGCGCTGGTTCCAGAACGACGGCTTCTGGCGCGCCGCCGACGCCGCCGATCTCTTCGCCCGATACTCCGAGACGGTTCTCCCGATCCTCGAGGGCGTCGAGTACGTCTGCACCATCAACGAGCCGAACATCGCCGCGATGCTCGCCGGAGGGGAGGACGCCGCCAACCTCGTCGCCTACGGGCTGCCGAACCCCGACCTCGGCGTCGCCGACACGCTGCTCGAGTCGCACCGCCGCTCGGCCGAGATCCTGCACACCGTTCCCGGGGTGAAGGCGGGCTGGACGATCGCCACGCAGGCGTTCCACTCCACCGGCGAGCCGGGAGCGGACGAGAAGCTGTACGAGTACGGCCACCCGCGCGACTTCTGGTACCTGGAGAACTCGGCCGGCGACGACTTCGTCGGCGTGCAGGCGTACACCCGCACCTTCATTGGTCCGGAGGGGCCCACCCCGGTCTCCGAGGAGGTCGAGACGACGCTCACGGGCTGGGAGTTCTTCCCCGAGGCCCTCGAGATGGGCGTCCGCAGCGCCTGGGAGCTCAGCGGCGGCGTGCCGGTGCTCGTCACGGAGAACGGCATCGCGACCTCCGACGACAGCCGGCGGATCGCCTACACCGAGGGAGCGCTTCGCGGTCTGCACCGCGCCATCGAGGACGGGATCGACGTCAGGGCCTACCAGCACTGGAGCGCACTGGACAACTACGAGTGGGCCAGCGGCTACCGGCCCACCTTCGGCCTGATCGGCGTGGACAGGGAGACCTTCGAGCGCACCCCCAAGCCGAGCCTGGCATGGCTCGGGGCTGTCGCACGGAAGAACGGCCTCGAGGGCTGACGCCGCCGCCGTCCCGGCCTACCGTCGGGCCGGTGCCGCGGCGTGCGCGGCTCGGTGCGGTCGGCTCGTCCGCACCGTGTTGCTGCCGAAGCCAAATCCGGAGTCGGAGCTGCGGCCGGAGCGGGCCGAGCCGCCTCGTCGAAACCCGTATCGGTGCGCGTCCACTTGACCCGGTCACTCCGCTCGGCCACGCTGGGAGCAGGGATGGGAGTGCTGATGAGTCGCAGACCGGGAAAGAGCATCGCCGGCATCGTTGGCCTGGTGATCATCGGGCTCGGAGCCGTCGTCGCGCTCGGCGCGCTGTTCGGCACGACGGAGAACGCCTGGATCCCGCAGGAGTCGCTTCTCGTAGCGGCCGCGGTGATCGCCCTCTTCGGGATCCTCGTCTGCGTGCTCGCCGCCATCAGGGGCGGTACGGGCGATGACTCCGACGGCCCGGGCGACGACGCTCGCGGCGCCGGCAACGGAGGCACCCCCGGTGGTGGCTCGCGGGGCTGAGCCCCGGAGCGCGTCCCGGCGCTGCCGCTATCCTCGACTCGGCGGCCAGCCACAACGGCTGCGTCCACCGCCGACCGCCTCCGCACAGATTGGACCCGCATGACCGCCCCCGTTGTCGTCACCGCCCACTTCACCGCGCAGCCGGGCAAGCTCGATGAGCTGAGGGCCGCGCTGGTCGCCTCGATCCCCGCCGTGCACGAGGAGGAGGGGTGCGAGCTGTATGCGATCCACGACGCCCCCGACGGCACCATCCTCATGATCGAGAAGTGGTCGAGCCGGGCACTGCTCGACGCTCACTCGGTCGGCGCTCCCGTTGCGGCGCTCAACGCCGCGATCGCCGGCGCCGCCGCCGCCGACCCGGTCGTCGTCATCATGGACCCGATCCCCGCCGGCACCGAGGTGCAGGGCCAGCTCTGAGCGCGGGGTCGGGTTCCCCTGCGGCGGACGAGTCCCGCCAGGGGCCGGAGCCGACGGAGGGGGCCGGACCGGCGAGCTACCGCACCGTCCAGGGCCCCGTCGTCGCGGAGCTGGAGGTCAAGCGGTCCCTGTTCCGCTGTGACCTCGTGCCCGTCGCGACGGAGGACGCGGCACGGTCCCTCATCGCCGCCGTCCGTGCAGAGCACCCGAGGGCGCGGCACCACTGCAGCGCCTTCGTCCTCGGTCCGTCTGCACGGACGCAGCGCAGCAACGACGACGGCGAGCCCTCGGGGACCGCGGGGGCTCCCATGCTCGACGCGCTCACCTCGGCGGGGCTCAGCGACGTCGTCGCCGTCGTGACCCGCTACTTCGGGGGAGTGCTGCTCGGTGCCGGCGGTCTGACCCGCGCCTACCGGGGCGCCGTGGCCGAGGCGATCGCCGTCGCTCGGCCGCGCACACTCGTCCTGCGGCGGCTGCTGGAGGTTCGGCTGGACTACGCCGCGGCGGCATCACTGGAGGCGCAGGCGCGCCGCCGGGGCTGGGCTGTCCTCGATGCCGACTACGCGGCGGACGTCGGCCTCCGTCTCGGCGTTCCGCAGAGCGAGGAACCCGAGCTGGGCGCACTCGTCGCCGAGCTCACCGCCGGGTCCGCCGTCGTCACCCGCGGCGCCCTCGACTACCTTGCGGAGGAGTGAGCGGTGCCTGGCCCGCCGCGCCGTCTACCAGATCGACTGAGGTGCCAGAGCATCGCGCGTTGCAGCGGGAACAGCGGCAAGAAATGGAGCGGATGACGGGAATCGAACCCGCGCTATCAGCTTGGGAAGCTGAAGTTCTACCATTGAACTACATCCGCGCAAGACACCCGGAGCGCTGCCGGGCCGGCCTCGGGCTCAACGATAGCAGGTCGTCAGGCCGCCTCGCCCTCGCTCCGACGCGATCCGCCCTCGCTCCGGACACGCGCCTCCCCGTTAAGATGAGACCGTGCTGCTCTCTGATCGTGACATCAAGGCCGGACTGGCCTCGGGCCGGATCGCGCTCGACCCGCTCGACGAGGCGATGGTCCAGCCGTCGTCGATCGACGTGCGCCTCGACCGCTATTTCCGGCTGTTCGACAACCACAAGTACCCCTTCATCGATCCCGCTCAGGACCAGCCGGAGCTCACGCGCCTGATCGAGGTCAAGCCGGACGAGCCCTTCATCCTTCACCCCGGCGAGTTCGTCCTCGGCGCGACCTTCGAGCAGGTGGGCCTGTCCGACGACGTGGCCGCGCGGCTCGAGGGTAAGAGCTCGCTCGGGCGTCTCGGCTTGCTCACCCACTCGACGGCCGGCTTCATCGACCCGGGCTTCAGCGGGCACGTGACCCTCGAGCTGAGCAACGTGGCCACGCTGCCCATCACCCTGTGGCCGGGCATGAAGATCGGCCAGCTCTGCTTCTTCCAGCTGAGCTCCGCCGCCGAGAACCCCTACGGCAGTGCGCAGTACGGCTCCCGTTACCAGGGGCAGCGCGGTCCGACCGCCTCGCGGTCGTTCGCCAACTTCCACCGAACCGACGTCGGGTCGACCGACGCCGGGCACCGCGGCAACTGAGAAGCGAAAGGCCAGCCATGAACGCTCCCGCACCGGATCCGCTCCTCGGCGTGCTGTCGGCGGACGGGCCGAGCAGCCGCTACCCGCACCGCATCGCCACCTTCGGCCGGCTCGTCGGACGCTGGGCGGTCACCTCGACCCGGCGCGAGCGTGAGGGCGCCGACTGGGAGGACGTCGTCTTCACCTGGACGGTCGGGTACATCCTCGACGGCCGGGGCGTGCAGGACGTCGCCGTCGTCGACGATGACGCCGTCCCCGGCGGCGTGCGCACGGTGTCGACGACGGTCAGGGTCTACGACCCGCTCCTCGGGGCGTGGCGGGTCAGCTACCTCGAGCCCGAGCGGGGCGAGTACGCCCAGCTGATCGCCTCGGCGCACAGGGACGGCATCCGCCAGGACGGCACCCGTAGCGACGACAAGCTCATCCGCTGGAACTTCAGCGGCATCACCGGCGAGCGCTACCTCTGGGACAGCTGGGTCTCCGACGACGAGGGCGCCAGCTGGTGGCTGCAGGCGCACAACGAGGGGCGGCGGCTCGCATGAGCGCCCGCGGTCCCCTCAGGGCGGCGGCGGTCGTGCTCGCGCTCGGCGGAGCGATCGCGCTCGCGGGCTGTGCGGGTGGCCAGTTCCTCGACAACCCGGAGACGCCCCCCGTCTCCGCGACGCCGACGACGGAGCAGCTCGTCCAGCCGACGATCGAGCCGGAGCAGGAGTCGGAGGCCCCGAGCGGCGCGGTCGGTGCGGTGCTGACCCGCGACGAGCTCATCGCCCAGGCCGACTCCGAGGTCCGGTGCAGCGGTGAGCGCACGGGCGTCACCGGGTCGAACGGTTCCGTCGTCCGCGTGACAGGGACCTGCCCCGACATCGAGGTCACCTCGGACGGCATCACCGTCGTCGCCGACCGCGTCGGGGGAGTCACGATGAAGGCGAGCGGCTCGGTCGTGTTCGTCACGCGGGCGGACGCCGTCACCATCAACGGCGATGGGAACGTCGTGCTGTGGTCGTCGGGCAAGCCGAAGGTCACCGACCGCGGCTCGGAGAACACCGCGGGCAGCGAGGACTGATCGTGGCGCCCCGTTAGCATCTGGCGGGGGGATCGACGTCGTGGCGCGCGGGTGTCGCCAGATTGCCCTCGGACACCTGTCCGAAAACTGGTAGGATAGCCTATGTATGTCGGATCACACTGCTTTCGGAATCGTTGATTACAACGACTCTTCCGCGAGCAAGCGGCGATCCGATCCCCGCTCCGAGCGGACCCAGACGGCCGTGTTCGAGGCGGTCGAGCGCCTGGCCCGCTCCCGCGCCGACGACATCAGCGTGGCCGAGGTCGTCCGCGAGTCCGGCATCAGCCGCAGCACCTTCTACGCGCACTTCTCCGGCATGGACGACCTGGCCTCCGGCTACCTGAGCCGAGCCTTCCGCGACATCGGCCTGGCCGGGGCCGCGACGTCGCATGACTCCCCGCGTGAGGCCTGCCGGTCGCTGATCGCCCACATGGTCGCGACCGTTCCCCTGTACGTCAGTGTGCTCGGGCTGCCGCTGCGCGGGCGCGCCGTCGACCGCATGATCGAGGGGTACGCCGGGCAGTTCGCCCGGGTGCTCTCCGCGGCGCCCGACCGGCCGTCCGGCGTCGACCCCGGGCTGCTCGGGGCGTTTCTGGCCGGGGGCGCGCTCGCCGCGGTCAGGCGCCGTCTGGCGGCGGACGTCCCGCAGGACGTGGTCGACGAGGTTCTCGCGCTCCTGCCGTCCTGGCTCGACTGACCGCGGCCCGTCACCGCTCACCACGTGCTTTTCCCATCCCAACAGTAAGGACCCACGAGAAATGAAGTTCGAAGTCGGCGAAACCCTGGTCTACCCCCACCACGGTGCGGTCACCATCACGGCGATCGACGTTCGCCAGATCAAGGGTGTGGAGAAGCGCTACATGAAGCTGCACGTGCACGCCAACGACCTGACCATTCAGCTCCCGGTCGACAACGTCGAGCTCGTCGGGGTCCGCGACGTCATCGATGCCGACGGCGTGAAGGCCGTCTACGAGGTCCTCAACGAGGAGTTCGTGGAGGAGCCGGGCAACTGGTCCCGCCGCTTCAAGGCCAACCAGGAGAAGATGGCCTCCGGCAGCGTCTACCGGATCAGCGAGGTCGTCCGCGACCTGTGGCGCCGCGACCAGGAGAAGTCCGTGTCCGCGGGCGAGAAGCGCATGCTCGACAAGGCCAAGCAGGTGCTGGTGTCCGAGCTCGCCCTCGCGCAGAGCATCACCGACGAGGAGGCCGCCTCGCGGCTCGACGAGGTGCTCGTCGGCAGCACGAGCACCGTCGCCGCGGGCTGAGTCCGCGCGGTCGCGCCCGACGTGGCGCGACGGGGCCGAGCGCCCGGTCCTCCGGGGCCGGGCGCTCAGTCGTGCAGGTGGCGGAGCGCGGAGACGACGTCGTCGTGCCAGCGCCTGGACGCAGGCACGAGTCGGCCGAAGATCGGGACGTCGTGGGTGGCGCCGGCGTAGCGCACGCAGCTCGCGTCGATGCCGGCGGCACGCAGCCGCGCCGCGTACAGCGCGCCCTGGCGCCGGAGGGGGTCGTACTCGGCCGTGAGCACCACCGCCGGCGGCATGCCCGCGAGGTCGGGGGCGCGCAGCGGCGAGGCGAGCGGGTTCCGTGCACCCCGCAGCGGGGACCCGAGGTAGCCGGTCGCCACCGCGAGCATCTCGCCGAGCACGAGCGGGAGCGGGACGCCCATCACCACGGCGGGCCAGAGGTCGATGTGTCGTGCGGTCAGGTCCAGGGCCGGGACCTCCAGCAGCTGGAGGGCGACCGCGGGGCCGACCGCACCCCTGCTCCGCAGCGCGACCGCGGCCGCGATGCCTCCCCCGGCCGACGTCCCGCCGAGGGCGATGCGCATCGGGTCTGCGTGCAGTGTGGCGGCCTCGGCCGCGACCCAGCGGAGCACGGCGTCTCCCTGCTCGACGGCGACGGGGAAGCGGTGCTCGGGAGCGAGCGCGTACTCGACGGCGACGACGAGTACCGCTGCCTCCACTGCACGCCGTCTGGCCGCCGCGTCGTTGGTCGGGTAGTCGATGCCCCCCCCACACGGAAGGACCCGCCGAAGAAGCTGATGAGGACGGGCAGGACGGCGGTGTCCCCGTCGGGTCGGGGGTCGTAGACGCGGACGCGCACCGGTTGTCGGCCGGGGACGGGGACGTGATGCTCGCTCGTGCCCACGCTCGGGCCGGGAATACCGACGGTGTCCAGCTCCCTGCGGTCCCAGGCGAGGGCCGCCCGGCGCTTCGCGGCCCGGTCTGACGCGGCGCGCGATGCCGCGGCCAGGCGCCGGTGCGCCCTGCGGGCGCATCGGCTGCTCGGGGCGATCGGCCGCGATCCCGGTGCCGGTGCCGGCGCTGCTGCTGCCGGTGTCGGGCCGGGGACGGGCGACGACTCCGCGGGCGGGCGCGCGGAGCCGCTTTCTCCGTGCTCGCCGCCGCCGCCGCGTCGCCACGGCGGCACCGAGCGCAGCCGTTTCCTGGCCTGGTCCAGCGCGGTGCGCACGAGGTAGCGCCTGTGGGTGCGTAGGCGCTCGGCGAAGACCGGGTCGAGCGGCATCGGCGCTACTCGGCGGCCGGAGCGTCCGCGGCGTCCGCGGCGTCCGCGGTGGAGGAGCCCTCGGCGGCGCGCGGGTCCATCCAGACGAACTCGATGACGTTGCCGTCCGGGTCCTCCAGGTCGCGGCCGTACATGAAGCCGAAGTCCTGCGGCGGGCGCGGCTCGCTCCCGCCCGCGGCGAGCCCCGCGGCCATGGCGGCGTCGACCTCGTCCCTCGACGTGCGGCTCAGCGCCGTCATCGTCTGCAGATGCGTCCGGGGATCGATGATCGGCTTGTCGGTGAAGCCCGCAAGGAACTCCCTGGTGAGGATCATGAGGTACACGTGCTCGCCCACGACGATGCAGCTGGCGTTCTCATCGGTGAAGCCCGGCTCGACGCGGAAGCCGAGAGCCGTGTAGAAGTCCTGCGACCGTCTCAGGTCGGTGGTCGGCAGGTTGACGAAGACGTCGGTCATGGCGGATCCCCTCTCGGTGGCGGGTGCAGCGGGCGACCCTGGTCCGATGGTCCGCGGTCGTGGCCGGTGCTGTCAAGGCTGCGCGCGGGTGTGGGCTGGTTACGGCCGTGCCGCCCGTCCCGCCTGGTCGGACTGGCCGAGCCGGTCGGCCCGGGTCACCCCGCCGAGGGAAGTGCGCCCGCCTCGACGAGCGCGGGCAGCTGCAGGGTGATCCACGGGCTGAACGCGAACGGCGTCAGCTCCGCGGCGGCGACGAGGTCGAGTGGGTCGACCCAGGCGAGCTCGGCGACCTCCTCCGCGCGGGGGCTCGGCGTGCTCGCGGCCACGGCTGTGTAGACGGGGCAGATCTCGTTCTCGACGACGCCGGATGCGTCGACGGCGCGGTAGCGGAAGGTGGGGAGGACGAGCTCCGGCGTGCTGATCGTCATGCCGAGCTCCTGCTCGGCACGGCGGACCACCGCGTCCGCGATGTCCTCGCCGGGGCCGGGGTGGCCGCAGAACGAGTTCGTCCACACGCCGGGCCAGGTCTTCTTGCCCAGGGCGCGCCTGGTGACCAGGAGGCGGCCGTCGGCATCGAACACGTGGCAGGAGAAGGCCAGGTGCAGCAGCGTGTTCTCCGTGTGGACCTCGGCCTTCAGCGCTGTCCCGATCGGCTGGGCGGACTCGTCCAGGAGGACGACGAGCTCATCGCTAGTGGTCATGGGTCAATTCTCTGTGACGGCGGGGGCTTTCCCAAATGCCCGCGGCCGGGGTGCCCCGCCGGAGCGCCGGCGGGGCACCCGCGGGGCTCAGGCCGAGGCCAGGTCGGCCACGTTCATGACCGCGCGGCCGTTGATCTTGCCGTGCCGCATGTCGTCGAACACCTCGTTGATGTCGCCGAAGGCGTGCTCCGTGGCGATCGTGTTGACCTTCCCCCGCGCGGCGAAGTCGAGCGCCTCGGCGAGGTCGGCGCGCGTGCCGACGATGGACCCGCGCAGGGTGATGCCCTTGAGCACCGTGTTGAAAATGTTGACGGGGAAGTCACCGGCGGGCAGGCCGTTGATGGCGACGGTCCCACCGCGGCGGACCATGTCCATCGCCTGGGCGAAGGCGATGGGGCTCGGGGCGGTGACGAGGACGCCGTGGGTGCCGCCCAGCTCGCGCTGCAGGTACTCGGCCGGGTTCTGCTCGCGCGCGTTGATGGCGATGCTCGCGCCGAGCTTCGTCGCCAGCTCGAGCTTGTCCTCACCGACGTCGACCGCGGCGACGTTGAGGCCCATGGCGACGGCGTACTGCACGGCCAGGTGGCCGAGGCCGCCGATGCCGGAGATGGTGACCCAGTCGCCCGGCTTGGTGTCGGTGACTTTGAGGCCCTTGTACACGGTCACGCCCGCGCAGAGGATGGGCGCGATCGTGACGGGGTCGACGCCCTCGGGGATGATGCCGGCGTAGCGCGAGTCGACGAGCATGTACTCAGCGAAGGAGCCGTCGACGCTGTACCCGCCGTTCTTCTGCTGCTCGCAGAGCGTCTCCCGGCCGGTCAGACAGAACACGCACTCGCCGCACGCGCTCCAGAGCCAGGCGTTGCCGATGCGGTCGCCGACGGAGACGTTGGTGACCTGGTCGCCCACGGCGACGACGATGCCGTGCCCCTCGTGGCCGGGGATGAAGGGAGGGCTCGGCTTGATCGGCCAGTCCCCGTCCATGGCGTGCAGGTCGGTGTGGCAGACACCGGTGTAGTCGACCTTGACGAGGGCGTCGAACGGACCGGGCTCGGGGATGGCGACCTCTTCGATGGTGAGGGGCTCGCCGAACGCGCGCACCACGGCGGCGGTCATCGTGTCGGACATGCGTCCTTCTTTCTTTTCGCGACAGGGGATCCGGGGCCGGTGGGCCCCGCAGGCGAGTCGCGCGACGACGTCGGGTCGTCATCGACTCGGCCCCCACGATCATAGGTAAAATGTATTTGTTTTTCGAGTGGTGACGACGGGTCGATCCGGTCGCACGCGGGACTCGACCGAGCGGGAGGCGCACAGGGTGGTGGCGACGGGGGACAAGACGGAGCGGGTGTACGAGCACGTCGTCGCGCGCCACCTGCGCGGCGAGTACGCGCCGGGGGACAAGCTCGTCATCGCCCGGCTCGCCGAGGCCACCGGGGTCAGTGCCGTCCCCGTCCGGGAGGCTCTGCGGCGGCTCGAGGCCGACGGCATCGTCGAGTACACGCACCAGCGCGGGTTCCGCGCTCGCAGCCTCGACCCGGACGAGGTCGTCGAGGCGCTCGAGGCCCACGGGGCGATCGAGGCCGTCGCCGTCGCCCTGGCCGTCCCGCGGCTCGGCCCGGAGGTGGTCGTCGGCCTGCGGGAGGCGAATGCGCTGATGCGTACCGCGGTCGCCGACGGCGACGAGGCGGGGTTCGCCGAGGCCAGCCTCGCGTTCCATCGCCGCGGCCGTCGTGCTGACGCCCGAGCGTTCGGAGCGGGTGCTCGCGGAGCACGACGAGGTCATCGCCGCGCTGGAGGCGGGGGCCGACCCTGAGGCGATCGCCCGCATGGTGAGCCGGCACCGTGCGGCGAACGTGGCGGCCTACCGCCTGGTCGCGGTCCGCTCCTGAGGCGTCAGGGCGAGCAGGAGCACCAGTCCGGCGACGAGCACGACGACGAGCCCGATCACGCCCCAGTACTGGGCGCCGCCGAGGGTGACGGCGAGGGCGAACGCGGTCGGCGCGAGGAACGACACCGCCCGTCCCGTCGTCGCGTAGAGGCCGTAGACCTCTCCCTCGCGACCGGCGGGCATGTGGTGCTGCAGGTAGCTCCGTGAGGCGGACTGCGCCGGGCCGACGAACATGCACAGCGCCAGCCCGAACACCCAGAACGCGGTCGCGCCGGCGTCGTGCAGCAGGAACACCGCCAGCCCGCTGACGACCAGGCCGATGAGGGCGGCGATGATGACGGTGCGTGAGCCGATCCGGTCGTCGAGCAGCCCGACGACGACGGTCGAGATCCCTGCGACGACGTTCGCAGCGATCGCGAACAGGAGCACCGTGTCGGCGCCGAACCCGAAGGTCCCCGCGGCCAGCACTCCGCCGAAGGTGAACACGCCGGCCAGGCCGTCGCGGAACACGGCGCTGGCGAGCAGGAAGCCCAGAACGGGGCGGTGCTCGCGCCAGAGCAGGGCGATGCGGCGACCGAGTTCCCTGTAGGAGGCGAAGAAGCCGATGCGGGGCACGGGCGCGGCGCGCGGCTTGTCGCGCACCGCGCGCAGGACGGGGATCGCGGACAGGCCGAACCAGGCGGCGGCGACGAGCATGGCGACGCGGACGTTGAGCCCGTCCTCCGCGGTGACGCCGAACAGCCCCACCTCCGGCGCGATGAAGCCGAGGTAGACGACCAGCAGCAGCACGATCCCGCCGAGGTAGCCCATGCCCCAGCCGAAGCCGGAGACCCGTCCGATCGTCCGGGGCGTCGACACCTGCGCGAGCATGGCGTTGTAGTTGACGGAGGCGAACTCGAAGAACACGTTCCCCGCGGCCAGCAGCAGCAGGCCGAGCCAGAGGTAGCCGGGCTCGGGCTTGACGACGAACAGCAGCGCCATGGTGAGCACGACGATCCCGGTGTTGACGCCGAGCCACAGGGTGCGGCGCGAGGCCCGGTCGGCCCGCATGCCGGTGACGGGCGCGAGCAGCGCGATGAGCACCCCGGCCGCTGCGAGCGACCAGCCGAGGAGGGCGGAGACGTGCGCCGGGGCCCCGAAGCCGCCGCTGGTGAGGTAGACGGCGAACACGAAGGTCGTGACGACGGCGTTGAACGCGGCCGAGCCCCAGTCCCACAGCGCCCACGCGGCGACGATCCGTCCGGGCACGGTGCGTTCCGCGGCGGGGGAGTCGGTGGGGGC
>NZ_FUKR01000042.1 GCF_900163835.1 Mycetocola reblochoni REB411 | reverse complement strand
GCCCACCCCCGCCGCGACCAGGGCCACGCCGGCCGCGGTCGTCCCCGCCTCCCCGATCAGGGACTGCACCGTCGACGGCCCGCTCGCCGACCCCGGCCTCGGCACCGCGGCGAGCGTGGTGCTGAACGCGGAGACAGGCGAGGTGCTGCTCGACCGCAGGGGCGACGTCCCCGCACAGACGGCGAGCGTCATGAAGCTGGCCACCGCGGCGGCGGCCCTCCGGGTCCTCGGTCCCGACTACCGTGCCAGCACCACCGTGTTGCGCGGGCCGGATGCGGGCACGATCGTGCTCAGGGGCGGCGGCGACCTGACGCTCTCGCGGCTGCCGAGCGGGCAGGAGTCCGTGTACCCCGGGGCGGCCCACCTGGACGACCTCGCGGCGCAGGTGCGCCAGGCCAGGGCCGCCGATCCGGAACTCGCCCAGACCCCGGTGAGCAGGATCATCGTCGACAGCTCCCTCTTCGGCGGGACGACATGGGAGGACACCTGGCCCGCGACCGAGCGCCAGGCCGGCTGGCTCTCCCACATCACCACGCTCCAGGTCGACGCGGACCGCGCCGACCCGACGGTGTTCCTCTCGCCGCGCGGGGAGGACCCGGTCGGGCGCGCCGCCGAAGCCTTCGCCGCGTTCTTCCCCGGAGCGACCATCGACCGCGACGGTGCGACCGGCGACGGCAGCGCGCTGGCGGAGGTCTCCTCGCCTCCCGTGTCCGAGCTGCTCGCTCCGATGCTCGTCCCCTCCGACAACACCCTCGCCGAGATGCTGGCGCGCCTCGTCGCGATCGAGTCGGGTGAGGGCAACACCCTGGCCGACGTGGACCCGGCGATCCGGTCGGCGCTCGAGGACCTCGGCCTCGACACGGAGGGCATGACGTTCGCCGACGGTTCCGGAATGAGCAGGAACAACGCCGTCGCGCCGGAGCTGGTCGCCGCCCTGCTCCAGCGCGCGGACGCGGACGAGGACGGTCTCGGCCCGATCGTCGGCGCGCTCCCCGTCGCGGGCGAGAGCGGCACCCTGGCGTACAGCAACCGCTTCACCGGCGACAACCAGGTCGCCAGGGGCAAGGTCAGGGCGAAGACCGGGTCCATCACGACGGCCTACACGCTCGCGGGCTTCGTCGACGCGGAGGACGGCTCGCGCCTCATCGCGGTCATCTTCGCGACGGATCGGGTGTCGGAGGCCTCCCGGCAGCCCATCGACACACTCGCGACCGCCTACTACCGCTGCGGCAACCGGCTGGCGAACTCGCCCGGCTGATCGCCTCGCACGCTCAGTGGTTCGCCGGGGTGTCGGTCTCCGGGGGCGTCCCGGCACCGATGACGCTCCGACGTAGTGTTGTCGTGTCGCCCCGATCGGCGGGGCAGGAGAGGGGAACGGCCATGTCCAGAGCGATACTCGTCGTCGACGTGCAGAACGACTTCACCGAGGGCGGCGCGCTCGGCGTGGACGGTGGCGCGGCCGTCGCCGCCCGGATCACCGGCTTCCTGCGCTCCGGCGCGGGAGCCCTCGTCGTCGCCTCGCGGGACTGGCACGACGCCGGCAACGACAATGGCGGCCACTTCGCTGCCGTCCCCGACTTCGTCGACACCTGGCCGGCGCACTGCGTCGCGGGAACCGCCGGCGCCGAGTACCACCCGTCCCTCGACACCGCGCTCATCGACGTCCACGTGCTCAAGGGGCAGGGCGTGCCGGCGTACTCGATGTTCGAGGGCACGACGGGCGACGGCAGGGCGCTCATCCAGGTGCTGACGGAGCGCGGCGTCGACGAGGTCGACGTCGTGGGCATCGCCACGGACCACTGCGTGCTCGCCACGGCGAGGGACGCCCTCGAGGCGGGGCTGCACGTCACGGTGCTGGACGACCTCGTCGCCGGCGTCGATCCCGCTCGCAGCGCCGCGGCGCTGGAGGACCTCGCCGCCGGCGGGGCGCTCGTGCGGCCGTCGACGCGGGGCTGAGCCGTCAGGCGCCGGCGCCGAGCACCGCCAGCACCGCGTCCTTGAACGGCCGCGACGTCACCGCGGAGATGTGGCCCCGCCCCGGCAGCACGGTCAAGGCCACCCCGATCTGTTCCGCGATCGTGCGGTTGTCGGCGAGCAGGCCGTCGTCCTCGCCGACGGCCAGACCGCGCAGCCGCGGTGGCGACGGAGGGACCTCGACCGGGTCGGCCAGGCGCAGCCCGTCGGCCAGGGCGATGAGCGCGGCGGGGTCGTTCCCCTGCACGGCTGCGGCCATGTCCAGGTAGGCGCGCGTGAGACGGTCGAGGGCGACGTCCCGTCCGGCGAGGACGGCTCTGGCCGCGTCGGCGTCGAAGCCGCGCATGCTGTTGCCGAGCGGCATCCCACCGAGGAACAGCGCCTCCGAGCGCTCGGGCTCGTCGAGGCCGAGCCGCCAGCCGACCCGTGCGCCGAGGGAGTAGCCGAGGTACAGCGAGGGACGGACGCCGACGGCGTCCTGCACGGCCGCGGCGTCGGCACTGAGCGCCGTCATCGTGTACGCCTCCGGGTCGTGGGGCGCATCGCTGGCGCCGTGGCCGCGCTGGTCGTGGGCGAGCACGGCGAAGCCCGCCCTGACGAGCACCCTGACCCAGCCGGACGTCTGCCAGTTGAGGACGGCGGAGGAGGCGAAACCGTGCACGGCGTGCACGACCGGGGCGTCCGGGGCCCCCGCGCGGTACACGGCCAGGCGGGTGCCGTCGGGGCTGCGGACGGTGAACGGCGGATCGAACTCGGGGGTCACCCGTCAACGGTACGCCCGTTCGGGGTGCGAGGTGTGCGGCGGGTGATCAGCCGCCCTGGTGCCGTTCCAGGAACCGGTAGACGTCGTTGTCGTCGACGCCGGGGAACGTCCCGCTCGGCAGGGGGGAGAGCACGTGCGCGTGCAGCCGGGCGCTCGGCCAGGAGCGGTCGCGCCAGCGTGCGCTGAGCTCGTCGGGCGGACGTCGGCAGCATGACGGCTCCGGACAGCGGGACTCCGCCCTGACCGTGGTCTCCCTCCCGCGGAACCACTTGGACTGCGCGAAGGGCACGCCCACGCTGATGGAGAAGTCGCCGTCGGCCGTGCTCCCGGTCTGGGTGGCGCACCAGAAGGTGCCCTCGGGGGTGTCGGTGTACTGGTAGAACTCCGTCGTCCGGTTGGTCTGGGCGAAGGCCCGGCGGGCGGCCCAGCGCCGGCAGACGAGCTGCCCCTCGACGGAGCCGGTCACGTCGGAGGGCAGCGGCAGGCCGTCGTTGGCGTAGGCCTTGAGGATCGCGCCGTCGCCGCCGACGCGCAGGAAGTGCAGCGGGATGTCCAGGTGCCTGGTCGACAGGTTGGTGAGGCGGAGCGCGGCGGCCTCATGGGTGACGCCGAAGGCGTCCCTGAAGTCCTCGACGGCGAGGTCGCGGTCCTGCTTGGCCGCCTGGAGGAACGCGACGGACGCGGTCTCCGGCATGAGGCAGGCGGCGGCGTAGTAGTTGATCTCGAGCCGCTGCATGAGGAACTCGGCGTAGTTCGCCGGCCGCGTGTGCTCGAGCAGGATGTGGGCCATCGCCTGAAGCGCCATGGCGCGCAGCCCGTGGCCGCCGGGGATCGAGGCGGGCGGCAGGTAGATCCGCCCGTTCTCGAGATCGGTGATGCTGCGGGTCGAGGCGGGCAGGTCGTCGACGTAGATGAGCCGGAGCCCGAGCTGCTCCGCCATGAGGGACACCGTCCGGTGGGTGAGCGCGCCCCCGGCGTGACCGACGAGCCGGAGCCTGTCCTCGGCGAGCGCCTCGATGGCGGGGAGGTGGTTGTCGCGGGCGCGCATCCACGCCTGCAGCTCGGTGTTGGCCCGTCGGGCCTCCTCCGGGGTGGCGATGGCCTGACGCTCCCGGCGCTGCAGCTCGCGGTGCAACCCGACGAGCGCCTCGAGCACCGGGTCGCCCATGCTCCTGCTCGGCCGGAGTGCGGGGAGCGCGAGCGTGCGGTACATGTCGGAGGACTGCGCCTGCTCCAGCTCGATCTCGAGCGCCGCTCGGGGGCTGGGCGCCTCGGGGGACAGCAGCTCGCCGAGCTCGGTTCCCAGCGCCTCCGCGAGAGCGGACAGGGCGCTCAGCCGCGGCTCGCGTTTGCCGTTCTCGATGAGGGAGAGGTGGCTGGTCGTCAGCCCCGCCGTCCCGCCGAGCTGTTCCAGCGTGAGGCCGGCCGCCAGCCGGGCGTGACGGATCCGGTGCCCGAGGGTCCGCAGCTCTGCGGGGTGGAACGACATGTTTTCACGATAACGAAAGATCCACCGTTTTTGACAGGTGGAGAGTCCTGCTGTGCACGGGCCCCGCGCTGAGGATGGTGATGAGCCCCGGGCCGCGGGGTGGGCACCACCGAGGGGGAACGAATGTCGACAGCGCTGTCCGAGGCCGAGACGACCAGCGCGCGGGGGCGCGCCGAGGTGGAGCGGTGGGTGGAGCGCATCGCCGCCCTCACCCGTCCGGATCGCGTCGAGTGGGTCACGGGGGCGCCGGAGCAGCGCCGCGCGATCACCGAGCTGGCCGTCGCCTCCGGTGCTCTCATCCCGCTCGACTCGGAGCGCCGGCCGGACAGCTACCTGGCCAGGAGCTCGCCCGACGACGTCGCGCGGGTCGAGTCGCGCACCTTCATCTGCAGCGAGGAGGAGTCCGACGCGGGCCCGAGCAACAACTGGCGCGATCCGGCCACGATGCGACGCCAGCTCGGCGGACTGTTCGACGGCTCCATGCGCGGGCGCACGCTGTACGTCGTGCCCTACACGATGGGGGTCCCCGGCGGTGAGCTGTCGCGGGTGGGCGTGCAGCTCACTGACTCGCCGTACGCGGTGCTGTCGATGGGGATCATGACGCGCACGGGGAGCAGCGCCCTCGAGCGCATCGACGCGGGGGAGCCCTGGGTGCCCGCCGTGCACAGCGTGGGCGCGCCCCTGGCCGAGGGGGAGCAAGACACCCCGTGGCCGTGCAACGAGGAGAAGTACATCGTGCACTTCCCCGAGACGCGCGAGATCTTCTCCTTCGGATCGGGGTACGGGGGGAACGCCCTGCTGGCGAAGAAGTGCTTCGCGCTGCGCATCGCCAGCAGCATCGGCAGGGACGAGGGGTGGCTCGCCGAGCACATGCTGCTCATCCGGCTCATCTCGCCCGAGGGCAAGAGGTTCCACGTCGCCGCGGCGTTCCCCTCCGCCTGCGGCAAGACGAACCTTGCGATGCTCCAGCCGACCCTGCCGGGGTGGCGCGTCGAGACGCTCGGTGACGACATCGCCTGGCTGAAGCCCGGCGCCGACGGCAGGCTCTGGGCGATCAACCCGGAGGCCGGTTTCTTCGGCGTCGCCCCGGGGACGGGCCCGGACACGAACCCCGCCGCCGTCGAGATGCTCTGGGGCAACACCATCTTCACCAACGTCGCGCTCACCGCGGACGGCGACGTCTGGTGGGAGGGGCTGAGTGACGAGCCGCCCTCCGCGCTCACCGACTGGACCGGTCAACCGTGGAGCAGGGACTCCGGCTGGCCCGCGGCTCACCCGAACTCGCGGTTCACCGTCGCTGCGGCGCAGTGCCCGAGCGTGGCCGACGAGGTCGTCAGCGGCGCGGCCGTCCCGCTCGACGCGATCCTGTTCGGCGGACGTCGTGCCGACACCGTCCCCCTGGTGACGGAGGCGCGCTCGTGGGCGCACGGCGTCTTCATGGGGGCGACGATGTCCTCGCAGCGGACCGCGGCGGCCGAGGGGACCGTCGGCGAGCTGCGCAGGGACCCCTTCGCGATGCTGCCGTTCTGCGGCTACAACATGGCCGACCACTGGGGGCACTGGCTGTCGGTGGGGGAGCGGCTCGGCGACGGTGCGCCGCGGATCTTCCAGGTGAACTGGTTCCGCCGCGGCGAGGACGGCGGCTTCCTCTGGCCGGGCTTCGGCGAGAACTCGCGCGTGCTGGAGTGGATCGCCGGCCGGGTCGAGGGGACCGCGGCCGCACAGGACTCCCCGATCGGCCGTGTGCCGGACGGGGACGCGCTCCGCCTGGACGGGCTGGGCCTCGACGAGCGCACGGTTGCGGAGCTGTTGCGCGTCGATCGCGGGGACTGGCTGGTCGAGGCGGAGCGGACGGAGGAGTTCTTCGAGGGGTTCGACGGCCGGGTGCCGCGCGTCCTCGTCGACGAGCTCGACAGCCTGCGGGAGCGCCTGCGCCACCGGTGACGCGCCCATCCGCAGCTCCGGCCCCCATCGCCTGCACGGTGGGGGCCGGATCCGTGCGCGTCGTGCGCCGGGCTCAGACCAGCAGCTGGTGCCTGGCGAGGTCGCGGTAGAGCGGAACCGTCTCGACCAGCTCCGAGTGGGTTCCCGAGCCGAGGACGCGACCGTGCTCGACGACGACGATGCTGTCGCTGTCCACCACCGTCGACAGACGGTGCGCGATGACGATCATGGTCCGCTCCGCGGCGGCCGCGTCGAGTGCATCGCGCATGAGCTGCTCGTTGAGGCCGTCGAGCGACGAGGTGGACTCGTCCAGGAGCAGGATCGGGGCCGTGCTGAGCAGCGCCCGGCCGATCGCCAGCCGCTGGCGCTCGCCGCCGGAGAGCAGCACCCCCTGCTCGCCGACCGGTGTGGACAGGCCGTCGGCGCTGCGGTGCAGCACCTCGCCGAGGTTCACGCGCTCGAGCACCTCGACGCACTCGTCGTCGCTCGCGTCGGCGCGGCCGAGGAGCAGGTTGTCACGCAGGCTCCCGGCCAGGACGGGGGCGTCCTGCTCGACGTAGCCGATGCGCGAGCGCAGCTCGGTCCGCTCGAGCGCGCGGATGTCGACGCCATCGAGAAGGATCGCGCCCTCCTGGGGGTCGTAGAAGCGCTCGATGAGGCCGAGGATGGTCGACTTGCCCGCACCCGAGGGGCCGACCAGCGCCGTGCGGCGTCCCCTGGCCACGGTGAAGCCGACGCCGTCGAGCACCCAGGGGCGGTCGGCGGCAATGCCAGCCCCGGCACCGGAACCGGTCGCGCTCCCCGCGGCCGGAGCCGGAGCGTGCGTGTCGGGCGCCGCGGAGTCCGCGGCCAGCGGGGCCTCGGGCTCCGTGCGTCGCGCGCGCACGACATCGTGCGGGTAGCGGAAACGGACGTCCCTGAACTCGACGGCGGGGGCGGCGGGGTCGGCCCTCCCGCCCGCGTGCGCCGCCGCGAGCGCTGCGTCCCCGTCCGTCTCCTGGGGCAGGTCGATGATCTCCTGGATGCGGCCGAGAGCGCCGAGGGCCTGGCTCGTCGCCGTCACCGCGCCGATCGCCTGGCCGAGCGGCATGATGAGCATGAACAGGAACATGATGAAGGCGACGAGCCCGGAGATGTCGAGCTGGCCGGCGGCGACCCTGAACCCGCCGACGCCGAGCACGACCAGGAGCGAGAGCTGCATGGCGACGCCCGCGACGGGAACGACGAGCGCCGACACCCGTGCGACGTCGAGGCCGCGCCGCCACGCCTCCGTCGCGTGGCCGTCGACCTCCGCGATCTCGCGGTCGGTCGCCCCGGCCGCGCGGACGGTCCGCACCGAGCTGATCGCCCGCTCGAGTGCCGCGGTCAGGTCGCCCACCTTCGCCTGGGCACGCTGGCTGGCGATCCTGATCCGGCCGGCGAGCAGGGCGACGACG
Organism: Mycetocola reblochoni REB411; assembly: GCF_900163835.1. GTDB lineage: Bacteria > Actinomycetota > Actinomycetes > Actinomycetales > Microbacteriaceae > Mycetocola_B > Mycetocola_B reblochoni. The sequence goes on along the minus strand of NZ_FUKR01000042.1, from coordinate 50,570 downwards.
GCGATTGAGACGAGCACGACGAGCAGCGTGAGGCCGAGGAGGACCGGGTCGATGACGAGCATCGCCACGAGCGCCCCGACGAAGGTCAGCGCGCCGCCGACCGCCTCGACGAGGCCCTGCGTGAGCACGGCGCGCAGCAGCGTCGTGTCGCTGCCGACCCGCGAGACCAGGTCCCCCGTGCGTCTGGCGTCGAACTGGGCGATCGGCAGGTGGAGCATGCGCGCGACGAGCCGTCGACGGCTGGAGAGGACGACGCCCTCACCGGTGCGCTGCAGCAGGTAGTGCTCGAAGCCGCTGGCGAGGGAGGACACGACGACGAGCGCCACGAGCAGCCACACGATCACACCGAGGACGCCACCGGACTGCACGCGCTGGATGAGCTCGGCCACCAGCAGCGGCTGGGCGAGCGAGGTCAGCGCGCCGAGCAGCGACAGCGCCAGGATCGGGACGAGCACACGCTTCTGCTCGAACAGATACGGCATCAGCTGGCCGAAGGTGGCGCGGGGCCCGTCGTCGGCGGAGGGCCGGGCGAAGGGTGAGCGTGAGCGCCGGGCGCTCGGGGACGGGGAGCTGGAGCTCATTGCACTCTTTCCTGCGGGTGGCGTGCCGCGTGGGCGCTCCCGGCCTCGGGGGCGGAGCGGGCGGCCACCGGCAACTCTACCGCCTGAAACGACGGACGGGCCCGCCCCGAGGGGCGGGCCCGTCTGGGCGGAGCGGGGCGTCAGTCGTTGATGTCGACGTCCTTGGTCTCCGTGCCGAGGAGGAGGGCGACGAGCGTGATCACACCCATCGCGGCGAGGTACACGCCGACCCAGAACGGGCTGCCGTCGCCGGCGTTCCACAGTGCGACGGCGATGAACGGGGCCACGGCCGCACCGAGGATGGAGGAGACGTTGTAGGAGATCCCCGAGCCGGTGTAGCGAACGTTCGTCGGGAACAGCTCAGGGAGCAGCGCGCCCATCGGGCCGAAGGTCATGCCCATGAGGATGAAGCCGAGGATGAGCCAGAGCTGCACGCCGACGTAGCCGCCGTCCAGCATCGGCACCCAGACCAGGCCGAAGGCGATGATCGCGATGGTCACGACGATGAGCGTGCGGCGCCGGCCGAAGCGGTCGGCGAGCGGCCCGGACACGAGCGTGAAGATGCCGAAGAACACGACGCCGAGGATCATCATCAGCACGAAGCCGTTGTAGGTGTAGTCCAGGCCGGAGGGGGTCGAGTCACTCCCTGCGCGGCCGTAGCTGAGCGAGAACGTCGTCATCAGGTAGAACAGCACGTAGGTGGCCAGCATGAAGAAGGTGCCGAGGATGAGCTCGCGCCAGTTGAAGCGGAACACCGTCGCCAGCGGCAGGCGGCGGACCGTGCCGGTCTGCTTGGCCTTCTCGAACGCGGTCGACTCGACCAGGCGCAGACGGATCCAGAGGCCGATGGCGACCATGAAGAGCGAGAACAGGAACGGGATGCGCCAGCCCCACTCGAGGAAGGCGTCGGAGGGCCGCGTCGGGTCGTCGGAGGGCAGCAGGAACGCGATGATGAGGAACAGGCCGTTGGCGATGATGAAGCCGATCGGCGCACCCAGCTGCGGGAAGGTGCCGTACCAGGCGCGCTTGCCCTTGGGTGCGTTCTCGGTCGCGACCAGCGCCGCGCCGCTCCACTCGCCGCCGAGGGCGAAGCCCTGCGCCAGGCGGAGGATCACCAGGAGCAGCGGGGCGAGCCAGCCCACCATGTCGTAGGTGGGGAGCACGCCGATGAGCACCGTCGCGATTCCCATGGTCAGCAGCGCACCGACGAGCGTGGCCTTGCGTCCACGCTTGTCGCCGAGGTGGCCGAAGAAGATGGCGCCGACCGGGCGGGCGACCATCGCCGCGCCGAAGATGGCGAAGGACGACAGCAGGGCGGCGGTGTCGTTGCCTGCGGGGAAGAACAGGTGGGGGAAGACGAGGACCGCCGCGGTGGCGTAGACGTAGAAGTCGTAGAACTCGATCGTCGTGCCCACCAGACTGGCGAGGATGACGCGGGAGCGGGGGTTGGCGGCGGTGCCCTGGGCGGGCGCGTGTGCAGTAGACATAGATGGATCCAACGGAAGGGCGCGGTGGCAGCGTTCGACCCCTGGTGCGCGGGCGGCACGGGTGCGTGATGGGCACGAGGAGGGGGAGGTGCTGCGTGTGTGGCCGTGAGCTTGTGGCGGACGGGCCAAGGATTACCTTACGCCCGATCACGGGGCCTGTCGCAATCCCCGGCCGCGTCGCGCCGCCCGTCGCACCCCCGTGACCGGGGTGCGACGGGGTGTGAGCGGGGTGCGACGGGCTCAGCCGCGCAGCTCGGCCACCACGCGCGCGGTCGACACGGCCGCCTCCGCCGCCTCGCGCCCCTTGTCCTCCGCGGACCCGGGCAGCCCGGCCCTGTCCAGCCCCTGCTGCTCGGTGTCGACGGTCAGGACCCCGAAGCCGACGGGCTTGCCGGTGCGCACGCTCACCGAGGTCAGGCCGTCGGTCGCGGCGGAGGACACGTACTCGAAGTGCGGTGTCCCGCCCCGGATGATGACCCCGAGCGCGACGACCGCGTCCGCGCCCGCCTCGAGTGCGGCGAGTGCGGCGACGGGCAGCTCGAAGCTGCCGGGGACGCGAACGAGGCTGTGCTCGGCGCCGGAGGCGTCGAGGGCGGCCTGCGCCCCGGCGATGAGGCCGTCGCTGATGGTCTCGTGCCACCGGCCGGCGATGACGACGACCCTCAGGCCGGTGGCGTCGGTCGTGATGTGGGGGACTCCCTGGCTGCTCATGCGATTCCTTCCGTGGGGGTGGTGCCGGTCGGGGTGGTGCGGACGGGGGCGTCGGACCCGTCGGCGGCGGTCAGGCCTCCGGGGGCAAGCAGGTGGCCCATCCGGTCGCGCTTGGTCTCGAGGTAGTGGGCGTTGACCTCGCCGATGCCGACGACGAGCGGCACCCGCGCGGCCACGTGCACGCCGTGGCGCTCGAGCTGGCTCTGCTTGTCCGGGTTGTTGGTGAGCAGACGCGCGTTGCTGACCCCGATGTCGGTGAGGATCGCCGCGGCGGCGGTGTACTCCCTCGCGTCGGCGGGGAGGCCGAGCGCGAGGTTGGCATCGAGGGTGTCGAGACCGTCCTCCTGCAGGCGGTAGGCGCGGAGCTTGTTGATCAGGCCGATGCCGCGTCCCTCCTGGCCCCTGAGGTACACGACGACGCCGCCGTCCGCGGCGATGCGGTCGAGCGCGGCGTCGAGCTGCGGGCCGCACTCGCACTTCAGCGAGCCGAAGGCCTCGCCGGTCAGGCACTCCGAGTGGACGCGGACGAGCGCCCCCTCGCCCGGCGTGCCGGAGATGATGGCGATGTGGTCGGCACCGGTGACGTGGTCGCGGTACGCGCGCAGGCGGAAGGTCCCGTGCGTGGTCGGCACCGTGGTCTCGACCTCGAAGCTGACGACGGGGTCCTCGTCGGCCTCCGTGACCGGCGCCGCCGTCGACTCGCCCGCGGCGTCGAGCGCGTCGAGGTGCTCGATGATCTCGGCGATGGTGAGCACGACGAGGTCGTTGGCCGCGCCGAGGGCGAGCAGCCCGGGGAACCGGAGCATGTCGCCGTCGTCCTGAACAGCCTCGGCGATCGCCGCGACCGGCGTGAGACCAGCCAGCCTGACCAGCTCGACCGCGGCCTCGGTGTGGCCGGGGCGTTCACGGACCCCGCCGGCGACGGCGCGGAGGGGGACGACGTGCCCCGGCCGGATGAGGTCGCCCGGCCCCGACGAGGGGGAGCCGAGGACCCGGAGGGTGTGGGCGCGGTCGGAGGCGCTGATGCCCGTGCTGATCCGGTCGGCCGCGTCGACGGTCACGGTGTAGGCCGTGCGACGCGGGTCCTGGCCATCGGCGACCATGAGCGGCAGGGCGAGCCGGTCGGCGATCTCCGCCGTCATCGGCGCGCAGACGTATCCGCTCGAGTGCCTGATCGTCCAGGCCAGCCACTCCCGGCTCGCCGTCTGCGCGGCGAGGACGATGTCGCCCTCGTTCTCGCGCCCCTCATCGTCGGCGACGAGCACGGGCCGTCCGGCCCGGAGAGCCGCGAGGGCCTGAGTGATGCGTGAGCCGCTCATGCGCGGGTCTCCTTCGTGGTGGGCTGCGGTGTGCTGGTGAGGGCGATGAGGCGTTCGACGTGGCGGGCGAGGACGTCCGTCTCGATGTTGACGGCATCGCCGGGGGAGCGGTCGCCGAGCGTGGTGGCGGTGAGCGTCTCGGGGATGAGTGAGACCTCGAACCAGTGCTCGTCGGCGTCGGCCGGGCTGATCGCGCTCACCGTCAGCGAGACGCCGTCGAGCGTGATGGACCCCTTGGCGGTGACCAGCGGCGCGTGCTCGCGGTCGAGGCGGAAGCGGAGCACCCGCCACGCCTCGGCGTCGACGCGGCTGAGGAGCGTGGCCGTGCCGTCGACGTGCCCCTGGACGATGTGCCCGCCGAGGCGGGAGCCGAGCCGGGCCGCCCGCTCGATGTTGACCCTCCGGCCGGGCTGGGCCTCGCCGAGGGTCGAGGTGAGCAGGCTCTGCGCCATGACGTCGGCGGTGAACGAGGACGCGTCCTGCCCGACGACGGTCAGGCAGACCCCGCTGACGCTGATCGAGTCGCCGTGCGAGGCGTCGGAGACCGCCAGCGGCGCCTCGACGGTGAAGCGAGCGGCGTCGGGCCCGCGCTCGATGGCCGTGATGGTGCCGAGCTCTTCGATGATTCCTGTGAACACTAGCGTGCTCCTTCCGGGCGGGCGGTGATCTTGAGGTCGGCCCCGAGCGGGACGACCTCGGTGAAGCGGTAGCGGATGGCCTCGTCGATGCTCGTCACACCGAGCGCGTCGAGTGCCGTGCGGGGTCCGCCGAGCAGAGCGGGGGCGAGGTAGACCAGGAGCCGGTCGGCCAGTCCGGCGCGGACGATCGAGCTGGCGAGCGCGGGGCCGCCCTCGACGAACACGGAGCGCACCCCCTCGCGGTGCAGTCCCGCGAGCTCGGCGGCGAGGTCGTCGCCGGGGAGGGTGGTGAGAGGGAGCGGGTGCCGTCGCACCGCCGCATCGTCGGGGACCGGGCGGTGCCCGACGACGACGGGGCGCGGCTGGCGGGGCAGCGGCCGCCCGTCGGGTGTCCGGGCGGTCAGCGCGGGGTCGTCGGCGAGCACCGTGCCGATCCCGGCGATGATGGCGTCGGCCGCGGCCCGTTCGCGGTGCACGTCGGCCCGTGCCTCGGGTCCGGTGATCCACTGGCTGCTCCCGTCCGCGGCGGCCGCCCGGCCGTCGAGGGTGCTCGCCCACTTCACGGTGACGACGGGACGGCCGAGCCTGGCGGCGACGAGCCAGTCGTCCAGGAGCGCCTCGCCGTCGGCGACGAGGACCCCTCCGGCCACCTCGACGCCGGCGGCACGCAGCCGCTCGGCGCCGCCGGAGGAGGCCTCGCCGGGGTCGGCGACCGTGTAGACGACGCGTGCGATGCCCGCGGCGATGAGCGCCTCAGCGCACGGTCCGGTGCGGCCGGTGTGGTTGCAGGGCTCGAGGCTGACGACGGCGGTGGCACCGCTCGCGGCCCCGGGGGCCAGGCGGCTCAGGGCGTCGACCTCGGCGTGTGCGGTCCCCGCGCCGCGGTGGAACCCCTCGGCGAGCGTCCGGCCGTCGGGGGAGAGGATGACGCAGCCGACGCGGGGGTTGATGCCGCGCTCGGGGCCCTGCGCGGCCAGAGCGAAGGCGCGTCGCATCGGGTCGTCCCACCGGTGCTGCGGGAAAGAGTGGTCCATGTGTCCTCGGCTGTGGTCAGTCCGGGGCGACAGGGGTCGGCGCGCGACGGCGTGAGCCGTCGACGTGCTGCCTCCCATCCGGACTCGGAGCTGCTCCTGCGAAGGAGCGCCCCATCACCGTCGGTCCCGGAATTCCACCGGGTCGGCCTCGGCCTGTCGGCCGGGGTTCGCGGACTGTCACCGCCGGTTCGGATTCTCACCGACCCCGGAGCACGTTGTTCAGTGTCATCGTAGTTCAACCGGCAGGCCGCAGCCGTATTCCCCCGCACTCATGACGCGTCGTGACGCCCGCACCTCGTGTTGTGCGCCCCGCCCCGCGCCCCTGCCGGGCGCCACACCTCCGCGCGGCGCCGCGCCCCTGCCCGGTGTCAAGGCCCTGCCTGGTGCCGCTCCGCCGGGGCTCAGCCCGTGCGGCGAATCAGCTCCCTGGCCGTGGGCGCATCGATGATGAGGTTCGTCACCAGGCCCGCCCTGATCGCTCCGCGGAGCGCGGGGAGCTTGCCCTGCCCGGCGATGACGCAGACGCGACGGGAGATGGCCCTGACGGTCTCCAGCGGCGGGCCGGAGGACCGGGCGTTCAGGGCGATGCCGTCGTCGGTGCCGTCCTCGCGGTAGAACACGGTGGCGACGTCGCCCACGACGCCGTCCGCGACCATCGAGTCGTAGTCCTTCGCATCCAGGTACCCCCCGCTGTAGACGTGGCTGGGCACGCTGGCGAAGGGGGAGCCGAGACCGAACAGTGCCACGTCGAGGCGGGTCTGCAGGGTCAGCACCCGCTGGATGCTCCGCTCGGCCCAGAGTGCGGTCCTGGTGTCGGGGTCGTCGAACAGGGCGGGGACGGGGAACTGCTGCACCGTCATGCTGTACGCGCTGGCGAAGCGCTGCAGGATCTCGCTGGCGTAGAGCAGACCCGTCGTGCTCGGGTTGGCCGCGCCGTTCAGCTGCACCACCATCGAGTTGTGGGTCGTGCGCGGGCTGAGGTGCCGGCTGATCGCGGTCACCGTCGAACCCCACGCGATCCCCAGCCGCATGTTCGAGTCGACGTAGGAGGTCAGCACGCGCGCCGCCGTCCTGGCGACCCGATCGAGCCGGTCGACGGCGTTGATCCGGTCCGGCATGGGGACGACGTTGGCGCTCAGCCCGAAGCGGGAACGCAGCTCGCTCTCCAGCTGCCGCGGCTCCTCGAGCGGGGAGTGGATGCTGATGTGGACCAGGCCCGTCGCCTTCGCGTGGCTGAGCAGGCGCGACACCGTCGACCGCGAGGTGCCGAGCTCCCTGGCGATGGTGTCCATCGTCAGGTCCTGCTCGTAGTAGAGCTGGGCGGCGATGAGGGCGTCCCGTGTCTTGTCCGGGAGGCCGGAGTGCGATCGGTCGACGGGGCTGTCCGTCCCCCGGACGGGGCGGCGATCGGGGGTATCCGGCATCGTGCGTGCACATCCGTTCACTAGGTTTGACCGGTTGTGAAGCCTAGCCAAGAATCGGTGTAACGCACCACCCGACCGCATGACAAAGGAGTACTGCCGTGAGTCACGACCCGCTCACCCCCGCCGACGTCGCATCGCTTCGCGACCGCCCCCGGGCGCAGGTCCTCATCGTCGGCGGCGGGATCAACGGCATCGCCACCTTCCGTGACCTCGCCCTCCAGGGCGTCGACGTCGCCCTCGTCGAGCGCAACGACTACTGTTCCGGCGCCTCCGCCGCGTCCAGCCACATGATCCACGGCGGCATCCGCTACCTCGAGAACGGCGAGTTCCGGCTCGTCAAGGAGTCGGTGACCGAGCGCAACGGCCTCCTGGCCATCGCGCCGCACTACGTCAAGCCGCTCGAGACCACCATCCCGATCTTCAGCACCTTCTCCGGCATCCTCGCGGCACCGCTGCGCTTCCTCACCCACAAGCAGGGCAAGCCGAAGGAGCGCGGTGCGTTCCTCATCAAGACCGGCCTGGTGCTCTACGACTCCTTCTCCCGCGGCGGCGGCGCCGTGCCGCGCCACGTCTTCCGCCGGCGCGCGTCGGCACTGAAGACCCTGCCGCGGCTCAACCCCGGCCTGAAGTACACGGCCACCTACTTCGACGCCTCCGTGCACGACCCGGAGCGCCTCGCGCTCGACGTGCTCAACGACGGCCGTGCGGTGGGCGACAACGCCCGCTCGGCGAACTACGTCGAGGCGGTCGGAACCCGCAACGGCGCCACCGTGCTGCGCGACCGCCGCGACGGCGAGGAGTTCACCTTCACCGCCGACCTGGTCATCAACGCCTCGGGCCCCTGGACGGACCTCACCAACGAGGCGCTCGGCGAACGGACCAGCTACATGGGCGGCACCAAGGGCTCGCACATCGTGCTCGACCACCCCGAGCTGCTGGCCGCCACCGGCGGCCGCGAGATCTTCTTCGAGAACAACGACGGCCGCATCGTCCTGATCTACCCGCTCAAGGGCAAGGTCATGGTCGGCACCACCGACCTCGAGGCGGACCCCCGCGAGAGCACCGTCTGCACCGACGACGAGATCGACTACTTCTTCGAGCTCATCGGCCACGTCTTCCCCGACATCGCCGTGAACCGTGAGCAGATCGTCTACACCTTCTCCGGCATCCGCCCGCTGCCGGGCCACGGCGACACCGCGCCCGGCTTCGTCTCCCGCGACTACCGCATCGTCGACGGTCAGGCCGGCGGCGTGCCCACGCTCTCCCTCGTCGGAGGCAAGTGGACGACCTTCCGCGCGCTCGCGGCGCACCTGTCCTCCGAGGCGCTGCAGCGCATCGGTGTGCAGCGCCGGGTCGACACGCAGAACCTCGCCATCGGCGGTGGCGTCGGCTACCCGAAGACCGACGCCCAGCGCCAGGTCTGGCTGCGGGCGCACGCGGACGGCGTGAACACTGCGCGCGCCGAACAGCTGCTCGAGCGCTACGGGACCATCGCCTCCCGCATCATCGACCGGATCGCCGAGGACGGCGACGAGGCGCTGGACACCCTGCCCGACTACAGCACCACCGAGCTGCGCCACCTCGCCGAGGCCGACCACGTCGAGCACCTGTCCGACATCGTGCTGCGCCGCAGCGCCATCGCCTTCACCGGCTCGGCCACCGCGGAGAGCGTCGCCGAGGTCGCCGACGTCGTCGCGCCCGTGCTCGGCTGGGACGCCGAGCGCCGCGACGCCGAGATTGCCGCCCTCGCGGAGGAGCTGCGCACGCGGCACCGCGTCGACGTGACGGAGGCGCAGACCAGCACGCGCTAGAGGATTCCCGGCCGCGTGGGCCGGGGCCGCCCTCCCCGCCGGGGCAGGGCGTCAACGACGGGGTCGACGATGATCGCGCCGTCACAGCAGAGAAGGAAGTCAAAGTGGACACAACAGCATTGGGAACGGTGTTCCTGTCGGAGACGGTGGGAACAGCCATGCTGATCCTGCTCGGTGGCGGTGTCGTCGCCAACGTGGTCCTGGCCAAGACGAAGGGCTTCGACGGCGGCTGGCTCCTCATCAACGTCGGATGGGCCCTCGCGGTGTTCGGCGGCGTGACGGTGTCGTACGCCTCGGGCGCGCACCTGAACCCCGCCGTCACCATCGGCCTCATCGCCGCGGGCACGGAGGAGTTCGTCCCCGGCGTCCCCGTGTCGGTCGTCTCGGTCGCCGTGTACATCGGTGCGCAGATGATCGGTGCGATCATCGGTGCGGTCCTGGTGTTCCTGGCCTACAAGAAGCACTTCGACGAGACCGCCGACCAGGGCGCGAAGCTCGGCGTGTTCTCCACCGGCCCCGGCATCCGCAGCTACGGCTGGAACCTCGTGACCGAGATCATCGGTACCTTCGTGCTCGTCTTCGCCGTCGTCGGCTTCGGCCGGGTCGGCGACCCCGATCTGTCCACCCCCGCCGGAATGGCGGCCCTCGGTGCGATCCCCGTCGCGTTCATCGTGCTCGCCATCGGCGCCTCGCTCGGTGGCCCGACCGGGTACGCCATCAACCCCGCCCGTGACCTCGGTCCCCGCATCGCCCACGCCATCCTGCCCATCAGGGGCAAGGGCACCAGCGACTGGTCCTACTCGTGGGTCCCCGTCGTCGGACCGCTGATCGGTGGCGCGCTGGCCGGCTGGAGCTCGACCCTGCTCCTGCCGATCATGCTCTGACCCCGTCACCCCCAACTGAACTCACTCATGGAGACAAAGGAGTAGCACCATGGCGAAGTACGTCATCGCGATCGACCAGGGAACGACCTCGTCTCGGGCGATCCTGTTCGACCGCTCGGGATCGATCGTCTCGACCGGACAGCTCGAGCACGAGCAGATCTTCCCCCACGCCGGCTGGGTCGAGCACGACCCGATGGAGATCTGGGAGCACACCAGGGAGGCGATCGGCCAGGCGCTGTCGAAGGCGAACGTCACCCGGCACAACGTCGAGGCGATCGGCATCACCAACCAGCGTGAGACCACCGTCGTCTGGGACAAGACCACCGGCAAGCCGGTCTACAACGCGATCGTGTGGCAGGACACCCGGACGCAGCCGATCGTCGACCGCCTGGCGGCCGAGGGCGGCGTCGACCGCTTCAAGGACGTCGTCGGCCTGCCGCTGGCGACGTACTTCGCCGGGACCAAGATCGCCTGGATCCTCGAGAACGTGGAGGGCGCACGGGAGAAGGCCGAGGCGGGCGATCTGCTGTTCGGCACGACCGACACCTGGGTGATCTGGAACCTCACCGGCGGTGTCGAGGGCGGCATCCACGTCACCGACGTCACGAACGCCAGCCGCACCCTGTTCATGGACCTGACGACGCTGTCCTGGCGAGAGGACATCCTCGCCGAGTTCGGTGTGCCGCTGTCCATGCTTCCCGAGATCAAGAGCTCCTCCGAGGTCTACGGTCACGCCTCGGACGAGAGCCTGCTGCGCGAGACCCCGATCGCCGGCATCCTCGGCGACCAGCAGGCCGCGACGTTCGGCCAGGCGGCTTTCGACGCCGGCGAGGCGAAGAACACCTACGGCACAGGCAACTTCCTCATCTTCAACACGGGTGAGGAGATCGTGAAGTCCGAGAACGGCCTGCTCACGACGGTGGGCTACAAGCTCGGCGACCAGCCGGCGCACTACGCGCTGGAGGGGTCGATCGCGGTGACCGGCTCGCTCATCCAGTGGCTGCGCGACAACCTCGGCCTCATCTCCAGTGCGCCGCAGGTCGAGACCCTCGCGGCGAAGGTCGAGGACAACGGCGGCGTCTACATCGTCCCGGCCTTCTCCGGCCTGTTCGCCCCGTACTGGCGTCCCGACGCCAGGGGCGCGGTCGTCGGCCTGACCCGGTACGTGAACAAGAACCACGTCGCCCGGGCGGCGCTGGAGTCCACGGCGTTCCAGACCGCCGAGGTGCTCGACGCGGTCAACGCCGACTCCGGCGTCCCGCTCGAAGAGCTCAAGGTGGACGGGGGGATGACGGCGAACGACACGCTCATGCAGTTCCAGGCCGACGTCCTCGGCGTGCCCGTGGTGCGCCCCGTCGTCGCCGAGACGACGGCGCTCGGGGCCGCCTACGTGGCCGGACTCGCCGTCGGCTTCTGGGAGAACCTGGACGACCTGCGCGGCAACTGGCAGGAGGACAAGCGCTGGGAGCCCAACCTGGACCCCGCCGAGCGCGACCGCCAGTACCGGCTGTGGAAGAAGGCCGTCACGCGGACCTTCGACTGGGTCGACGAGGACGTCCGCTGAGGCGGACGGAGACCCGCGAGGCGGACGGGGCGGTCCCCGCCCCGCGCCAGCCCACCACGGCCCCTTCCCCGCTGCGGCGGGGGAGGGGCCGTGGTGGGCTCCGCCTCCGGGACGGGACCGGTCGGGCCGGAAGCCCGGCTCAGCCGAGCAGCAGCGCCGTGAACTCGTCGAGGGAGGACACGCGCCGGACGCCGGCCGCGGCGACCTCCGCGTCGATCTGGGCCGGAGACGGTGCGGCGTCACCGTGCCCGAGGGCGGACGCGTCCACCTCGCCCCTGGTCAGCCAGACGCCGTGCAGTCCCGCCCGTGCTGCGCCGATCGCGTCCGTTCGCAGCCGGTCGCCGATGTACACGGCCCGGGACGGATCGACCCCGTGCCGGGCGAGGGCCGTCGTGAAGATCGCCGGGTCGGGCTTGCTCACGCCCTCGGCACCGGAGAACACCGGTGAGAGGAAGCGGTCGGACAGGCCGAGCCGGTCCAGCTTGACCCGCTGGTAGTCCTCGTCGCCGTTGGTGATGAGACCGAGCTGCGCACCGGAGGCGGTGAGCGCGTCGAGCGAGCGCAGAGCGTCCTCGAACAGCACCCAGCTCGTGCGGTAGCGCTCGAAGTAGGCGTCGAACCACGCGTCGGCCGCCGCGTCGTCGGCCGGGGCGCGGTGGAACTCGGTGACGAAGTCGGCGGCCCTCGCCCGGCGCTGTCCCGCCATCGTCAGCTCGCCGGCGAGGTAGCGGTGGTAGTGCCGGTGCTCCAGCTCGTGCCAGCGCCGCGTCGCCGACTCCAGGTCGATGTCGGCGATCCGGTGCGGGCCGTCGGTGACGTGGGAGGCGATGCCGCGCTCCACCGCGGTGCGGTGGTCGAGCAGCGTGTCGTCGAGGTCGAACAGCACGAGGTCGATCGCGGTCCCGTCGGCCCAGTGCGCCCCCGAGCGCGATCCGTCGCCGCTCATCGGCGCGCGGGGCGGAGAAGCCCGACACGGTCGTACACGCGCTCGAGCGTGCGCTCCGCCCGCTCGGAGGCGACCTCTGCCGCGTCGGCGAGGATGCGGTCGAGCTCGGCCGGGTCGCCGAGGAGCTCAGCGGTCCTGGCCGCGATCGGCGCGGTGGTCGCCGTCACGCTCTCGGCGACGGCCTTCTTGAGGTCACCGTACCCGCCGCCGGCGAACTCCTCGACGACGGCGTCGACGCTCCGTCCGGTGAGGGCCGCGTGGATCGAGAGCAGGTTGCTCACACCCGGCTTGGCCTCGCGGTCGAAGCGGATCTCGCCGTCGGTGTCGGTGACGGCGCGCATGATCTTCTTCGCCGTCGCCTTCGGGTCGTCGAGGACCTTGATCAGGCCCGCCTCGCTCTCGGCGGACTTGCTCATCTTCGCCGTCGGGTTCTGCAGGTCGTAGATCTTCGCCGACGCCCGGGGGATGACGCCCTCCGGCACGGTGAAGGTCTCGCCGAAGCGGGAGTTGAAGCGCTCGGCGAGGGTGCGGGTCAGCTCCAGGTGCTGGCGCTGGTCCTCGCCGACGGGGACCTGCGCCGTCTGGTAGAGCAGGATGTCCGCCGCCATGAGGATCGGGTAGGTGAACAGGCCGACGCTCGCCGACTCCTGCCCCTGCCTGGCCGACTTGTCCTTGAACTGGGTCATCCGGCTGGCCTCGCCGAAGCCGGTCACCGTGTTGAGCACCCAGGCCAGCTCGGTGTGGGCGGGCACCTGGGACTGGACGAACAGGGTCGACCTGGCCGGGTCGATGCCGGCGGCGATGTACTGCGCGGCCGTCGCCCTCGTCCGCGCCCTCAGCTCGGCGGGGTCCTGGGGAACGGTGATCGCGTGCAGGTCGACGACGCAGAACAGCGCGTCGAACTCGTCCTGCATCGTGATCCACTGGCGCAGCGCGCCGATGTAGTTGCCCAGGTGGAGGGAGTCGGAGGACGGCTGCATGCCGGAGAACAGGAGGGGACGGGTCATGACGGGTCTTTCGGGGTCGAGCTCGGGTGCGTGGTCTGGTGCTCGCGGCTCGCGCTAGAGCGCGTAGTCGACGACGACGGCCGCATGGTCCGACCAGCGCTTGTCGTAGGCGGGCGCGCGGTCGATGGCGTAGCCGGTCACCGTCTCGGCGAGGGCGGGGGTGGCGACGTGGTAGTCGATGCGCCAGCCCGTGTCGTTGTCGAAGGCCTGGCCGCGCTGGGACCACCAGCTGTACGGCCCGTCGACCTCGCCGGCCCAGCGGCGGCCGACGTCGACCCAGCCGAGCCCGGGGCCGACCGTGCCGTCGACACCGGTGACCTCCTCGCCCTGCGGGCCGAAGAAGCGGTCGAAGTAGGCACGCTCGCGGGGGAGGAAGCCGGCCCTCTTGACGTTGCCCTTCCAGTTCTTGATGTCGAGCTCGCGGTGCCCGACATTGAGGTCGCCGGTGACCAGCGCGAGCTCGCGCTCGGCCGCCAACTGGGGAAGGCGCTCCGTCATGGCTTCGAGGAACAGCCACTTCTGGTCCTGCTTGGGGGTGTCGACCTCGCCCGAGTTCACGTAGGTGCTGACGACCGTGAGCAGCTTTCCGTCGACCTCGAAGTCGGCCTCGAGCCAGCGGCCGCTGCTGTCCAGCTCCTCCGGACCGAGCGCGGTGCGGTGCGCGACGGCCGGCATCCGGCTGAACAGGGCCACGCCCGCCCTGCCCTTCGCGTTCGCGGCGTCGTGGAGCAGGTGCCAGCCGGGGGCGAGCAGCTTCTCGATGTCCTCGGTCTGCGCCCGCACCTCCTGAACGGCGACGATGTCGGCGCCGCGGCCCTCGAGCCACTCGCCCATCCCCTTGCGGTACGCCGCCCTGATCCCGTTGACGTTGATGGATGCGATGCGAAGCGTGCTGCCGGAACTCATGGCACCAGTCTAGGTGCCGAGCGAGGCGGAGGGGCCGGTCGAGTTGGCCTCGGCCTCCCGCTCCGCCGCGGCGAGCTCGTCCCTGCGGGTCTCCGTCAGCCTCCGCGCGCGCCGCCGGCCCCAGAACCGCGTGCCTGCCTCGTTCTCCTCGGCCTCGCGCAGGCGCTCCCTCGCCACGACGAGGGTTGCCCTGGCCAGCTCGGCCCGACGGTCCTCGTCGCTGAGCATGCGGTCGGCCAGGCCCCTGTCGGCCACGCTCACGGCAATCCACGACGCCCCGAGCAGGATGACCCTGCTGACCATGTTGAACCACACGAGCAGACCGGCGAAGACCGCGAAGGTCGCCAGGAGCGGGTTCTTGCTCGCGCCGGAGATGATGATGCCGGCGAACAGGCCGAGGATGGCGATGCCGGCGCTGGCGACGGCCGCGCCCTCGAAGAGCAGCCGCTTGGGGATGGGGATGTGGGCGAGCACGCGGTACATCGTCGACAGCACGACGAAGTTCAGCGCGGCCGAGATCACGACGGCCAGGGCGCGCGAGCCGATCGTGGCCCACACGCTCGTGGTGCCGACGCCGGTGGTGCCGAGCAGCCACTCCCAGATCTGGGTGCTGACGACCGACACCACGGCGGAGACGAGCATGACGCCGCCGAAGCCCGCGGCGAGCAGGAGATCGGCCACCTTCTGGCGGACGAAGGGGCGGTTGTCGCGGGGCAGCCGGAACACGGTCCTGATCGCCTGGCGCGTGGAGTACATCCACCCGATCGCCGTCCAGAGCAGTCCGGCGAGGGCGATGATGCCCGTCCAGCTGATCATGTTCTGCTGGAGCAGGCTGTCGGTCTTGATCGCTCCCTCGTCGCCGAGGAGCCCGGGCACGGCCGAGTTGACGATGTCGACGAGCGAGTCGAACACGTCGGAGTTGCGCGACAGGAACAGGCCGAAGATCGAGAAGCCGACGAACACGGCGGCGAACACGGCGAACACCGACTGGAAGCTCATGCCGGCCGCGAGCAGATTGCCCTCGCCGCTGAGGTAGTGCCTGGCGACGCGGGCGGGCTTCGACGCGGCCGCGGCACGGCCGATCGCGCCCGCGCGGAGAACGGGGGACTGGATCCGGTTGGAGATGGCGCTGTCGCTCTCGACGACGGTCCGTTCGAGAGGGCTGAGCTCCTGTTCGGCGGTCGACGGGCCGCGCCCGGTCTGGGAGGAGGTGGTCACGGCCTCAACCCTAGCGAGGGTGCACGGATGGGTCACCCCGGTGGTGCGGCGGAGGCGACCTTGGGCAGAATGGACCGGAGAGCTGCGGAGCCCCGGGTCGCGGCGCCGAACCAAGGGATCCATTTCGTCGTGACCGTGCACAGTTACCGCTACTCATCCGCCGACGCGGGCAGCCACAGGGTCTTCGTCGTCCACGGGGAGTGGATCGTCGTGCTGCCGGTCCCCACCCAGCCCGACCTGGCCGAGCAGCTCTGGGCACTCGTCGAGGACCCGGCCGTCGACCTGGCCGAGATCGAGCGGGCCATCCTCTCGCGGGGGGCGTCCGCCCCGGCCGACTGGGCGATCGTCCGCTGGGCGACCGACTCGACGGTCAGGGTGCGGATCGCCGGGGCCGAGCGCGTCGACCTGTGGACGGAGGCGGGCTGGATCAGGGCGACCGCGACGACGACCGCGGCGGGCGCCTCGGCTGAGCCGGCGGCCGGAGTCGTCGTCTGCGGCGAGGTCAACGGTCTGGCCGGCGGGGCGCCGAAGGGCCCCGGCATCCCGCTCGACGGCGGCATCATCGTCGCCCAGCGCCTCGACGGGCGCTTCCGTGTCGCCGCGCCACGGCAGGACTCCGACGGCGTCTCCCGGCACGACGGGATGACCGTCATGTCGCCGGACGTCCTCGTCTCGAGGGAGACGCGGCCGCATCCGACACTCCCGCAGTTCGTCGGGTTCCGCGTCAACGGCGGCAGCGTGCACGAGCTCGACGCCACCCACTACTTCGGCCGCAACCCGCGCCAGCCGAAGATCCCCCTTCCCGATCCGGCGCGCCTGGTCGCCCTGGTGTCGCCGGGCAAGCTCGTCTCCGCGACGCACCTGGAGCTCAAGCTCGTCGGCGACCTCGTCGTCGCGACGGATCTGCGGTCGACCAACGGAACGAGCGTGCTGCAGCCGGGGTCCTCGTGGCACCAGCTCCGCGGCGGCGAGCCCGAGGTCCTCGTCGTCGGCACGCACATCGACGTCGGGGACGGCAACATCATCGAGATCGTCCAGGAGCCGACGGGCGGCCCGCGCGGCGCCTGAGCGGCATCGGCGGGATGGCCGTCCGGCGGCACGCCGGCGGAGCCGCGGTGCACGCGTCGTCGCCGCTCAGTCAGGGTTTTCCCTCGGCCCTGCGCCGCTTCGGGACAGCGCCCGCCGCGCTCCACATAGACTTCCCCGCGACGGTCGGGGGGCCGGGGACGGGGATCACGGGTGGGCAAGCGCGGCGCAGCGGGACGCAGGGACACCGACACACCCGGACCGCGGCGGGGCCGCATCCGCGCGGAGCCCGTGTCCGCCGGGGGCTCGGACGCCCGGGCCACCGCTGCCGGTGGCACGGCCACCGGTGGCACGGCCACCGGTGGCTCGGCCACCGGGGGGCCTGCTGCCGCAGAGCGCGACGCCGTCGCCCCTCAGCGGCGGGCCGCGGTGGTGGCCGCCGTCGTGGTGTGCGCGGGCCTCTCCGTCGCCCTCGTTCTGCTCGGACTGGCCGTGGTGCCGACCCTGCTCGGCGGCGGAGCGCCCCCGCGTGTGGGCGAGGTCAGCGCGAGTGCCGACGGCGCGTTCGCCCGCTTCGACTGGGACGATCCCGGCCTGGCCGAGGGGGACAGGTATCTCGTGACCGTCGACGACGGCGAGCAGCGCGTGCAGGACGGAACCGGATTCGTCGTGGACGGCGTTCCCGGCTCGCGCCTCTGCGTCACCGTCCAGGTGGAGCGAGGCGACGAGCTGTCCGCTGCCGGTGAGCCGAGCTGCGTCGAGATCCCCGCGGGCGTCGACTGACGGCGGCACACCGCTGACCCGCTCTGGCGATCGCGCACATCGCTGACGCTCTCTGGCGATCGCGCACACCGCTGACGCTCTCTGGCGACCGCGGCACACCGCTGACACCCGCGGGCGTCAGCGGTGCTGCCGCTGCGGGCTAGGGCTTGCCCCGCATAACCGCCTGCTTCACCTCGGCGATCGCCTGCGTGATCTGGATGCCGCGGGGGCACGCCTCGGTGCAGTTGAAGGTCGTGCGGCAGCGCCAGACTCCCTCCTTGTCGTTGAGGATGTCGAGGCGGACCTTCGCGGCGTCGTCGCGGGAATCGAAGATGAACCGGTGGGCATTGACGATCGCCGCGGGGCCGAAGTACTGCCCGTCCGTCCAGAACACCGGGCACGAGGAGGTGCACGCGGCACACAGGATGCACTTCGTCGTGTCGTCGAAGCGTGCCCGGTCGGCGACCGACTGCACGCGCTCCTTGCCCGCCCCCGGCTCGCTGCGCGCGATGAGGAACGGCTGAACCTCACGGTACGACTCGAAGAACGGCTCCATGTCGACGACGAGGTCCTTCTCCAGCGGCAGTCCCTTGATCGCCTCGACGTAGATCGGCTTGGAGATGTCCAGGTCCTTGATCAGGGTCTTGCACGCGAGCCGGTTGCGCCCGTTGATGCGCATCGCGTCCGAGCCGCAGATGCCGTGCGCGCAGGAGCGACGGAAGGTCAGCGAGCCGTCCTGCTCCCACTTGATCTTGTGCAGGGCGTCGAGCACGCGGTCGGTGGCGAACATCTCGACGTCGAAGTCCTGCCAGCGCGGCTCGTCGTCCACCTCGGGGTCGAAGCGGCGGATGATGAAGGTCACGGTGAAGGACTGGACGGCATCGTCCTGCGTCGGGGCGTCCAGGGTGGCGGTCGACATGACTAGTACTTCCTCTCCATCGGCTGGTAGCGGGTGATGACGACCGGCTTCCAGTCCAGCGTGATGTGGTCGGCCGCGTCCGAGGAGTGCGGGTCCCCGGTCAGGTAGGCCATCGTGTGCTGCATGTAGTTCTCGTCGTCGCGCTTGGGGTAGTCGTCGCGCATGTGGCCGCCGCGGCTCTCCTTGCGGTTGCGGGCCGAGTACACGACCACCTCGGCGAGATCGAGGAGGAAGCCGAGCTCGACCGCCTCGAGCAGGTCGGTGTTGAACCGCTTGCCGTGGTCCTGGACGGCGACGTTGCGGTAGCGCTCACGCAGGCCGTGGATGATCTCGGTCACCTCGGCCAGCGACTCGTCCGTGCGGAACACCTGCGCGCCGCGGTCCATGTGCTCCTGCAGCTCCTTGCGGATCGCGGCGATGCGCTCCGTCCCGGTCGAGTCGCGCAGCTCCTGGAGCATCTCGCGGACCTCGTGGGCGGGGTCGTCCGGCAGCGGGATGAACTCGGCGGTCTTGACGTACTCGACCGCGTTGATGCCCGCGCGCTTGCCGAACACGTTGATGTCGAGCAGCGAGTTCGTGCCCAGCCGGTTGGAGCCGTGCACGGACACGCAGGCGCACTCGCCCGCGGCGTACAGGCCGGGCACGACGGTGGTGTTGTCACGCAGGACCTCGGCGGAGACGTTCGTCGGGATGCCGCCCATGGCGTAGTGGGCCGTGGGCATCACCGGTACCGGTTCGTACACCGGGTCCACGCCGAGGTAGGTCCGGGCGAACTCGGTGATGTCCGGGAGCTTGGTCTCGAGCACCTCGGCGCCGAGGTGCGTGCAGTCCAGGTAGACGTAGTCCTTGTGCGGGCCGGCTCCGCGGCCCTCGGCGACCTCCTGGACCATGCAGCGGGCGACGATGTCACGCGGCGCGAGGTCCTTGATCGTGGGGGCGTAGCGCTCCATGAAGCGCTCGCCGCTGGCGTTGCGGAGGATCGCGCCCTCGCCGCGGGCGCCCTCCGTCAGCAGAATGCCGAGCCCGGCGAGGCCGGTCGGGTGGAACTGGAAGAACTCCATGTCCTCGAGCGGCAGCTTCTTGCGCCAGATGATGCCGACGCCGTCGCCGGTCAGGGTGTGCGCGTTGGAGGTGGTCTTGTAGATCTTGCCGAAGCCGCCGGTGGCGAAGATGATCGCCTTCGACTGGAACACGTGCAGCTCGCCGGTGGCGAGCTCGTAGGCGACCACGCCGGAGGGCTGCGGGACGCCGTCGACCTCGGTCATCACCACGTCGAGCACGTAGAACTCGTTGAAGAAGTTGATCCCGAGCTTGACGCAGTTCTGGAACAGCGTCTGCAGGATCATGTGGCCGGTGCGGTCCGCGGCGTAGCAGGCGCGTCGCACGGGGGACTTGCCGTGGTCGCGGGTGTGGCCGCCGAAGCGCCGCTGGTCGATCTTGCCCTCGGGGGTGCGGTTGAACGGCAGGCCCATGTTCTCGAGGTCGATGACCGCGTCGATGGCCTCCTTCGCCAGGATCTCTGCCGCGTCCTGGTCGACGAGGTAGTCGCCGCCCTTGACGGTGTCGAAGGTGTGCCACTCCCAGCTGTCCTCCTCGACGTTAGCCAGCGCCGCCGCCATGCCGCCCTGGGCAGCGCCCGTGTGCGAGCGGGTCGGGTACAGCTTGGAGATGACGGCCGTCTTCGCGCCCGGCCCGGCCTCGATCGCGGCGCGCATCCCCGCGCCACCGGCGCCGACGATGACGATGTCGAATTGGTGGTAGTGCACGCCGTCCACGATGGTCGATCCTGACTCGGTTGCAGCGGGGTTCGTCATAGCTCTTCTTTGCGTGTCGATGCGGGTGTGCGGGTGGGACCGGTCACGGTGCGGGGCAGAACGAGGGAAGCAGGTGCGCGTCGGCCGCGGAGACCGGCGGGCACGGGTCGAAGGTGAAGACCACGAGCGTGCCGAGCACGATGAGGATGGCCGCGGCGGCGAAGATCGACCCCTTGAGGATCGCCCTGCTGCGTGCACCTCTGGCGTAGTCGTTGACGAGCGTGCGCATGCCGTTGGCCCCGTGGATGAGCGCGAGCCACAGCATGAGCGTGTCCCACACCTGCCAGAACGGGTTGGAGAGCTTGCCGCCGACGAAGGCGAAGTCGATCGCCTTCACGCCCTCGCCGACCATGAGGTTGACGAAGAGGTGGCCGAAGATGAGCACGAGCAGGATCACGCCGGAGACGCGCATGTAGATCCAGCCCCACTTCTCCCAGTTGACGCCGCGGGAGCGGTGCCTGCCGGATCGGGGCGAGTCGAAGTCGTCGAAAGGAACGCTGGACATCTGACGCCTCCTAGTGGCTGAACACGTTGATTAGGTGCCGCGGCACGAAACCGACCATCGTGACGACCCAGAGGCCGATGACGACGTAGAACATGACCTTCTGGTATCGCGAGCCCTTCGACCAGAAGTCGATGAGGATGATGCGCAGCCCGTTGAAGGCGTGGAAGACGATCGCCGCGACCAGCGCCACCTCGCCGACGCCCATGATCGGGGTCTGGTAGGTGCCGATCACGGCGTTGTACGCCTCGGGGGAGACCCGGACGAGCGCGGTGTCGAGAATGTGGACGAGCAGGAAGAAGAAGATCGCCACACCGGTGATCCGGTGCAGCACCCACGACCACATGCCCTCACGGCCGCGGTAGAGGGTTCCGGAAATTCGTTTTGATGTCGTCGGTGCTGTGGGGGATCCCCCCGCCGTTTTGACTGACACGAACGGCCCTCCTTGGCTGCGTGTGTGTGGTGCGGGCGAGCCCGCCTCGACATGCGCTGAACGCGGAATCAGTCTATTGCTCCACCTCTGCGGTGTCTGCTAAGGCGGGCCTAACTCGGCGGAACGGCGGTGGTGGGCCTGTGGGAAACCGCTCTCTCTGCTCGCGCTTGTTCCCGTCATAGCTCGTCGAGAGCCACGCGTCGAACACTGGTCACGTTCCGTTCAACCGCAAGGAGTCCCACCGTGACATCCCTCGTCCCCGTCCTCGCCGACCTGGCGGCGATCGCCGTCCTCACCTTCGGCCTCTACTTCCCCCGTCATCGCAGGCGCGACCTCGTCGTGGCGTTCCTCTGCGTCAACGTCGGCGTGCTCGCGCTCACGCAGGTCCTGGCGGCGAGCTCGCTCGGGGCAGGGCTGGGGCTGGGGCTGTTCGGCGTGCTCTCGATCATCCGGCTGCGCAGCTCGGAGATCGCCCAGCACGAGGTCGCCTACTACTTCTCCGCCCTGGCGCTCGGTCTGATCGCCGGGCTCGGGACGGGGCTCGGCGCGATCACCTACGTGCTGATGGGCCTCGTCCTGCTGGCCGTGCTCGTCGGCGACGCCCCCGCGCTGTTCCGCAGCTACCGGCAGAGCACGATCACGCTCGACCGCGCCATCGCCGACGAGGAGGCGCTGCGGCGCCACCTCGCCGAGGTGCTCGGGGCGAGGGTCAGGCGCGTGAGCGTGGTCCAGCTCGACCTGGTCAACGACACGACGATCGTCGACGTGCGCTACCAGCTGCTCGGAGGCGCGGGCGCGGCGGTCCTCCCCTCCGATGGCGCCACAGGGGGCGCGCACGCGGTGGCCGGGCCCCGGCCGGGGCGCGCCGACGCCGACACAGTGGCGGTGGCCACCGGTGCCGTCGGGGGTGTGCGATGACCGCCCCGGTCAGCGCCGCCGAGCTGCTCGAGGGCACGCAGACGATCGGCCTGGACGAGCTGAACGCCGCGGCAGGGCTGCTCACCCGCGTGGACAGGAAGTATCTGCTGTCCGCGTCGGAGCTCGCCGCCGTCGTCGCGGCGCTCCCCGAGGGGTCCCGCGTGCTGCAGATCGAGGGCGCGCTGTCCTCTGCCTACAGCTCCACGTACTTCGACACCCCCGGCTGGGACAGCTACCTCGGAGCCGCCAGACGCCGTCGGCGCCGGGCCAAGATCCGAACGCGCAGCTACGTGGACGCCGACGTCGCGTTCCTCGAGGTGAAAACCAGGGGCAGCCGAAGCCTGACGGTCAAGGAGCGCATCCCCTATCGCACCGACGACGCCGACCGGATCACCGGCGCGGGCGCCGCGTACATCGCCGACGCGCTCACTCAGGCGCGGATCGACGGCATCGAAGTCGCCGACCTCGCCCCCGTCCTCCGCACCGGCTACCGGCGCTCGACCGTGCTGCTGCCCGACGGTGGCAGAGCGACGATCGACGTCGAGCTCAGCTGGGAGCGGGTCCACGGCGAGGGACTCGACGGCGACAGGATGCTGGTGCCGGATGCGGTCATCGTCGAGACCAAGTCGCCGTCCTCGCCGTCCGTCCTCGACCGGATCCTGTGGTCCCGCGGCGTCCGCCCCTCCTCGATGTCCAAGTACGCCACGGGGGTGGCGATGCTCGAACCTGGCATGCCGTCGAACAAGTGGAGCCGGCTGCTGCGGCAGGGGCTCAGCGGTGCCGTGAGCGAGCCGCGACGATCACAGCACGACCGCAACGCCCGACCCGCCGGTTGCGAGCACGGCGAGCAGCGACGGACGCCGGTCCGGCGGCGCACGCCGTCGGCAGGAACAGGTCCCGACGCCTCCGGGCGACGGGGGAACGCGGTCGCCGACCCGGCCACCGCCACACGCACGGCCACGAGCCGCACCGACACGGAGGAGACACGATGACTCACACCAGCGACAGCGAGCGAGACGGTACGACCACGCGCCCGGCCGGGGCAGCCGCCCCGCGCCGACGCCGGAGGGGGGCCAGGCACGGGCTGCCGACGGTGGTCGTCGCCGTCGTCGCGATCGGGGCGCTCGCCGGTTGCTCCTCGATCAGCGCTGAGACGGCCAGCGGCACCGCGAGCACGGTTCAGTCGGTGAGCGCTGCCGACGCGGCGGCGGCGGCCGAGCAGACCGCCGATGAGGTCATGTCCGACAACACCGAGGTGACCGCCGCGGACGCGATCGACTCCGACCCGATCGCGATCAGCCTCGACGGCGACACCGCGAGCGCGGACGGTGACGGCGTGACCGTGGCCGACGGCGTGGTGACCATCACCGCCGGCGGTGCATACACGGTCAGCGGCTCGTTCACCGGGCAGCTGGTCGTCGACACCGACGACGCTGTCCAGATCACCCTCGACGGCGCAGAGATCACCAGCGATGTGCCCGGCGCCCTCGTCGTGCAGAACGCCGACTCGGTCAGGCTGGTCCTCGCCGACGGCAGCGACAACAGCCTGAGCGACTCCGGGACGGTGGCAGACACCGACGAGATCAACGCGGCGCTGTACAGCTCCGACGACCTGACGATCGCCGGGGACGGCTCCCTCGACATCGCCGCGGGCGCGGAGAAGGGCATCAACGCGAAGGACACCCTCGTCATCGCCGGCGGCGAGATCACCGTCGACGCTGCGGACGACGGCATCAGGGGCAAGGACGCGCTCGTGATCACCGGGGGCACCGTCGCCGTCACCGCGGGGGCCGACGGCCTCGTCGCGGCCAACGACGAGGACGAGGCGCTCGGTTACGTCCAGATCACCGGGGGCTCGGTCGACGTCGTCTCCGCGCAGGACGGCGTGCAGGCGGAGACCGACCTCGTCGTCACCGGCGGCACGATCGCCGTCGCCGCGGGCGGCGGCTCCGGCGAGGAGATCACCGAGGACGTCTCGAGCAAGGGTCTCAAGGCGTCGGTCGCGCTCGTCGTCGCTGACGGCACCATCACCGTGGACTCCTCGGACGATGCCGTGCACTCCAACGGTGCGGTCCACATCTCCGGTGGAAAGCTCAGCCTCGCCACCGGCGACGACGGCGTCCACGCCGACAGCGGGCTGCTCGTCGACGGGGGCAGCCTCGACGTCACCGAGTCGGTCGAGGGTCTCGAGGGCATCGCGGTCACCGTCGCAGGGGGCACGACGAGTGTCGTCTCCAGCGACGACGGCCTGAACGCGGCCGGCGGCACGAGCACGACGGAGGACGCCGCGAGTGATGCCTCGGCCGATGCTGAAGCACCGGCCGACGCGGCGGCGAGTGGCGAACCGCCCGCCGAGGGCGAGATGCCCGCGGACGGCGCGATGCCCACGCCTCCGGCCGACGCCGGTGCGGGCACGGACGCCGGCTCCTCCGCCGACGGGCAGGCCGGGCGGCCCCCGCAGGGTGGCGGCGGTCAGGACGGCGGGGGCATGGGCTCAGGCGACTACTCCCTCGTGATCAGCGGCGGCACACTCACGGTCGACGCGGGCGGCGACGGCCTCGACTCCAACGGGACGCTCACCGTCAGCGGCGGCACCACGGTGGTCAGCGGGCCGACCTCCGACGGCAACGGGGCGCTCGACGTCGATGGCGCCTTCGACGTCAGTGGCGGCACTCTGCTCGCCACGGGCAGCAGCGGCATGGCCGTGTCGCCCGACGCCGACAGCGAGCAGAGCTTCGTTGCGACGGCCTTCGACGACACCATCGAGGCGGGCACCGTCGTGCAGGTGGTCGACGCGGACGGCGAACTGCTTGTGAGCTACACGACGCAGAAGCAGATCCAGAGCCTGGTGTACACCTCTGACGCCGTGCAGGCCGGGGAGGAGTACACCGTCGTCACCGGCGGAACGAGCAGCGGCGACGACATCGCCGGACTCGCCACCTCTGGCGACACCTCAGGCTCCACCGAGGTCACCACCGTGACCGCGGGCGACGAGCTGGCCGGCGGGATGGGTGGCCCCGGCGGGGGAACGCAGCCCGGTTCGGCGGGGTCGACCGGCAGCTCAACCGAGGGCGCGGACGGGTCATCCCGCTCGGAGGACAGCTCCGCCACGTCGTGACGGGAGCGGACGGGGCATCCGCCGAGTACCGTCACCGCGTCGCGGAGCGACGGATCATCCGGATCGACACCAGGATCGCGGCCAGTGCGCCGAGCGCGACGAGGAGCCACGTCGCGCCGGATGTCCCCGTCTCGCCGAGGAGGCCGGTCGACGCCCCCGCCGACGGGGCGTCGTCGTCGGACGAGCCGCCGTTGGCCGACGGGCCGCCGTCGGTGGACGAGCCGCCCGTGGCCGAGGAGCTACCGTCGGCGGATGAGCCGCTTGTGGCCGACGAGCTACCGTCGGCGGACGAGCCATCCGACGAGCCGTCCGACGAGCCACCGTCTGCCGACGCGTCGTCGGAGCCGCCGGCCTGCGTGCCGTCGTCCTTCGCCGTGACGGTCACCCGGAACGACGCCTCAGAGCCGGCCGCCTCCTCCGGGCTCGCGGGGACGAACGTCGCCATGTACGCGTGGACGCCCACGCCGGACGGGGTGAGGACGATGTCGGCCAGGCCATCGACCACCGCCGTGCCGTCGTCGGGCGCAGCCGCACCGGCCCTGTTCGCCGGACTCGCCGTGCCCGACCCCTGTTCCTGGATGACGACCCATCCCTCAGTCACCGGATCGACGGTCACGGTCGCGGTCACCGATTCCCCCTCGACGATGGTCTCCGCGGAGAGCCCCACATCGAGGGCGGTCTCGACCGGGCTCGCGTCCGTGCCGTTGTCGGCGATCGCGAACAGTCGAAGCCGGTCGGCGTCCCCGCCACCGGGGAGGGTGACGCTCACAATCGTGCGCTCGTCCGGCGCAGTGAAGGGGGCGGTGGCGTAGACGTACGCCCCCTGCTGCTCGGTCGTCGCGTAGCGCATCGGCATCTTCGCGACGATCGAGTTGCCGTAGACGGGCTGTCCATCGGCTGAGGGGATGACCCAGTCGCCCAGCTCCAGTGGCACCGTCGCCGTCGAGCCGTCGTCGAAGGCGACCGTCGCCTGCGACTGCGCCCCGCCGTCTCGAGCTGCGCCGACGAAGGAGATCGAGGTCGTGTTGTCGGACACGAGGATCGTCTGCTCGTCGGGGCGGACGGCGTCGGCGAACCCTGCGGGGCTGGACGGCCACCGTGCCGTGAGCTCACCGACCGCGAAGGAACTCCCGGGCGTCAGGGACGCCAGGGCGAGCTCCTCGCGCGCATAACTGTTCCCGGCCGTGTCGAAGTCGGCTCCCGCGCGGGTGGCGCTGGTCGCGGTGCCAATGATGTTGACCGCGCGGGCGAAGCTTCCCTCATCGGCGACCTGGACGGTGACCGATTGACTGCGCTCGTGGCCACCGGCAGAAGCGATGATGGTGACCGGGTAGAAACCGTCGGGCACCTCACTGCTCGCCGCAATGCGCACAGCGCCGGTGGCCGCTCCCGTTCCATCCGAGACGTCGATCGGCTCCGCCTCAGCGGTGATGCCGTCCTCCGAGGCCGTCGCCGCGACCCGGATGGTCTCGATCTCCTCGTCGAACGCGGTCGCGGTGAGCCCGACGGAGCCGGTCCCTCCGGCCGTCACCTCGACGCTCGGAGCGACGGACAACGCGAAACCGGTCCCTCCCTCACCGAACGACGCCGGGGCGGACGACGCGGCAGTGCCCCAGTCCGATCCCTGCTGCGCGGTGAGGGCGAGGTCGACCGTGCCACCGGTGCGCAGCAGCTCCTCGGGAAGCGCGGTGCTATCGGATGCCGTGCCGTCGACGGTCATGCCGTCGATGAATCTCTCGCCGCTGCCCGCACCCGGCGCGTTGATCGTCAGCGAGCGGTCGTCGCCGAGCGCGATGCGCACATGGTCGAAGGTCGGGGTGTTGACCGTGAGCAGGGTAGTCCCGGGTGTGGCGGGAATGACCCCCATCGCCGCCCAGACGTACCAGCTCGACATCGCGCCGAGGTCGTCGTTGCCCGGTGCGCCGTCCGGCTCCGCGGTGAACAGTGAGGTGCGGATCCGATCGACGGCGGCCTGGGTCTTCCCCGGCTGGCCCAGGTAGTTGTAGATCCACGGCACGAGGAAGTTCGGCTCGTTTCCGGCCCAGAGGTAGGGCTCGTTCGCCCCGGCGTTGAGGTGGGTCATGAAGGTGTCGAGACGGGCCGCGGTCGCCTCTCGGCCCCCCAGGGCCGACACCAGACCGCCGATGTTCTGCGGCACCATCCACAGGTACTGCTCGGCGTTGCCCTCGTCGAACCCCGCCTGGCCGAACCCGGAGCCGAAATCGGAGGCATCGAGGAACGAGCCGTCGTCCGCGCGCGCGGCGATCGCGGTCTGGGCGGGGTCGAACAGGTTCTGCCAGTAGTTTGACCTCTGCTGGAACCGTTCGGCGACGTCGGCCTCGCCGAGCGCGGATGCGAGCCGGCCGATGGCGAAGTCATCGATGGACCACTCGAGGGTGATCGATGCGCCCACGATCTGGTGGTCGCCGCGGAAGGCCTCGACCTGGGGCGCGTACCCGCGCTCCTCGTAGATCGCGGCTCCAGGACGCTGCACGTAGGTCCCCAGCCCGGCACCACCGTTGTCGGCTGCCGCGATCATGTAGTCCAGGGCGGTGTCCGCATCGAAGTCGGTTCCGCCGAAGGCGTGTATCTGCGCGAGGACGGCGCTGACACTGTCGCCGGTCATCTGGCCCGTCGCCGAGTTCGCCACCGGCCACCGCGGGAGCGACCCCGACTGTTCCGCATCGACGACGAGGGACTGCGCCATGTCCGAGGCGACATCGGGGAAAAGCAGGGTCTGCAACGGGATGAGGGTGCGGTAGGTGTCCCAGTCCGAGAAGTTCGCGTACTGCGTGCGCCCCTCCTCGACCGTGTGGATCTCCCCGTCGAAGCCGATGTAGCGGCCATCGGCGTCGTTGAAGACGTTCGGGTGCAGCAGTGAGCGGTAGAGCGAGGTGTAGAAGGTCTCCACATCGGCATCCGAACCCTGCGAGATCTGCACGCGGGAGAGCGCGTCGTTCCAGCGCTCCGCCCCGGCCGAGCGCACGGCGTCGAAGTCCCAGCCCGGGGCCTCAGCCGCCATGTTCGCCGCCGCCCCCTCGATCGAGACGTAGGAGACGGAGAGCTTCGCCTGCAGGGTGGTGCCCTCCGGGAAGGTGACGTACGCGCCGGCTCGCTCGGAGGAGGCGGTGTCCGAACCGGGCTGTACGCTCTGGCCGTCCCACGTCCCGTGTGCGATGAAATCCTGGTCGAAGCTCAGCTGGAAGTAGATCGTGTAGCTGTTGCCCTTGCCGCAGAAGTTGCCGGTGGTCGCGGAGCCGACAACCGTTCTCGCGTCGATCACCTGCAGGTCGGCGGCGCTGTTGCCCGCGAGCGAACCGCCGGGACGGACCATGAACTGCGCGTCTTTGCCCTCGGGGTAGCTGATCCGGCTCAGGCCGACGCGGTCCGTGGCGGTGAGCTCACTGCGGATGCCGGAATCGGGGAAGTCGACCGCGTAGTAGCCGGGCTCGCCGATCTCGTTGTCGTGCGTGTAGCGCTGGGTCGCGGACCAGGGCTCCGAGCCGATGTCGCCGGTCGTGGGCAGCACGGGCACGTCGCCGAAGACGTAGCAGCCCGCCGAGGCGTGGTTCATGCTGAAGCCGGTCATGCGGTCGTTGTGGTACTGGTAGCCGGCGTAGGTGGAGGTGGTGTCCGGCGAGAACTGCACCATCCCGAACGGGACGGCGGGGCCGGGGAAGTTGTTGATCGATCCGACGGTCGTGCCGCCGATGCCCGTCCCGTTGAGCGTGTCGACGTGCTCGACCGGACTGTCGACCCAGTCGGGCTCGGCGGCGGTCGCGGGAGACGAGGCTCCGGCTCCCGCGACGACGGCGAGGGCCAGCGCCACGGTACCGGCGGCGAGACGGAAACGCAGCGGACGCCGCACGGTGGAGTGGTCAGAACGGCGCACGATAGAACCTCGATTACTGGTGGGGGTGGGTGTGGGGGTAGATGACCGCGCGACGGGACTCATGAGCGCGACGCCGAGCGGTGACGTGCGCGCCGACGGAGAACCACCCCGGTGCCGAGGAGGATGAGGGCGATGGCAAGCAGTGCCAGAGGCGGCTGCCCGCCGGTGCTCGGGAGGCTCCCGGTCCCTGCGGCCGCACCGAGCACGTCGCCGGCGGTGTCTGCGGATCCGTCGTCCGAGTGTCCGGGCCCGTTGTCGTCGCCTGGCTGCTCGACGCTCTCACCGGGCGCGTCGCCGCCAGCGCCTGCGGATCCGTCGCCCGGATTGCCGGGCTGGGCGTCGTCGCGGGCCTGCACGACGATCTCACCGGGAAGACTCGCAGGGGAGAAGCGAGTGGCATCGATTGGCACGAACTCGACCCGGTAGCGCGCCTCGTCCGCTGTCGCCGTGACGGTGAAATCTGCGGCTCCGTCGACGAGCGGCTCCCGCGCCACCTCGCCGCTCACCGCGGCCGCCGACATCCCTGCCACCCCGGAGCCACCCTCAACCGTGGACAGCACCAGCTCTCCGTCAGCGTCCGACGGCGTCGATGTCACCGTGATCGTCACCTTCTCGTCCTGCACGGGGGCCTCCGACGACACGGTGCTCGACAGCACAGGAGTGATGGGGGTGGGAGTGTCGAACGCCACCGTGAAAACGTGCATGCGCGGGTCGTCGGGAAGCGTGATCGACTGCAGGACCGTGCCGTCGGGAACGGACACGGAAGCCGATGCGTAGATGCCGCATCCGACACCCTGGGGGTCCTCGCTGCCGCGGCCGCGTTGACCGGTCGTGGCCACCGTGACGTTGCCGTCGGCGGGGCTCGCCGTGCACCAGTCACTGAGCTCGACCCGGGACTCCGCGCTCGTACCGTCGTCGAACCCGAGCGTCATCGTGCCGCCCGCATGCGGATCACCGTTGCCTGTCGCGCCGACGAGCTGCACAGAGGTGGAGCGGCGGAAGGCGTCGGGGACCTCGAGTCGTTGGCCGTTCGCCAGAACGTTGTCCGGCGCACCGGACTCGACGGCGGGGACGACGAACACGGAGGACGTGTCCGGGACCACTCCCGCTGCGCCCTGCACGAACCCCTGTTCGGCGAGCGCGTCGCGGAGCAGATAGTGCCCCTGCCCATCGAAGTCGGCGTTGCCCTGACGTGCGTCGCCGATGCCGACGTTGTCGAAATGCGTGGACAGCCAGGAGGTGTCCGCCACCGTGACGGTGGTCTCCACCTCCACGCTGGTGCCGGAGTCTTCTGACACGTGCACCGTGATCGGGTAGGTGCCGGCGACGACGCCGGGCCGAACGGCCACGGTGACCGGGACCCGCGTGGAGATCGGGGACCCCGTGGGGGAGAGCGTCCAGGCGACCTCGTCCACCACTGCCGCCACCTCGGCCGAACCCTCCACACGGATGCTCCCGGAGACGTCACCCCTGCCCTGAACCTGCACGTCCACAGACATGGCGGCTGTGCCGCCCGCCTCCACCGCGGTGTGCGGGGGTGCCAGTCGGGCGTGGAGGCGGACGGGGCTGGCGTCCGTCGACACGAGCGCTCCGGGTGCCGAGCCGTCATCGGTCGCCCAGGGAGACGGGGTCCGGCCGACCTCGACGGTGAGCGTCCCCGCCGAGATCAGCTCCTCACCGGACAGATAGCTGCGGTCGACGGCGCCGAGCCCGGAGGAGGCCGTCACGGACTGGATGTAGCGGTTGTCGTCGGTCAGCCCTGGGGCGCGCAGGCTCAGACTCTCCTGGCCGAACCACTCGGCATCCAGGGCGATGTCCACGCTCTCGAACGCCGGGGTCGACAACCCCCAGACGTCGGAGCCCGGCACGATCGGATAGACGCCCATGGCTGAGAGGACGTACCACGCGGACATCGTTCCCAGGTCGTCGTTCCCCGTCACGCCCGTCGGGCCGTCGGTGAACAGCGTCAGCGCAGCGCGGACGACGTCCGTCGTCTTCCACGGCTGACCGGTCCATTGGTAGAGGTAGGGGGCGTGCAGATCGGGCTCGTTGTTCGGGTTGTAGGTGTGCTGGCCGTAGTACGAGTAGGTGCCGTTGACCCACACGTCGCGCGCCGTCCCCTCCGGATCGGCCTGCAGCCGGTCGAATGCGAAGAATTCGTCGAGGCGCTTCCCCGTCTCGGCGCGCCCTCCGAGCAGCTCCATGAGGCCGGGGACGTCCTGCTGCACGAGCCACTGGTACTGCACCGCTGTGCCCTCATGGAAGCCCGTGGCCTGAGCGGGGTCCGGGTCTCCGATGAAGAAGCCTGATCGGTCGCGAGCGCGGAAACTGCCCGTGGTCTCATCGAAGATCGACCGGTAGTTCTCGCCACGTGCGGCGTAGCGCTCAGCGTCCTCGTGGTGTCCGAGGGCGGAGGCCATGGTCGACAGGAGCGCGTCCGAGAGCGCGTACTCGAGGGTCGCGGAGGCCCCGTGGTGCAGATCGTAGTCCCCGGGCCGGCCGTTCTCTGACGGCTCGTGCGGGACGTAGCCGTCCGTGAGGTAGACGGGGTTGCCTGCGCGACCGTTCGCCACGGATGACGTGTCCGGGGTGTTGTCGGCGTTGTGCGAGAGCACCGCGTAGGCACGCTCTTCATAGCCTGTCAGCAGCCCCTGGTTCCAGGCGCTGACCAGGAACGCCGTCCCCGGATCACCGGTCATGACGTTGGTCTCCACGGGCCCGTAGCCCCATCTCGGCAGCCAGCCCAGCTGCTCGCCGGCCGTCACGACGGAGATCGCCATGTCCCTCGACTCGCCGGGGGCCAGCAGATACAGCAACTGCTGCTGGGTGCGATAGGTGTCCCAGAGTGAGAAGTTCTGGTAGTAGGTGAAGCCCTCGGCCAGGTGCACGGCACCATCCCAGCCGCGGTACCGTCCGTCGACGTCGGTGCCCGTGTTCGGCGCCAGGAAGCTGCGGTACAGCGCCGAGTAGAAGACCCGTGCGTCGGCCGCGTCTCCGGTGGGCACCTGAACGGCGGCCAGGCGCTCCTCCCACTGCGACGTCGCGTCCAGGCGTGCCTCGTCGAACGTCGCCGTCTCGGCGTCCTGATTCGCGCGTGCGCCGGCCGGATCGACATAGCTCAGGGCGGTGACCGCCTCGACGTCGCTGTCGTCGCGTGCGTCGAAGGTGACGTACGCGCCGACGCGCTGGCCCTCGGCGGCGTCGGAACCGGCCGCGACGCTGTCGCCGCTCCAGGTCCCCGACGCGAGGATGTCGCGATCGAAGGTGGTGCGGGCATAGACGGTGAACGGCTGCGTGTCCTGGCAGAACCCGCGTGAGGTGATGGCGGTCTCGACCGTCCGCGCGTCGACGATGCGCACCGTGGACGACTCGACGGAGTTCAGCGCCTGACTGGCGTTGATCAGCACCGTCGCCTCCGCGGTCTCGGGGAAGCTGTAACGCTGCACCGCGGTGTGGGCCGTCGCGGTGAGCTCGGCCTGGATCGTTCCGGCTGGCGCCTGCAGGCCCACCCGGTAGTAGCCGGGCTCGGCCTCTTCGTCGTCATGGCTGTAGCCGAGGGCGTAGTCCTGGTATGTCGTGGCCGACGGCACTCCGGTCGTCGGCAGCACCGGCAGCAGGCCGCCGAGACCGCAGCCGACGCCGGAGAGGTGGACGAGGGAGAACCCGCGGATGCGGTCATTCCCGTAGTCGTAGCCCACGTTGTGGCCGTTGTCGGGAGAGAACTGCACCATGCCGAACGGCACGCTCGCACCGGGGTAGGTGTTGCCGTCGTCCTGAGTGCCGATGAACGGGTTCACGAAGTCCGTGAGGGGAGTCTGTTCCTCAACGGCCTGGGCCGGTGTGACGGCCCCGGTCACGCCCACCGTCACCGCGGCGATCATGCCGATCCCTGCGCGCAGTGCTCGTCGGCGTGATCGCGTCGGGGGTCGTTCAGATGTCGTCAGTCGCATAGGAATCCCCTGTGGCACGTCGTCGTGATCGGCACGTCGTCGTGCCTGATCGGAAGTGTCGCAGCCATATGACAGCGTTGTCAATCGGCTCTTCCGCACGCAGTTTCGGACGTGCGCCTGTGGTCAGTCGCCACGCGGGACCCTGCGGGTGGTCGTGCGGCCGGGGCCACGGCGGTGGCGCTTGGCCCCCACCACCGGACGCGCTGATTCCCGCACAGCGCGGGGGAAGCGGGAACGCACGGGGTGGCTAGGCTGACCCCATGACCTCTCCGCTCGAGCGCTTCTACAGCATCATCCCCGCCGGCGGCATCGGTTCACGGCTGTGGCCGCTGTCCCGCGCGGACGCCCCCAAGTTCCTGCACGACCTGACCGGCTCCGGCCGGACCCTGCTGCGGGCCACCTGGGAGCGGCTCGCCCCGCTCAACGGCGACGACCGCATCATGGTTGTGACCGGCAGAGCCCACCGGGCCGCCGTCGAGGGGCAGCTCCCCGAGCTCGCCGACGAGAACATCGTGCTCGAGGCCGACCCCAGGGACTCGACGGTCGCGATCGCCCTCGCCGCGGCGATCCTCGAGCGTCGCGAGCCGGGGGTGATCGTCGGGTCCTTCGCCGCCGATCACGTCATCAGGGGCGACCGTCTCTTCCGTCAGTCCGTGACCGAGGCGATCAGGGTGGCCGAGGCCGGCTACATCGCCACGATCGGCATCACCCCGAGCGAGCCGGCGATCGGCTTCGGCTACATCCACGTCGGCGACCCCCTCGGCCAGGCGGACGCACCGAGCGCCCACGCGGTGCGGGAGTTCGTCGAGAAGCCCGACGCGGCGACCGCGAAGCGCTACCTGTCCGGCGGCGACTACCTCTGGAACGCGGGCATGTTCATCAGCCGTGCCGACGTGCTCCTCGCGGAGCTGGAACGCAACGAGCCCGCACTGCACGCGTCCGTGCTGGAGCTCGCGGCGGCCTGGGACGATCCGGCGACGAGGGGGCGGGCGGTCGACCGGCTCTGGCCGACGCTGAAGAAGATCGCCATCGACTACTCGGTGGCCGAGCCCGCCGCGGCGAGCGGCCGTCTCGCCGTCGTGCCCGGCCACTTCGACTGGGACGACGTCGGCGACTTCGCCTCCGTCGCGAAGCTGAACTCGAACGGGCGCAAGACGGACCTCGCCATCCTCGGGGAGAACGCCCGCATCCTCTCCGACGCCTCCAGCGGCATCGTCGTCAGCCAGTCGCACCGGATCATCAGCCTCGTCGGCGTTCAGAACATCGTCGTCGTGGACACCCCTGACGCCCTCCTGGTCACCACGAGCGACAACGCGCAGCGGGTGAAGAGCGTCGTCGACGCGCTCAAGCTCTCCGGGCGGGACGAGGTGCTCTGATCGCGGCGCATCGAGCGCGGCCGTGACGTGATGGCGCCCCGCACCCCGATCGGGATGCGGGGCGCCATCACGTCACCGGGAGGCGGCAGGGGTGCCGGGCTCAGCGGCGCGGGGCCGGGTCGGGGATCTCGTGCCTGCGGACGTTCGGCAGCCGGCTGGCCGGCAGGATCGCGAGGGCGCTGACCCCCGCCAGGATGAGAAGCCCGAGCTTCAGCGCCGACAGTCGCGCCTGCTCGTTCACGGTGACGAAGGCCTGCACCTGCTCCGGGGTGGCGTCCGTCCCCTCCAGGGCCGCGGCCAGCTGGTCGTTGGACACGAAGCTGCCGGAGTCGATCTCGGCCTGGCCGACGATCTCCGGCGGCAGGTCGACGGTGCTGGCCAGTGCGCTCGTCACGTTGACGCTGAGGATGCCGACCAGGAGCGCCCCGGCCACCGCGGTGCCGACCGCCCCCGCGAGGTTCTGGGTCGTGCCGCGCACGGACCCGACATCGCCGGCGAGCTCCTTCGGCGCGGCCGTGACGAGCACGTTGAACACGAGCGTCACGAGGGCGCCCTGGCCGACGCCGAACACGAACAGGCCGAGGATGGTCGGCAGCGTCTCCCAGTTGTTGGTGACGACGAACGCCAGCCACACCAGGGCGACGGTGGTCAGACAGAACGAGAACATGCCGATGGCGCGGGGGCTGAAACGTCGGTAGAAGCGGACGACGAGCATCGCCGTCACGAATACGGTCAGGTTGAACGGCAGCATCGCCATCGAGGTGTCGAACGGGGTCCTGCCCTGGACGATCTGGATGTAGAGCGGGACGGTGAAGTTCAGGGCGGCCTCGAGCGCGACGACGACGAACATCGCGTACACGGCCGCGCGCTCCCGCGAGGAGCCGAAGACGGTGAGGCTGACCAGGGGGACGCGCCCCCTGGCGGTCCGGCGCTTGGTCCACAGGAAGAAGGCCTGGACGATGATGACGCCGACGACGATGAGCACGGGGGCGGGGGACAGGCCGATGACGTCGAACGGCGCGTCCGGCTCCGCGCGCAGCAGGCCCCAGCGGTTGATGTTGTTGATCCCGAGCGTCAGCGCGACGATGCCGGCGCCGATCAGCACGGCGCCGACGAGGTCGATCCGGATGCCGGCGTCGCCGCGGTCCGAGCGGAGCCGGAAGCTGAGGGCGAACACGGCGACCGCCAGGACGAGCACCACGACGAACACCGGACGCCAGCCGACGAGGGTCGCCAGGGTCCCGCCGAGCAGGAACGCCGTCACTCCGGCCAGGGCCCTGGCCGAGCCGAGCGATCCGATCGCCGTCGCCTGCTGGGCCCCACGGTAGTTCTCGGCGATGAGCGCCACCAGGCTCGGCACGATGATCGCCGCCGAGGCTCCGGCGATCGCCTGCGCGGCGATCACCCAGCCGACGCCCGGGGCGAGGATCATCATGAGCGCCGAGACGGCGAACAGGGCGACGACGAGCCGGAACATGATCACCCAGCCCACCCGCTGGCCCAGCTTTGCCCCGACCATGACCAGCGCGGCCACGACGAGACCGTAGGTCACGATCGCGGTGCTCACGTCCGTCGCCGGCACGTCGAAGTCGCTCACCATCCCGCCGAGCGACACCGGGAGCGCGGCGACGTTGTAGGACATCAGGATCTGGGCAAGGAAGAGGCCGATCATCGGCACCCAGGAGGTGCGCTCGGCCGTGTCGGCGGCGGGGGCGGGGGCTGCGGTCGTGCTCATCGTGCGTCCTTCCAGGAGGGCGAGGGGGCGGAGGCGAAGATGTTCAGGCCGAGGGCGCGGGACAGGTACGCGGTCGCGATCTGGCCCCTCACGCTGTTGCCCGCGGCGTCGAGAGGGGGAGCGTACGCGGCGATGCCCGCCTTGCCGGGGGCGACGCTCACGAGCCCCCCGGCGACGCCCGACTTGCCGGGGAGCCCGACCTCGAACAGCCATTCCCCTGAGTTCTCGTAGAGGCCGGACGCGGCCATCACGGCGAGGGTGTCCCTGGCGACGTCCGCGGTCACGACCCGGGCGCCGGTCACCGGGTTCACGCCGCCGTCGGCGAGGGTGGCGGCCATCACGGCGAGGTCGTGCGCGTCGACGAGGAGCGAGCACTGCCGGGTGTAGACGTCGACGACCTCGGCCGGGTCCTCGCGGATCCTGCCGTAGCTGGTGAGCAGCTGCGCGATGGCCGCGTTGCGGTGGTTGGTCTGCGTCTCGGAGCGGTAGACGGCCTCGTCGACGCTGAGCTCGCGCCCGGCGAAGCGGGACAGGCCGTCGTGGATGATGCTCCAGCGCTCCGCGGCGTCGGCGGCGGGCACGAGCGCCGTGGTGGCCAGCGCCCCCGCGTTGACCATCGGGTTCATCGGGTGGCCGTCGTTCAGCTCGATGGCGACGACGGAGTTGAACGCCAGGCCGCTGTTGTTGACGCCGACGACGGCCAGGGCCTGCTCGTGGCCGACCGCCTCGCACAGCAGCGCGTAGACGAAGGCCTTCGAGATGGACTGGATGGAGAACCGTTGCCGGGTGTCGCCCCGCTCGTGCACCCCGCCGTCGACCTCGATCACGCTCAGCCCGAAGGCGTCCGGGTCGGCGGAGGCGAGGGCGGGGATGTAGTCGGCGACGGAGCCCTCGCGGTGGCGCAGGGCGTGCGCGTAGGCGTCGGCGACGAGGTCGGTGCACGTCGCCGCAGGGGGGAGCGTTCCCGTGGCGGCCAGCTGCGGGACACCGGTGACGTCGAGGTCCATGCGTTCCTGCTTCCCGCACCCCCGGGGCCGAGGGATCGGCGGCGGGGGCGGCGATTCCGGTGGGTGGGCGGTCGGGGCCAGGATAGTCCTCCCCGTCACCGCGGCACGATCAGCGGCGCTGCGTGCGCGCCGCGCGCCAGGACAGCACCGCCTCGTCGGCGTCGTCGTCCGGCAGCACCCCCGCCTCGAGGAAGCCGGTCGTCGGGTGGGAGCCGAGCTCGGCGAGGACCGCCAGCGGGTCGCCGTCGTGGACGAGCTCGAGCACCCGGCGGTGCCGCGCCGCCCGGTCCGCGAGACTCTCCGATCGGGCGGACGCGCGCCGGTTCAGCCCCATGAGCAGGCCGAGCGGCTGCTCGATCACGGCGAAGGCCGCCAGCAGCTGGCGGTGGCCGGGCAGCCCGAGCAACGCCAGGTGGAAGGCGACGCCGTCGGCGGCCGCGCGCGACTCGTCCCCCCGCGTTGCGGTGAGCTCCATGCCGGCGACCGCCCGCTCCATGGCCGCCAGCGCACGCGGGACGGGACGGGGGACGCCGTGCTCGACGGCCAGGCGTTCGAGGTGCTCGCGCAGCGTGACGATCTCGTAGGCGTCGCGGAGGCTGAGCGTGACGACACGGCTCCCCGCGCGGGGAACCGTGACGACGAGCCCGTCGCGTTCGAGCACGCGCAGCGCCTCCCTGAGGGCGGCCCTGCTGACGCCGAGCCCGTCGGCTGTCGCCTGCTCGCCGATGTGCTGGCCCTGGGCCAGCGCTCCGGAGAGGATGCGGCCGCGGAGCGCGGTGACGGCGATCTCGGTGACGCTGCGCGGGCCGCCGACGACACCGCCCTCCCTCCGGCCCCGCCCCGTCGCGCTCACTCGTGCCCGTCCTCTGGCGTGTGCAGCGCGCGGTGCGGGACGACGACGGGACGTCCCGTGCGCGGGTCGGTCAGCAGCGAGGCCTCGATGTCGAAGACGTCGCGGAGCAGCGCGGGGTCGACGACCTCGGCCGCCGGTCCCGCAGCGGCGACGCGTCCCTCGTGGACCGCGACGATGCGGTCGGCGTGCGCCGCCGCGAGGGCGAGGTCGTGCAGCACCATGACGACGGTGATGCCGCGCTCGCGCTGGATGTCCGCGACCGTCTCGAGGACCTCGAGCTGGTGCGCGACGTCGAGGTAGGTCGTCGGCTCGTCCAGAAGCAGGACCTCGGCCGACTGAGCCAGGGCGAGCGCGATCCAGGCCCGCTGCCGCTGGCCGCCGGAGAGCGTGTCGAGCGCGCGGTCGGCGAGCGGCTCCAGTCCGGTGCGTCGGATCGCCTCGGCGACCTCCCGCTCGTCGGCGACCGACCACTGGTCGTACCAGCGCCGGTGCGGGTCACGGCCTCGGGACACCAGATCGGTGACGGTCAGGTTCTCCGGGGCGACGGGCGACTGGGGGAGCAGGGCGACACGGCGGGCGAAGGCGCGCGGCCGCATCCGTCCGACCTCCTCGCCGTCGAGGGTGACGCTGCCGTCGTGGCGCTGCAGCCGCGCGAGGCAGCGCAGCAGGGTCGACTTGCCCGAGCCGTTGGGCCCGATGACCGCGGTCGTCGCGCCGTCGGCGATGTCGAGGTCGACCGAGCCCAGGACGGTGCGGCCGCCGAGCTCGACGTGAAGGCCGCGGGTGCGAAGCGAGCCGCTCATGGCGTCACGCCCTTTCTCTGACGGAGGAGGAGCCACACCAGGAAGGGGGCTCCGACGATGGCGGTGACCGCGCCCGTCGGCAGGGTGAGCGGGGCGAACGCGGCACGCGCGACGAGGTCGCTCGCCGTGACCAGCGCCGCGCCGACGATCGCGGAGAGGAGGAGGGGTGCGCGCGGTGCCGCGCCGGCCAGCCGGGCCAGGTGGGGGGCGACCAGGGCGACGAAGCCGATGGGCCCCGCGGTCGCGGCCGCGACGGAGGCCAGCGCGACCGCGAGCAGCAGGAGGCCGGTGGTGGCCGGGCCGACCCGGTGCCCCAGCGTCCTGGCGGTGTCCCCGCCGAGGTGCAGTGAGGGCAGCGCCGGGGCGAGCGGCAGCAGCGCGACGACGACCAGGGCGAGGGTGATCGCCGCCAGGTGGAGCTCCTCGGCCCCTCTGCCGCCGAGGGAGCCCATCAGCCAGGCGCTGGCCCGTTCGGCGTCGTCGATGCTCGCCTCGACGATCAGCCAGCTGGTCAGGCCGCCGACGGTCGCGGAGACGCCGACGCCGACGAGCACGAGCTGCAACGCCCCTCCGCTGGTCGCTCGGAGGACGGCGGCGACGACGGCGGCGGAGAGCAGCCCTCCGACGAGCGCGGCCGCCGTGGTGCCGACCCCGTCGAGTGCGGAGGCGAAGCCGCCCGTTCCGCCGAGCACGATGACGGCGACCGCGCCGACGGATGCGCCCCCGGTCACGCCGAGCAGCTCGGGACTGGCGAGGGCGTTGCGCGCCGTCGTCTGCACGAGGGCGCCGGACAGCCCCAGCATGGCACCCACGACGAGGCCGAGCAGGAGCCTCGGCAGCCGCAGCTCCGTGACGACCAGTGTCTCGGTCGCCTCACCGGAGCCCGCGAGCGTCGCGAGGATGCGGTCGGGGGCGATCGGGTACTCGCCCGAGCCGAGTGAGACGACGGCGAGGGCCGCGGTGATCGCGGCGGCGACCGCGCCGACCGCGAGCGGCCGGCGGGCCAGGCGCGCGGAGACCGGCCCGGTGCGCAGGACGAGCGTCATGACGGCCTTCTCCGGAACAGCGCCACGACGAGGACGAGGAAGGCCGGCCCGCCGATCACGCCGAGGACGACGCCGACCGGCAGCTCGGCCGGGGAGACGACGACCCTGCCGAGCACGTCGGCGGCCAGGACGAGACAGGCACCGACGAGCGCGGACAGCGGCACGAGCACCGCGTGGGGCGCCCTGCGGCTCAGGCCCCTGGCGATGTGGGGTGCGGCCAGCCCGACGAAGCCGAGGGAACCGACCAGCGCGGTGGCGCCGGCGGCGAGGAGCGCGACGGCCGCGAGGCCCTGCAACCGGGTGGGAAGCAGGCTCCGACCGAGCGCGCGGGCGACGTCGTCGCCGAGGGAGAGCGCGTCGAGTGCCCTCGCCTGCGTCACCGCGATCGCCGCACCGGCCACGAGCAGTGGCAGCACCGCGAGCACCACGTCGCCGTCACGCCCCCCGGCGAGGGAGCCGACGGTCCAGAACCGGTAGACGTCGAGGGTGGAGGAGTCCAGGAGCAGGATGACGCCGGTCACCGCCGACAGCAGGGCGGAGACGGCGGCCCCGGCGAGCACGAGAGCGGCGGGCGAGGCGTCGCGCCGTCGGCCGGTGGCGGTGCCGATGACGGTGACGAGGGCCGTCGCGCCTGCGGCGCCGGCGACGGCGAACCAGAGATAGCCGGCGGGCGTCGTCAGCCCGAACGCCGAGATCGCGACGACGACGGCGAGCGCCGCGCCCGAGGTGACGCCGAGCAGCCCGGGGTCGGCGAGGGGGTTGCGCGTGTGCCCCTGGATGAGCAGGCCCGCGATCCCGAGCGCTCCGCCGCCGAGGGCCCCGACGATCGTGCGCGGCAGCCGCTGCCCGACGACGATGGCCTCCGCCTCGGCGCCGGCGTCGCCGCTCAGTGCGGCGAGGACGACCGACGGGTCGAGCGCCCGCGAGCCGACGAGCAGGCTGAGCGCGAGCAGCACCAGCAGCGCGGCGAGCGCGATGGCCGTCGCCCTGGCGCCGCGTGCCGTCCGTCGTCGCGACACGGTGCTTCCGCCGGGCGGCGGGGACGGGTGGAGGGCCGTCGGCACGGGGTCAGAGGGTGGCGAGGAGCTGCTCGACGACGTCGAGCGCGTGCTGCGAGGTCAGTGCTGCCCCCTCGTGGGTCTGCTTGTCGGAGCGGACCACGTGGCCGTCGCGCACCGCGGGCAGCTCCTGGTAGAGCGGGTTCTCCTGCAACTGCTCCCAGGTCTGCGGGTCGTTGACGAGGGCGACGATCGCGTCGGCGTCGCCGAAGCCCTCGAGCAACTGCTCGAGGCTGTACTCGCCGTCCCCGTCGGCGATGACGTCGGCGAAGGCGTCGGACGGCGTGGCCCCGAGGTCGCGCAGCACGACGGAGAGTAGGCGGTTCGGCCGGGTCTCCGCGCCTTCGCCGTTGTAGCTCATCGGGACGAAGCTGTTGTCGGCGAGCACGTCGGCGTAGCGCTCCGACAGCTCCGCCACCCTGGCGTCGTAGTCCGCGACGAGCTCGTCGGCGCGCTGCTGCGTCCCTGTCGCCTCGGCGACGAGGCGGAGGTCGTCCTGCCAGCTGCTGGTGTCCTGCTCGCCGACCGCGACGACGGGCGCGATGGCGCTGAGCTCGTCGAGGATCGGCTCGGTGTCGTCCGCCCTGCTGACGATGAGGTCGGGCGCTGCGGCGGCGATGGACTCGATGTTGATCTCGTCGGCGAGGAACAGCTCCGTCGCCCCGTTCTTCTTGGCCTCGGCGAGTTCGTCGGCGAGCGGCGACTCCAGATCGAGGGTGCCCTCCTCCTCGTACGGGTAACCGGCGAGCGGGAGGCCGAG
The DNA here is from genome assembly GCF_900163835.1 of Mycetocola reblochoni REB411. Classification (GTDB taxonomy): domain Bacteria; phylum Actinomycetota; class Actinomycetes; order Actinomycetales; family Microbacteriaceae; genus Mycetocola_B; species Mycetocola_B reblochoni. The sequence continues at coordinate 9,068 of NZ_FUKR01000042.1, read as the reverse complement.
CGAGAGCACGATGTCGAGGTCGCGTCGGCCCTCGAGGACGACGACGGAGTCGATCTCCTCGGGGACGGTCACCGTTCCCAGCACGGTGTCGACGGTGCGGCCCTCCGCCTCGGCGGACGGGGTGGCGGGCGAGTCGGTCGCGGCGCAGCCGCTGAGCAGGAGGACGGGGAGGGCGGCCGCGATCCAGCGGCGCGAAGCGGGGGAGGTCATGAGACCTTAGCCTAACCTAACTCAGTCGACTGTTCGGCCGATGAGCAGCGGGCGAGCCGCTGCGGCTCGATGGACGCGGTGGCGGGATTCGAACCCGCGTCAGCAGCTTTGCAGGCTGCTCCCTGGCCTCTCGGGCACACCGCGATGATGTGTTGCGCACGCCGGAGCGTGTGCCCACGAGCCTAGGCGCGGCGCCCGCCGCCGCGACCACCATGACGCGGTGTGACGGCGTGGGTCCGTGGTCCGAGCGCCCGTGCTGGATAGCGTGGACGGCGAGGAACGGAGGTGCGGTGCCGGGTGCCATGAGCGTGCGGTGGGCGCTGCTCGTGCTGCTCGGACAGCGCGCCTGCTACGGATATCAGCTGAAGCTCGAACTGCATCGGCGGCTCGATGGCTGGGACGTCAACGTCGGTCAGGTGTACAACACGCTGGAACGGCTCGTCAGGGACGGGCTGATCGCGCGCGCGGGTGAGAGCGGCGCCGGCCAGCTCCTGTACCGGACGACGCCGCGCGGCGAGGCGGAGCTCGCGCAGTGGTGGGAAACGGCGTGCGCCCCGACCGCTCAGGGCGCTGCGGAGCGGCTGACGAAGGTGGCACTCGCGGTCAGCCTTCCCGGTGTCGACGCGCTCGCCGTCCTCGACGGGGAGCTCGCCGCCGTCGTCGCTGCCGACAGTGCCGCTGCCGACGGGGTGGATGCGGCGGGGCCGGGGACCGGAGGGGGACCGGGGGCGTCGGTCGCACCGTCGGTTCTCGCTCTCGCGCGCCGGGCCGAGCACGACGCTCGACGCTCCTGGCTCACCGGTGTGCGGGCCGGGCTCGTGGACGGGACGCTCGTCGCCGACGAGTGGGCCGTCGAGCAGGGGAGGCGCGGACGCCCCTCGGCCTCCACGGGTGGCGACGCAGCGCCATAGAATCCCGATCATGACCCCCGCCCCGTCGTCCTCCACGCCCCGCCGACCGGGCGGCGGCATCCGTGACGGCGCCAGCGGCAACGCCCCCGGCGAGCACGGCGGTCGTGACCGCGGCGTCGAGGGGGCGGTCAGCGGCGGCGGGGCCTGGGCGAGGGATGCGGCGTCGCACGCGGGGCTGTCCCGTCCCCTGCCCGCCGAGGCCGAGGCCTCCTTCGTCATCGTCACCGAGTCGCACGACCTCGACGTGTCCACCGAGTGGGGCGAGCACTCCCACCCGGCACACGAACTGGTCTGGGTGCGGCGCGGCACGATGACCTCGCGGGTCGGGCACCAGGTGTTCACCGTGTCCAGCGGCTACGGACTGTGGATCCCCGCCGGCGTCCCCCACAGCGGTCGGCTGACGGCGGGGGTCGAACTGTGCGACGCGTTCTTCGCCCCCGAACGGACCCCGGCCGACGCGGCGGTGCAGGTCTCGGGAGGACGGGCGACGGTCGTCGTCCTGAGCCCCGTCCTGGAGTCGCTGCTGCTCTACCTGGCCGATCCGCTGCTGGAGCGGGGCGCGAGGGCGAGGGCCGAAGCCGTCGTGTTCGACGTCCTCGCCCCCTCCGAGCGGGACCTCGCCGTGACCGTGCCCGAGGACGCCCTCGTGCAGCCGCTCGTGGACGCGCTGCTCGCTGACCCGGCCGACCGTCGCTCTCTGGAGCAGTGGGCGGGGGAGCTCGGCCTCAGCGAGCGGACGGTCACGCGGGCGTTCCGCGCCTCGACGGGGCTGTCGTTCGCGCAGTGGCGTCAATCGGTGCGCGTGCACAGTGCGATCGCGTCGCTGGCCGAGGGGGCCGAGGTCGGCGAGGTCGCCGCCTCGCTCGGCTACGCCCAGGCGGGCACCTTCATCGGTGCGTTCCGGCGCGTCATGGGGGTGACGCCGGGGGTGTTCCGGGCGGCGGCGGCGACGGGATCGGCGCTGTCCTGACCCCGCCCTGTTCGGCGATCTGACCCCGCACTGTCCGGAAACCCGGATCGGGTGTCGTACATTGCGGATTGCCGCCGCCCCCATCTGCTTTTAGGGTTGCCTAAGTGAGTACACCATCCGCTGAGCGTCGCGATGCCGCGACCCCGGGCGAGGCGCCCCAGCACGGGGCCGGCAGGGCAATCGCGGGCGCCGTCCGCGGGCACGCGCCCCGCGCCGATCGTCGTCGCATCGGCGCCCACCGGCTCGACGCCGCCGAGGTCACGCTGGCCTACGGACCGGCCGTCGTCGTGGAGGAGGCGAGCATCCCCGTCCAGCCGGGCAGGGTGACCGCCCTGATCGGACCCAACGGCAGCGGCAAGTCGACCCTGCTCCGCGCCCTCGCCCGACTGCACCGGCCGCGCGCGGGCCGCATCCTCCTCACGGACACGGCGAGCGAGGCGGAGCCCCGCGAGATCAGCGTGCTCAGCGGCACGGAGTTCGCCCGGACGGTGACGCTGTTCACCCAGTCGCGGCCCGCCGTCGACGGGCTCACCGTGCGCGAGATCGTCGCCTTCGGCCGCCACCCGTACCGCCGGGCCTTCGCCGGGCTCGACGACGCCGACCGGGCGGCCGTCGAGGCGGCGATGGAGCTGACCGGCGTCGCGGGGATGGCCGAGCGATCCGCCGGTGCGCTCTCCGGCGGTGAGCTGCAGCGGGTCTGGCTCGCGGTCTGCCTGGCGCAGGAGACCGGCGTGCTCCTGCTCGACGAGCCGACCAACCACCTCGACCTCCGCTACCAGATGGAGACGCTCGGTCTCGTCAGGGACCTCGTCGAGACCAGGGGCACCGCCATCGGCATCGTCCTGCACGACCTCGACCACGCGGCGCGCGTCGCGGACACGGTCGTGCTCATGGACCGCGGGCGCGTGCGCGCCTCCGGCCCGCCGGAGGAGGTGCTGACCGGGCCGCTGCTGAGCGAGGTCTACGAGATACCGATCGAGGTGACCGTCGAGCGGCCGGGAGGGCGCCTCCGCATCGACCCGATCGGACGGCCCCGCCGCCCCGCGGACTGATCCGGCGCCGCGTCCGGCCGGGCCGGACCCCGCCAGGGGGCCACCGCGCGGCCGGCACGTTCCGGTGCAGCGGTCGGGCCGGCAGGCGGACCACCCGACCACCCGCTCGAGTGCCGGTCCGCCCGCCGCACCGGCATCACCCGAGCCCCCGCACCCGTACACCCCCACCCGCCGAGCGACCTCCCCTGCACCGGGCGGCCGCGGCACCCAACCTGAAACGAGGACACACATGACACTCCGACGCCGACTGGCCCTCACCGCAGCCGCGGGCTGCGCACTCGCGCTCACCCTCACCGGATGCGGCACGACCGACGTGGAGCCGGAGGCGACCGGCTCCGCCGACGCCGCCGTGTCCGAGGACTGCGCCACCGACACGACCGCCACCTCCACCGACCCGGTGTCGCTCACCGACGGCGTCGGCCGGACGGTCGAGCTGGACACGCCCGCCTCCCGGATCGTCGTGCTCGAGTGGCAGGAGGTCGAGGACGCCCTCACCCTGTGCGTCACCCCCGTCGGTGTGGCCGACCCCACCGGCTTCGGCACCTGGATCAGCGCGGAGACGCTGCCCGAGGGCGTCGTCGACGTCGGAACGCGCGAGGAGCCCGACCTGGACGCGCTCTACGCGACCGACCCCGACCTCATCATCGTCGAGGCCTTCGCGGCCGACGACGAGGTCATCACCCAGCTCGAGGAGTACGACGTGCCCGTGCTCGCCGCCCGCGGCAACAACCCCGAGGACCCGGTCGGCAACGTCAAGGACGTCTTCTCGCTCGTCGCCGAGGCCACCGGCCGCACCGAGCGCGCGGACCAGGTGCTCGCCGAGTTCGACGAGCACCTGGCCGAGCGTGCCGCCGAGGTCACCGCGCTCGACCTGCCCACGCGCGAGTTCCTCTTCTTCGACGGCTGGGTCGACGGGGGCAACGTCACGCTGCGTCCCTACACCGAGGGCGCGCTGTTCACCGCGCTCGGCGAGGAGCTTGGCCTCACCCCCGTCTGGGACGAGAGCGTCAACGACAGCCACGGCACCGGAGGGCTCAACGCCGACTACGGCCTGGCACAGACCGACATCGAGGGACTGACCGGCGTCGGCGACGCCACGCTGTTCTACTCCAACGGCGAGGAGAGCGGCTACGTCGCCGAGCTGGAGAAGAACAGCATCTGGAACTCGCTCCCCGCCGTGGTCGACGGCCGCGCCTACGAGTTCCCCGTCATCTGGGGAGCGGGCGGGCCCCGCTCCACCGAGCAGGCGATCGACGCCTTCGCCGACGCACTGACTGGCAAGTGAGCCGGACGGGCGGGGGCCGCGCCGTCGCTCGCGGAGCGTTCCCCGGCGGCACGGCCGCCGGGGGCCTCCGCGGCGGCGCGCCCGCGCCCGCCCGCGGCTCGTTCGGCCGTGCCCTCGGAGCGGCAGGGGTCCTCCTCGGGCTCGTCGTCGCCATCGTCGGGGTCGCGCTCGTCCACCTCAGCCAGGGCACGTCCGGCGTCGGGGCGGGCGAGCTGATCCGGGCGTTCCTCGGTGAGGAGGTCCGTGCGGGCGGGGTCCCCGTCGACGAGGTGTTCCTGTCCTCCCGGCTTCCGCGGCTCGCGGCGGGGGCCGCCGTGGGAGTCGCGCTCGGCGTGGCGGGGATGCTGCTCCAGTCGACGACGCGCAACCCCCTCGCCTCGCCCGACACCCTCGCGGTCAGCTCGGGCGCCTACGCGGCCATCACCGCCGTCGCCGCGTTCGGGCTGCCCCTTCCCTCCGGGCTGTCCGGGCTCGTGGCCGTCGGCGGCGGGCTGATCGCCGCTGCCGTCGTCTTCGCGATCGGAGGCAAAGGCGGTGGAACGGACACGACCAGGCTGATCCTGGCCGGATCGGCGGTCGCGATGGCGCTCGACGCGGTCACGGGGACGCTGCTGATCCTCTTCGCGGAGAACACCACGGGCCTGTACGCGTGGGGGAGCGGCTCGCTCGCACAGCTGAGCATCGACGCCTCGGTGCGCGCCGCGCCCGTCGTGGTCGCCGCCGTGGCCGGGGCCCTGCTGCTTGCCCGGCGGCTCGACGTCCTCCGGCTCGGCGACGACGCGGCCGCCTCGCTCGGCGTCCCCGTCGCCGCGACCAGATACCTCGCGCTGATCCTCGCCGTCCTGCTCGTGGCCGCCGCCGTCACCCTCGCCGGCCCGATCGCCTTCGTCGGACTGGCCGCCCCGGTCATCGCGCGGCTGATCTCCTCCGCCGTTCCCTCGCTGCAGCGGCACGTCCTGCTCATCCCCGCGTCGGGTCTTGTCGGTGCCCTCCTGCTGCTGCTGGCCGACGTCGGGCTCCGGGCCGTGCTGGGGGCACAGGGGGCGGCAGCCATCCCCACCGGGATCCCCACGGCCGTGCTCGGCGGCATCCTCATCGTGGTGCTCGCGCTGCGGCTGCGCGGCGGGGCCGCGACAGGCGCCGGTGTCCGCGGCACCGCACGGCCGCGCAGCCGTGCACGGTTCGTCGTCGTCGTGGCCGTCGCCGCCGCACTGCTACTGGCGACCGCGGTCGTCGCGCTGCTCGCCGGCAGCCTGTTCCTGCGGCTCGGCGACGTCGGGCTCTGGCTCCAGGGCGTCGCGCCCGATCTGGTGGCCCGCGCCCTCGACGAGCGGACGCCGCGCCTCGCCGCCGCGCTGCTCGCCGGTGCCGCCCTGGCGGTGTCGGGCGCGGTCGTCCAGGGGACCGTGCGCAATCCGCTCGCAGAGCCCGGACTGCTCGGCATCACCGCGGGCGCGGGGCTCGGGGCGGTCGTCGTCGTGACACTGCTCGGAGGGGACAGGGCGATGCTGGTGACCTTCGCCGTCCTCGGCGGGCTGGCCACCTTCGGGCTCATCACCGCCCTGGCCTGGCGGAGGGGGTTCGTCCCGGAGCGCTTCGTGCTCGTCGGCATCGGCTGCGGCTACAGCGCCGCGGCGATCACCACCTTCCTCCTGCTCAGCGTCGACCCGTGGAAGACGCCCCGGATCTTCACCTGGCTGTCGGGCACGAGCTACGGGCGCACCCTTCCCGACGTCGTGCCCGTCGCGGTGGCGCTCGTGCTCGCGGTCCCGCTGCTGCTGCTCCTGCGCCGCCGGCTCGACCTCGTCGCCGTCGACGAGGACACACCGCGGCTGCTCGGCGAGAACCCCGCCCGGATCCGGTTGCTCGGCCTGCTCGTCGCGGCGGTGCTCGCCTCGGTCAGCGTCGTCGCCATCGGCGTGGTCGGCTTCGTCGGGCTCGTCGCCCCTCACCTGGCGAGGGCGCTCGTCGGGTCGCGCTTCTCGCGGGTCCTTCCCGTGTCGATGCTGATCGGCGCCGTCCTCGTCGGCGTGGCAGACACGGTCGGACGGACCGTCGTCGCGCCGTCCCAGATCCCCGCGGGCCTGATGATCGCCCTGATCGGCGCCCCCTACTTCGTCTGGCTGATGCGGCGGTCGCGGCCGTGACCGCCGACGGGACCGGCGCACCGGTCGTCGCGCCGCTCGACGACGACGCCCTCGCCCTCCTCGCCGCCCGCACGGGCGAGGAGGGGCTGGCCGCCCGATGGTCACGGCCGGAGCTGGCCGGGCACCGGCCGGAGCTGGTCGGCGTCGTCGACCGGTCGGGCCGGACGTCGGCCGCGCTGGTGACGGCCCGGCCGCACACGGCCTACCTGAAGATCGTCGGGACGAGCGGGGACGCGGACGCCGCCGCGGCCGCCGTCGTCACCGTCGCCGCGGACCGCGGGCTGGCGAAGGTGGTCTGGGAGGACCGGACGGGCGGGGAGCACCGGGCGCCGTCCGGCTTCACCCGGCTCACCCCGCCGCTTCGCACCGACGACCCGCGCCCGCCCTCCGGCGCGGTGCTCTGGCTCGGCGGTCGCCCTCCGGCCGAGCCCTCCTACTACCAGCAGCGCACGCCGGTCAGCTGCGGTGCGGTCGCGGCGCTGCTCGGCGACGACGCGCTCCGGCGCTCCGGCGGCGGCGCCGCTCGCCCGGGTCCGGCCGTGACGCCGGAGGACGAGACGGCGCTGTGGGCCGCCGCGACCAACTATCCGGCCTGCGAGCCGGTCGGCCTCGGCGTCGCGCTCCGGGCGGCGCGTCCTGGCACCGCGCTGAGCGTGCTCCTCGACGCCGACGGTCCGGTCATGCTCGAGGGCTTCGACGCGGAGGGCGCGCAGTGGCGGGCGGCACGGCAGGGGCGCTCCCGCGCGCGGGCCAGGCAGCTGGGTCTCGAGGTGGATGCGCGTCCCTCGGGCGTGCCCGCCCTCCGCCGGATGCTGGAGCGGGGCGAGAAGGTGCTCACGGTGCTCTGGCTCGAGCGGATGATGGGGATCGCGGCACCGCACTGGGTGCTCGCCCACGGCGTGGTCGCCGGCGCGATCGTCGTCCAGGACCCGTGGGTCAGTGACGCCGCCGGCGAGAGCTGGGTCGACGCGCACCTGCTGCCGATCGCCGACGAGGAGTTCGACGCGATGTGGCGTCTCCACGACGGACGCTCGCGCGGGGCGGTGCGGCTCGGGCCCCGTGCGGAGGGGTAGACGCCGTCCGGCTCCGCCGCGCCCGCGCACATCCGCGCACCCCTCTCGGCCGCCGGGCGCGCATCTGCGCCCCCTCCTCGGCCCGCGTGTTTCGCCGCATAGTATGCGGAGTTACCGGTGTGTAACGCTTGCCGTTTCTCGCGGTCGGACGGTCAATGTGGACCGTCGCAAAAGGTAATCTTGCCGGTATCCCGCCCGCGGACCTCGCGGGCTCGCATCATGGAGGACACAACGTGAAGATCACAGCGCGTAAGGCCGGTCTCACCGGTCTGGCTGGCGTGGCGACCATCGCCCTGCTCGCCGCCTGCGGACAGGCCCCCGACGCCGAAGCCCCCGCTGCATCCGGAGACGTCGTCGACGGTTTCCTGCCCTGCATCGTCTCCGACTCCGGCGGCTTCGACGACAAGTCGTTCAACCAGTCCGGCTACGAGGGCCTGCAGGCCGCCGCGACCGAGCTGGGCCTGACGCCCAAGGAGTCCGAGTCGAACAGCGAGGACGAGTTCGGCCCCAACCTGAACAGTCTGATCGACCAGAACTGCACCATGATCACCACGGTCGGCTTCCTGCTGGCCTCGGCGACCGAGGACGCGGCCAAGGCCAACCCCGACGTCGAGTTCGCCATCCTCGACGACAACTCGATCGAGGCGGACAACGTCAAGCCGGTCATCTTCGACACCGCCCAGGCCGCGTTCCTCGCCGGCTACACGGCGGCCGACTACTCGAAGACCGGCGTCGTCGGCACCTTCGGCGGCATGGAGATCCCGACCGTCACCATCTTCATGGACGGCTTCGTCGAGGGCGTCGAGTACTACAACGAGCAGAAGGACGCCGACGTCAAGGTCATCAGCGACCTCTACACCGGTGAGTTCGCGGCCAACGACAAGGCCAAGCAGACCTCCAAGACCCTCATCGACCAGGACGCCGACGTCATCATGCCCGTCGCGGGCCCGGCGTTCCAGTCCACCGTCGCTGCGGCGGAGGAGGCCAGCGGCGATGTCGCGATCATCGGCGTCGACGCCGACCTGGTCGAGACCTACCCCCAGGCGAAGGACTACTTCCTCACCAGCGTGATGAAGGAGATGTCCGGAGCGGTCGAGACGATCGTGACGGATGCGTCCGCGGGCAACTTCGACAACAGCCCGTACGTCGGCACGCTCGAGAACGAGGGCGTCAGCCTCGCCCCGTTCCACGAGTTCGAGGACAAGGTCAGCGACTCGCTCCAGGGCGAGCTCGACACCATCAAGGCCGGCATCATCGACGGTTCGATCACCGTCAAGGCCAGCCTGTAGGACCGCCCGTCCCGTGACACCGGTGGGGGAGGGCGGCCATCGCCGCCCTCCCCAGCCGTGTCGGGCCGGGGTGTCGTCCCCGTCGCGCGCCGCCCCGGCACGGACACGGAACGCCCCACCCCGTCCCACCC
>NZ_FUKR01000036.1 GCF_900163835.1 Mycetocola reblochoni REB411 | reverse complement strand
GCCGCGTACCCCTCCCTTGGCCGCGATGATCCCGATCAGGCGTTCCACGGCGAAGACCGGGTCACGGGACTCCCCCTTCACCGCCGCATCAGCGTCAGCCAGCGCCTGGATGGCCACGCCCAGGCCGGCATCGGTCCATCCGCGCAGGTCGCGCTGGGCGCGCTCCACCTGCCACGGCGCCATGCCGAGCCTTTTCGCCAGCTCGGCCGACGAGCCGCGCGAGCCGGAGACCTTGGCCAGCCCCCTGACCTTCATCGCGATGGCGGCAACGAGTGGAACGGGGTCCACGCCCGACGACAACGCGTTCCGCAGACCGCCGAGCGCCGAGGCGTAGTCGCCCTGCACGGCGGCGTCGGCGACGGCGAAGGCGGTCGTCTCCGCCCTGCCGCCGTAGTACTGGTCGACCACCGCCTCGGTGATGTCTCCCGAGGTGTCGGCGATGAGCTGCTGGCAGGCTGCGGCCAGCTCGGCGAGGTCCCCGCTGAACGCGGTCACCAGTGACTGCAGCGCGCGGGGACGGATGCGCCGGGACGCCCGGGCGAACTCCGCGGCCGCGAAATCGTGGCGCTCCTGCTCCTTCTTCAGCTCGGCGCAGGCGACCTCGATGCCGCGGTCCCCCGCCGAACGTACGGCGTCGAGGAGCTTCTTGCCGCGCACGCCGCCGCCGTGGCGGAGAAGGACGGTGGCGCCGTCCGCGGGCGACGCGAGGTAGGCGAGCGCGTCGGCGAGGAAGCTGTCGCTCATCTTCTCGACGCCCCGGACGATCACGAGACGCGGCTCCCCGAACAGGGACGGACTGGCGAGGGTTTGCAGCTCGCCGGGACCGACGGAGTCGGCGTAGACTTCGTGGATCTCGACGGAGGGGTCCTCTGCGCGCAGGTAGTCGCGCAGCACGCCGATGGCACGGTCGGCGAGGAACGTCTGCGTACCCGACACGAGGATCACCGGCGCCGGCCTGATCTGGTCCCAGGCGAGCGTGCGCCCTCCCGCCGTCTTGCGCGGTGCGCCGCGTCCTGCTGCCGCCATCGTGGTCCTTCCCTGGGTCCGCTCCAGCGTAGCCGTCACGACCGACGCCGCGCCCGTCGCCGGGACAGCTGCGCTGTGTGACGGGCGCCTGCGCGACGTCCCGCCAGGCAGCCCAGCCGCAGAGATCGCTGCGGATGACGCGGGACCCGGCGAGCAGGGCCAGCGCCTCCGCGCGTGGGTGCCCGTAGTCGTTGTCGGCACCGACGCCGATGAAAGCCGAATCGGCGGCGAGCTCAGCGTAGAGCGCCTCGTCCTGGTCAGCGGAACCGTGGTGCGCGACCTTGACCCAGGCGACCCCCGTCGACAGTTCGGGTGCAGCGGACCGGAGCGCACGCTGGCTGCTCGCCGAGGTATCACCGAGGAACAGCGCCCTCCCCCCGGCGACATCGATCGACCAGACCACGGAGGCGTCGTTCCCGTCCCAGCGCTCGCCCCGATCGGCGAGCGGCCAGTGCACCCGCCACGATGCACCGCCGAGGGCCCCGCGTGCTCCCCGCTCGACAGTGGACACGTGGGCGCCCGCGTCGCTGAATCGCCGAGCGAGGTGCCGGGCCCTCGGCTCGGTCGAGGCCGCCAGGAGGACGGCGGCGGTCCTGCCGACGACGGCTCCGCTTCCGCCCACGTGGTCCTGGTCGTAGTGGCTGAGGATGAGCAGCTCGAGCTCGTCGACCCCCGCATCGCTCAGGCAGTCGGCGAACCGGTCCTCGTCCGGCCCGGTGTCGACGGCGGCCACGGATCCGCCGACGCGCACGAGGACCGCGTCGCCCTGCCCCACGTCGCAGCCGAAGACCGTCCAGTCGTCGGGCACGGCCGCCGAGCGGATCACCGGCCTCACCGAGGAGACGAGGAGAGCGGCGAGACACAGGCCGACCGCGGCCGCGGCCATCGCGCTCGTGAGGGGTGGGAGCCTGACCCGGCCGGGGGCGCCGTCCGCCGGGAGCCCGGGCGTCGCCGCGAGGACAGCGACGACGACGACCGCGCTCAGCAGGGCACAGAACACGACGGCCGTGACACCGTGCGCGAGCTCCAGCCGCAGCATCGGAAGCGCGGCACCCGCCCGGGCACACAGGGCGATCCACGTCGACGGCACCCAGGCGAGCGCTCCGATCCCCGTAGCGATCGTCGGCAGCACCGGGCCCGCCAGACAGCAGAGAAGGCCGAGCACCGTCGCCAACGGGGCGGCGGGGGCGGCGAGGATGTTCGCCGGCACAGAGACGAGGGACACCGCGGGGTCGAGGATCGCGATGACCGGCTGACACGCGAGCTGGGCTGACAGCGGAACGGCCAGCGCCGCGGCGAGCGGACCGGGCATCCGGCGGGCGAAGACCCGCGTCATCGGCCCGGCGATGGTCACCAGGGCGGCCGTCGAGGCGACGGAGAGCAGGAAGCCGTACTCGCGGATCAGCCAGGGGTCGACCACGAGACACACCGTGACGGCCACGGCAAGGGCGAGGCCGGCCGCTGCACGATGGCCCGAGGCCATCGCGATCAGCACCGCGATCGCCATCACCGCCGCCCTGATGACGCTCGGCTCCGGGGTCACGAGCAGGACGAAGCCGAGCAACGCCGTCGCCCCCGCCGCGATCCTCCCCGCACGTCTGGCGCCGCATGCGGCGGCGGCGGCCAGGGCGATCGCGACCACGATCGCGCAGTTCGCCCCCGAGACGGCGGTCAGGTGGCTGAGACCGCTGAGCACCATGGCCTCGGACAGCGAATCGGGCACCCCGCTGTCGTCGCCGATCGCCAGGCCGGGGAGCAGGCGTCCTCCGTCCCCGGGGAGCTGGGCGGCCCGATCGGCCATGGCCCGGCGCAGCTCCGCGGCCGCGCCAAGCGGACCGCCGGGACCCTCGACGAGCGAGCACTCCGACACCCTGACCAGAGCGGCGTCCCCGGGTGACGCCCGCGCCGGAACCAGCCGACCCTCACCCCTGATGCGCTGCCCCCAGGCCACCGCGCCGACGCCGGGACAGTCGATCACCGCCTGCACCACGACGCGGGCACTCCGAGGGACGCCCTCGCCCGATCGACGCGGCACGAGGTCGGCACGGAGGCGAGTGCGCAGAGCCCCGTCCGCTCCGGCCCATCCGCCGGACGTCGCGGTCTCCTCGGAATCGGCATCGTCACGGGGCGCGCGCGATGCCGGCTCGAGGACGACCCCGGCCACCTCGACCCCTGCCCTGCCCCAGCTCTGGAGCTCCGATCCGCCGCGTTCCGAAAGCTGGATGGTGCCGGAGACGACAACCGCGAGGGCCAGGAGCACGACGACGGTCGCCCCGGCGAGCGGACCGGGAGCCGAGGGTGGCCCCGACGGTCCCGCCCCTGGCCCGACGGGCGACGCCGCCGCGCGGGGGGCGCGAGGCCTCTGCCGGCGCCGCCGTGTCCAGCGGACGAGCAGAGCGAGCAGGCAGAGGGAGGCCACTGCGAGCAGAACGGCACCGACAGGCACGACGAACTCCGGACGTCCGACCACGACCAGCGCTGCGGTGACCACCCCGGCCACCGCAGCGATGTGATAGGCCGTGCCGGGAGCGATCCCCCGCTCAGAGAACGACACGGGGCTCGATCTGAGCGAACTTCGCCTCGCCGATGCCGCTGACGTCGAGCAGCTGCTCGACCGCGGTGAAACCGCCGATCGACTCCCGATGGGCGATGATCTGCTCGGCTGTGGCCGGCCCGACCCCGGGGAGGGTCTCGAGCGTGGCGGCGTCTGCCGTGCTGAGCGACACCGCCGCCGCTCCCCCTCCCCCCGCGGGTGCTGCCGCGCCCGGCTGACCCTGCGCCCCCGCAGCGCTTGGGCCGGGCGGCTCGCCCTCCGCGGTCACGACGATCTGCTCGCCGTCGGTCACCGGCCGGGCGAGGTTGACGCCCAGCTCGTCCGCGTCGTCCGCGAGGCCGCCCGCGCTCTCGACCGCGTCGCCGACCCTCGCCCCCTCATCGAGGGTGTAGATGCCCGGCTCCCGCACCGCGCCGACGACGTAGACGACGGGCCCGGGAACAGCGGCCGAGAGCGCGTCCGTCGGTGAGACGGTGGCAGCCGGCCCGGCGTGCGACCCCGTCGTGTCCGTGTCCGTGTCCGCTCCGGCCGCGCCCGGAGCGGACACGGCGGTCCCCCTGGCGTCGGGCCGCCCGTCATCGTCGGCGTCGATGAGGAGCGGTGCGAGCACACCGACGCCGACCATGATCGCCGCGGCGGCCGCGGCGAGGACGAGCAACCCCCGCCGCACCGCCCGCGCCCGGCCGCGCGGCGCATGCCGCATCAGCTCACGCACCCTGCGGCGAGTGGGCTCGCCCGCGCCCGACGTCGTCGACGCGGCACCGGTCGAGGCACGTCCCTCGGAGAGAGCGGCATCCGACCCGGCCGGACGCGGGCCACGCTCACCGCCCGGCGGCGCACCCCCGCGGCCGGTAGACGGCTCGATGCCGAGGGGACGCTCGACGTCGAACGGAACGAGGGAGGTCAGTTCGGGAAGGCGCATCCCCGCACGCTAGGCCGCCCCCTGACCGCCGACGGCCCCGCGACCGCCGCGGTGGAGCGGGGGTCGCGGGGCCGCGTTGTTCAGGCCGAACGGTCAGCGCTTGATGGCGATGTTGACCAGCTTCGGCTCCCTGACGATGACCGCGGCGATCTCCGCGTCGCCGACCGCCCGCGTCACGGCCTCCGACGCCAGGGCCAGCGCCCGCAGCTCATCCGCGCCGATCGACGGGGACACCTGCAGACGGTCCCTCAGCTTGCCATTGACCTGCACCACGGCGACGACGGTGTCCTCGACGAGAAGTGCCGGCTCGGCCTCGGGCCAGCGCACCAGCGCGACCGGGTCGTCGTGCCCCAGCTTCGCCCACATGTCCGCGGCGGTGAACGGCGCGTACAGGTCGAGGAGCAGCGCGAGCGCCTCCGCCGCCTCCCTGACCGCTCCGTCACCGGCACCCGCACCGGAGTCGATGGTCTTGCGGGTCACGTTCACCAGCTCCATCAGCCTGGCCACGAGCACGTTGAACTTGAACGACTCCACCAGCCCGGGGGCGTCGGCGAGCAGACGGTGCGTGGCCCGGCGCAGCGCACGGTCGCCGCCCTCGACGGCGGCCGAGACTCCCACGGCCTCCACGTCGGCCGCAATGCGCCAGGCGCGCGCGAGGAACTTGCTCGACCCCGCGGGCGAGACGTCAGCCCAGTCGATGTCGTCCTCCGGGGGGCCGGCGAAGGCCAGGGTCACCCGGAGCGCGTCGGCGCCGTACTCGGTCAGCTGCTCGGCGAACTCGACGAGGTTGCCCTTGCTCTTGGACATCTTCGAGCCGTCCATGAGCACCATGCCCTGGTTGAGCACCGAGGTGAAGGGCTCATCGAAGTCGATGTGCCCGAGGTCGTGCAGCACCTTCGTGATGAAGCGCGAGTAGAGCAGGTGCAGGATGGCGTGCTCTACGCCGCCGACGTACTGGTCGACCGGTCCCCAGCGCTTGGCCTCCTCGGGGTCGAACGGCCGCGTCTGGTCGTGCGGCCCGAAGAAGCGCAGGAAGTACCACGAGCTGTCGACGAAGGTGTCCATCGTGTCGGGGTCGCGACGCGCGGGCGTTCCGTCGACGGGGTTCGTCACCTCGACCCAGTCGGTCGCGGCGCCGAGAGGCGAGGCCCCCTTCGGCTTGAGGTCGAGCCCGGCGCTCGGCGGCAGCTCCACGGGCAGCTCCGACTCGGGGACGGGGTGCAGGCTGCCGTCCTGGCCGTGGATGATCGGGATCGGCGTTCCCCAGTACCGCTGCCGCGAGATGAGCCAGTCCCGCAGGCGGTACGTGGTGGCGGGCCGGCCCGTCCCCTCCGCCTCGAGCGCGGCGATCGCCGCGGGGATGGCCTCGGCTTTGCTCAGCCCGTCGAGCGCGCCGGAGTTGATCAGCGTGCCCTCCCCGGTCAGGGCGACGCCCGTCGCCGCCGGGTCGTTGTCGGCGTGCTCCGCGCCGTCCGCGTCGGCGACGGGGACGTCGAGCACGACCGTCACCGGCAGATCGAAGGCGCGGGCGAAGTCCAGGTCGCGCTGATCGTGGGCGGGGACGGCCATGACCGCACCGTGACCGTAGTCCGCGAGCACGTAGTCCGCGGTCCAGATCGGCAGCCGCTCCCCCGTGATCGGATGCAGCGCGTAGCGGCCGATGAACCGCCCCGTCTTGGGGCGGGCGGCGTCCTGACGCTCCACCTCGGAGACCTTCTGCACCTCGGCGAGGTAGTCGGCGAACTCGGCCGCGGTCGCCTCATCGGCGCCCGCCACCAGCTCAGCGGCCAGGTCGGAGTCGGGTGCGACGACGAGGAACGTCACGCCGGCGAGCGTGTCCGGCCTGGTCGTGAACACGGTGACGGGCTCATCGCGGCCCTCGATGCGGAAGTCCACGTCGGCACCGCGCGAGCGACCGATCCAGTTGCGCTGCATCGCGAGGACCTTGCTCGGCCAGCGCCCCTCGAGCGCATCGAGGTCGTCGAGCAGCCGGTCCGCGTAGTCGGTGATGCGGAAGTACCACTGGGTGAGCTTCTTCTTGACGACCATGGCGCCGCTGCGCTCGCTCGTCCCGTCGGCGAGCACCTGCTCGTTCGCCAGGACCGTCTGGTCCACCGGGTCCCAGTTGACCCAGCTGTCCTTGCGGTACGCCAGGCCCTTCTCGAACATCTGCAGGAACAGCCACTGGTTCCAGCGGTAGTACTCGGGGTCGGAGGTGTGCAGCACCCGCGACCAGTCGAAGCTCGGCGCGTAGAGCCGGAAGGAGCGCTTCTGCTGGTCGATGTTGGAGTACGTCCACTCGCGCGGGTCGACGCCGCGCTTGATGGCGGCGTTCTCGGCGGGCAGGCCGAAGGAGTCCCAGCCGATCGGGTGCAGCACCCGGTACCCCTGGTGGCGCCAGTACCGCGCCACGGTGTCGCCGAAGCCGAACGCCTCCGCGTGCCCCATGTGCAGATCGCCGGAGGGGTAGGGGAACATGTCGAGCACGTACTTGTGCCCGCGGATGCCCTCGGGGTCGGGGCCGGTGGTCTCGAAGAGCTTCTGCTCGTCCCAGATGGGGAGCCAGGTGTCCTGGATCGCCGCGAAGTCGTACCGGTCGCCGACGGGGTGCTGCTCGTGTGCCACGGAACTCTCATTCATCGCATGTCTCGGAGGGGCGTGTTCGCCGCCGTCCACCGCACCAGCCTACTAAAGGTGCGGCACGGTTCGGCCAGCCGCGACCGCGGTGTCGGCGCGGCCGGCCGCACCGCCGACGAGCGCGTCGATGGCCTCCAGCAGCGGCGCCGCCTTCAGCTGCATCTCGGCGAGCTCGGCGGCGGGGTCCGAGGACACGGTCACGCCGGCGCCCGTCCCGAGCAGGGTGGCCTCGGCGGTGACGACCGCCGTCCTGATCGTCATCGCCAGGCGCGCGCCGGACCCCGGGGTGAGGACGCCGAACGCGCCGGCGTAGCTCCCCCTGCTGTCGGGCTCCAGCTCGGCGATCAGTGTCATGGCCGCGCCCTTGGGCGCGCCGGTCATGGAGCCGGCAGGGAAGCTGGCGCGCACGATGTCGGCCACACCGACGCCCGGACGGACCGCCGCGCTGACCGTGCTCACCATCTGGTGCACCCGGGGGTGCGTCTCGACCGCGCACAGCCGGTCCACCCTCACCCCGCCGGGCGTGCTGATCCGGCTCAGGTCGTTGCGCACCAGATCGACGATCATGGTGTTCTCCGCCCTCTCCTTCGGGTCCGCGGCGAGGGCCAGAGCGGCGGAGACGTCGCCCGCGGCGTCCGGCCCGCGCGGAGCCGTCCCCTTGATCGGCTCGCTCACGGCACGGCGGCCATCGTCGTCGACGGCGAGGTAGAGCTCCGGAGAGCACGACACCAACGCGCTCTCTGGCAGCGAGACCACCGCGCTGAACCGGTCGACACCGTCGCCGGAGCCGAGGAGGCGGTCGTGCAGGGCGACCGGGTCCACGGGCGGCCTCCGGTACCTGGTCGTCAGGCAGGCGACGTACACATCGCCGCGGGTGATGGCGGCCGTCACACGTCGGACCGCGTCGATGTAGGCCTCGCCGTCGAGGACCGCGGCGGCCGGGCTGTCGGTCCGGCCGGCCACACCACGACCCAGCGCGGTGCCGTCCCCGGCGAGGCGAGAGGTGGCCGCGGACAGCCAGTCTCCGTCGACGGTCGACGTGTCGAGCAGCACCGTCGTCCCTTCCGCGGCGACGATCGGCAGCACGTGCTCGGCCACGAAGAAGGCGCCGCTCGGGGACTGTGCGTGGTCGGCGAGCGGCGCAGGGCGAGGGACGTCGTCTCCGCCGGGGGCGAGGTCGTAGTCGAGGCGGCCGATGAGCGAGCCGGGCTGCACGAGCGCGGCACCTCCGTCGTCCGCTGCGGCGGTCGGCGCGTCCGCGCGCCGCAGCGCCTCCCCCGCATCCACCACGACGTCGCCGATGGCGATGACCGGCTCGCCCCAGCCGGGGCCGTCCAGGAGCGCCCAGGACGCGCCGCCGGCGAGCCGCCGGGCGGCCTCGCCGGGCGACATCCCGGCGGGGAGCGTCAGACGGCGCGGACCGGTCATCGGGCGGCGAGACGCCCGGAGGCCATCCGCAGCCGGCGGTCGACGAGGTGCTCGGGGACGTCGTCGTGCGAGATGAGGATCACCGTCCTGCCGCCGCGCGCGGCCGCGCCGAGCAGCTCGGTGAGCAGGCTCTCGGCGTGCTGCTGGTCGACGTTGGCCGTCGGCTCGTCCAGGACGAGGATCGGGAACTCGTGCAGCAGCGCCCGCGCCAGAGCGATGCGCTGAGCCTGCCCTCCGGACACGAGCGCGCCCCTCTCGCCGACCCTGGCGTCCAGGCCGCCGCGCTCAGCGAGCCAGTCGCCCAGGCCGACGAGCTGGAGGGCGTGCTCGAGCTCCTCCCCGTCCGCCGTGTCCCTGGCGAAGAGGAGGTTCTGCCTGATCGTGTCGTTGAACAGGTACGGCGTCTGCTCGATGAGGCCGATGTGCTCGCGCACGGTCCGTGTCGGCAGAGCGGAGAGCTCGTGCCCGCCGAGCCGGGCGGAGCCCTCGTAGCCGAGGAACCGCACGAGGGTGTGGGCCAGCGTCGTCTTTCCCGAGCCGGACTCGCCGTCCAGCCACACGCGCTCCCCTGGCCGCACGTCCAGGTCCAGCCCGTCGATGGTCGCGGAGGCGGCCCCCGGCCACCGGACGCGGAGGTCGCTCAGCGTCAGCGCGGCGGGACCCGTGGCGGGCAGCGGCGACGGCTCTCCCTGCCGCGGCTCGCTGTCGGCAGGGATCTCCGGTGGTCGCTCGTCGGGGATCGTCGCGGCGATGCGCTCGGCGCTCGCCCGGACGGATCGGCGACTGGCCAGGGCGAGCGGAAGGCTCGCCACCACCTCGAAGACGGCCAGCGGCACGAGCACCACGACGGCGAGCATCGGCCCGCTCAGGGTGATCCCGAGCGCGGGTGCCGCGAGCACGAGCGCCCCCAGGCTCGCCGCACCGGCGAAGAGCCCGTTGAGGGCGGACACGCTCGACTCCGCCACGGCCCTCGCCCGCTGGGCCCTGGTCAGCTCGGCGTCGGCGGCGTGGATGCGCTCCTGCGCCGCGGGCAGTGCGCCGTAGGCGGTGAGCACGTCCAGGCTCTGCACGTAGTCGATGGCGGCGTCGGCCAACCGCGCGCGGCGGGGGGACAGCTCCCTGTCCGACCGGGCTGCGACCGCGCTGGAGAGCGCCACGCTCACGACCACGCAGAGCACGAGCGAGACGAGAAGCCAGACCGCCGCCGGCACGGAGAAGAAGGCGACGAACACGACGGAGGCCAGGCTCACCCCCGCGGAGGTCAGCAGAGGGAGCCGGGCCCGCAGCCAGACGTTCTGCATGTCGTCGACGTCGTCGACCACGGCGGAGAGTACCGAGCCCCGTCGCGACCGGCTCAGGCCGTCGGGGGCGAGCGGGATGAGGCGGGCGAGAACGCCGACCCTGATGTCGCTGAGCTGCCGGAAGACGGCGTCGTGGCTCGCGTACCGCTCCAGGTAGCGGAACACGGCCTTCGCCAGCGCGAAGGCGCGCACGCCGACGACGGCCATGCTCAGGTACAGCACGGGGGGCTGCTCGGAGGCCCGGGTGATGAGGTACGCGCTGCAGGCGAGCAGGGCCACCGTGCTCACGGCCTGCAGGATGCCCGCGGCGACGCCGGGGGCGCCGCGGCGGGGCGAGGGGACCGCCTGGCGCAGAAGCGCGCGTGCTCCGGCCCTCATCGCTTCGCCACCGCGGGGGTGAGCGCCAGCTCGACGTCGGCGATGTCCCTCAGCCGACGGCGGTGGCTGGCGACGATCACGACCAGCCCGCCCGCGGCGAGCTCCGTAATCGATGCGGCCAGTCGGCGCTCGGTTTCGTGGTCGAGTGCCGAGCTGGGCTCGTCGAGCACGAGGACCCTCGTCTCGGGACGGAGCGCCCGGTAGAAGGCCCGCGCAACGGCGACGCGCTGCGCCTGGCCACCAGACAGGAGGGACCCGGCGACGCCGCACTCACGGTCCGCGTCCCAGCCGTCCAGCTGCGCGAGCGCGAGGGCGCGCGTCAGCCGATCGGGATCGACGGAGGCCTCGCCGAGCGAGACGTTGTCGGCGACGGTGCCGGAGATGAGCCCTGGCCGTTGACCCGACCAGGCGAGCCAGGGCCGCTCGCCCGGCCCGGAGGGCAGCGGTGAGCCGTCGAGGGTGAGGACGCCGTCGTGCGCGACGGTGCCGAGGAGCGTGGAGATCAGGGAGGACTTGCCGCTTCCGCTCGGGCCGGTGAGCACGCCGACCCGGCCGGGGGCGAAGCGCGCAGAGACGCCGCTGAGCACCGTCGTGCCGTCGTAGGACACGCCCACGTCGTGGAACTCCAGCCCTGCCGGGGCCGTCGCCGCCGACGACGGCCCGCCGCCGGGGTGGACGGCCGTCGCGGTCGCGTCCGCGGCGTCCGCCGCCTCGTCGAGGATCGCGAAGACGTCCTCCGAGGCGGTGACCCCCTCCGCGGCGGCGTGGAAGTTCGTGCCGACGTTGCGCAGCGGCAGGAAGGCCTCCGGCGCCAGCAGAAGGACGAAGAGCGCGGGGCCGAAGCCGATGTCACCCGCGACCAGGCGCATGCCGACGCCGACGGCGACGAGGGCGACGGACAGGCTCGCGCCCAGCTCGAGCGCGAACCCGGAGAGGAACGTCGTCCGGAGCACCTTCATCGTCGCGACCCGGTAGCGCTCGGTCACGACGCGGATCCGGGTGAGCTGCCGCTCGGCCCTGCCGAACGACTTGAGGGTGCTCAGACCGCCGAGGACGTCGAGATAGTTGCCGGACAGCTCGCTGAGCGTGTCCCACTGCTGACGTTGCACACTCTGCGTCGCCCAGCCGATGAGCACCATGAACACGGGGATCAGCGGGAGGGTGACGACGACGAAGACCCCGGAGAGGACGTCCTGCCAGAACATCACCGCGACGATGACCGGTGTCGCGATCACCGTCAGGATCAGCTGCGGCAGGTACTTGCCGAAGTAGTCGTCGAGCGCGTCCAGGCCCCGCGTGCCCAGCACGGTGAGCCCCGCGCTCGACCGCCCGGCCGACCAGGCCGGTCCAAGCCGACCGATTGCGCGGTACAGCCGTGATCGCAGCTCGCTCTTCACCCGCGCTGCGCCGCGGATGGACACGCTGCCCGAGGCCCAGGTGACCACGAGCCGAGCGATCGTCGTCCCGGCGAACACGAGAATCTCGGTGCGCAGCTCCGCCAGGCTCCGGCCCTCGACCACCCCCACGATCGCCTGGCTGAGCGACCAGGCGAAGGCGATCGTGAGGACGGTCTGGAGGGCCGCGAGCACGGCGCCGGCGGCGAAGAACCATCGGGCGCCCGCCGCGTAGCGGAGCAGTCGGGGGTCGAGGGGGCGCACGATGTCCAGGCTAGTGTGCCGCGGCCTCGACGGTCGCCCTGCTGACCCGCTTGCGGAAGACCCAGTAGGTCCACGCCTGGTAGGCGAGCACCAGCGGCAGGAAGACCAGCGCGGTCCAGCTCATGACGCCGAGCGTGTACGGCGTGCTGGAGGCGTTCTCAATCGTCAGGCTGTTCGCCGGGTCATTGCTCGCCGGCATGACGTCGGGGAACAGCGCCAGGAACAGCGCCAGCACCGCGGCGGCGATCGTGACAGCCATGAGCGCGAAGGCCCTCCCCTCGCGCCCGGCCCTGTTCGCGAACCAGGCGGCGATGAGCGCGACCGCGGCGACAGCGGAGGCGATGATCGTCCCGATGGAGTCGGGGTGCTGGAGGATCGTCCAGACCAGGAACGCCGCGGCGACGACGACCGTGACCACGCCGGAGCGGGCCGCGAGGGTCCGGGCGCGCTCCCTGAGCTCGCCCGTCGTCTTGAGCGAGACGAAGACGACGCCGTGGGTGAAGAACAGCAGCAGCGTCGTGACGCCTCCCAGCAGGGCGTACGGGTTCAGCAGCGCGAAGAAGCCGCCGATGTAGTTGTGACCCTCGTCGAGGGGGACGCCCTGGACGATGTTGGCGAACGCCACACCCCAGAGCAGGGCCGGAACGGCCGAGCCGTAGACGATGAAGCCGTCGAACCAGGCGCGCCAGCGGTCACTGGACCCCTGGTGCCGGTACTCGAACGACACGCCTCGGACGATCAGCGCGAGCAGGATGAGCAGCAGCGCCAGGTAGAACCCGCTGAACAGTGTCGCGTACCACTCGGGGAACGCGGCGAACAGGCAGGCTCCGGCGACGATCACCCAGGTCTCGTTGAGATCCCAGACCGGTCCGATGGTGTTGATGATGACGCGTCGGTCGGTGTCGTCCTTGCTGAGGAACGGCAGTGACATGCCGACGCCGAAGTCGAAGCCGTCGAGGACGAAGTAGCCGATGAACAGCGCGCCGACGATCCAGAACCAGAGATATGACAGATCCATGATGTGCTCCTAGTAGACCGTCGGGGCGGTGGGCACGGTTCCCCGTTCCGGGTCGATGGCCGGCGCGTCGGCCGGTCCCTTCTGCGCGGCCTTCTTGATGAGGACGAACTCCACCACGGCCAGCGCTGCGTACAGCAGGGTGAACAGGACGAGGGATATCAGCACCTCGAGGCCGGTCACGTTCGGTGAGACGCCGTCCTCGGTCCTCAGCAGGCCGAACACGAGCCAGGGTTGACGCCCCATCTCGGTGAAGGTCCACCCGACGCTCATCGCCAGCAGGGACAGCGGGAACGCCCAGATCGCGATCTTCCACACCCACTTCTGGGTGGGCATGCGACCCTTGCGGGTCAGCCACAGGCCGGCAACGGCGACGAGGAAGTGCGCGGCACCGAGGCCGATCATCCAGCGGAAGGACCAGTACGTCACCCAGATGATGGGCGTGTAGTCGCCGGGGCCGTAGACGGCCTGGTACTGCGCCTGCAGGTCGTTGATCCCCTCGACGGTTCCGTCGAGGCTGTGCGTGGACAGTAGGGAGAGCAGGTACGGGATGCGAAGCGAGAACAGCTCGCTGCTGCCGTCTGGCGTGCCGAGGGTGAAGATCGAGAAGGAGGCGTCGCGCCCGGTGACGGTGTTGAAGGCCGCCTCGGCCGCCGCCATCTTCATCGGCTGGGTCTCCACCATGACGATGCTGAGCTGGTCACCGGAGAGGAAGGTCAGCGCGAAGGAGACGACCATCATCCACAGACCGGTCTTGAGCATGGGCCGCATGGTGTCGAGGTGCTGGTTGCGGGCCAGGTGCCAGGCGGCGACCGTGATGATGAGGCCGGCGGAGACCATGAAGCAGGCGAAGATCGTGTGCGGGAAGGCCGCGAGCACGACGGGGTTGGTGAGCACCTCGCCGATGCTGGTGAGCTCGGCCCGCCCCGACTCGGCGTTGAACTCGTAGCCGACGGGGTTCTGCATGAAGGCGTTGGCGGCGAGGATGAAGTAGGCGGAGAGCATCGTTCCCACGACGACGCCCCAGATGGTGATCAGGTGGACCTTGGGGGACAGCTTGTCCCAGCCGAAGATCCAGAGCCCGATGAAGGTCGCCTCGAGGAAGAACGCCAGCAGTCCCTCGAACGCCAGGGGGGCCCCGAAGACGTCACCGACGAAGCGCGAGTAGTCCGACCAGTTCATGCCGAACTGGAACTCCTGAACGATGCCGGTCACGACGCCCATCGCGAAGTTGATCAGGAACAGCTTGCCGAGGAACTGCGTGATCTGCAGGTAGCGCAGCTGACCTGTCCTGACCCACGCCGTCTGGAAGATGGCGACGGTCGTGGCCATTCCGATCGTGATGGGCACGAAGAGGAAGTGGTAGATCGTGGTGAGACCAAACTGCCACCGCGATAGCAGCAGGGGGTCCAGGAGTTCGTTCACTGTTGGCTCCAGGTTGTGTGCGCTTCGCGCACGGCTCGATCCCGGTCAGGGTGGTGATTCCTGCGGCGACAACGGTCTGATGTTCCTCAGAGTACACTAAAAAGTCCCTGTGGTCTGACCACAGTCGAGCCGCGCCGTCGCCTAGACTCGACGCGATGAACGACCTCCTCACGTGGCTGCTCGACGCCGTCCAGGCCGTCCCCGCCCTGCCCCGCATCCTCATCGCGGCGGTGGCGATCATGCTCGAGACGTCCGTGCTCATCGGACTGATCGTCCCGGGCGACAGCGTCGTGCTCGTGGCGGCCACCGGCGTGAGCAGCCCGCCCGAGGGGATCGCGCTCGGCGCCGCGGTCGTCTGCGGGGCCCTCGTCGGGGAGAGCATCGGCTTCTGGCTCGGCTGGCGATTCGGACCGTGGATCAGGCGGAGCGCCCTCGGCCGCCGGCTCGGCGAGAAGAACTGGGTCAAGGCGGAGAACTACCTGCAACGCCGCGGAGGGATCGCCGTCTTCCTCTCGCGGTTCCTGCCCGTTCTGCACTCCCTCATCCCGCTCACGGTCGGCATGAGCAAGATGCGCTACCGCACCTTCCTCGCGTGGACGGTCCCCGCCTGCGTGATCTGGTCCGCCGCCTACGTCGGGGCCGGCTCCCTCGCCGCCACCAGCTTCCGGGCGCTCTCCCGCGAGATCCACACGGCCGGGTACTTCTTCGTCGGCGCGATCGTCGTGTTCATCGTCGTGGCGGCGCTCGTCAAGCGCCTGATCAGCTGGAACGAGCGTCGCCACCTCGAGGTGCCGACGGACGAGCACTGACGGGGACGCCGTGACCGCCGTGCCACACTGGAGTGTGCCCGAAAGCCCCTCCCCCGTGCCCCGCGGTCCCCTGCATCGGGCCGCACGGATCGACTACGCGTTCCAGGACTGGCGGGCGGCGCGAGCGGCCCGCCGCGGCGCCGTGCCCATGCCGATCGGCTTCATCGGGTACGGCTCGACCGGATGGGTGCGCGTGCTCGCGCGGGTGCTCATGACGCCGGAGGGCGAGCAGCCGCCCGAGCGCGCCGCACAGCGCGCCAGGGGCTGGCGCTCCTTCCTGGCCATCCCCGTCAACGCCGCGACCGTGATCGTGACGATCAACGGCGTCGACCACGAGGTCACCGCCGACAGGGGCGGGGTGGTCGACGTCGTCGTCGAGGCCGAGCTCGAGCCGGGCTGGTCGACGATCCAGCTCCGCTGCCCCGGCGGGCCTCGCGTCCCCGCCCCCGTGTTCATCGTCGATCCGGCCACCCGGTTCGGGATCGTGTCCGACGTCGACGACACGGTCATGGTGACCGTGCTCCCCCGCCCGTTCGTGGCGGCGTGGAACACCTTCGTGCGTGACGAGCACGCGCGCCTGCCCGTTCCGGGGATGGCCGTGTTCCTCGAGCGGATGGTCAGGGACAACCCCGGCGCGCCGGTCATCTACCTGTCGACGGGCGCCTGGAACGTCGCTCCGACCCTCACCCGCTTCATCGAGCGGCACCTCTACCCGAGCGGCCCCCTGCTCCTGACCGATTGGGGCCCCACCCACGATCGGGTGTTCCGCTCCGGACGGGCGCACAAGCAGGACAACCTGTCCCGCCTGGCGGCCGAGTTCCCCCACATCCGCTGGCTGCTCGTCGGTGACGACGGCCAGCACGACGTCGAGCTGTACGACAGCTTCGCCGAGGCCAACCCCGGGCACGTCGCCGCCATCGCCATCCGCCGGCTGTCCGCCGGCCAGGCGATGCTCGCGGGCGGACGCACGAAGTCGGACCACGGCACCGGGCCGCGCTGGTACTCGGCTCCCGACGGCTCGGGCCTGCTCAGGCAGATCGAGGCCGACGGCCTGGACGGCGGCCGGTCGACGTGAGACTGGGACGGCTGTTCCGCCCCGCGAGCGTCGTCTCCGCGCGCCTGCGCGCCCCCGCACGCGTCCCGTTCCTCCAGGTCGCGAAGACCGGGGTGGCCGTGACGCTGTCGTGGGTCGTCGCGGGCCTCGTCGTGCCGGGCCAGGCGCCGATCTTCGCCGCCATCGCCGCGCTGCTCGTGGTGCAGCCGAGCGTCAACCAGTCCTACGCCCGCGCACTGGAGCGCAGCGCCGGCGTGATCCTCGGCGTCGTGCTCGCGATGACCGCGTCGCAGCTGTTCGGCGACAACAGCACGGTCATCCTGCTCTCGGTCGTCGCCTGCCTGCTCCTGGCGTGGCTGCTCAAGCTCACCCCCGGCAGCTCCAATCAGATCCCCATCAGCGCGATGCTCGTCCTGAGCCTGGGCTCCACGACGCCGGGCTACGCCTGGGACCGGATCGTGGAGTCCATCATCGGCGCGGCCGTCGCGGTCCTGGTCAACCTCGCGATCGCTCCCCCGCTGCAGATCGCGCCCGTCCGTGCCGACGTCGTCCGGCTCGGCTCGGCACTCGCCGACTCCCTGGAGGGTCTCGCGGCCCTGCTGCCGACCCGGCCGGGCACGGAGCGGATCACCGAGCTGATGATCCAGGCGCGCCTGCTGCGTCCGATGAGGACGCGACTGCAGAACGACCTCATCGCGGCGGCCGACTCGCTCAGGCTCAACCCGCGCCAGGCACGCTACCGCGCGGAGCTCGAGCAGATCGAGGGCCTGTCCGAACGGTTGAACACGGTCGTCAACCGCGTGATCGGCATGACACGGGCCTACCAGGACCACTACGACGACGACCTCGCCAGCGAGCCGACGATCCCATCCATCATCGGCGAGCTGCGTCGCGCTGCGCACGACATCCGACTGCTGACCGGCGACCCCGACGCCGACGACACCGCGTCCATCGCGCTGGCCACTGAGCCGCCCGCGCTCACGGCTCCCCTCGTCGTGCTCTCCCCCAGCGCGACGCACTGGGTTCTCATCGGCTCGCTCCTCGAGGATCTCCGCCGCATACACGACGAGGTCGTCGGGGAGCGCTAGCTCCCCGACGACCCCGTACCCGGTCCGCGCCCGCGCCGACCGCGGGCTGCCGGATCAGCCCTGCAGCGTGCCCTGCAGGTCGAGCGTGATGGTGACGTCGTCGCCGAGCAGCACGCCGCCGGTCTCGAGCGCCGCGTTGTAGTTGAGGCCGAAGTCGCCCCGCTTGATGGTCGTGGTCGCGGTGGCGCCCGCCTTCACGTTGCCCTCGAAGTCCTTGGCGAAGCCGCCGACCTCGACGGTGAAGGTGACCGGCTTGGTCACGCCGCGGAGCGTGAGGTCGCCGTCGACGAGGACGTCGTTCTTCTCGCTGCGGACGGCGGTCGAGTGGAAGTCGATGGTCGGGTAGGTCTCGGCGTCGAAGAAGTCGCCGGTGCGCAGGTGGCCGTCGCGGTTCGGCTCGCCCGTGTTGACCGAGGCGACGGTGACGCTCGCCGTGACGCTCGAGTCGGTGATCTCCTCGCCGGTGACGATGGTGGCGTCGAACTCGGTGAACGAGCCGCGCACCTTGCTCACCATGAGGTGGCGGATGCTGAAGGTGACGGTCGAGTGGACCGGGTCAAGCTTCCACGTTCCAGCGGTGTAGCCGGGGATCTGCGCAGCGGTAACCATGAGTGCTCCTTTGTCGTGTGCTCGTCGGGCGTTCCCCCGACAGTCCATTCAAACGAATGCACGATGAGGATATTCCTCGCCGGTGAACATTTCCTCGACACCGTAGGCTGGTCGGGCGACGTCGAGCAGAACGGATCCACCCATCAGCACCACCACCCCGACCGCGGGCGAGCCGGCGAACGCCTCCCGCGGAGCCGCGTCCTCGATCCTGGCCTCGGTCCTCTTCGGCATAATCAGCGTGATCAGCGGCTCGCTTCCCGGCGTCTCCTCCGGCGAGGCGACCGCCTGGCGCATCGTCTTCGTCGTGCTCGCCGTGGCCGCCGCTCTCTCCCCCTCCGAACGCCGCCGTCGTCTGCTCGCCCAGCTCCGCCGGATCGTCCGCTCGCCGCGGCTCGTCCTGATCGTCTGCCTGGGGGCTGGCATCCTCTGGCTGCAGCTGTGGGTGTTCGTCTGGGCACCGGCGAACCACCGCACCCAGGACGTCGCCCTCGGCTACTTCCTGCTTCCGCTGGTCATGGTCCTCGTCGGCCGGGTGTTCTTCGGCGACCGCCTCACCGGGTGGCAGCGGGCAGCGGTGGTGCTCGCCGCCGCGGGGGTGGCCGCCGAGCTGATCATGACCCGTTCCATCGGCTGGCCCGTACTGCTGGTGGCCGGGCTCTACCCGGTCTACTTCGGGCTCCGCCGCTGGTTCGACCTCGACAGGCTCGAGGTGTTCCTCCTGGAGACCACGCTGCTGCTCGTCCCCTCGATCGCGCTGATCCTGATCGGGGCGACCGGTCCGGCCGCAGTCGACCGCGGGGCAACCTGGCTGCCGCTGCTGGTCATGGCTGCACTCAGCGGGGTGGCGATGCTGCTCTACATCCTGGCCTCGCAACTGCTCACCCTCGGCCTGTTCGGCCTTCTCGGTTACGTGGAACCGGTTCTGCTCCTGGCCGCGGCGGTCGTGCTCGGGGAACGGCTGGCGCCCGCCGACGCGCTCGTGTACGGCCCGATCGCCCTCGCCCTGGCCCTGCTCGGTATCGGCACGTGGCGCGCGGCGGGACGACGAGACGGCGAACGGCGGCGTCGCAGCTGACACCGGCCGATCTCGGCCGGCCGCCGCTCGGCACCGTCCTCAGACCTCGTCGGCGAGGGCGCCGATCACCGCCCCGCGCACCCCCGTCCCTGTCGAGCCGGGCGATCCGGCGGACCCCCGTCCCTCCCGGAGCGCAGATGCTGGCGCGGATCGCGGCGAGTTCGGTGTCGTCCTCCTCCATCAGCGCGGCAGCGCCGCGGAGAACCTGCGCCATGACCGCGCGGGCATCCTCCCGCGCGACGCCCCGCACCGCGCCGGCCTCGACCATCGCCTCGACCAGATAGAGCACGGTGGCGGCACCTCCGCTGCTGAGCGGCGCCAGCGCGGCCTGCTCTGACTCGGGAACGACCAGGACCTCGCCCGAGAGCGCCAACAGCTGCCGCGCGCGCTCGGCCTGGTCCGCCGTGCACCGCCCCGCCGCGCTCAGCAGGGTCACGCCCCGCCCGGTGCGGGCCGCGAGGCTCGGCATCGCCCTAACGCCCCCGACACCCGCGGGGAGCAGCCGCTCGAGGTCCGAGGTGTCGAGGCCGTCGACCACGGAGACGACGACCGCGCCGTCGTCGAGCCCGGCCTCCAGCTCGCCGAGGACCGCCGCGGCCGCCTGCGGAGGTACCGCGAGCAGGACGGTCGCGGCTCCCCGCACCGACTCCGCGCTCGCGGTCCGCCCGTCAACGCCGAGCTCGTCGGCGACGGCGCGTGTCCTGCCAGAGCTCCGTCCGAGCAGCCGCAGCCGCTCCGGCTCCAGTCCGCCCCGGAGCGTGCCCCGCGCCAGAGCGACCCCCATCGTCCCGGTTCCGACGACCGCGATCGCGTCAAGTTCCCCAGCCATTCCTGTACCGCCCCTCCGTGTCCCTGCCCTGACGTCGAACACACCACCGCGCCCACGCCGATCGTGCCGGAGAGGACACGCGCGCCCGACAGCGCCGGCGACCGAACCGCCACGACACCCGAACGGGCGTTCAGAGATGTCGGTGGTCAACGCTAACCTGTGGGATGTGAACAGTTCAACGGGGGTCAGAACATCATCGGCAGGGGTCATCGGCGTCGTCGGGGCCTCGACCAACAACCTCAACGACGTCAGCGTCGACATACCCAAGCACACCCTGACGGTGGTCACCGGGGTGTCCGGCTCGGGCAAGTCCTCGCTCGTGCTCGACACGATCGCGGCTGAGGCCCAGCGCCTCGTCAACGACTCCTATCCCGCTTTCATCCGGAGCCGTCTCCCCCAGCATCCGGCCGCCGAGGTCCAGTCGATGGCCGGTCTGACCTTCACCGCGCTGATCGACCAGCGCCGCTTTACGGGCAACGCGCGCTCCGTCGTGGCGACCGCGAGCGATGTCGCCCCCCTCATCCGCCTGGTGTTCTCCCGGATCGGCGAGCCGTCGGCCGGGTACTCCCCCGCGTACTCGTTCAACGATCCGACGGGGATGTGCCCGCGGTGCGAGGGGCTCGGGCACGTCGTCGACATCGACATCGACGAGCTCATCGACCTCGACCGCACGATCGACGAGGGTCCCGTCCGCTTCAGCCAGTTCCGGCCGGGGGTGTACCGGTGGAAGCGATTCGCGTACTGCGGGCTGTTCGACCGCTCCGTGCCGCTCCGCGACTACACCGACGAGCAGATGCGCCTGTTCCTCTACGCCGACAGGGTCAAGCTCACCGACCCCGACCCGCGTTTCCCCAAGACCGCACGGTTCGACGGCGTCGTGACGCGGCTCCGGGACGTCTACATCAAGAACCGGCCTGCATCGCTGTCCGCCCAGGTCGCCGGGGAGCTCGAGAGGATCACCTCCGACCACGTCTGTCCCGAGTGCGACGGTGCCAGGGTTAATGCCGCCGCCAGGGCGAGCCTGATCGACGGCCGCTCCATCGTCGACTGGTCGTCGACGCCCATCGCGGAGCTGCGAAGTCTGTTGGAACACACCCACGATCCGCGTGTGGAGCCCGCCCTCGACGGGATCAGGACGGTCCTCGACGCCCTGCTCTCCGTCGGACTCGGCTACCTGACGCTCGATCGCACCTCGTCCACGCTCTCCGGCGGCGAAGCTCAACGGGTGAAGATCGTGCGGCACCTCGGCAGCGCGCTCACCGACGTGACCTATGTTTTCGACGAGCCGTCCGTCGGCTTGCACCCGCGCGACGTCCACCGGCTCACCGAGCTGCTGCTCCGGCTGCGCGACGGCGGGAACACGGTGCTCGTCGTCGAGCACGACCAGCAGGTGATTGCCGTGGCCGACCACGTCATCGACATCGGCCCCGGAGCGGGGTCGGCCGGAGGGACGGTGTGCTTCGAGGGCACACCGGGGGACCTCACCCGCAGCGGCACCGTCACCGGACGCCTGCTCCGCGCCCCGGTCGCCCTGCGCCAGGCCCCCAGGGCAGCGACCGGCAGTGTCACGGTGCGCAATGCCACGATGCACAACCTCGCCGGCATCGACGTCGAGGTGCCGCTCGGAGTGCTGACGGTCGTCACGGGTGTCGCCGGGTCGGGCAAGTCGTCGTTCGCGACCGGTGAGCTGCCCGCTCAGCACCCGGAGTTCACCGTCGTCGGCCAGGAGCCGCTGCGCGGCGGTGTGCGTTCCACCCCGTTGAGCGCTCTCGGGATCGCCGAGACGGTCCGACGTGTCTTCTCGGCAGAGTCGGGGCTCGACCCCGCGTGGTTCAGCTTCAACTCGAAGGGCGCCTGCCCCCAGTGCACAGGGCGCGGCAGGATCACGACGGAGCTCGCCTTCCTCGATGACGTCTCCGTCCCCTGCGACGCATGCCACGGGCTGCGGTTCAACGAGACGGCGCTGGCGACGACGGTCGGCGGGTCCACCATCGCCGAGGTGCTCATGATGACGGCATCCGGTCTGGCACGGGCCTTCGCCGCGGACACCCGCATCACCGCCGCCGCGGAGTGGCTGGAGCGCGTCGGCCTCGGCTACATGCCGGTCGGCCGTTCGCTCGACACGCTCTCCGGAGGTGAGAAGCAACGCCTCCTGCTCGCCAAGCATCTGCTCGAGACCGGAGACCTCTCCACGGAGCGCATCGTCCTCGACGAACCGACGACGGGCCTGCACCCGAGCGATGTCGACCGCATCACCACACTGTTCGACGACCTCGTCGACGCCGGCGCGACACTGGTCGTCGTCGAGCACAACCTTCGGGTGATCGGCACGGCCGACCGCGTGATCGACATCGGGCCGGGAGCCGGACGGGAGGGCGGCTCGCTGGTGTTCTCCGGCCCGCCGAGCGAGCTGCTGACCGCACCCGACTCCGCCACCGGTGTGGCCCTCGCCGCAGCGGCTAGCCGCTGACACGGCGGGCGACTTCTGCCTCCCGGCCGCGCACACCCGCCGGGCCCGCACGCCGGTCGCCGACACGGCAGTCCCCCTGCACGGGAACCGCACAACAGTCATGTGCCGGAGCCGTCCCCCGACAGCGCACCGCCGCCGTGCGCGATGCCCGAACAGAGAAACCCGCGCCGAAACAACCAAGCAGGAATACCCGCGCCGAAACAACCGAGCAGAAACAACCGAGGGCCCCGCTTCAGTGAAGCGGGGCCCTCGGCCAATGGAGTGGATCTGAGGGGACTCGAACCCCTGACCCCCTGCATGCCATGCAGGTGCGCTACCAGCTGCGCCACAGACCCAGATCGTTGGCGTTCCTTGCGGCCCGTCCAACCATTACAGCCTACAACAGGTGCAACGCCGACACCAATTCGGTCGAGCAGTCCGGGTGTGTCACCACTCCGCACGCGCGCCGTCGGCGCCGATCCGTTCAGCCCGCGGTCGTCTCCGCTGCGTCCCTGACGGGAACGGTGATCACCGGGCAGTCGCTCCACAGGCGGTCGAGGGCGTAGAAGCTGCGCTCCTCCTCGTGGAACACGTGGACGACCAGGTCGCCGAAGTCCAGCAATGCCCACCGTCCGGCCTCACGCCCCTCGCGCCGCAGCGTGCGGACGCCGGCGTCGTTGAGCGCGTCCTCCACCTCGCGAGCGATGGCGGAGACGCCGCGCTCGCTGCGCCCGGTGACGAGCAGGAACGCGTCGACGAAGGGCAAGGGCCTCGACACGTCCAGTGCGACGGCATCCTCTGCGCCGGTGCGGTCGGCCGCGGCGGCGGCGATCGACAGCTGCTCGATCGTGGACAGTGTCATCTGTGTCCCTTCCGGCATCTAGAGCGAGCCGTTCATGAGCCCGACGATGACGACCGCGAGCACGGACACGGCGAGCACGCCGGCCGTGATGCTCAGGGTCAACAGCAGTCGGCTGTTCTTCTGGGGGGCGGGAGGCGCGATGAGGTCCCGCGCCGCGGTGTGCGTCGAGATGGCCCTGGCCGCCGACACGGGGCTCGACCCCGTGTTCGCCTGCGGGTCCTCGTCGCCGTCGAACATGGCGTCGAGCTCGGGCTTCTCGAAGTAGTTGGGGTGCTGGCCCGTCGTGCTCAGTTCCCTGGGCAGGTCGATCGAGCCGGTCAGCACGACGCCGCCGTTCTCCGTCAACGCCTGACCGAGACCCGTCGAGGACGGGATCGACGGGAGGATCAGCGCGTGGGTGGCCGTGGTGCTGCCGGAGGACGCATCGGTGATCAACGAATCGAAGGCCGTTCCAACGACCTCTTTGACCGACTTCTCCGCCGCGGCGGGGTCCGGGGCGACATCGATGTGCCGCCCGAAGGCGTCAGAGACCGTCGGGCCGCCGCTCGGGGTGTGCGGAGCGTCGGCGACCAGCTCGTCGATCGCCGCGGGCTCCTCCGTCGCGGTCGGCACGGGGCGGTCAGCCCGCGTCGCGCGATCGGCCGACGAGGCACGGTCCGCCGACGAAGCGCGCTCCCGGGACGCCGGCGCAACGGGCGTGCCGACGGCGGAGTCATCCGTCTTGCGCTCGCGCGCGGGCGTGTTCTCGGCGCCGCGGGGGAAGGAGACCGGCATGGGCAGCTGCGGCCGGGCAGGAGCGGTGGCCGCCGTCTCGGCCGCGGCGCGGGCAGCGTCCGGACGGGCCGGGGGCTCTGCCCGCTCCCCCGTCTCGGCGTTGCCGTCGTCGACGACGGAGATCCCCTCTGTCCGCTGACGTTCCCTGTCGCGCAGCTGCCGACGCGTGAGGGGCTGGCCCGATGCGGCCTTCTCGGCAGGCGGCTGCGCCGGGGCGGAGACCCGACCAGCCGACGGCGACGGAGTCGCCGACGGAGCGGATGCCGCGGCGGACGCGCTGACGGACGCCGGCGTCGACACCGGAACGCGAGCCGCGGGACCGTCGGAGGTGACGGCCGCCTCATCGGCACCGCTCGTCGCCGCCGAGGAGACGACGTGACCGGCAGCCGTCTCAGCGCGACGACGCTGCTCACGCAGCTCGCGCCGACTCAACGGGGAGTCACCGGTGGGCTCTGTCATTACTCACTCCGATACGTACAGATGGTGTTTGCTGATGTATTGCACGACGCCATCAGGAACCAAGTACCAGACCGGATAGCCCCGGCTGACCCGACTGCGGCAATCGGTTGACGAGATCGCCAGCGCCGGGACTTCTTGCAAGCTTACGTGGTCCCTGGGCAATCCAGAAACGTTGAGCGGATGACCCGGCCGAGTCACAGCAACGAAGTTGGCCAGGTCCCAGAGCTGGTCGACGTCCTTCCACCCCAGGATCTGCTCGACGGCGTCGGCACCGGTGATGAAGAACAGCTCGGCGTCCGGCTGCGCCGCGCGGAAGTCCCGGAGCGTGTCGATCGTGTAGGTGGGGATGCCCCTGTCGATGTCGGCGCGACTGACGGTGAATCGCGGATTCGACGCCGTCGCGATGACCGCCATCAGGTAGCGGTGCTCCCCGTCGGTCACCTTGCCCTTGTGCGACGGCTGACCGGTCGGGACGAACACGACCTCGTCGAGCCCCATCTTCGCCGCGACCTCGCTCGCGGCCACCAGGTGGCCGTGGTGGATCGGGTCGAACGTGCCGCCCATGATCCCGATGCGCCGCCGCCGCGACGCCTGAGGCTCGGTCACCCGGCTCAGTGACCGTGCCCGTGGTCGCTGTGCGACGACGACGCCGTGTCGGTCTTCTGCGAGTGACGGTTTGCCACGTCACGGTACGACCACGTGGCGACGCCGAAGACGACGAAGAGGAGGAACGCGACGACGCCGTACATGAAGGGCGGCATCGGCAGCTCGTTGTGGACCTCGGCGGCGAGGACCTGGAGGGTGGTGAACGTCATCGGGAAGACTCCTCAATCAGCGGTAAAGCTCGGTGACCAGTCTAGCCTCAGCCGCGGCTCTGACCCGAACCGCGCACCACCCACTTCGTGCTGGTCAGCTCGGCGAGACCCATCGGCCCCCTGGCGTGCAGCTTCTGGGTGGAGATTCCGACCTCCGCGCCGAAGCCGAACTCCCCGCCGTCGGTGAACCGCGTGGAGGCGTTGACCATGACCACGGCCGAGTCGACCTCAGCGAGGAACCGTTCGGCGTTGGCCTGGTCGGAGGTGATGATCGACTCGGTGTGCCCCGTCGAGTACCGACGGATGTGGGCGATCGCCTCGTCGAGGTCGTCGACGACCCGCACGGCGAGGTCGAGCGAGAGGTACTCGGTCGCCCAGTCGTCGTCGGTGGCCGGCACGACGTCACGGCCCAGGCGCTGCACCGTCTCGTCCCCGTGGATGATGACGCCGGACTCCGCGAGCCGGTCGAGGACGGGCGGCAGCAGGCGCTCCGCGGCGTCACGGTGGACGAGGACGGTCTCGACCGCGTTGCACACGCTCGGGCGCTGGACCTTCGCGTTGTTCACGATGTCCACCGCCCAGTCCTCCCTCGCCGAGGCGTCGAGGACGATGTGCACCACGCCCGAGCCGGTCTCGATGACGGGGACGAGAGACTCGGTGACGACCGTCTCGATCAGGTGCGCGCTGCCCCGCGGCACGAGCACGTCGACGAGACCCCTGGCGCGCATCAGCTCGGTCCCGCCCTGCCGGCCGAAGTCGTCCACCGACTGCACCGCATCCGCGGGCAGCCCCGCGGCGGCGACCGCATCCCTGAGAACGGCGAGGATCGCCCTGTTCGACTCCGCCGCGGCCGAGCCCCCACGGAGCACGATCGCGTTCCCGCTCTTCAACGCCAGCGCGGCGATGTCGACGGTGACGTTCGGCCTGGCCTCGTAGATCGCGCCCACGACGCCGAACGGCACGCGGATCTCGTCCACCCGCACGCCGTTCGGCAGGGCCTGACCGCGAACCGACTGGCCGACCGGGTCGGCGAGCCGGGCGATGTCCTCGACGGCGACGGCAAGCGCCTCGACGCGGGCATCGTCGAGCAGCAGGCGGTCGAGCAGGCCAGTGGCGAGTCCCGTCTCCCTGCCCGCGGCCAGGTCACGGCGGTTCGCGTCGATGATGAGCGAAGCGCTGGACCGCAGCGCGGCCGCGATGCCGATCAGGGCGTCCGTCCGCTGACGTCCTGTCGTCGTGGCCAGCACGGTGGCGGCGGCACGGGACCGGTGCAGTCGTTCGGCGACGGCGGCGGCGATGGAGGTGTCGGGGGCACTCATGGCCCCAGCTTAGTTATTCGGCGGCCGAGCCGGGAGCGGTGAACATCGACGCCCGACCGGCCGGCCGGGGAGCCGGCTCGAACCAGGTGCCGACGTCCGCTCCCCCGAGCGCGTCGCCGACGAGCTCCGTCGCCGTGATCAGGACTCCGCTGCCCGCCTCGCTGGCGATCATCGCCGCGCTGGCCTTCGTCCCCGCCCCGCCCGTGCCCACGCCGGCCGAGCCGGCGCCACCGAACTGCACGTGCGCGAGAGAACCGCCCTGCGCGACCGCCGTGATCCGGGTCGCCCCGGGCTCGGTCGGCGGCTTGGTGTAGATCGCATCGACGTCGCTGAGCAGCACGAGCGCGTCCGCGCCGAGCAGCACGGACACGAGGGAGGCGAGACGGTCGTTGTCGCCGAAGCGGATCTCGTGCGTTGCGACGGTGTCGTTCTCGTTGACGATCGGAAGGATGCCGAGCGCGAGCAACCTGTCCAGAGCCCTGAGGGCGTTGACACGCGAGCTCGGATCATCGAGGTCGCCCGCCGTGAGCAGGATCTGCCCCGCGACGAGCCCGTGCCTGGTGAGGCTGCGCTGGTAGCGGTTCATGAGCACGTTCTGGCCGACCGCCGCCGCGGCCTGCTGCGTCGCCAGGTCGGTCGGGCGCGCCGAGAGGTCGAGGAACGGCAGTCCGGTGGCGATCGCCCCCGAGGACACGAGGACGACCTCCGTGCCGCGTGCCCTGGCTGCGGCGAGGGCGTCGACGAGCGGCTCGATCTGGGCGGTGCGGTCACCGCTGATCGACGACGAGCCGACCTTGACGACGATCCGGCGTGCCGACGGCAGCCCTGAGCGCTCCTCGACGGTCACCGCTCCTCGTCCCCCTCCGACCAGAGGCCCGCCTCGCGCTCGCGCTCGAGCTCCTCCCGCGCCTCCGCCTTGGCGTCCATGCGCTCGTGGTAGCTCGCCTTACGGGCGCCGCGCGTCGGGCGCTCGCTCTCGAAGAGCCTCGCGTCGGACCCGCGCGGCGTCGTCAGGAGCTCCGCCGTGCTGGTCAGCGTGGGCTCCCAGTCGAACACGACCCCGTCGCCCGCGCCGATGACGACCGTCGATCCGGCCGATGCGCCGGCCTTGACGAGCTGGTCCTCCACACCGATCTTGGCGAGCCGATCGGCGAGGTAGCCGACCGCCTCGTCGTTGGTGAAGTCCGTCTGGGCCACCCAGCGCTCCGGCTTCCCCCCGCGGATGCGGTAGATCGTGCCGTAGCTGCCCCCCTCGGCCACAACGGTGAAACCGGAGTCGTCGACCGCCTTCGGCCTCAGGACGATGCGGGGGCTGACCTGCTCCTGCGCGGCGCGCTCGGCTCGTTCGGCCGCGACGAGCTCACCGAGGGCGTAGGACAGCGGGGTGAGTCCGCTATGGCTCACCGCGGAGATCTCGAAGACACGATAGCCGCGCGACTCCAGCTCGGGGCGGACGAACTCGGCCAGTTCACGGGCCTCCGGCACGTCGACCTTGTTGAGGGCGACGAACTGCGGGCGCTCGAGCAGGGGCACATCGCCCTCGGCCACGGTGTAGGCGCCCAGCTCGCCGAGGATGACGTCGAGGTCGCTGATCGGGTCACGTCCGGGCTCGAGGGTCGCGCAGTCGAGTACGTGGAGCAGCGCCGAGCAGCGTTCGACGTGGCGAAGGAACTCGAGGCCGAGTCCCTTGCCCTCGCTGGCGCCCTCGATCAGCCCGGGCACGTCCGCGACGGTGAAGCGGTAGTCGCCGGCCTGGACGACGCCGAGGTTGGGGTGGAGCGTGGTGAAGGGGTAGTCGGCGATCTTCGGCTTGGCCGCGGACATCGCCGCGATCAGGCTCGACTTGCCCGCCGAGGGATACCCGACGAGCGCGACGTCCGCCACGGTCTTCAGCTCGAGCTCCACGTCCCCCGTCCACCCGGGCGTGCCGAGCAGAGCGAAGCCCGGCGCCTTCCGCTTGGTCGAGGCCAGGGCCGCGTTGCCCAGCCCGCCCTGTCCCCCGGGCGCGACAACAACCCGCATGCCGGGTTCGTCGAGGTCGGCGAGCACCGTCCCGTCCGCGTCGTTGACGACCGTCCCGACCGGGACGGGCAGCTCCAGGACGGCGCCCTTCGCACCGTCGCGGTGGTCGCCCATGCCGAAACCACCGTGGTCCGACCGGCGATGCGGCGACCGGTGGTAGCCGAGCAGCGTCGTCACCTGGGAGTCGGCGACGAGGACGATGTCACCGCCGTCACCGCCGTTGCCTCCGTCGGGTCCGGCCAGGGGCTTGAACTTCTCGCGGCGCACGGACACGCAGCCGTTGCCGCCATCACCGGCGCTGAGGTGCAGGACGACGCGGTCGACGAATGTTGCCACGGTTGCTCACTTTCTTTGGCCCCGAGGGGCGTCCGGCCCGGGGGCCACAAACGACGATGCAGGGGCGGGCACGTGCCCACCCCTGCATCGGATACAGCGGGACTACTCCGCTGCGGCGACGATGTTGACGACCTTGCGGCCGCCCTTGGCGCCGAACTCGACCGCACCGGCGGCGAGGGCGAACAGCGTGTCGTCGCCACCGCGGCCGACGTTCACGCCGGGGTGGAAGTGGGTGCCGCGCTGGCGGACGATGATCTCGCCAGCGGAGACGACCTGACCGCCGAAGCGCTTCACGCCGAGGCGCTGAGCGTTCGAATCACGACCGTTGCGAGTGGAGCTCGCACCCTTCTTGTGTGCCATGTCTGTTTCTCCTGCCTGGCTACTTGATGCCGGTGATCTTGACGCGGGTGAGGTCCTGGCGGTGGCCCTGACGCTTCTTGTACCCGGTTTTGTTCTTGAACTTCTGGATGACGATCTTCGGGCCGCGAAGGTCGTTGAGGACCTCGCCGGTCACCGTGACCTTGGCCAGCGCGTCCTGGTCGGAGGTGATGGTGTCACCGTCGACGAGCAGAACAGCCGGGAACGAAACCTTGCCGTCCTTATCGCCCGCGATGCGGTTCGTCGTGACGATCGTTCCGATCTCCACCTTCTCCTGCCGGCCACCGGCGCGCACAACTGCGTAAACCACTACTCGTACCTATTCCTTAGGGAGCTGACGCTCCGAACTAACACTGTGCGGGAATCTCCGCACGAGGCGGGTGTTCCCTTGGGGCTGCCGTCCGGCAGAAATCCGTGAGGTGCGAACAACACACCGCATACCAAAGATCGAGAATACTCGATTCGAGGGTGAGGGACAAATGGTGACACGCCCCGGCGGGCCGAAAAACCCGATGCCGGGGTTCCCTGCACCCCGGCATCGGCCGTCCCCCGAGGAACAGGGACCGGCGCGGGGCTCGGCTAGCATGACCCCATGGCCGTCCTGATCGACCCCCCGCTCTGGCCCGCCCACGGCACCACGTGGTCGCATCTGATCAGCGACACGTCGATCGAGGAGCTGCACGCGTTCGCCGACGCCAACCGGGTGCCCCGTCGAGGCTTCGACCTGGACCACTACGACGTCCCGGCCTCACGCCACCACGAACTTGTCGCCGCGGGTGCCGTGAGCGTCGACGCCCACGCCCTCGTGCGCCGCCTCCTGGCAAGCGGGCTGAGGGTGCCGGCCAAGGACCGACACCCCCGCGGCTACTCCGCCGAGTCCTGAGTCTCGCCCACGCTGCCCGTGATCGCATCCGTCGTCACGCGGCGGCTACGCACGGCCTTTCGCGGCTGCTCCTGCGTCGGCAGGCTGTCGAGCACGGAGTCGAGAAGCTGCTTCGCCTGACGCGTGTCCGTCGCCGGACGACCGTGCGGTGCAGCCGTCGGCAGGTCGAGGACGACCGGCGCGGCCGTTCCGGCCTCGGTGACGGGCTGCGACACCCGACGTCGACGTGACGCCGGGCGGGTGGCCGGGGCGGAGGCGGGCACCGCGGGTGCGGTCGTCGCGGATGACTCGCTCGCCGTCGCCGTCGCCGTGGCCGCCGGCGCCGTGGCATCGGCCGTCGTCCGGCGCGGCGAACCGCCCGCCGACGCCGAGCGCGCCGGACGATCCGTCGCGGCCCGGCTCCCTGCCGGCGCCTCACCGGCCGACGCCCGCTCGGCTTCCTTCGCCGCCCGCGCACGCTCGGCACGCTCGGCCCTGGTCGGACGCTCGCCCCTCGCCCTGCGCGCCGCACGCTCATCGCCGCTCGCACGCTCATCGCCGCTCGCGCGCTCCGTCGGCGCGGCCGTGCCGTCCGACGACGCGCTCGATGCGGACGCACGGCGCGAACCGTTGCGCGGGGAATCCGTGCCGCGCTCTCCGGGCTCGGAGGCAGTCACCGGGGATCCTGCGACCTCCCGCGCGGCCGACTCCGATTCAGTCGACGCACTGGTGCGGGCGGACTCGCCGTCCCCCTTGCCCCGTGCGCGGCCCCGACCGCGGCCGCCGCGTCGCGAGGTGGGCTCGTCCGTGTGCGCGGACTCCGCCGCCGCTCCGTCGGCCGGGCGCGTCTCGGCGGCCTCGACCGCTGCCGCCTGGCCGCCGGCATCGGCGTGTTCGATCGCCCCGTCGACCACGAGCGTGGAGGCGGCGATCTTCGCCAGCGCGTTCTTGGCGTCATCGGTGATGGCGTGTGCCTTGGACTCGTTCTTCGACGGGCCGGAGCCGTTCGACGACGATCCGTTCGACGAAGAGCCGTTCGAGGACCCCTTGCCCTTCCGGGGAGAGCTGTTCGACGACGACGAGCGGTGCTTCGCGACCGGCTCGTGGTGCACGATCACCCCGCGCCCCGCGCACACCTCGCACGCCTCGCTGAAGGTCTCCAGCAGCCCGAGGCCGAGCTTCTTACGCGTCATCTGCACGAGGCCGAGCGAGGTGACCTCCGCGACCTGGTGCTTCGTGCGGTCGCGGCTCAGGCACTCGATGAGACGCCGGAGAACGAGGTCCCTGTTGCTCTCGAGGACCATGTCGATGAAGTCGACGACGATGATCCCACCGATGTCGCGCAGCCGCAGCTGCCGGACGATCTCCTCGGCGGCCTCGAGGTTGTTCTTCGTGACCGTCTCCTCGAGGTTGCCGCCGGATCCGACGAACTTCCCCGTGTTGACGTCGATCACCGTCATCGCCTCGGTGCGGTCGATCACCAGCGAGCCGCCGGAGGGCAGCCACACCTTGCGGTCGAGCGCCTTCTCGATCTGCTCGGTCACCCGGTACTGGTCGAAGACGTCCCTCGTGCCCTCGTAGGTCTCGATCCTGTCGATGAGCTCGGGCGCGACCTGGTGCAGGTACTGCTCGATGGTCTGCTTGGCGTCGTCGCCGGCGATGACCATCTTCTGGAAGTCCTCGTTGAACACGTCACGGACGATCTTGACCAGGAGGTCGGGCTCCGCGTGCAGCAGAGTGGGCGCACTCGCCGAGGCGACGCGCGAGCTGATGTGCTCCCACTGGCCGGTGAGACGGCTGACGTCGAGCGTGAGCTGCTCCTCCGTCGCGCCCTCGGCCGCGGTCCGGACGATCACGCCGGCGTTCTCGGGCAGGACCTCCTTGAGGATCTTCTTGAGCCGGGACCGCTCGGTGTCGGGGAGCTTGCGCGAGATGCCGGACATCGAGCCGTTCGGCACGTAGACGAGGTAGCGGCCCGGCAGGGAGATCTGGCTGGTGAGCCTGGCGCCCTTGTGCCCGACGGGGTCCTTCGTGACCTGCACGAGCACCTTGTCACCGGG
This sequence comes from Mycetocola reblochoni REB411, assembly GCF_900163835.1. Lineage (GTDB taxonomy): Bacteria > Actinomycetota > Actinomycetes > Actinomycetales > Microbacteriaceae > Mycetocola_B > Mycetocola_B reblochoni. The sequence continues at coordinate 227,939 of NZ_FUKR01000036.1, read as the reverse complement.
CTTGAGCGCGAGCTCGATCCGGCGCGGCTGGTTGCCGTTCTCGAGGCTGTCCCAGTCGACCTCACCCGAGTAGAGCACGGCGTTGCGACCGCGGCCGATGTCGATGAAGGCCGCCTCCATGCTCGGGAGCACGTTCTGCACACGACCCAGGTAGACGTTGCCGATGAGGCTCGCCTCCTGGCTCCTGGCGACGTAGTGCTCCACGAGGACGCCGTCCTCGAGGACGCCGATCTGCGTGCGGTTCGGGAGCGAGCGCACGATCATCGAGCGGTCGACCGACTCGCGCCGGGCGAGGAACTCCGCCTCGGTCACGACGCTCCGGCGACGCCCGGCGTCGCGGCCATCGCGGCGACGCTGCTTCTTTGCCTCGAGCCGTGTGGAGCCCTTGATCTTCTGCGGCTCGGTGATGAGCTCGGGCTCGCGCCGGCGGGGCTCGTCGTCGCGACGGTCGTCGTTCCTACGGTCATCCCCCCTGCGGCGGCTGCGGCGGCGCGTCGACGACCCGGAGGGCTCGTCGGTCTCGTCGTCGTCGCGATCATGACCGCTGCCCGGAAGCGGGGGCAGCGGCGGGTAGGCGCTGAGGTCGGGAGCGCGGAAGACGAGCGTGGTGCTCACCTTCGACACGAACGCGGCCGGGATGTCCTGCTCGGCCACCGGAGTGTGCTGGTCGCCGGCGACGGCAGCGCCGGCTTCCACCGACGCGTCCGTGCCCTCGTCCGCCGACGCGGAGGCGTCGCTGTCGGTCGCCTTCCCCGCCGGGGCGGTGTCGGGCGCGGCACCCGCGGGCTCATCCGCATCGGTCGCGGCCGCGGCGGACTCAGCCGCAGCGGCAGCGGCCCCCGCCGCATCGGGAACGGCGGTGTCGATCACCGCGTCCGCCTGCCGTCCCTCCGTCTGGACCGCGGCCTCGTGCTCCGCCACGCTGTCGGTCGAGCTGTTTTCGTTTGTGTCGTTGTCTTTCACCATGGACTGGTGCACTCCTCATCCGTTCGCCGTGTCTCCACGGGACGGGAACTCTTCTGCGGGCGCCCCTCTGCGGGGCGACTCGCACATCTTCAGTGGTCTGAACGTTCTGTGCCCGATCGGTACTCCGACCGACCGGTGCTTCTGGTCCGATCCGCCGTGAAGCGGACCGCCTCCGGCCGCCGCGGCGGCCAAAACTCTAATCCGTGGCCGACGTTCACCGTCAACCACGGATTCAGACTACCGCATGCTCCCCCGCAGGCACGGAAGGCAGCTGAACCCCGCAACCCGCGTGGCACAATCGGAGTGTGTACACCGCTACCGACGTCGCGACGCCGAGGGGCCAGCGTTCGCTCGGCGTCGTCCTCATCGTCACCTCCCTCATCGCCTGGGCTGCGGCGTTCGCGCTCACGATCGACAAGTTCCGTCAGCTCGCCGACCCGGACGCCGTCCTCTCCTGCAACTTCAGCCTGCTCGTGCAGTGCGGCAAGAACCTCGACTCGTGGCAGGGTGCGGTGTTCGGCTTCCCCAACCCGATCCTCGGCCTCGCCGGTTGGGCGATGGTGCTCGTCGCCGGTGTCGTCGCGGTGAGCGGGGTCCGGATGCCCCGGTGGTTCTGGCTCGTGTTCACCGCCGGCATGGCCTTCGCCATCGGTCTGGTGATCTGGCTCATCTCGCAGTCGGTGTTCGTCCTCGGAACGCTGTGCCCGTGGTGCATGGTCACCTGGGCCGTGACGATCCCGGCCTTCCTCTCCACGGTGCTCTTCATCGCCCGCGGCGACGTCCTCGGGCTGCCCGAGCGCGGGCGGCGCGTCGCCGACAGGGCGAGCTCCTGGCTGCCGCTGCTCGTGCTGCTGTGCTACCTGGTGGTCGCCCTCATCGCCCAGCTGCGCCTCGACGTCCTGTCCTACCTCTGAGCGGACGCCCGCCGCGCCCGGCGCGCAACAGAACGCGGCGGGGAGATCGTCTCTCCCCGCCGCGTTCCCCGCGTCGGCCCGCCGTCAGCGGCGTCCGAACGTCAGCCGCGTCCGGCGCGGGCGAGCGGACGTCGCGGCGTCCGAACACCACGCGTCAGCGCAGCAGCAGTCGACACTCAGCCGAACCAGAGACCGAGCTCACGGGCAGCGGACTCGGGGCTGTCGGACCCGTGCACGAGGTTCTGCTGAACGGCCAGTCCCCAATCCCGGCCGAGGTCGCCGCGGATCGTGCCGGGGGCGGCCGTCGTCGGGTCGGTCGTGCCGGCCAGTGAACGGAAGCCCTCGATCACGCGGTTGCCCGCGAGGCGGATCGCGACGACCGGACCGGACTGCATGAACTCGACGAGGGGCTCGTAGAAGGGCTTGCCCTGGTGCTCCTCGTAGTGCGCGGCGAGCAGCTCGCGGTCGGGCTGGACGAGGCGCAGGTCGATGAGCGAGTAGCCCTTCGCCTCGACCCGGCGGAGGATCTCGCCGGTGAGGCCGCGGGCGACGCCGTCGGGCTTGACCAGGACGAGGGTTTCTTCGATGTTCATGGGGCGGACTCCGTTCCGGCCGCGAGGCGGCCTCGGTCGATCGTGGTACCGGTGTACATGCAGTACACCCAGAGGGCGAGGAAGAGCCCGCCGACGACGTACATCGCCGGCAGCAGCACGCCGGTGACAACGATAGCGACATGGACGACCGTCCCGACGACCACCCCCACCCGACGGGGAAGCAGCACGGCGCTGACGATGAGCGCCAGGCAGATCGCCCCTCCGCCGATGAACGCGGTCGCCGGCGGCACGGCCTTGAGCCCGAACGCGACGAGCGAGCCGAGGAAGATGACCAGGAGTTCGAAGGTCACGACGACGGCACCGAGCATCTGGGTGATGCTTCGCCCCCTCACTCCCTCCACCCCCTGTCCTCGACGATCCCGTTGACCTCGCCGATCAGCGTGATCGACCCCGTCACGAGCACACCGCGCCTGTCGCCCTCCGCCGCCCAGTCACGGGCAGCGCTGAGGGCGTCCTCGAGGTGGTCCTGGACGAAGACGGTGTCGACGGGGAACACGCGCTGGGCGATCCGGTCGAGCTCCTCCACGTCGAGCGCGCGCTCCGACTCGGACCGGGTGAGGTACACCCTGTCCACGACCGGCTGGAGCGCGCGCAGGATCCCCTCGGCGTCCTTGTCGGCGAGCACGCCGATGACCAGCGCGACACCGTCGAAGTCGAAGAACTCACCGATCGCCGCCGCCAGGGCTCGCGCGCCGTGCGGGTTGTGGGCGGCGTCGACGACGATGCTCGGCCCCGTGGCGACCGGCTGAAGCCGCCCGGGCGAGCTCGCAGCGGCGAGCCCCTCCTCGACGAGCTCGGCCGTCAGCGGCTGGGTGCCGTCGCCGAGGAACGTCTCGACGGCGGCGATCGCGGTCGCCGCGTTCTGCCCCTGGTGCGCGCCGAGCAGCGGGAGGAAGACGTCGGCGTAGCGGGCCGCCCGGCCCCTCACCGTGATCAGCTGGCCGCCGACGGCGACGCGGTCCTCGACGAGGTCGAACTCCGCGCCCTCCTCGTTCAGCGTGGCCTCGAAGCGTTCGGCTGCGGCGCGCAGCACCGCGGCAGCCTCGGGCGGCTGGGCGGCGCTGACCACGCGGGCTCCCGGCTTGATGATCCCGGACTTGGTCGTCGCGATCTGGGCGATGGTGCGGCCGAGCCGGTCGGTGTGATCCAGGTCGATGGGGGTGAAGACGGCGACCTCCGCGTCCGCGGTGTTCGTCGAGTCCCACTCACCCCCCATGCCCACCTCGACCACGGCGACGTCGACGGGCGCATCGGCGAAGGCGGCGAAGGCGAGAACGGTGAGCACCTCGAAGTACGTCAGCCGGTGCGCGCCCTGCTCGACCAGCGCGCGGTCGGCCATCGCGATGAACGGCTCGATCTCCTCCCAGTTGCGGACGAGGTCCTCGTCGCTGATCGGCTCGCCATCGATCGCGATCCGCTCGGTGAAGCGGTCGATGTGCGGGCTCGTGAAGCGTCCGGTGCGCAGCCCGTGGGCGCGCAGCAGGGCGTCGATCATCCGGGCGGTGCTGGTCTTGCCGTTGGTCCCCGTCAGCTGGATCACCGGATAGGCGCGCTGCGGATCGCCGAGCAGCTGCAGGGCGCTCCGCGTCGGGGCCAGGCCCGGACGCGGCGTCCCCTCCCCCGTCCGCTCCAGGAGCGCACGGTAGATGGCGTCGGCCTCGTCCCTGAGATCAGACATCGGCGTGCTCCGTCCGGCGGCTCACGCGGACGACGAATCGCCCGACGTTCGCGTACTGTACGGCGGCGACGTCCTGGTCGTGCTCGGAGGGGTCCGCGTCCACCGCGGCCAGCCAGGCGTCCAGCGGAGCGTCGGCCGCCTCGGCGGGGACACCCGTCGAGGGGGAAAGGATGCGGAACCCCGGGGCGCCGTCCGCGTCGAGGGCGAGCGTCTCCGCCGCCACATCGACCGCGTCGGCGCCCCGGATGGCCGCCGCGTCCTCCTCGTCGGCGAAGACGACCGTCAGCGCGATCCGGTCGGACATGTCGAAGTCGGCGCGCTTGCGCGCGTCCTGGACAGCACGGATGAGGTCACGAGCCAGACCCTCCGCCTCGAGCTCGGGGGTGAGCGCGGTGTCGAGCAGGACGAAGCCGCCGCCGGGAAGCAGACCGGTCTCCCTGCTCGCTTCGCCGGCGTCCGCCGTCTCGAGAACAAGCTCGTACTCCCCCGGCTCCAGCGCCAGCCCACCGGCGACGACGATACCGTCGGACTCGGACCAGTCGCCCGACTTCGCCGCGGCGATCGCCTGCTGGACGGTCCGGCCGAGCCGCGGGCCCGCGGCCCTGGCGTTCACGGTCAGTCTCTGCGTGATGCCGTGCCTGGCCGTCGCCCCCTCGTCGAACTCGAGGAACTCGACGCGCTTGACGTTGAGCTCGTCCCGGAGGATCTCCGCGAAGGGCGCGAGCGCGGCCGCGCCGGGGGCGACCACCGTGACGAGGCTGAGCGGCTGACGCACCCGACGCCCGGCGCGCTTGCGCAGCGCCTGCACGACGCCGGTCAGCGTCCTGACCCTGTCCATCGCGTCGACGAGGGCACCGTCCTCGGGGAACGACGCCGGGTCGGGCCAGTCGGTGAGGTGCACGCTGCGCCCGCCGGTCAGGCCCTTCCAGATGCTCTCCGTCGCCAGCGGCAGCAGCGGCGCCGCGACGCGGGACACCGTCTCGAGCACCGTGTAGAGCGTGTCGAACGCGGCCGAGCCGGAGCCGTCAGCCGCGACGCCGTCCCAGAACCGGTCGCGCGATCGGCGCACGTACCAGTTGGTGAGCACGTCGGCGAAGTCGCGGAGGCTCGCGGCGGCGGTGGTCGAGTCGAGCGCCTCCAGGCGGTCCGTGACCTCGACGACGAGCTCACGGGTCTTGGCGAGGATGTAGCGGTCCAGCACCTCCTCCGACGCGGTCGACCACGACGCCTCGTAGCCGCCATCGCGGGCGAGGTTGGCGTAGACGGAGAAGAAGTACCAGGTGTTCCACAGCGGCAGCAGCACCTGACGCACGCCCTCGCGGATGCCCTCCTCGGTGACGACGAGGTTGCCCCCGCGGAGCACCGGGCTAGCCATGAGGAACCAGCGCATCGCGTCGGAGCCGTCGCGGTCGAGGACCTCGGAGACGTCGGGGTAGTTGCGCAGCGACTTCGACATCTTCTGCCCGTCACTGCCCAGGACGATGCCGTGGCTGATCACGTTGCGGAAGGCCGGGCGGTCGAACAGCGCCGTCGACAGCACGTGCAGCAGGTAGAACCAGCCGCGCGTCTGCCCGATGTACTCGACGATGAAGTCCGCCGGGTTGTGGGTGTCGAACCACTCCTGGTTCTCGAAGGGGTAGTGCACCTGGGCGAACGGCATCGATCCGGAGTCGAACCACACGTCGAGCACGTCCGTGATGCGTCGCATCGTTGACGCCCCGCTCGGGTCGTCCGGGTTGGGCCTGGTCAGCTCGTCGATGTACGGCCGGTGCAGGTCCGGCTCGCCGTCGGCGTTCAGCGGCAGACGGCCGAAGTCGCGCTCCAGCTCGGCGAGCGAGCCGTACACGTCGATGCGCGGGAAGTCCGGGTTGTCGCTCTTCCAGACCGGGATCGGCGAGCCCCAGTAGCGGTTGCGGCTGATCGACCAGTCGCGCGCGCCGGAGAGCCACTTGCCGAACTGGCCGTCCTTGACGTTCTCCGGAACCCAGGTGATCTCCTGGTTGAGCTCCTCCATGCGGTCGCGGAACTCGGGGACCCGGACGAACCAGCTCGACACCGCCTTGTAGATGAGCGGGTTGCGGCAGCGCCAGCAGTGCGGGTAGGAGTGCTCGTAGCTGGCCTGGCGCAGCAGACGCCCCCGGTCCCGCACCAAGCGGGTGAGCGGCTTGTTCGCGTCGAGCCACAGCTCCCCGGCGACGTCGGTGACGGCGGAGGTGAAACGCCCGCCCTCGTCGAGCGACAGGATCACGGGGATGCCGGCGGCCTCGCAGAGCTTCTGGTCCTCCTCGCCGTAGGCGGGTGCCTGGTGGACGATTCCGGTTCCGTCCGTGGTGGTGACGTAGTCGCCGACGAGGAACTGCCACGAGGCGGCGACGTTGTACTCGTCCGCATCGGTGTAGTAGTCGAAGAGCGGCTCGTAGCGGACCCCGGCCAGCTCGCTCCCCGTCACGCGCGCGACGACCGCGTCCGTCGCCTCCGCGGCGTCCGCGTAGCCGAGGTCGGTGGCGTAGGCGCCGAGCAGCTCGGCGGCGATCAGGTAGCGGTTCCCGCGCGAGCCGTCGCGCTCGCCTCCCGCGGCGACGTCGGCAGCCCCCCGCGGCCCCTCAGGCACGACGACGTAGGAGATGTCGGGCCCGACGGCGAGGGCCGCGTTCGTCGGCAGCGTCCACGGCGTCGTGGTCCACGCCAGCGCGGACACGCCCTCCAGCCCGAGCCCGGCGGCGCGCTCGCCCACCAGGGGGAACGTCACGGTGACGGTCTGGTCCTGCCGCATCTTGTAGACGTCGTCGTCCATGCGCAGCTCGTGGTTGCTCAGCGGCGTCTGGTCTCGCCAGCAGTACGGCAGCACCCGGTAACCCTCGTAGGCGAGGCCCTTCTCATGCAGCTGCTTGAAGGCCCAGATGACGCTCTCCATGTAGGTGACGTCGAGGGTCTTGTACCCGCCGTCGAAGTCCACCCACCTGGCCTGCCGGGTGACGTACTCGCGCCACTCGTCCGTGTAGCGCAGCACCGAGCTGCGGGCGGCCGCGTTGAAGGCTGCCAGGCCCATCTCCTCGATCTGGCTCTTGTCGGTGATCCCGAGCTGGCGCTCGGCCTCGAGCTCGGCGGGCAGGCCGTGCGTGTCCCAGCCGAAGCGACGCTGGACCTGCTTGCCGCGCATCGTCTGGAAGCGGGGGAAGACGTCCTTCGCGTAGCCCGTGAGGAGGTGGCCGTAGTGCGGCAGCCCGTTGGCGAACGGCGGCCCGTCGTAGAAGACCCACTCCGGTGCGCCGTCGCGCTGCGCGACCGAGGCGGCGAAGGTGTCGTCCTCCGCCCAGAAGGCGAGGACGCCCTCCTCGATGGCGGGGAAGCGAGGGCTCGCGGTGACGCCGAACGCGGCGCCGTCCGAGGGGCTGTTCTTGGGGTAGGCCATGTCTCTCCAGGTGATCTGTGTCTCCTGCGAGGACGGCTCTGGCCGCGGTACCACCTCGCTTGCCGCTCGCGCGGCCGCTCGTTTCGGCTGTGACGGGCCACCCGTCCGGTTCTACTGACCGCGAACGGCGTTCTTCCGGAGACTCCCCGCTGATGACGGATCACTGCCTCCGATGATTCTACGCGGATTCAGGCCGTCCGACAGCCGCTTCCGGCGGAGAATCCCGTGCAGACGGGTTCCAGTGCGGGCGCGAGGTGGTCGCGGAGCGCGGAGCGCCCCCTGCCGGCCCGTACCCAGTCGATGGCGCCCGCGAGCGCAGCCCCGGCGAGCGCGTGCGCAGCGGCGCGCTCGGTGACGCTCGGGCGCTCGGGCCGGGAGCTGAGGACGGAGCCGAGCCACTCGGTGAGCCGGGCGAGCCGGTGCACACCGGAGGAGGCGAGCTCCGCTCCGAGGCCAAGCAGCTCGGACTGGCTCACAGCCCAGGGCACCCGGTGGGCGGGCATCGTGTCGGCGGCCTCGAGGAGCGCCGTTCGGACGGCGTCGATCGGGTCATCGTCGCCGCGGAGCTCGGCGGAGGGCGGGAGGGCAGCGAGCGCGTCGTCGACGTCGGCCCAGAGCACGTCGCTCTTGGCCCCGAAGTAGTTGAAGAAGGTGTTGCGTCCGACGCCGGCCCTCTGGGCGATCTGGTCGACGGTCGTCGCCGCGTAGCCCTGTTCCAGGAACAGCTCGTGTGCCGCGTCCTCGAGCATGGGGCGGGACGAAAGCCGGGGGCGTCCTGCGCGTGTCATCTGTACCTCCACGTCGAGCCTAGCGAGCCGAGGGCGCGACTTTCGGGACGGAGACCAGATAAGCTGGTCCGCGGCGAACAGCCATCGACCCTTCGGAGCCCCCTGTGATCGCACACCCCCGTCCCCGCCTGCTCGCGGCGGGCGCCCTGTCGCTCGTCGCCGTCCTCGCGCTCAGTGCGTGCAGCGGCTCGACCGTGGAGCCCGACGCCTCGGCCACCCCCGTCGACGGGGGCACGCTCGTGTACGCCAGTGGTGATGCCGAACCGGACTGCCTCGACCCGCACGTCGGCGGCAACTACCCGCAGGCGCTGCTGGCGACCCAGGTGCTGGAGCAGCTGGTGTCGCGGGACGCCGAGGGCACCATCGTGCCCTGGCTCGCCGAGGGGTGGGAGCTCGCCGAGGACGGCCTGAGCATGGACGTCACCCTCAAGCCGGGGGTGAGCTTCACCGACGGCACCCCGCTCGATGCCGAGGCGGTCGCGCGCAACATCGCACACCTGCAGGACCCGGACACGGGCTCGTCGACGGGCTACCTGGCGCTTGAGCGGGTGGAGCGCGTGGAGGCGGTGTCGGACACCGTCGCCCGCTTCGTGCTCAGCGAGCCGGACAGCGCCCTGCTCGAGTCGCTCGCGCAGCCGTGGCTGGCGATCCAGTCGCCGGCGGGATTGGACAGGGGGACCGACGAGAACTGCCTCGCCCCGATCGGCACCGGCCCCTTCATCATCGACGACTGGGTCAAGCAGGATCACATCTCGCTCGTCCGCAACGACGACTACGCCTCGGCGCCCGCGGACGCCGACCACGACGGCCCCGCCCACCTGGAGGGCATCATCTGGCGTTTCCTGCCCGACGCGACGACGCGGTACGCGGCGCTCGAGGCCGGCGACGTCGACGTGATCGACAACGCCCAGCCCGACGCGGTCGCCCGGGCGGAGTCCGATGGCGGCATCAGCGACATCGACGCCCCGAGGCCCGGCTCCGTCAACCGACTGGAGCTGAACTCCGGCCAGGCCCCGTTCGACGACGAGCGCGTGCGCCAGGCGTTCCTCGCCGCCGTCGACGTGAACCCGGGCATCGAGAGCCTGTTCGCCGGGACCGCCGCCCGCTCCTACTCGCCGCTGTCCAGCGCGGAGACGGCCGCGTACTCCGACGAGGCCCCGTTCGCGGTCGACGTGGAGCGTGCGGCCGAGCTGCTGGACGAGGCGGGCTGGGACGAGGTCGGTTCGGACGGCGTCAGGTCCCGCGACGGCCAGCGTCTGACGCTCCGCCTTCCGGTGTCGACCAACCAGTCGATCCCCGCCGAGGTCTCGCTGTTCGAGCAGATCCAGGCCCAGGCGGCCGAGGTCGGCTTCGAGGTGACGATCGACCAGCTCGACCTGTCCAGCTGGTACGCGGCGCTCGGCGCCAACGAGTATGAGCTCGTCAGTGCCCCCTACACCAAGCTCGGGCCCGACGTGCTACGGATCCTGTACCACTCCGACGGCATCGTCCCCGCGCCGAGCGGCTACTTCGCCAACCACGCGCAGATCGACGACCCCGAGCTCGACGACGTGCTCGACCGTGCTTCGCGCAGCCAGGACGCGGATGAGCGCTCCGAGCTGTACACCGCGGCGCAGCGGACCATCCTCGAGGGCTCGTACATCCTGCCGCTCTACGACCAGCAGAACCACTTCCTCGTCTCGGACGACGTCGCAGGGGTGCGCGCGACCGACACGGTGTCGACGGTGTGGCTCGGCGACGCGTGGCTCGTCGGGTAGCAGCGCGCGGCGGAACCGGAACGGCACGGTGGCTTCTCGGCCGGCTCGGCAACGCCGTGATCGTGATGTGGGCCGCGGCGACAGCGGTGTTCGTCGCGGTGTCGCTGATCCCCGGGGACCCGGTCGAGGCGGCGCTCGGCGGTCCGGGCTCGCAGGCCTCGGCGGCGACCGTCGAGGCGACGAGGGAACGGCTCGGCCTCGACCGACCGCTGATCGTCCAGTATTTTTCACAGCTTCTGCGCATGGCGACCGGCCAGTGGGGGGACTCCTATGCGCAGAGGATCCCGGTCGCGGAGGTGATCGGCCAGGCGCTGCCGGCCACGGCGGTGCTCGCCGTGGCGGCGCTGCTGGCGGCGTGGGCGATCGCGCTCACGCTCACCGTGCTCGCCGCCCTCGGCGGCAGGCGCGGGCGGCTGGTCACCTCCGCGGTGGGGATGGTCGCGGCGTCGCTTCCGCACTTCTGGCTGGGCCTGGTCCTGGTCGCGGTGTTCGCGACGGGTCTGGGCTGGCTGCCCGCGGTGTCGGACGGAGGGGGCGCGGGACTGGTCCTGCCCGTCCTGACGCTCGCGCTGCCTCTCGGCGGCTACCTCGCCCAGACCATGCTGGACGGGGTGGCGGACGCCGAGGCGACGGCCTTCGCGCTCAGCGCCAGGGCGAGGGGTGAGCGCCGCGGCGGACTGCTCTGGCGTCACACGCTGCGCCACGCGGTCCTGCCGGCGGTCGCGTTGTCGTCCTGGGCTGCGGGCACGCTGATCGGCGGGGCGGTCGTGGTGGAGACCGTGTTCGCCCGGCCGGGCCTCGGCCGGGTCCTGCTCTCCGCCGTGACGCAGCGGGACGCGCCGGTGATCGTCGCGGTCGTCGTCGTCACGGCCGTGGTCTTCATCGTCCTCGGCTTCCTCGGCGACGCCGCGGCGCGCTGGGTCGACCCGCGGGGACGGGAGGCCACCTCCCGATGACCACCACCGCCTCCCCCACGCGCGCCGTCCCCCTCCGGCGACTGGCCTCCCGCGCGCCCGGGCTTCTCGCCTGGGCCGCTATCGCGGCGATCGGCCTCGCGGTGCTCGTGCCCGATCTCGTCGCCCCGTTCTCACCGACGGCGATCGCGCCCACCGAGGCCTTGCAGCCCCCCGGCTCGCCCGGCCACCCGCTGGGCACCGACGAGTCCGGACGCGACGTGCTCAGCCGGATCGTCTGGGGTGCGCGCCCATCGCTGCTGCTCGGCCTCGCCTCGACGGCGCTCGCCGCGGTGCTCGGCGTCGCGCTCGCGGTCCTGTCCACGCTGTCCCCGCGACCGGTCCGGCTCGCGGTGGACCGGCTCATCGAGACGGCGTTCGCGTTCCCCACCGTCCTTCTCGCACTGCTCGTGATCGTCGTGACGGGTCCGGGCGCGGTGCCGACGGCTGTCGCGGTCGGTCTGTCGACCGCTCCCGGCTACGCGCGCATCCTCCGTGAACAGATCCGTGGCGTCCTCGCCTCCGCGTACTGGGAGAGCGCCGTCCTCAAGGGCGACTCGCCCGCACGGCTGCTCGCGCGCACCCTGCTTCCGAACGCGGCGACGCCGCTGCGGCCGCTCATCACCCTCGGCGTGGGCCAGGCCGTGGTCTGGGCCTCCGCCCTGAGCTTCCTCGGGCTCGGTATGCAGCCGCCCGCAGCGGAGTGGGGGGCCATGCTGTCCGCGGGTCGGATCTATATCCCCACGGCACCGTGGCTCACCATCGCGCCCGGCCTGGCGATCGTCGTCCTCGCCGTCGCCACCACCGTGCTCGGGCGCCGCGCCAGGGGGCGGCGATGATCGGCCGGCGGCGCCGGTCCGCGCGCGTCCGAGACGACGCTCTGACCACGGACACCGAGACCGCCCCCGAGCCAGCACGCATCGTGCTCGAGCTGCGCGGGGTCACCGCCCGCGGGCCCGTCGGCGAGCTGCTCGTCGACGATGCCGACCTGGTCGTCGAACGCGGTCGCTGCCTGGGCGTGGTCGGCTCGTCCGGTTCCGGAAAGAGCCTGCTCGTCCGCGCCGCGATCGGCCTGCCCCCCGAGGGCGTTCACTACCGGCGCCGCCGCTGGCGCATCGCCGGAACGGCGCTCGAGGGGGCATCCGACCGTGTGCTGAGCGGGCTGAGGGGCCGCACGATCGCGTACATCGGTCAGGACGCGCTCGGCGGCCTCGACCCGCTCCGCCCGATCGGCCGCGAGCTCGCCGACGTCCTGCGTCTGCACGGACGAGAGGGCGATGCGACGCCGGAGCGACTCCTGGCCGAGCTCGCCCGGCTCGGCCTGCACGGCGACGACACCCTTCTGGAGCGCCGTTCCGGGTCCCTCTCCGGGGGACAACGCCAGCGGGTGCTGCTCGCCGCCGCCCTGCTCGCCCGCCCCGAGGTGATCATCGCCGACGAGGCCACGACGGCGCTCGACACGGTGTCACAGCGCCAGGTGCTCGACGCCCTCGCCGCGGCGATGGCCGAGGGCACCGCCGTCGTTCTCGTCTCCCACGACCTCGCCGTCGTCGCGGAGCTGGCCGACCGTGTCGCCGTGATGGAGCGCGGGCGGGTGGTCGAGACCGGCAGCACGCGCCGGGTGCTCGAGGAGCCCCGCCGGGCGACGACCAGGGCGCTCCTGCGTGCGGCCGGCGCAGCCAGGCTGGCACCGCCGGCCGCGGAGCCGTCCCGCCCCGTGCTGGAGGCGACGGGGCTCACCGCACGCCACACGCACGGGGGCGTGGCGACCATCCACGATCTCTCACTGACGCTCGACCACGGCAGGACCCTCGGCCTGGTCGGTGCGTCCGGCTCGGGCAAAAGCACGCTCGCACGCATCCTTCTCGGCCTCATGCCCGTCGAGCAGGGCACGGTCACCCTCGACGGCCACCGGTGGGTCCCCGCCCCCGAACGCGACCGCCGACCGTACCGTCGACGTGTCGCCGCCATCGCCCAGGATCCGGTGTCGACGTTCGACCCTCGCCTCACCGTCGGACGGCTCCTGTCCGCGGCGATCCCCGGCAGGGACCCCGGCCACCGCCGCGCGTCGCGCCTGCTCGACGAGGTCGCCCTTCCGCCCGAGCTCGCCTCCGCCCACCCCGCGCGACTCTCCGGCGGCCAGCGCCAACGCGTCGCCATCGCCTGCGCGCTCGCGGGGGACCCGGAGGTCCTCATCTGCGACGAGGCCGTCACCGCCCTCGACGCGACCGTCCGGGAGGGCGTGCTCACCCTGCTCGCCGACATCCAGACCCGCACGGGAATGGCGATCCTTCTGATCGGCCACGACCTCTCCGTCGTCCGGCGCCTCGCCCACGAGATCGCCGTCCTCGACGAGGGCCGCATCGTCGACCGCCACCCCGTCGAGCGGTTCGACGAGGATGCCAGCCACGGCGCGACCCGCCGGCTGCTGGCCGCCGAGCCCCGCCCGCTCCGCCGAGGGGCGGCCGGGTGAGGCGCCGCGCAGCCCGCGCGTGGTGACGCAGCGCGGCCGACGCCGTCGCCGGTGCGCGACCGCCGCGTCGTGCAACCTCACTGGGATAGGCTTGGCAGGTTCACCTTCTCGGCACGCACACACGGTGCCACCACAACAGGAGCCCACATGACTTTCTCCCCCGTTCCCGACAAGCCCGCCCTCGAGGGTCTCGAGAGCAAGTGGGACGGAACGTGGTCGGCCGCCGGCACCTACCGGTTCGACCGCGAGAACGCCGAACGCTCACGCGTGTTCTCCATCGACACTCCCCCGCCGACCGCCTCGGGCTCGCTCCACATCGGCCACGTCTTCAGCTACACGCACACCGACGTGATGGCACGTTTCCAGCGCATGCGGGGCAAGGACGTGTTCTACCCGCTCGGCTGGGACGACAACGGCCTGCCCACCGAGCGACGCGTGCAGAACTACTACGGCGTCCGCTGTGACCCGACGCTGCCGTACGACCCCGACTTCGTCCCGCCGTTCAGCGGCGGGGAGGGCAAAAGCGTCAAGGCCGCCGACCAGAAGCCCATCTCTCGGCGCAACTTCATCGAGCTCTGCGAGACGCTCACCATCGAGGATGAGAAGCAGTTCGAGGACCTCTACCGCCGCATCGGCCTGTCCGTCGACTGGAACCACAGCTACCGCACGATCAGCGACGAGTCGCTGCGCACCAGCCAGCTCGCCTTCCTCCGCAACCTGCACAGGGGCGAGGCGTACCAGGCGCTCGCCCCCACCCTCTGGGACGTCACCTTCCGCACCGCCGTCGCCCAGGCCGAGCTCGAGGACAAGGAGCAGCCGGGTGCCTACCACCGGCTGAGCTTCCACCGCCCCGACGGCGGCACCATCGAGATCGAGACGACCCGCCCCGAGCTGCTGCCCGCCTGCGTCGCCCTCGTCGCCCACCCGGATGACGAGCGCTACCGCGAGTACGTCGGTACCACGGTGACCAGCCCGGTCTTCGGCGTCGAGGTGCCCGTCCTCGCCCACCACCTCGCCCAGAAGGACAAGGGGGCGGGAATCGCCATGGTCTGCACCTTCGGCGACCTCACCGACGTCATCTGGTGGCGCGAGCTCGACCTGCCCAACCGCACCATCATCGGCACGGACGGCCGTGTGCTGCCCGAGGCGCCCTCCGCCATCACGAGCGAGCAGGGCATCGCCGCCTACGCGGAGCTCGCAGGCAAGACCGTGTTCAGCGCGAAGAAGCAGGTCGTCGAGCTGCTCACCGCCTCCGGAGACCTCATCGGCGAGCCGAAGCCGATCACGCACCCGGTGAAGTTCTTCGAGAAGGGCGACCGGCCGCTCGAGATCGTCTCCACCCGTCAGTGGTACATCAGCAACGGCGCGAAGGACCCCGCCCTCTCCGAGGCGCTGCTCGAGCGCGGCGCGGAGCTGAACTGGCACCCCGACTTCATGCGGGTCAGGTACGACAACTGGGTCGGCGGCCTGAGCGGCGACTGGCTCATCTCCCGCCAGCGGTTCTTCGGCGTCCCCTTCCCGCTGTGGTATCCGGTCTCGGCCGACGGCGAGACCGACTTCGACTCCCCGATCGTTCCGAGCGAGGACCAGCTCCCCGTCGATCCGAGCAGCGACCCGGCCCCCGGCTACGACGAGTCCCAGCGTGGTGTCCCCGGCGGTTTCGTCGGCGAGCTGGACGTGATGGACACCTGGGCCACCTCCTCACTCACCCCTCAGCTGGCCGGTGGCTGGGAGCGCGACCCCAAGCTCTGGGCACTCACCGCGCCCTTCTCGCTCCGCCCCCAGGGGCAGGACATCATCCGCACCTGGCTGTTCTCGACCGTGCTGCGCTCGCAGCTCGAGGACGGCCGGAGCCCCTGGAGCGACGCCGCGATCTCCGGTTTCATCGTCGACCCCGACCGCAAGAAGATGTCCAAGTCGAAGGGCAACGTGGTCACCCCTGCCGACATCCTCGAGCGCCACGGCTCGGACGCCGTCCGCTACTGGGCGGCGTCGAGCAGGCTGGGCACCGACGCCGCGTTCGACCCGCAGAACCCGACGCAGATGAAGATCGGCCGCCGCCTGGCGATCAAGATCCTCAACGCGTCGAAGTTCATCCTCGGTTTCGAGGCCGCTCCCGACGCCCGCGTGACCGAGGCGCTGGACATCAGCATGCTCGCGACCCTGCGCCGCATCGTCGCCGACGCGACCGACGCGCTCGAGGCCTACGACCACGCGCGCGCCCTGGAGACGACGGAGACGTTCTTCTGGACGTTCTGCGACGACTACCTGGAACTGGTCAAGGAGCGCGCCTACTCCGGCGACACCGCCGCGCAGTCCTCAGCCGTCGCGGCGTTGCGGCACGCGCTCGACGTGCTGCTTCGCCTGTTCGCCCCGGTCGTCCCCTTCGCCACCGAGGAGGTCTGGTCGTGGTGGCACGAGGGCTCGGTGCACACCGCCAGCTGGCCGACGCCGGAGGAGCTCGACGCCGTCGCCTCGGGTGAGCCGGCGACCCTGGTCGCCACCAGTCAGGCACTGACCCGGATCCGGCGGGCGAAGACCGACGCCAAGGTCTCTCAGAAGACCGGCGTGCGCCGTGCCGTCATCACCGCTCCCGCGGCCGAGCTGGCGGCGCTGCGGAGCGTGGAGGCCGACCTCCGCGCCGTCGGCCGCATCGCCGAGATCCACTTCACCGAGGGCGAGGAGCTCGCCGTGAGCGACATCGTCGTCGACAACGAGGAGGCCACAGCATGAGCATCGACACCGTCAGGCCCGTCAGCGAGCGGGACTTCTTCCTCTGGTATCCGCTGTTCTCCCGGCACGCGGGCGGCACGGACGAGGCACCCGTGAGCGATCGCATCGCCGTACAGCTGTGGCAGTGGCTGACCACCGACGCCGAGGCGATCCAGGGCAGGCTCCTCCTCGGCGAGGACGGCGACGTTCGTGCCGTGGCTCACGTCCGCTCGGTCCCCGTCACGACGACGGCGACACGGTCGCTGGTCATCGACGACCTCTTCGCCGCGGACCCGTCGGACACGGCGGCGACGATCGCGCTGTTCGACGCGGTCACCACCGAGGCGCGAGACGGCGGATACACGACGGTCCGCTGGCAGGACGACGTGGCGGAGCTCGGCGACGCGGGCGAGCTGGTCGAGGACCTCTGGCGCGAGCTCCCGCTGTGACCAACCGCGAACACGAGCGGTCGCGTGCCCCGCGGACTCTCGCGGGTCGGCGCGGTCGGGCTGTGCGCTCCGCACGGTCGGCGACCCCGACGGCACGCCGGCGGAGCGGGCACTGATGCAGATCGGCACGCGGTGGAGGGTGGGCGCCCCGATCCCGGTCCGCCTCGACGAGCGCTACCTCGCGGAGGTCGACGCCGCCGAGGACAGGCTCAGACGCCGTGTCGACGACGCCGACAGCTACGTGTGGACGCTGAGCTGGCTCGAGGGTCGCGCCGTGCTCGAGCTGGAGGACGGCACGGTGGTCAGCAGCACCCCGCAGGGTGATGTCGTGACGATCATCGACATCTGATCGCCAGCCCCGGCACGGACAGCCGGGTCAGGGCCGGCGGCGTGCGATCAGTTCACCGTGCGGCACGGCGAACCAGCCGCGCTCATCCGTGGCCCAATCCCGCCAGGCGGCGCTGATGCGGCGCAGACCGTCGAGGTCCGCCAGCCCGCTCTCGATCGCCTGGACGGCGATGTCGGACTCGAGGAGACGCTCCGCCCACCCGTTCCCCCACCACTCGCGGTCCGCATCCGAGGCGAACGACCACACGGAGGCGCCCGAGTACTGCACCTCGAGCCCGGCCTCCATGGCCCAGGCCTTGAGCGACGCACCGGCGTCCGGATCACCGCCGTTGCGTTCGGCGAGACGGTGGTAGAGCGTCATCCACTCCTCGAGCCCGTCGAGGCGCGGGAACCAGCTCGCGGACCCGTAGACCACGTCCCTGACCGCGACGATCCCTCCCGGTGTGAGCACTCGCGCGAACTCGACGAGCGCCCGCACCGGGTCGGCGAGGTGCTGCAGCAGCTGGTGGGCGTGCACGATGTCGACGCTCGCATCCGGCAGTCCCGTCGCGTAGGCGTCACCGACGTGGAAGACCACGTTCGCGGCCTCGCGGTCGATGGCACGTTGCCTGGCCTCGTGCACCACGTCGGGGTCGGCATCGATGCCCACGACCTCTCCGCGGGGACCGACCGCGTCGGCCAGTCCGATGCTGATGGTGCCCGGCCCCGACCCGACGTCGAGGATCCGCTGTCCCTCGCGGAGGAAGGGGACCAGGTAGGCCGCCGAGTTCTGGACCGTCCTCCAGCGGTGCGATCGGAGCACGCTGTCGTGGTGCCCCAGGGTGTACCGCTCCTCGCTCATCGCACGTGCCTACGCGTCGACCGCGGCAGTCGTCGTCGCTGGTGTTCCGGCGCCGCCGACCGGGTCGGACCGTCCAGGAGCGAAAGCGACGAGGACGCTCATGCGGACTTCGACTCGCGTCCCTGCTCGATCGGAACGATGGTGGGCGCGGCGTTCTCGACCACGGACTCGCGGGTCACGACCACGCGTGCGACGTCGTCGCTCGACGGGACCTCGAACATGATCGGACCCAGCACCTCCTCCATGATCGCGCGCAGACCCCTGGCACCGGTCTTGCGCAGCACGGCGAGGTCGGCGATCGCCTGCAAGGCGTCGGGAGTGAACTCGAGCTCGACCCCTTCCAGCTCGAACATGCGCTGGTACTGCTTGACGAGCGCGTTCTTCGGCTCGGTGAGGATGTCCATGAGCGCCTCGGCGTCGAGCGGGGTCACCGTCGTGACGACGGGAAGCCGACCGATGAACTCGGGGATCAGGCCGAACTTGTGCAGATCCTCTGGGAGCACCTCGCTGAAGGCGTCGGCGCTGTCGTCCTGGATGTTCAGCGGGGCGCCGAAGCCGATGCCCTTCTTGCCGGAGCGCGAGGAGATGATGTCCTCAAGCCCCGCGAAGGCCCCGGCGACGATGAAGAGAACGTTCGTCGTGTCCACCTGGATGAACTCCTGGTGCGGGTGCTTCCGCCCGCCCTGCGGCGGCACCGATGCGACGGTGCCCTCGAGGATCTTCAGCAGCGCCTGCTGAACGCCCTCACCGGAGACGTCCCTCGTGATCGACGGGTTCTCCGCCTTGCGGGCCACCTTGTCGATCTCGTCGATGTAGATGATGCCGGTCTCCGCCCGTTTGACGTCGTAGTCGGCCGCCTGAAGGAGCTTGAGCAGGATGTTCTCGACGTCTTCGCCGACGTAGCCGGCCTCGGTCAGAGCCGTCGCGTCCGCGACGGCGAACGGGACGTTCAACTGCTTGGCCAGGGTCTGCGCGAGGTAGGTCTTACCGCACCCGGTCGGACCGATCATGAGGATGTTGCTCTTCGCGATCTCGACGTCGGTCGTGATCGCATCGGCACTGGCCAGGGTCTGAAGGGAACGGACCCGCTTGTAGTGGTTGTAGACGGCGACGGCGAGCGACCGCTTGGCGAGCTCCTGCCCGATGACGTACTCGCTGAGGTAGGAGAAGATCTCCTTCGGCTTGGGCAGGACGAACTCGGTCTCCGTGCCCTCGCTGGCCTCGGCGAGGCGCTCCTCGATGATCTCATTGCAGAGCTCGACGCACTCGTCACAGATGTACACGCCGGGACCGGCGATCAGCTGCTGCACCTGCTTCTGGCTCTTGCCGCAGAACGAACACTTGAGCAGATCCGCGCTCTCCCCGATTCGGGCCATGCTGAACCACTCCCTCTCCGACCATCGGCTCTGACCTCGAGCCTAACCCAGGCCACCGACAACACCGGACACATCCCGTCACGACAGGCCTCGGGGCGGTGGCGAGAAACTCGCCACCGCCCCGGAGCCGCCACAATCAGGACTCGATCGCTGCGGGGACGTTCTTCCTGCTCGTCAGGACCTGGTCGATCAGGCCGTAGTCGAGAGCCTCCTGCGCGGACAGGATCTTGTCGCGATCGATGTCGCGGTTCACCTCGTCGACGTTCCGCTTCGAGTGCCGGGCGAGGGTCTCCTCAAGCCAGCTGCGCATGCGGAGCATCTCGGCGGCCTGGATCTCGATGTCCGAGGCCTGACCACCGCCCTGCTGAACAGCCGGCTGGTGGATGAGGATACGCGCGTTCGGGAGGGCCAGACGCTTGCCCGGAGCACCGGCGGCCATCAGCACGGCCGCCGCGGAGGCCGCCTGCCCGAGCACGATCGTCTGAACCTCGGGACGGATGTACTGCATCGTGTCGTAGATCGCCGTCATCGCGGTGAACGATCCACCGGGAGAGTTGATGTACATCTGGATGTCGCGATCCGGGTCCATGCTCTCCAGGACGAGCAGCTGCGCCATGATGTCGTCGGCCGAGGCGTCGTCCACCTGCACGCCGAGGAAGATGATGCGGTCCTCGAACAGCTTGGCGTAGGGGTCCTGCCGCTTGTAGCCGTAAGCGGTGCGCTCTTCGAAGCTCGGCAGGATGTAGCGCGACGAGGGCGACTGGGCGCGAGCGCCGGACGCGCTGATCAGGGGTGATTCCATTGTTCTGTCCTTCGATCTGTCTCGCGTGGTCACTCGGCCTGGGTTCCGCCACCGCCGGCGACGTCGACGGCCGACTCACGGATGTGGTCGACGAAGCCGTAGTCGAGCGCCTCCTGCGCGGTGAACCAGCGGTCCCGGTCGCCGTCCTGGTTGATCTGCTCGACGCTCTTGCCCGTCTGCGCCGCGGTGATCTCCGCCAGCCGCTGCTTCATCGACAGGATGAGCTGCGCCTGGGTCTGGATGTCACTGGCCGTTCCGCCGAAGCCACCGTGCGGCTGGTGCAGCAGCACACGCGCGTTCGGCGTGATGTAGCGCTTGCCCTTGGTCCCTGCGGTCAGCAGGAGCTGGCCCATCGAGGCCGCCATCCCGATCCCGACCGTGACGATGTCGTTCGGCACGAACTGCATGGTGTCGTAGATCGCCATGCCCGCGGTGATCGAGCCACCGGGAGAGTTGATGTAGAGGTAGATGTCACGCTCAGAGTCCTCCGCTGCGAGCAGCAGAAGCTTGGCCGCGATCTCGTTCGCGTTGTCGTCCCGCACCTCTGAGCCGAGCCAGATGATGCGATCCTTCAGCAGTCGGTCAAAAACACTGGGGGTCAGTGTCGGTTCGGCCATATCGAGCTCCGTTTCACTTGTCGCTTCGTGTTCGAATCTATCGGCTGCAACAGCGCCCCGCGGTCGTGTTCGCCCACGGCGTGCGCAGGCACCCACCGGCCCGTGGGAAACCGGGACGAACGACCCCGCACCGACACGGAACGACGCTGGGCCGCCCCGATGATCGGGACGGCCCAGCGTGAAGGGACGATGCCTACTTCGCGTTGTCCGCGGCGTCGGCCTCTGTTTGCGTGCTCTCCTCGGCGGGGGCCTCGTCCTCGGACGGCACGAAACCGCTGAGGTCGACCGCGGCACCGTTGGTGTCCGTGACCGTGACCTTCCCGAGCACGACCGCGAGCGCCTTGTTGCGCGCGACCTCGCCGACCATGGACGGGATCTGGTTGTTCTCGTCGAGGATCTTGATGAACTCGCCCGGCTCCATGCCGTACTGCGACGCACCCTGGATGAGGTACTGGGTCAGCTCGTCCTGGTTGACCTGGATGTTCTCCGCCTCGACGACGGTGTCCAGCAGGATCTGCTGCGCGAACGCCTTCTCGCTGGCCTCGGTGACCTCGGCGCGGTGCTCGTCGTCCTCGAGACGCTTCTCGCCCTCCAGGTGACGGTGCACCTCGTCCTCGACCAGCTTGGCCGGGACGGGCACCTCGACGGCCTCGAGCAGCGCCTCGACGAGCTTCTCGCGCGCCTGGTTGCCCTGGCCGAACGCGGCACGCTGGGCGACCTGCTCCGAGAGGCTGGCACGCAGCTCGTCGAGAGTGTCGAACTCGCTCGCGATCTGCGCGAAGTCGTCGTTCGCCTCGGCCAGCTCGCGCTCCTTGACAGCGGTGACGGTGACGCTGATCTCAGCGTCCTCGCCCTCGTGCTCCCCGCCCATCAGGGGCGCGGTGAAGGTGGTCGTCTCGCCGGCGGTCAGCGTGTCGACCGCCTCGTCGAGGCCCTTGATCAGCTCTCCCGAGCCGACCTCGTGGGAGATGCCCTCCGCACGGTCAACCTCGGCGCCGTCGATCGATGCGACCAGATCGAGCTGGACGAAGTCGCCCGTGGTGGCGGGACGGTCGACCGAGACAAGGGTGCCGAAGCGGGCGCGAAGACGCTCGAGCTCCTCGTCGACGTCGCTCTCGGCGGTCTCGACGGGGTCCACCTGAACGGTGATCGCGGCGTAGTCGGGGAGGGTGACCTCGGGGCGCACGTCGACCTCGACCTCGACGACGAGGTCGCCGGAGAAGTCCTTGTCACTCGGCCACGTGGTGATGTCGGCCTCGGGCCGGCCCAGCACGCGGATGCTGTTGTCGGAGACGGCCTGGCGGAAGAACCCGTCGAGCCCCTCGTTGACGGCGTGCTCGAGCACAGCACCCTTGCCCACGCGCTGGTCGATGATGGGCGGCGGCACCTTGCCCTTGCGGAAGCCGGGGATGTTGACCTGTTCAGCGATGTGCTCGTACGCGTGCGCGATGGCCGGCTTCAGATCATCCGGGGTGACCGTGATCGCGATCTTGACTCGCGTCGGGCTCAGCTGTTCGACGGTGGACTTCACTCGTTGGATCTCCTGTAAATCGGGGACGTTCCCTCGTTCGTGGGAAGTGTGGTCGGGGCGACAGGATTTGAACCTGCGACTTCCCGCTCCCAAAGCGGGTGCTCTACCAAGCTGAGCTACGCCCCGAATGATCACACAACCGGATGCCGGCTCCACGCACACGAATGCACGGCAGAGCCTCGGCAAGTCTAGTGCACGCCGCGGGCGGCACAGCCCATCGAGCCGATTTTCCTTTGCCCCCGCGCGACGGCTATGATCGGAAGGTCGTCACGACACGGGGATGTAGCTCAATGGTAGAGCCTCAGTCTTCCAAACTGATGGTGCGGGTTCGATTCCCGTCATCCCCTCCACCCCGCCTCGGCCCGCACCGGACATGTATCGTCACACCGTGACCGGCCGCGACGACACTCCCCCCGCCCCATCCGGGACGCCCAGCCTCCGTGTGCGCGTCCGCGCATCCATCGCGGTTGCGGTGCTCCTGCTTGGGCTGATCCTGGCGGCGAGCGGCCGCTACACCGCGGGGATCGTCGTCTGCGCGCTCGGTGCGGCCCTCTTCGCCTCCGCGACCCGCGCCACGGCACGGCGCGTTCGCGGAAACATGCGACGACGATGAACCTCACCACCACCCGAGAAACACCAGGTAAAACCGGCGTTAGCCCAGCCTGCTCTTCCTTGCGGAATGCCCGAAGCTGAGTAGCGTTGACACCACAGAGACACACAAACGACAGGGAGCACTCATGGCAGACACCACCACCACCACCACCACAATCCAGTCCAGCGTCGACCCTGACGTCGCCTCCGGCGTCGCGCAGTTCCTCGCCCCCGTCGTCATCGATCTGACCGCCCTCGTCGTGAACGGAAAGCAGGCGCACTGGCACGTGCGCGGCAGCAGCTTCATCGGCGTGCACGAGCTCCTCGACGACGTCGTGGCTCACGCTCAGGAGTGGGCGGACCTCGCCGCGGAGCGCATCGTCGCCCTCGGGCTCCCCGTCGACGCTCGGCTCTCCACCGTCGCGGCGAAGACCACGACCCCGGAGCTGACGGCAGGATTCAGCCAGATCGGCAACACGATCGCCGAGGTCGTCGCCCAGATCGACGCGATCCTCGTGAGCGTCAACACCGCGGTCGCCGAGCTCGACGAGATCGACCCGAGCAGCCAGGACGTCGCCATCGAGATCGCTCGAGGCCTCGACAAGGACCGCTGGTTCCTGTCGGCGCACGTCAGCGCCTGACGACCCGTCCCGTCTGAGGACGGCCCGTCTCGCCGGTGAGGGCGGGAGACCCATCCGGGTCTCCCGCCCTCACCGCGTTCGGCCCCGCGTCAGCGCTGGCACGACGGGCACCAGTACAGCTTGCGCGCGCCGAGCTCCTCGAGGACGATGTTCGTCCCGCACACCCGGCAGGGAAGCCCCTCGCGCTTGTAGACCCAGTGCCGGTCAGCCAGCGTGGCCATCGCACGACGATTCTCCTCCGGCGAGAGCCCGTCCATCGTCATCATCTGCCCCGTCTCGACGCCGATGCGCAGCAGTCGCGACCAGTCCTGCCAGAGTGCCGCGGCGGTGTCCTCGCTCAGCGCCCGTCCGGGCGTGTGCGGGTTCAGCCTGGCCCGGAACAGCAGCTCCGCGCGATAGACGTTCCCGATCCCGCTGACCACGCTCTGGTCCATCAGGAGCAGTGCGATCGCCGTCCTTCGCCGACGGACGGCCGCGACGAACGCCTCCTGCGCCCGCGGTCCGTCGTCGTGGAGGGGGTCGGGGCCCAGCCGATCGATGACGGCCTGCACGCCCGCGCCGTCTGTCACCACGCAGGCGGTGGGACCGCGCAGGTCCGCGAGCTGCTCATCGGTGAGCAGCCGGGCCCTGACCTGACCGACCGGTACGGGAGGGAAGCTCTCCCCCGCCGCATCGAGGGCCCTGGTCTGCTCGGACATCCGCAGACGGCTCACGCGGGGCGCCCCGATGCTGGACACCGAGTCTTCCCCTCCCACGTCGGTCGGCTCGGGAAGCTGGGTCCCGCGCTGGTTCGTCTGACCCATCCGTCCCTGCGCCGAGGC
The DNA here is from genome assembly GCF_900163835.1 of Mycetocola reblochoni REB411. GTDB lineage: Bacteria > Actinomycetota > Actinomycetes > Actinomycetales > Microbacteriaceae > Mycetocola_B > Mycetocola_B reblochoni. The sequence goes on along the minus strand of NZ_FUKR01000036.1, from coordinate 203,655 downwards.
GATCGTCGGATCGGTGAGGATACGACCGGCGAAGTCCCACGCCCCGTAGAGTCCGAGATGCACGCGCAGCCAGCGGTCGCCGTCGAACTCGGCGAACATCTGCTTGCCGACCGCGAAGACACGGTTGAGCGTCCTCCCGTCCAGCTCCGCGGCGCCCGCCGCGAAGCGCCCCTGCGGCGAGGAGACGGCGATCCGCTTGCCGACGAAGTTCGCGTCGAACTGCCGGGCGATGCGGTGGACGGAGTGCCCCTCAGGCATCGATGCGCTTGCCGGCGATGTGACCGGTCTGCTCGTACTCCCGCAGCTGTGCGATACGACGCGCGTGGCGCTCCTCACCGCTGAACGGTTCCGCGATGAACGCGTCGATGAAGGCGATCGCCTCGTCCTCGCTGTGCTGCCTGGCCCCGATGGAGATCACGTTCGCGTCGTTGTGCTGCCGGGCGAGCACGGCCGTCGAGTGGTTCCAGACGAGCGCGGCGCGCGCCCCGACCACCTTGTTCGCGGCGATCTGCTCGCCGTTCCCCGAGCCGCCGAAGACGACGCCGAGCGCATCGACGCCGTCCTGCTGATCGCGCACGGTCGCCCTGGCCGCGTTGATGCAGAACGAGGGGTAGTCGTCGAGCGCGTCGTACTCCTCCGGGCCGTGGTCGACGACGTCGTGACCGTTGGCGCGAAGGTGGTCCTGAAGGCGACGGGAGAGGTCCAGACCGGCATGGTCGGTCGCAATGTGGATTCGCATGCCCCCATTCTGGCCGACGCCGGGGCCCCGTCGCTCAGTCGAAGATCGGGCCGACCGTCCGTGTGCGCTTCAGCTCGAAGAACCCGGGGTACGACGCGGCCGCCAGCACCCCGTCCCAGAGCCGGACCGCGTCGTCTCCGCGCGGCGTCGGGGACACGACGGGCCCGAAGAACGCGGTCCCCGCGACGGCGACGATCGGCGTGCCCACGTCCTCCCCCACGCGGGAGATTCCCTCGTGGTGCGAGCGGCGCAGCGCCGTCTCGTCATCGTCCTCGGCGGCGGACGCCAGCGCGGCGTCGGCACCGGCCTCCGCGAGCGACTCGGCGATGATCGCGTCCGTGTCGGTGCGGGAGTCCAGGTGGATCCGCCGGCCGAGCGCATCGTAGAGCGGCTTCACGATCTGCTCGCCCTGGAGCTGCTCCGCCGCCGCCACGACACGGGCGAAGCGGATCGCCCTGGCGAACGCCGCCGCGTGCTCGTCGTCGACCTCACGGTTCTCGTTGAGCACCGCGAGGCTCATGATGTGCCAGTGGACGTCCAGATCCCGGTGCGCCGAGACCTCGTCCACCCAGCGGGAAGTCATCCACGCCCAGGGGCACACGGGATCGAACCAGAAGTCAACGCGTTCGGCAGTCATGAGACAACCACACCACATCTCCGGCCCGTCCGCGAGCGATGTCAGGCGGCACCGCCCCTCGGCTCCAGCACACTCCGTCATCATCCGGCCGCGGGGCCGGCCGGGTCTACGCTTGGACACGGACACGATCCCCGAAACGTCAGGAGTACGCACCGTGCCAGGAGAAAACCTCACCCGCGACGAGGCGGTCGCCCGCCGCGCCGTCGTCAGCACCGACAGCTACGACATCGCCCTCGACCTCACCACGGGGCCGGAGACCTTCCACAGCATCACCACCGTGCGATTCCGCGCCACCCCCGGCGCCTCGACCTTCATCGACGCCCTGACCGACCGGGTCCACCGTGTCGAGCTGAACGGCGTCGAGCTCGACGCGGCAGCCGTCGCCGACGGGGTGCGCATCGACCTGACCGGGCTCGCCGAGGACAACACGCTCGTCGTCGATGCCGACTACCGCTACACCAACACCGGCGAGGGCCTGCACCGTTTCGTTGACCCCGTCGACGGTGAGGTGTACCTGTACAGCCAGTTCGAGGTGCCCGACTCCCGCCGGGTGTTCGCCGTCTTCGAGCAGCCGGACCTCAAGGCCGCGTTCCGCTTCACGGTTACGGCGCCGAGCGCCTGGCAGGTCGTGTCCAACTCCCCCACCCCCGAGCCCGTCGCCGTCGACGACGAGCGATCCCGGTGGGAGTTCGCCCCGACGCAGCGGATCTCCAGCTACATCACCGCCCTCATCGCCGGCCCCTACGCCGTGGAGCGCGGCGAGCTGACCAGCTCGGACGGTCGGACCATCCCGCTCGGCGTCTTCGCCAGGCGCAGCCTCGCGGAGCACCTGGACACCGACTACATCCTCGAGAAGACCCGTCAGGGCTTCGCGTACTTCGAGGAGCGCTTCGACTACCCGTACCCCTTCGAGAAGTACGACCAGCTCTTCGTCCCCGAGTACAACGCCGGGGCGATGGAGAACGCCGGAGCCGTCACGTTCACCGAGGCCTACGTCTTCCGCTCCAAGGTCACTGACGCGGTCAAGGAGCGACGCGTCGTCACCATCCTCCACGAGCTCGCGCACATGTGGTTCGGAGACCTGGTCACGATGACCTGGTGGAACGACCTGTGGCTCAACGAGTCCTTCGCCGAGTGGGCCTCGACGATCGCGACCGCCGAGGCGACCGAGTGGACCGAGGCGTGGACGACGTTCCAGGCGATGGAGAAGAGCTGGGCGTACCGCCAGGACCAGCTGCCGAGCACCCACCCGATCGTGGCGAACATCCGCGACCTCGAGGACGTCCAGGTCAACTTCGACGGCATCACCTACGCCAAGGGCGGCTCGGTGCTCAAGCAGCTCGTCGCCTGGGTCGGCGAGGACGCGTTCTTCCGCGGCGTCGCCGCCTACTTCGCCGCGCACGCCTTCGGCAACACTCAGCTGTCCGACCTGCTCGTCGAGCTCGAGAAGGCGAGCGGGCGCGACCTCTCCGGCTGGTCCACGGCCTGGCTGGAGACGGCGGGGGTGAACACGCTCCGGCCCGAGATCTCCGACGCCCCCGACGGCACCATCGCGTCGTTCGCGATTCTGCAGAGCGCACCGGAGGACTACCCCACTCTGCGTCCGCACCGGCTCGCGATCGGGCTCTACGATCTGGTCGAGGGCTCGCTCGTCCGGGTCGACCGGATCGAGACCGACATCTCCGGCGAGAGGACCGAGATCCCCGAGCTGGCCGGCCGTGCGCGTCCCGCTCTCATCCTCATCAACGACGACGACCTCGCGTACGCGAAGATCCGGCTCGATGAGCGATCGCAGAGCACCGCGACGGAGAACCTCTCCCGGATCACCGACCCGCTCGCCAGGGCGCTGGTGTGGGGTGCGGTCTGGGACGCGGTGAGGGACGCCGAGACGCCCGCGAGCGAGTACATCGACCTGGTGCTCGGCAACATCGCGGCGGAGACCGAGTCGACGACGCTGCGCATCCAGCTCGCCCAGCTCCAGACCGCGGCCAGCAGCTACGTCGCCCCCGAGCACCGGCAGGCGCAGCTCGATCGCGTCGGCGACGCGTTGCTCGACCTCGCCCGCGAGGCGGCACCGGGAAGCGACGCGCAGTTCCAGTTCACGACCGCCTTCGCGCAGGTCGCGCACACCGAGGCGCAGCTGGACGCCGTCGCCGCGCTGAGGGAGGGCCGTGAGGTCCTCGACGGTCTCACCGTCGACACCGACCTGGCCTGGGTTCTGCTGACCGCGCTCGCGGCGGGGGGACGCGTCGACGACGCGGTCATCGACGCCGCCCTGGCGGAGGACAACACGGCGACCGGTCAGTCGTCCGCCGCGCAGGCTCGGGCCGCTTTGCCGGGGGCGGAGGCGAAGGCCAGGGCGTGGGCGTCGGTCGTCGACCTCGACACCCTTCCCAACAGCCAGGTCCGTTCGACGGGTCTCGGCTTCCTCCGGGCACACGATCCGGAGGACCTCGCCCCCTACGTCGACCGCTACTTCGCCGAGATCGAGCGGCTCTGGAACGAGCGCAGCTACAAGATCGCCGAGTACATCGTGCTGGGGTTCTACCCGCTTCCGCTCCTCGACGATGCGCTCGTCGAGGCGACCCGGTCGTGGCTGAGCGCCCACCCCGAAGCGACGGCGCTCCGCCGTCTCCTGAGCGAGCACCTCGCCGTGGTCGAGAGGGCGCTCGCGGCCAGGGAGCGCGACGCCAGGGGCTGACGTCTCACCTCGAACGGCGACATCCGGACGGCCCGTGCACAGGAGTGCGCGGGCCGTCTGGCGTTGCCGCCGCGCGCCGCCGGCACACAGCCCGGTCACCGGCGGCGTCAAGCGCTCACCCAGTGGGCCGTCGGTAGACTTGCGGCATGGATGAAAAGGACGTAGCCGACGCCGTCACCGGCTTCTTCGACTCCCCCCTCGGCATCGCCGTCCACGTCGCCATCGCGATCGTCGCCACCGTCGTCCTGATCTGGCTGCTGCACTTCGTGATCCAGCGCGTCGTCGATCAGATCGTCAACGGGGTGAAGAAGACCCAGGGCGCCGAGGACACGCAGGCGCTGAACGCGTCGCCGTTGGCGACGGTCAGGGTGGTGCAGCGCACGCGCACCATCGGCTCCGTGCTGACCAACATCGTCAACGTGGTCGTCGTCGTTGTCGCGGTGGCGTACATCACCGAACTCCTTGCACCGAACCTGCTCGGCTCGCTCTCACTGCTGACCGCGGCGGTCGGCGCCGGCCTCGGTTTCGGAGCCCAGAACATCGTCAAGGACGTCTTCAACGGACTGTTCATGGTCATGGAGGACCAGCTCGGCGTCGGCGACGTCGTCAACGTCAACGTGACCGGCAGCGAGGTCGCCGGTGTCGTGGAGCGCGTCGGTGTCCGCGTCTCCCAGATCAGGGACGTGAACGGGACGCTCTGGTACATCCGCAACGGTGAGGTGATCCGCCTCGGCAACATGTCGCAGGGCTGGACACGCATCATCATCGACACTGCGATTCCGTACTCGGCCGACGTCGACGACGTCCAGGAGAAGATGCTCGCCACCGCCGTGGGGATGAGCAAGGAGCCGAAGTGGCGTAACCGCGTCATCGACAAGCCCGAGCTGTGGGGGATCCAGTCGATCTCGGAGGACAACATCGTCCTCCGCCTGGTGATGCGCACCAGAACCAGCGCCAAGGACGATGCTTCCCGCGAGCTGAGGTCCCGGCTCAAGCACACCCTCGACGAGCTCGGCGTCCAGCCCCCGTCGCTCGCCGCGGTCGCGTTGGCCGGCATTGAGGACGTGCACAGCGTCACCGGTGCGCACCCGCCCCGCACCCGCCCCGTCTCGGTCGTGAACGAGGCGCCCCGGATCGTCAAGCCGCGCAAGGGCAAGCGACAGTGAGCCAGGGCGGCAACCTGATGGGGAACGGCGCGTCCCCCCTCGGCCCGTCGTTTTTCGATCAGGTCGGCGGACACGACTTCTTCGCCGCGCTGGTCGCGGAGTTCTACCGCGGTGTCGCCGAGGACGAGGTGCTCCGTCCGATGTACCCGGAGGAGGACCTCGGCCCGGCGGAGCGCCGGATGCTGATGTTCCTCGAGCAGTACTGGGGCGGCCCGACCGACTACAGCCAGGAACGCGGCCATCCGCGGCTGCGAATGCGACACGCACCGTTCCCCGTGACCCCCGATGCGCGTGAGCGCTGGCTCCGGCACATGCGCCGCGCCCTCGATTCCGTCGACATCTCTCCGTTGCACGAGGCGGAGCTGTGGGACTACCTGGAGCGCGCGGCCACCGCCATGGTGAACCGCTCGGAGTGAGCACCGCGACGCGGCTCCCGCGAGCGGTCCGCGTCGTCAGGCGCCGGGAGCGTGACGGACGAGGACATGCCCGGCCCTGGAGCTGAGGCGCAGCCAACGCCCGGAGCCAAACAGCCGGAGCGTCTCCGCCTCGTCGGGGATGAAGCCGAGGCTGTCAGCCGCGAGTGCCGCCGCAGCCGGAGCGCCCCCTAACCGGTCGTCCGCCGGCGCCCACACCTCGGCGCGCACCCGGTCGACGACGGCTTCTCCCGGTGACTGCGGAAGCGCCGTGGCGACGGCGGCGATGCCGTCCGTCGCCACGCGGGCCACGACCGCTGCAGGCAGTTCATCGAGGAGCCGCCAGTCCCCGCGCGGCACGACAGTGCCGGCCCACGAGACGTGTTGCTCCGCGTCCGGCAGCCGAAGCAGGACGTGGCCGTCCTCGGTCAGCTGGGCCGGGCGCGCGATCCGCTCCGTGACGGCCCTGACGTCCACGACCCGGTCGCTTCGTGCGCCGGAGTGCTCGCGCATCGCCCTCATGCCCAGCACGGTCGGCGACCGGTCCAGGATCCCCTTCGGCACGAGCACCGGAACGGTCACCGTCAGGACCCCCTCGGTCGCGGCGAGTCGCACCGCGTCGGGCGTGAGGCGGAGCGCTCGACCCAGGAACACGGACAGATCCGAGACGGCGTGCGAGTCGGTGAGGAGCAGGGCGTCGGGCACGGTCTCAACGCTAACCGAGACCAAGACCAACACGCCCGCCCTGGCACGCGACGACGGCTGCTCTGCGGGACAATGGGGGCATGACTCCCGACCCCGTTCACGACCTTCTTCGCGTCCTCGATCTCGTCGACACCGGTGCACGCACCAGCGAGGACATCTTCACGGGTCCCTCGCAGTGGTCCCCGCTGGGTCGGGTCTTCGGCGGACAGGTGCTCGCGCAGTCGATCATGGCCGCGACGAGGACGATCGAGGACGAGCGACCCGTCCACTCCATGCACGGGTACTTCTTGCGCCCGGGCGATGTCGACGCCCCGATCACGTTCTCCGTCGACAGGATCCACGACGGACGCTCGTTCAGCACACGGCGAACCCAGGCGTACCAGCACGGTCGGCCGATCCTGTCGCTGATCGCATCGTTCCAGAGCGAGGACGACGGTGTGGACCACCAGCTTCCGATGCCGGCCGATCTGCCGGACCCCGACAGCCTGCCGACGGCGCTGGAGTCTCTCGGTCGTGTGGCCGAGCTGCCTGAGGCCGCCTGGGCCCTCGGCCGCCCCTTCGACATCAGGCACGTCGACGGCGGTATCTACCTGAGCGTGGACCAGCCCACCCCGCACCAGGCGGTGTGGCTACGCTCGACCGGGCCGCTTCCCGACGATCCGGCCCTGCACCGCGCCGCTCTCGCCTATGTGAGCGACTACACGATGCTCGAGCCCGTGATGCGTGCCCATGGCGTCAGCTGGGCGACGCCGGGGATCCGCGTCGCCAGCCTCGACCACGCGATGTGGTGGCACCGTGACGCGCGAGTGGACGACTGGCTGCTGTACGTTCAGGAGTCGACCAACGCCCACGGCGGGCGCGGGCTCACCCACGGGCGGATCTACGATCGTCAGGGCCGACTGGTCGCGAGTGTCGCGCAGGAGGGCATGACCCGGATCCCCGAGCTGCGCCGAGACGCCGACGACTGACACCGGATGCCGTGCGTCGTTCGACGGCACGGCATCCGTCGCTGACCGCGCAGCATCCGTCGCTGACCGCGCAGCATCCGGCGCTGACCGCGCAGCATCCGGCGCTAACTGCGCGGTCACCGGCTCGCGGAACGGCTCAGCGTCGCCGGAACGTGATCGGCTCGCCGAGGTAGGGCTCCCAGGCCGCCCGTTCACGTGCGTCGATCCGCCGCGGCCGCATGGTCAGCGAGTCGACGAGCACGACCGTCGCCATCGCCCTGGCGTAGCTCCGTGGTTCGGCGGCGACCGCACCGGCCTGTCTTCCGATCGCACCGTTCGGGCCATCGGGGACGCGGCGATTCACATCGGCGTCCGTGTGGCCCGCGGACTCGGCGCCCTCGATCGTCCCTGGACCGTCGACGACGTCGTAGCAGAGATCGAAACTGGCACCGCCGAGGGCACCGAACCAGAGCTGGATGTCGAGCGGTGCGCGGCGATACTCGATCGGCGCGAGGTACTCGATCTCCTGCCGTGCGATGAGCGTGAGCGTCGCCCCACCCCGATCGTCGCCGGACGTCCCCGCCCCGATCACTGCGGTGGATGGCGCGTCCTCCCCCGCGGTGGTCGGTGACCAGAGTGCACGGACCCTGGCTTCCTCGAGGATCTTGAGGAGCGAGACGTTGTTGACGTGGTTGAACGCGTCGAGGTCCCCCCAGCGCAAGGCGACGGGAAGGTGCAGACGCACAGCGTCAGTCCCTGGTCAGCTTGCGATAACTCGCACGGCTCGGCTTGGCGGCGTCGGGACCGAGGCGCTCGATCTTGTTCTCCTCGTAGGCCTCGAAGTTACCCTCGAACCAGTGCCAGTTGGCCGGGTTCTCATCGGTGCCCTCGTAGGCGAGGATGTGGGTCGCGATCCGGTCGAGGAACCACCGGTCGTGCGTGATGACCACGGCACAGCCGGGGAACTCCAGGAGCGCGTTCTCCAGGCTGGACAGCGTCTCGACGTCCAGGTCGTTGGTCGGCTCGTCGAGCAGCAGGAGGTTGCCCCCCTGCTTGAGCGTCAGCGCGAGGTTGAGCCGGTTGCGCTCACCACCCGAGAGCACGCCGGCCTTCTTCTGCTGGTCGGGCCCCTTGAACCCGAACGTCGACACGTACGCCCTGGACGGGATCTCGGTGTTGCCCACCTGGATGTAGTCGAGACCGTCGGAGACGACCTCCCACAGGGTCTTGTTCGGGTCGATTCCGGAGCGGCTCTGATCGACGTAGGAGATCTTGACGGTCTCACCGATCTTGATCTCACCACTGTCCACCGGCTCCAGCCCGACGATGGTCTTGAACAGCGTCGACTTGCCGACGCCGTTCGGCCCGATGATGCCGACGATGCCGTTGCGCGGCAGGGTGAAGGAGAGACCGTCGATGAGGACACGATCGCCGAAGCCCTTCGACAGGTCCCTGACCTCGATGACCTGCTGGCCCAGACGGGGACCGGCGGGGATCACGATCTCTTCGAAGTCGAGCTTCTTGGTCCGCTCGGCCTCCGCCGCCATCTCCTCATAGCGCGCCAGCCTCGCCTTGGACTTGGCCTGGCGCCCCTTCGTGTTGCTTCGCACCCAGGCGAGCTCTTCGGTGAGGCGCTTGGCGAGCTTGGCGTCCTTCTTGCCCTGGACCTCCAGACGTTCGGCCTTCTTCTCGAGGTAGGTGGAGTAGTTGCCCTCGTAGGGGTACAGCCGCCCGCGGTCGACCTCACAGATCCAGCCCGCGACGTGGTCGAGGAAGTACCGGTCGTGGGTGACCGCCATGACGGCACCGGGGTACTTGGAGAGGTGCTGTTCGAGCCAGAGCACGCTCTCGGCGTCGAGGTGGTTGGTCGGCTCGTCCAGGAGGAGCAGATCGGGCTTCTGCAGGAGCAGCTTGCACAGGGCGACCCGGCGCTTCTCGCCACCCGAGAGGTTACTGATCACCGCGTCGCCCGGCGGGCAGCGAAGCGCATCCATCGCCTGCTCGAGCTGCGAGTCAAGGTCCCAGGCGTCAGCCGCGTCGATCTCTTCCTGCAGGGTGCCCATCTCGGCCAGGAGCGCGTCGAAGTCGGCGTCCGGTTCTGCCAGGAGCGCCGAGATCTCGTTGAAACGATCAACCTTCGCCTTGATCTCGCCCACGCCCTGCTGGACGTTCTCGAGAACCGTCTTGTCCTCGTCGAGCTCGGGCTCCTGCATGAGGATCCCGACGGTGAAGCCAGGGGTGAGCTTTGCCTCACCGTTACTCGGGGTGTCGAGCCCGGCCATGATCTTCAGGATCGTCGACTTGCCGGCCCCGTTGGGGCCGACGACACCGATCTTCGCACCCGGGAGGAAAGCCATTGTGACGTCATCGAGGATGACCTTGTCGCCCACGGCCTTGCGCGCGCGGACCATTGAATAGATGTATTCAGCCATATCACTCCCAGTCTATGGGGCGCGTGGTGCCGACCAGGCACCGCTCGCCCGCCATCGTCGGTGACACCGTCGAGTGGTACCCGGCGGAGTCGCTGAACTGCCCGATCAGGCACTCGTCGCCCCACCGAACAGCGAACTCGATCGCATCGGCCTCGAGTCCGATGCTCGTCGTGTCGGAGGTGAGCGACATCGCCTCCCTGTCGAAGCCGGCGTCGACGAGCGCATCGACGAAGTGCCGGCCGTCGGCGACCTCCCCGTCGGCGGTGCGTGCGTTCACCTCGTCGAAGAAGGGCCGGTTGTCGGCCGCGTCGCCATCCGGCTGCAGCGCCGCCGGTTCGGCTGCATCGCTGGCCGACGAACTCGGCGTGGGCGAGGGCTCGGACTCTGCGAAGAACGAGCATCCACTCGTCGCCGCGAGCGCTCCGACGATGCCGACGATCGCGAGCAGTCGACCCGCCGAGGCGGGGGATGCAGTGGTCATGCCGACCAGTCTAGAGCGCGATCGCCACCGGAACCGGATCGGTCGTGACCGCTCTCCGGCGACGGCGCAGGCGCCGGGACCGGAACGGGGCCCGAGCCCTCGGGAGCGGTCAGCACTCGGCTGAAAGCGCTTGTCCCCCAGGACAGGTCGTGCCCGATCGCCGCCGCGTCGATCTCGGCGTTCGTCCCGCCGCCGGCGTCGCTCTGCCACTGACGAAAGCGGAGGCGCCCGGCGACCACGATGCGGTCTCCCTTGTTCAGGCTCTGCTCGCAGTTGAGCGCCAGACGGCGGAACGCGGAGACCGAGTACCAGTGCGTCTCACCCGACACCCATCGGGAACGCTCCCTGTCGTACCGGCGCTGCTGAGCCGCGAGCCGGAAGCTCGTGATCGCCAGCCCGTCCTGCGTCACGACGTGCCGGGGGTCCGTCGCGACGATCCCCGTGACCGTAATTCTCTCGTCCATTGCTGCGCCGCCCTTCCGTTCAGTTATCTATCTGGAACGGCAACGGTGCCACCCGACGGTGATCACCGCTCCACGCGCGTGACCGCTGCGGCGAGCCGAATGTCGACACCGTCTGTGGAGGGAGGGGTCCAGCCGGCCGTCGCGACGAGTCGACGAGCTACCCGGTGTCCCGGCAGTGCCCGGTCCCGGCGCACGAACGCGCCGGGAACGCCGCGCCTCAGCCGCGCGCGTACTCCTGGAACCGCGCCCGCACCTTGGCCACCTTCGGCAGCGCCACCATCATGCAGTAGCCCTGGCCCGGGTTCTTGGCGAAGAAGTCCTGGTGGTACTCCTCTGCGGGGTGGAACTCGGCCGGCCCCTCGATGGTCGTGACGACTCCGCCACCCCACAGCTCGTCGGCCCGGTCGCGCGCCGCGATGAACTGCTCCCGCTGCGGCTCGTCCTGGGGGAACATCGCGCTGCGGTACTGCGTGCCGACATCGTTTCCCTGACGGTTGAGCTGGCGCGGGTCGTGCAGGGTGAAGAACGCGTCGAGGATGACGTCGGCGGGGATCACGGACGGGTCGAACACGACGCGGACCGCCTCGGCGTGACCGGTCGTGCCGGTGCAGACCTGTTCGTAGTTCGGCGCGGGTGTGGTCCCGCCGATGTACCCGGATACGACGTCCTGAACGCCGTTGAGCGAGCGGTAGACGGCGTCAAGACACCAGAAGCACCCGCCGGCCAGGATGAAGGACTCCATGAAAACACCTCTCTACGATCCCGTCACCGGCGAGAACCGATGACCCGACCACGCTATTCCAGGACTGTCGGTGGCGCGATCTATCGTCGGACTCGACAGCGATCGGACAGGAAGGAAACGCTCATGGACAAGCTCGCCCCCCGGCACCGCGATCTGAGGATGATCAGCGTCAACGCGGCACTGGCACGGGTCGTCAACACGGACGGTGCGATCATCGGTCATGTCGAGCGTCTCCAGCGCGGCGGGTCGGAGGGGTACCTGGCCAAGCGTTTCGTTCCCGCGCAGCGCTCGTTTCGTGACCTCGGCGACTTCCGCTCGCTGAGCGACGCCGTGGACTGCCTCCGCTCGGCGTGACCACGAGCGTCACCGAACGCGGGGCGCTCCTGCCCGTCGAGCGTGCCCCCTGGATCGGAACCGTTCCGGCACGGCCCCGAGGCCGGCCGCGTCCGACACCGTCTGCGTGATCGGATCGGTCGCATCACGACACGGCGCGCAGCCTGGGCACTCCACGGTGACTCTCCGGGTAGTGTTCGCGGCATGGAGTGGTGGAATTCTTTCGTCAGTTGGCTCGTGTCCCCCGAGGCCAGGACAGCCGTGTTCACGGCGGCGGTCCTGTTCGTCTCGATCGTCGTCGCCGCGGTCCTGGCTACCGCGCTGACCCGTCGCTCGGTGAAGCGTCTGCTGGCACAGCGCGAGCGTGAGCAGCGCGCGGCGGCCATCGGAACCCTCATCGACGCCTCGACCGAGGCGGCGGTTTGGAACTCGCTCACCCAGCCGGAGCAGGTCCTGGTGGACAGGGCGATCGGCCAGGCTGACATCCACGTGCGTCTGTTGCCGGTCAAGGGAGCGCAACTCGCCGCGGACTGGGCGGCGCACCAGCTGGCCGAGCTCAAACGACACTCCGCCACCTACGGCTCCGACCTCGGGCCGGTGGTGCACGAGTTCAGGGACCGCCTTCTCGAGTGGCAGGCGAAGCCGGGCCGCGCCCGCAAGATCTTCGAGGACGACCTCGAGCGCTGGCAGTTCGACCGCACGGGCGACGCCTCGGCCGCCTCCGTGTTCCCGACGGCCGCGCCCGCGCCGACCGCGACCCAGGTACTCCCCGGGAGTGCGCCGGCGACGGCTGCCACGCACACGACGCCGGTCGAGGAGAGCACCCGCAGCGACTCCGCTGCAACGACGGTCGTGACCGATACCCGCTCGGCGTCCCAGACCGAGGAGACTGCCGCCCCCGCCTCCACCACGGCGACCGAAGCCACTGCGGCGACCGAGACCCTCGCGGCGCGCGAGACCGACTCCCCCCAGCGGCTGCTCGATGATGTGGCCGCGCTCGAGGGCACCCTCCCCGAACGCGACGACAGCAAGCCCGACCCGCTCTGAGCAGGGGCGGCAGCAGGGCCGCCATCCCGACAGGCACGAGACCGGCGAGGGGCCGGACGGAAGAAACTCCGTCCGGCCCCTCGCTGGTCTGGCCCACCGAACCGGGTCAGACCGCGCCGGTGGCCGAGCGGGGGCGCCACCAGTCGTCCCCCGGTGTCACCGGGAGAGCGCGCTTGTGCGCGGTCGCGCGATAGCGCGCCTCGATCGCCTCGGCGACGTCCTCGGGAACGTCGAGCCCTTCGAGGTAGTCGTCGATCTCGCGGTAGCTGAGACCCAGGTTGGCCTCGTCCGTCTGACCGGGGTTGTCGTCGAGGAGGTCCGCCGTGGGCGTCTTCTCATAGATGCGGGCGGGGGCGTCCAAGAACTCCAGCAGGGCACGACCCTGACGCTTGGACAGGCCGCTGAGCGGGAGCACGTCGGCCGCCCCGTCGCCGAACTTCGTGAAGAACCCGGTGACCGCCTCGGCCGCGTGGTCCGTCCCGATCACGAGGGCGCCGCTCTGGCCCGCGACCGCGTACTGCGCGATCATGCGCGCCCTCGCCTTGACGTTGCCCTTGGTGAAGTCGAGCAGCGCCTCGCCCGTCGACTGGCGGAACTCCTCGCTGAAGCCGTCGACGGCCGCGGCGATGTTGAACACCAGGCGCCGGTCCGGCCGGATGAAGTCGAGGGCGAGCTGCGCGTCGTCCTCATCGTGCTGGACCCGGTAGGGCAGCCGCACCGCCGTGAACTCCGCCGCCGCCCCCGAGGCCCGGCGCCGCTCCACGGCCAGCTGGGCGATCCTCCCGGCGAGCGAGGAGTCCTGGCCACCGCTGATGCCGAGGACCAGTGCCCGCGCCCCCGTGGCCGCGAGGTAGTCGGTCAGAAAGCCGACACGACGGTCGACCTCCGCCGCCGGATCGATCGTGGGCTGCACCTGCAGCTCGGAGATGATGACTTCTTGAGCGCTACGCATGACCCCATGTTATCGCCGGACCCCGGCCGTGGCGCCTCAGATCAGGCGTTCAGACTCCCAGCGCTCCAGCCGCCAGCCCGCGGCGGGGTCCCCCACCAGGGACACGACACCGGTGTTGGCCAGGGGTCTGGCCCTGACGTAGTCGACGCCCGCCTCGGGGGCGTTCGCCCCGACCCACGCCCGGATCAGCGCACCGTGGCTGAACATCGCCACGGTCTCGTCACCGCTGAACTCGTCGACGACCGCGTTCACACGGGAGAACACCTCGTGGCCGGACTCCGCACCGGGGATGCGCCGCTCCAGCGCCCCACCGACCCAACCGAAGACGGCGTCCATGTAGCCCTGCACGGACGCTGCGTCGTTGCGCTTCTCCCAGCTGCCGGCGGCGATCTCCCTGATGCCGGGCCGCTCGACCGGAGCGAGCCCCGACGCTTCAACGAAGGGTGCCGCGGTGAGGTGCGTCCGCTGCAGCGTCGAGACGACCAGCCGATCGATGTCGTAGCCGCCGAGCTCATCCACGACCGCAAGCGCCTGCTCGTGCCCCAGATCGGTGAGTCCCGGGCCGGGGGCGTCGGTGTCGAGGGAACCGAGAACGTTGGCGGGGGTCTGTCCGTGGCGGACGAAAATCAGGCGCACGGGACAAGCCTAGCCCCACGGATCAGGCCCCCGGCGATCAGACAACCGGGCCGGGCGAGCTCCGGTCGGCATCGCTCGCGGCACCCCGGCCAGGCCCGCCGGTCCCTCGGCGCGTCCCCACCAGTTTGAGGCCGATGACCGCGCCCACGATGCCGAGCAGGAAGAGCACCTTGAGCGGCGACGCACTCTCGGTGCCGGACAGAAGCGCGTAGCCGACCGTGAGTGCCGCACCGAGTCCCGTCCAGACGGCGTACGCGGTCCCGATCGATATGCTCCTCGCGGCATATCCGAGACCGAGCATGCTTCCGATCAGGGCGACAACGAAGACGATCGTCGGGCCCACCTCGCTGAATCCCTCGGAGAGCCCCAGGGCGGTCGCCCACACGGCCTCGAGCACCGCGCTGAGCATCAGGACGATCCACGGCATCTAGCTCACCGCCTTCAGGCCGACGACGCATCCGACCAACAGCACGAGCAGCAGCACGCGCGCGACGGAGACGTCCTCCTCGCGCCGCAGCATGGACACGCCGACCGTCACGACCGCTCCGATCCCCACCCACACCGCATACGCCGTCCCGGTGGGAAGACCGGTCATCGCGAACGCCAGCCCCGCCATAGACACGACGAGGGCGACGAGGAAGACGATCGTCGGGCCGAGCCGAGTGAATCCTTTGGCGCGAGCCAGGGCGAGCGCCCAGACGGCCTCGAGCAGTCCCGAGGCGACGAGTACGGACCAGTGAACAAGCATGGCTGACCTCCAGAAACGGTCAGTCTTGTCGCTGTGCGGGTACTGCTCCCTCGTCCGCAGCCGCGTCCGCGGCTCGCCGCCAGGCTAGCACGCGAACGGGGGCTGCACCCCGGTGCCCCCGGCAGGATTCGAACCTGCGACCAAGAGATTAGAAGGCTCCTGCTCTATCCCCTGAGCTACGGAGGCGCACCGGACCATCTTAACGCAGGGCGGGACCCGGCTTCACCGCCCCGTCGCCGCTCAGCCGCTCAGCCGAGCAGCGAACGGATCGCATCGGCGTCGAGCAGCTCGGCGAACTCGCCGTGGTCGTCGATGGCCTCGTCGAACAGCCGCGCCTTGCGGGCCTGGAGCGCGAGCACCTTCTCCTCGATGGTGTCCTCGGCGATCATCCGGTACACCATGACCGGCCGAGTCTGACCGATCCGGTGCGCGCGGTCGATGGCCTGGTTCTCGACGGCGGGGTTCCACCACGGGTCGAGCAGGAAGACGTAGTCGGCCTCGGTCAGGGTGAGTCCCACCCCGCCGGCCTTGAGGCTGATGAGGAAGACGGCCGGCCCGTCACCGTCGCGGAAGCCGGCGACCGCCCCCGCCCTGTCGCGCGTCGCGCCGTCCAGGTACGCCGTCTCGATGCCGGCCGAGTCCAGCGCGCGCTCGACCAGCGCGAGGTACCGCGTGAACTGGCTGAACACGAGAGCCCGATGCCCTTCCCCGACCAGCTGGCGAAGGCGCTCGACGAGCGCGTCGAGCTTCGCCGACCCGCTGTCGCCCCCCGCGCCCGGCCGGCCGTCGTCGTGTCCGGCCTCGTCGTCGACGAGGCGCCCGTCGAGAGCGAGGAGCCGCAGCAGGGTGAGCGAGCGGAACACCGTGAAGCGGTTGCGGTCGAGGTCCTCCAGCAGCCCGAGCAGCTTCTGCCGTTCCCGCTGAAGCGCGACCGTGTACCGGCGGCGGTGCCAGGGATCAAGGGGCACCCGCACCACCTGCTCCTGGCGTTCCGGAAGCTCGGGGGCGACCTCGTCCTTCGTCCGCCGGAGCAGGACGGGTCGGATCCGCCTGCGCAGCCGGCGCAGCAGCCGCGCCCGCTCCGCGGCATGCTCCGCCGGACCTGAGCCCGCTCCCCTGCCCTCGGAGATGCCCGGCTGGGCGCGCTCGATCGGGACAACGTACCGTTCGCGGAACCGCGCGGCACTGCCGAGCAGGCCGGGGGTCGTCAGCGAAAGGATCGCGTGCAGCTCGCCGAGCGAATTCTCGATCGGCGTCCCGGTCACGGCGAACAGGGCGCGCGTCCGCACCTCCGCGAGAACACGATGCGCGAGAGTCGCGCGGTTCTTCACCGCCTGCGCCTCGTCCACGATGACCGCGTCCCACGCCGGCCTGTCGGCCTCCGCGAGCAGCGCATCGAAGAGTTCAGGCGAGCGCCGCAACACCGCATAGCTCGTGACGATGACCTGGGCGCGTCGCCGACGTGCGGCCTCCTCGCCCGAGGCGGTGCGCGACGTCGTCACCGCCTCGACGTCCAGACCGGGGGCGAAGCGCTCCGCCTCGGCGAGCCACACGGGAACGACGCTCGTCGGGGCGACCACGAGCATCCGCTCGGCGCCGTGCCGCTCCCTGGCCGCGAGCAGGAACGCGATGCACTGCAGCGTCTTGCCGAGCCCCATGTCGTCGGCGAGGACCCCGCCGACACCGTGCCGCCAGTGCCGGAGCATCCACGCCGCACCGTCTGCCTGGTACGGCCGCAGCGCCGCGGTCAGGCCGTCCGCCGGCCGGCGGTCCTCGTCCGTGAGCTCGACCCCGAGCGCGTCGACGAGGCTCCGCCACTCCGCGGCGGCCGTCGCCTCATCGGCGAGCTCCTCGAGCTCGTGCCACAGCGCGAGCTGCTCCGGTCGCAGGGTCGGGTGCTCCGGCTCCCACTCCGGCATCTCGGCCGCCTCGGCGATGAGCTCGGCGAGCGGTGCGAAGAGCGGCTGCCGCAGGGACAGGTAGCTGCCGTCGACCAGGAGCAGACGGGTCCGGCCCGCCGCGAGGGCGCGAAACAGCGGCTCGAACGGGATCGTCACGTCTCCGACGCGCACCTCGACCCCGAGGTCGAACCAGTCCGTCCTCTGGCTGGGCACGACGCTGACGCTCAGCGTCGGCTCTCCCTCGAGCAGACGGTACGGCGGCACCGCACCGGTGATGTGCACGATGACGTCGGGCAGGCTCTGCAGCCTCGGCTGCACCGTGAGGACGAAGTCCGCGGCGTCCTCACCCGTGAGCGTGACGCGGCCGGGCAGCCCGGAGTCGCTCGGCTCCGCACCGGCGCCGGGCGCGAGGGCGTCCGGGAGCAGCCCCTCCGGCACGCGGTCCGCGAACGCGGGGGCCTGCTGCGAGGGGGTCGACCGTTCCCAGGACCAGTTCAGCTCCAGACGGCGTCCGCGCGCGTGCACGACGTCGAGACGCGCGCGGACCGGCTCCGGCGCCGGGACCTCGACACTGCCGTCGTCGCTGGTGAGCTCGAATCGCCGCGCGAGCGGGCGCAGGTACTCCCGGACGAACTCGGCCTCCTGCTCCGCAGGGATGCGGAGCGCCCGCAGAGTCGCGCCCTCGTTCCGCAGCAGCCTTCGCGCGTCCTCCGCCGAGGAGACGGGCGCGAGCAGGTACCGCGGGGCGGAGGGGGATCCCGAGACGACGTACACACCGTGGCCGGCGATCGGATGGAGCTCCGACAGCGGGAAGGCCTCTCCGTCGAGCTCGGCGCGCGGACGCACGTGGAGCGCGCCGGCGTCGCGGGAGAGGTCGATGCCGAGCAGCGCCCCTCCGGCGAGGACGACGTCCGCCGCGCGCCGCGGACCGACGAAGGCGATCCCCAGCGCCCTGGCCTCGTCCAGGAGGGGCCACAGCACGGGGCTCTCGATGTCGTCGAGGAAGATCCAGTCGACGTCCCTGCCCGCGGTCGGCGGATTCGCGGCGCGGTGCAGCGCCTGGAAGCGAGCGAACCAGCCGTGCTGGGCCGGTGACAGGTTGCGTCGGTGCAGCTGGTGCGCGATCGTCGACCAGCCGAGCCCCGACCGCGACCACCCGCCCGTGCTCGCCTGCGCCGGACGGACGCCGAGTCGTAGGACGCCGTTCCCCTTCGGGCCCGTCGCGCCGTCGGCACGGCCCGCCGGCCGGGAGGTCGGCCCGTTCCAGCGCTCACTCGTTCGCGGCGTCAGCTCCCGCAGCTCGAAGGACAGCGCCAGGCGCGCGGCCGGTGCGGAGTCCCCCGCCCCCGCGCCCGCCCCCGTCCGGGGCGGGGCGTCGTCGCGGAGCAGCGCCTCGAGCCCTGACCGCCAGTCCCCCGCCGGCCCCTGGGCCTCCGGTCGAACGCTCACGCGCCCGCGACGAGTCCCCACACGCCGGCGACCGCGGAGAGGGCCGCGAGCAGCAACGCGATCCCCACGAGCACGGCGTGGACGCGCCAGAACGCGGTCGTCGAGCCGTCCTCTGCTCGCGCACGCGGGTCGGCGGCGACCCGGGCGAAGAAGCGGGGCCACACGACCACGTTCCAGACGGCGTTGCAGAGAAGCAGGATGCTGAGAGCGAGGGTCACCGGGAGATTCTATCGCCCGTGCCGAGCGATAGGCTCGGGGTATGAGCGCGAAGAACGAACGACTTGTCTGGATCGACTGCGAGATGACCGGCCTGGACCTGTCGGTCGACGAGATCGTCGAGGTCGCCGTCGTCATCACCGACTACGACCTCGTCCCTGTGGACCCCGGGTTCCAGATCGTCATCAGGCCGAGCGACGCCGCTAGGAAGAACATGGGCGAGTTCGTCACCCAGATGCACACCACCTCCGGGCTGATCACGGAGCTCGACGACGGTGTAACGCTCGCCGAGGCGGAGGCGGCCACACTCGAGTACATCGCCCGCTTCGTGCCCGAGGCCGGCAAGGCGCCCCTCGCGGGCAACACCATCGGCACCGACCGCAGCTTCATCGTCAAGGACCTTCCGGGTGTCGACGCGTACCTGCACTACCGCAACGTGGACGTGTCGTCGATCAAGGAGCTCGCGCGCCGCTGGTACCCGCGGGCCTACTTCAACGCCCCGGCGAAGAACGGCGGGCACCGCGCCCTCGCCGACATCCTCGAGTCGATCCGCGAGCTGGCGTACTACCGCTCGATCGTGTTCGTTCCCGAGCCGGGGCCGTCGACGGAGGAGGCGAAAGCGGCCTCTGACGCGGTGGTGAACATTTTTGCTCCGAAGGTGTAATACACTGGAGCAGTTGCCTCGTCCGCGAGGCGCATGGTGGGTATAGCTCAGTCGGTAGAGCGCCTGGTTGTGGTCCAGGAGGTCGCGGGTTCAAGCCCCGTTACTCACCCCAAGAAGGCTGCCGCCGCCGAGGCCGGGCACCGGCGGTCGACGCACCGTTCGGGGACGACCAGTTTCGAAGCGCCGAACCGGATCTCACGCACGACACCGGTGGACACGCCCGGACGTCCACGCGCGCCGAGGTCGTCGTGGTCGACAACGGTGCACGGATCGAGGCGGTGCTCGACGACGACCGCAGCTGGTCGATCATCGACGGACGGTGGCAGGTCGTCTCCGGGAGCGCGACCCCCGTCACGTGACGCGGCGGCGGGCGCGTCCGGGCGCGGCCGGGCCGCGAGCAGTACTCGCCGGTGCGTCGACGGGCGTGCCGCGCGGCGCGCGCGATAATCGGCTCATGGCCGTATCGCCCTTCCCCGAGACCGAACCCGACCCCGCGCCGACGGCCGGGCCCGACACGGCCGCCCCGGCAGCACCAGAGGGACAACCCCCCGCCGACGGGGAGGCCCTCTCTCTGCAGATGACCGCCGAGGAGTTCGAGGCCCTCGTCGTCGACGAGCTCGACGCCCTCCCCGACGACATGGTCGACGGTCTGGAGAACGTGCACTTCCGCGTCGAGGACCGGCCAGAGGACGGCACGCTCTCGCTGCTCGGCCTCTACGAGGGCGTCGCGCTGACCGACCGGGACCAGTACGGCTTCGGTGAGCTCCCCGACACCATCACGCTCTACCGCGAGCCCCTGCTCGACTACTGCGCGAGCATCGAGGAGCTCCACGACCAGGTGCACGTCACCCTCGTCCACGAGATCGCGCACTACTACGGCATCGACGACGAGGAGCTCCACCGGCTCGGCTGGGCCTGACCGCGGACGGTCCGGGTCAGCGCAGGACGCGCAGCCGCTCCCCCATCACGACCGTCGCGGTCAGCTCGGGACGCCGCGATCGCCGCAGCAGAGACCACTGCTCGTCCCACATGTCCCAGTGCGCGTCGAAGGCGCCCGCATCACGTCGGAGCGCTCGCTCGCGCCGCACCGCGTCGTCCGCGTCGAGCCACACCCTCACCGCGTGAGGGGGCGCACCGTCGGCGCTGAGCGTTCCGCAGCCCTCGACGATGAGCGCACGATCCGGCCGGACCGTGACCAGCCCCGCCGGTGCAGACGCCGCCCAGTCCCACCGGCGCCAGCGGCCGGCCGCACCCGCCGCGCGCGGCCGCAGCAGATCCCTGCCGATCGCACCGACGCCCGCGCTCAAGCCCGACCAGCCGGGGTAGACATCGTCCAGTCGCACGAGCTCGGCGCCGGGCAGCAGCCGGTGGAGCGCCAGCGCCAGCCCGCTCTTGCCCGCCCCGCTCGGCCCGTCGATGAGGACCGTCGGCGGAGTCGACCGCCGCGTGACGGGCGTCTCCCGGACGAGGTCCACGAGCCAGAGCGCGCGGCGACGGGCCGACTCCTCCCCCGGTGTCGTCACGATCCCACGAAGCGGAAGGTGCCGAGGGCGATCGACGCGCCGAGGGACACGGCCATGATCGCCAGCGCCACCGCCACCGCCACCGGATCGGCCACCCCCAGCCGTGACGAGCGGGCCCAGCTCCGCGTGGGGAAGGCGCCGAACCCCCTGGCCTCCATCGCCGTCGCCAGCTTCGTCCCCCGTCTGACCGCGAACACGAGCAGAACGAAGGCCATGGACAGGCTCCGGCGAAGCACGCCGTGGTCGCCGAGCCCTCTCGCCCTGCGCGCGAGCGTCATGCTGCGCCAGTCGTCGACGAACAGCGACATCATGCGCACACCGGCGAGGGCGCCGATGACGAAACGGGACGGGAGCCGCGCGACCTGCGCAAGCCCGTCCGCCAGCCGGGTGGGGTCGACGCCCGAGAACAGCAGGATGGTCGGCAGACCGAGCGCGAGCACCCTGACGGAGATCGCCACCGACTGGTTGACCGAGTTCTCGGTCACCACCGCGATGCCGAAATGCCAGTACTCCTGACCGCCCGGCGTGCCGTACAGGAGCATGCTCAGCGCGGCGACGGGGATGAACACGACCACGGGCACCAGCCGACGTCCGAGGGTCCGCCACGGAACGCCCGTGGCGGGGACGAGGGCGAGCTCCAGAGCGACGGCCACCCCCGCACTGACCGGGTCGAGGGTCGCCAGCATCGGTACGGAGAGGATCACGGCGATCACCAGGAGCGTGACCGGGTTGACCCTGCGCAGCGGCGCGACGCGCGCAGGCGCCGGATCGTGCCTGCCGGCCGCCGACTCGTCCCTCCCCGCGGTCGGCGCGCCGGCGTCCGCGGCGGTACCCGCGGCGGCGTCCGTGTTCGCTCCGACGCCCGCGCCCGCGCCCGCGCTCACGCCGCACTCCGTTCCGAGACGGACCCCAGGTGCCACACCGTGTCGCCGAGGGCCTGAAGGTACTCGGCATCGTGGGTGACGGAGACGATCGTGCCCCCCTCGGCACGCATCTGCTGAAGCAGCGTCACGAGGTCGCCCCAGCTGCGCCGGTCCTGCCCGAACGTCGGCTCGTCGAGCACGATGATCCGCGGCGACGTCGCCAGCAGCGTCGCCACCGACAGTCGCCGCTTCTGCCCGCCCGACAGCGTGAAGGGGTTGGCGTCGGCGAGGGCGTCGAGCCGGAGCCGCGCGAGCAGCTCGTCGACCCTCTCGTCGACCCGCACCCTGTCGATCGCGAGCGCGCGCAGACCGACGGCGAGCTCGTCGCGCACCCTCGACGTCACGAACTGGTGCTCGGGGTCCTGGAAGACCGTGCCGATCCGGGTGAGCAGTTGGGTCGATCGCCACCGTGACGGGCGAGGGCCGGCCCCTGCCCTGAGCTCGTCGGAGGCGAGGACCGCCCCGGCGGCCTCAGGGAGGAGACCGGCGAGGGTGAGCGCGAGCGTCGACTTGCCCGTGCCGTTCGCCCCGGTGATGCCAACGGCCTCGCCGAAGCGCACGCTCCGGGTGATGCCCGAACGGACCACGGGTCCGCGGCGCTCGCGGGCGACGGCCAGATCGTCCAGCCGCAGAGCGGGTCCGCCGAGGTCGACGGCGTCGGCGCGGGGGCACGGAGAGACGGAGCCAGGGATCCAGAGCCCCGCGGCCTCGAGGGCCGCGCCGTCCTCGGCGAACACGCGAGCGGGCGGACCGTCGGCGACGACTCCCTCGCCCCCCACGCCGAGGGCGACGACGCGATCGACCAGGCCGCTCCACACGGTGGTGCGGTGCTCGACGACGATGAGCGTGGCCCCCGTCACCTCGAGCACGTGCTCGACGGCGGCCCTGACCTCGGCAATGCCGTCCGGGTCGAGGTTCGCCGTCGGCTCGTCGAGGATGATGAGGCCGGGGCCCATCGCGAGTACCCCGGCGAGGGCGAGGCGCTGCTTCTGACCGCCGGAGAGCCGGGTGGTCGGGTGGTCCAGCCCCAGCTCGAGCCCGACCTGCGCCAGGCCACGCCGCACCCGCGCCCAGATCTCCTCGCGCGGCAGGCCCAGGTTCTCGCAGCCGAAGGCCGCGTCGTCCCCGACCGTGGACATCACGAGCTGCGCATCCGGGTCTTGCAGGACCATGCCGATCCGCCCGCGCTGGAGCTCGGGGGGCCGCCCGTCCACGAGGATGCGGCCGGTCTGGTCCCCCTCGTCGCTGCCGCCGAGCAGGCCCGCGATCCCGGCGAGGGTCGTGGACTTCCCCGCACCGGACGCCCCGACGAGGAGAACCCGCTGGCCCGGCTCGATGGTCAGGTCGAGGTCGCTGACGGCGGGGAGGCGACGTCCGGCGTGCCGCCAGCCCCACCCCTCAACCGTCACCCGTGCGCCGGAGGCCACGACTAGACCTCCCTACGCGCCTCGCGCCCCGCCGCGAAGCTCGACAGCGCCCCGGTCGCCGCGAGCGCACGCACGAGCAGCCAGCCGAGCACGCCGGCCAGGACCACGCCGGAGGCGACGACGGTTCCCGTGTAGATCAGGTTGAACTCGACGCTCTTGGCGATGTTGCCGGTGAAAAACTCGAACACGATGGCGCCGAGCCCCGCCCCCGCACCCGCGAGGGCGGCGGCGCCGAGACCCCAGGAACGGTACAGCAGCAGCGCGAAGACGAGCTCGGCCCCCAGCCCCTGCACGAGGCCGGAGTACAGCGTCTCGATCCCCCAGACGTTGCCGATGAGCGCGGACACCGTCGCGGCGACGACCTCGACGAACAGCGCGGCCCCCGGCTTGCGGATCACGAGCGCTCCGATCGTGGCGCCGAGGAACCAGACGCCGGTCGCCATGCCGCCGAGCCCTGGCGTGAGCGCGTCGGCGGCGGTGAACCACACCATTCCGATGCTGTTCCAGATCCAGAAGATGAGTCCGCAGGCGACGCCGAGGACGGCGGCGACGACGATGTCGACGACGCGCCAGCTGTAACGGCTGCGGACGGGTGCGCTCTGCGGCGCGGCTGTGGTGTGCACTGTTCGTGCCCTTCCTGTTGTGGGATAGAGGGCACGGGTATTGAGATGATGCTGTCTCCCTGCGCTGGCATGACCCAGATCAGGTTCAGACGGTCGAGGGCTCGAAGCCCTCCTCTCAGTCCGGTTCACCGGACTCCCGTGATGTCACGACTATAGCGAAGCGGCGCCGTCACCCGCCATGCGGGTCACGGCGCCGCCCCCGGCACGGACGAGACGATCAGCGCTTGAGGGCGCGGATGATGCGGGAGAAGGCCTTGCCCGCGACGCACACGAGCGGGATGGCGACCGCGGCGAGGGCGATGATGTTCGGCTCGTAGCGCACGCCGCGCTCGTCCGAGACGTACGCACCGAGCGGAACGCTCCAGCTTCCGCCGCCGCCGCCCGAGCCGGAGACCTCCCCGTCGTCCGACTTGGCGCCGTCGCCCTCGCCCGCGCCGAAGCCGAAGCCGCCGAGCGCGACGGGGATCAGGGTGGTGTCGCCGAGCTCGACGGGGTCGCCGTAGGCGGTGGACACGCCGACCTTCTGCATGGAGTCGGCCAGGGGAAGAATCAGCTCAGTCATGGGGCCAACGGTAGTCGGCCCCGCCGCCGTTCACCAGGGCGGCGCGAGAACGCGCGGCTCATTCGGCGGAGCGGGGGCGCAGCAGGGAGGCACGGGAGATGGCCGAGGCGCCGAAGCGGCTGCGGAGCTCGTCCATCGTGCTCTCCGTATCGCGCCAGCTCTCGTCCGGGTTCCAGAGCTGCATTGTCGAGCCGGCGCCGTCGAGCCGTTCCGCCCTGACGCCGAGCAGGCGCACGGGCTGGGAGCTGTCCCAGCACTCGTCGACGAGCCCCCTGGCGACGTCGGCGATGCGCTGGGCGACGTCGCTCGGCTCGACGAGGACGCGGGAGCGGCTGACGGTGCGGAAGTCGCCGTAGCGCAGCTTGACCGCGACCCCTCCGGCGGAGAGTCCCGCGGAGCGGAGCCGCGCGGCGACCCTGTCCGCGAGGCCGAGGACGGTTCGTCGGACGACGGCGGGGTCGGCGACGTCGGAGGCGAAGGTCGTCTCGTGCCCGATGCTCTTCTCCTCCCGGCTCAGCTGGATCGGGCGCGGGTCGATGCCCCGTGCCAGCTCGGAGAGCTTCTGCGCCGCCGCCGGGCCGACGATCCGGCTGAGCACCTCGACGGGGGCGGCCGCGACGTCGCCGACGGTCCTGATCGCGCGGGACTCCAACTGCTCGGCCGTGCGCTGGCCGACCCCCCAGAGCCGCCGGATCGGCAGGGGGCGGAGCAGGGCAAGGGTCTCATCGACCGGAACGAGAAGCACCCCGCTCGGCTTGGCCAGTCCTGAGGCGAGCTTGGCGACGAACTTGGTTCCGGCGGCGCCGACCGAGCAGGGCAGCCCCGTCTCGGATTCGACCGCGGTCTTCACCCGCCGGGCGATCGTGCCGGGCGTGCCCCACAGTCGCCGTGCGCCGGCGACGTCGAGGAAGGCCTCGTCGATGCTCAGCGGCTCGACCAGCGGGGTGAACTGGCCGAAGACGCGCATGACGCGTGCCGACTCCTCCGCATAGCGCTCGTGCCGCGGCGGAATGACGACGGCGGACGGGCACAGCGACAGCGCCCTGGCGACCGGCATCGCGCTGGAGACCCCGAAACGTCGCGCCTCGTAGCTCGCGCTCGACACCACCGAGCGCCCGGTGTCGTGGCCGATGATCACGGGCCGGCCCCGCAGCTCCGGCCTGTCGAGCAGCTCGACGTTGACGTAGAACGCATCCATGTCGACGTGCAGGATGTGCGCACCGGGGTCGTCGACGCCGGCGTCGCTGACCTGGCGGGATCGACCGTCCTGATGTGACACTCTCCCATTGTCCACGCCGCCACCGACATCGCGCCTCACGGGAATGCGGGGCACCTCCGGGCGTTGAGTTCAGGACCGGCCGGCACGGGCCCGGCACCCCCGCACGGAAGGACCCCGAATGGACCACGACTGGATCACGCTGCACCGCCAGGCCGCCGTGCACCTGGACGCCCTGATCGGCTCCGTCCTCGACTGGAGCGCACCCACGCCCGACGAGGGCTGGAACGTCGCGGAGCTCGTGTCCCACGTCGTCGCCTCCGAGACGGCGCTGCCGCCGACCCTCGCCGGGCACAGGGCAAGCGAGCGCAAACGGCGCGCGACGACCGGCGACCCCGCG
Organism: Mycetocola reblochoni REB411; assembly: GCF_900163835.1. Lineage (GTDB taxonomy): Bacteria > Actinomycetota > Actinomycetes > Actinomycetales > Microbacteriaceae > Mycetocola_B > Mycetocola_B reblochoni. The sequence goes on along the minus strand of NZ_FUKR01000036.1, from coordinate 177,608 downwards.
CCCGCCACGGACGGGCCCGCCGGGGCGGACCTCGCCGCACGCTGGCGGAACGCCGTCGCCGACGCCGAGGCGGCCATCGCTCGCACGCCCCCGACGGCCCTCGTCGACACGGGGAGGGGACGGGTGCCGATGTCCGAGTACCTCGGCGGGCAGGTCATCGAGCTCACCGTGCACGGCTGGGACCTGGCCAGGGCCATCGGGGCGGACGAGACGATCGCCCCGGAGCTCGTCGAGGCCGTCCGGGATCAGCTCGCGCCACTCGGCGAGACCCTCGAGGCGTCGGGCCTGTTCGCGGCCGCCGTTCCGCTCGGCGAGGACGCGGGCATGCAGGACCGGATCCTGGCGCTGACGGGACGGGACCCCCGACCACTGCGGTGAGCTCGGGCCGGGCCGGCCGGACCGGCGCTCCGCGACCACGGGGACGCCGTCAGGGCGCACCCCACCAACGACGCAGGCCGCCCACCCTCGACGGGTGGGCGGCCTGCGTGCGGTGTCGGCCGGCTCCCCGCCGACAGCCGTCGATCACTCGGCGGCCGCGCGCTCCAGCACGAGCTCACGGACACGGGCAGCGTCGGCCTGGCCGCGCATCGCCTTCATCACGGATCCGATGATGGCTCCGGCCGCCTGGACCTTGCCGTCGCGGATCTTGGCGAGCACGTCCGGCTGCGCCGCGAGCGCCTCGTCGACCGCGGCGATGAGCGCCCCGTCGTCGGAGACCACGGCGAGCCCCCTGGCGTCGACGACCTCCTGGGCGGTCCCCTCACCCGCGATGACGCCCTCGAGGACCTGTCGGGCCAGCTTGTCGGTGAGGGTTCCCGCCTCGACGAGCGCGGCGATCTCCGCGACCCGCTCCGGCTGGATGACCTCGGTGACCTCGACGCCGTCGGCGTTCGCCCTGCGGCTGATCTCGCCCGTCCACCACTTGCGCGCCGCCGCGGGGCTCGAGCCCGCCGCGATGGTCGCCTCGACGACGTCGACGAGACCACCGTTGGCGACGTCCTGGAACTCCAGGTCGGTGAAGCCCCAGTCCGCCTTCAGCCGGCGGCGGCGCGCCAGCGGCTGCTCGGGCAGCTCGCTCCGCAACTGCTCGACCAGCTCGGCCGACGGCACGACGGGCAGCAGGTCCGGCTCGGGGAAGTAGCGGTAGTCGTCCGCATCCGACTTCGGCCTGCCGGAGGAGGTCACCCCTGTGTCCTCGTGCCAGTGCCTCGTCTCCTGCGTGATGGTCCCCCCCTCGGCGAGGATCGCGGCCTGGCGCTGGATCTCGTACCGCACGGCGCGCTCGACCGAGCGGAGCGAGTTGACGTTCTTGGTCTCCGTGCGGGTGCCGAGCTTCTCCTGACCGCGCGGGCGGAGCGAGACGTTGGCGTCGCAGCGGAGGTTGCCACGCTCCATCTTCGCCTCGGAGATGCCGAGCGAGAGCACGATGTCCCTGATCGCGCCGACGTAGGCGCGGCCGACCTCCGGCGCGAGGGCCTCGGTGCCGAAGATCGGGTGGGTGACGATCTCCACCAGCGGCACGCCGGCCCTGTTGTAGTCGACGAGAGAGGAGCTGGCGCCCTGGATCCGGCCGCCCGACCCGCCGAGGTGGGTGAGCTTGCCCGCGTCCTCCTCCATGTGCGCGCGCTCGATCGGGATCGTGCGCAGCGAGCCGTCCGGCAGCTCGATCTCGACGCTGCCCTCGAAGGCGATCGGCTCGTCGTACTGCGAGATCTGGTAGTTCTTCGGGTTGTCGGGGTAGAAGTAGTTCTTCCGCGCGAAGCGGCTCGACGCGGCGATCTGGCAGCCGAGCGCGAGCCCGAGGCTGATCGAGTAGCGCACGGCCTGCTCGTTCACCACCGGCAGCGAGCCCGGCAGCCCCAGGCACACCGGGGTGACGTTCGTGTTCGGCTCCGAGCCGAAGACGTTCGGTGCGTGCGAGAACATCTTCGTCTTCGTCCCCAGCTCGACGTGCACCTCGAACCCGAGCACCGGCTCGAACAGCTCGAGGGCCGCGTCGTAGTCCATCAGCTTGTCCGCGGCCATCAGCGTGCTCCTCCCAGCGCGGGCGCCCGCGAGATGAGCGTGCCCCCCAGTGCGTTCTCGACCAGCGCCTCGACCGCGGCGCCGACCCGGTACAGTCTGTCGTCCCGGTAGGCCGGGGCCATGATCTGCAGCCCGACGGGCAGCGAGTCCTCGGGTGCGAGCCCGATCGGAACGCTGATGCCGGGAATGCCCGCGAGGTTCGCGGGGATCGTCGTCACGTCGTTCAGGTACATCGCCAGCGGGTCGTTCACCCGCTCGCCGAGCGGGAACGCCGTGGTCGGAGCCGTCGGGCTGACCAGGACATCAACCTGGGCGAACGCGGCCGAGAAGTCCCGCTGGATCAGCGTGCGGACCTTCTGAGCGCTGCCGTAGTACGCGGCGTAGTAGCCGGAGCTGAGCGCGTAGGTGCCCAGGATGATGCGACGCTTGACCTCGGGGCCGAAGCCGGCCTCGCGCGTGGCCGACATCATCTGCTCGCTCGTGGCGCCCGCCGGCTCGACGCGGAGGCCGAAGCGCACCGAGTCGAACTTCGCCAGGTTGCTTGACGCCTCGGCGGGGAGGATCAGGTAGTACGCCGCGACCGCGTACTCGAAGTGCGGGGCGTCGACCTCGACGACCTCGGCACCCGCCGCCTGGAGCATCTCGACCGTCTCGGTGAAACGCTGCCGCACACCGGCCTGGAAGCCCTCGCCGCCGAGCTGGCGGACGATGCCGACACGCAGGCCGTCGAGCACGTCGCCCCGTGCCCCCTCGCGCGCGGCCTCGGCCATCGACGGCCACTGGGTGGTCAACGACGTCGAGTCGAAGCGGTCGTGCCCCTGGACGATGTCCTGGAGGAGACCGGCGTCGAGCACCGTCCGGCTCACCGGGCCCACCTGGTCGAGGGACGACGCCAGCGCGATCGAGCCGTAGCGGCTGACCGCACCGTACGTCGGCTTGACGCCGACGGTGCCCGTCACGTGCGCGGGCTGTCGGATCGAGCCCCCCGTGTCGGAGCCGAGGGCGAGAGGCGCCTCGAACGCGGCGACCGCCGCCGCCGAGCCGCCGCCCGAGCCACCGGGGATCCGGCTGAGGTCCCAGGGGTTGCGCGTCGGGCCGAAGGCCGAGTGCTCCGTCGAGGAGCCCATGGCGAACTCGTCCATGTTGGTCTTGCCCAGCGGCACCAGGCCGGCCGCCCGCGACCGTGCGACGACGGTGGCGTCGTAGGGCGACATGTAGCCCTCCAGGATCCGGCTGCCCGAGGTCGAGGGCATGTCCGTCGTCACCAGGACGTCCTTGATCGCGAGCGGGACCCCGGCCAGCGGACCCAGCTCCTCGCCCGCCGCCCGGCGGTCGTCGATGGACCGGGCGACCTCGAGGGCGTGGTCCGAGACGTGGAGGAACGCGTTGACGTCGCCGTCGACCGCCGCGATGCGGTCCAGGTGAGCGCTCGTCGCCTCCACCGAGGAGACCTCGCCCGCGCCCAGACGCTCCGCCAGCTGCGCGGCGGTCAGGCCGACGATGCCGCTCACTGCTCTCCCCCCAGGATGGCGGGGACACGGAACCGGCCGTCCGCGCTGTCGGGCGCGTTGCTCAGCGCCTGCTCCTGCGTCAGGGTCTCGCCGACCTCGTCGGGTCGGGAGACGTTCTGCAGCGGGATCGGGTGGCTCGTCGCGACGACGTCGTCGGTGGCCACCTCCTGCACCTTGGCGATGGACTCGACGATCTGGCCGAGTTCGCTCGTCAGCGAGGTGACCTCCTCGTCGTGCAGGTCGATCCGGGACAGGGACGCGAGGTGGCGCACCAGCTCCGGCGTGATGTCAGACATATCACTCCAGTGGGTCGTTAGCGGGATGCGACCATTCTACGGCCCGGCCGCCCGCCGACGGCGCGGGTCGCCTGCGCCCCGACGGGCCGCACCTAGACTGTCGCCGTGACTGAAAACCCGAGCCCCTCGCCAGCCGACCGTCCCTGGCTCGCCAGCTACGCCGACCGCGTTCCGCTCGAGCTCGGCCCCGTGACCGGCTCCCTGCTCACCATCGTCCAGAACACGGCGGCGGCGCACCCCGAGTCCGTCGCGCTCGACTTCTTCGGCAGGGAGACCCGCTACCGGGAGCTGACCGAGCAGATCGACCGTGCGGCCGAGGGGCTGCGCCGGCTCGGCGTCACGGCGGGGGACGTCGTCGCGATCGTGCTGCCCAACTGCCCGCAGCACATCGTCGCCTTCTACGCGGTGCTCCGCCTGGGCGCCGTCGTCGTCGAGCACAACCCGCTGTACACGCCGCGGGAGCTCCGTCACCAGTTCGAGGACCACGGAGCCACCGTCGCGATCGTGTGGAACAACGTCGTCTCGACGGTGCAGGAGTTCCCCTCCGACCTCGCCGTCGAGCACCTCGTCTCCGTCGACCTCGTCCCCGCCCTGCCGCTGCGCATGCGCGCCGCCCTCCGCCTGCCTGTCCGCCGGGCCCGCGAGGGGCGCGCCGCGCTCACCACGCCCGTGTCCGGCACGCTGACGTGGGAGCGCCTGCTGTCGTCGGGGGCCATCGACCCCGCGCACCCGCTCCCCTCCCGCGACGACGTCGCCGTTCTGCAGTACACCTCGGGGACGACGGGTGCCCCCAAGGGCGCGATCCTCACGCACGCCAACCTGCTGGCCAACGCGGACCAGGCCCAGGCCTGGGTCCCCGACATCTCCCGCGGCGACTGCGTCGTCTACGCCGTGCTGCCGATGTTCCACGCCTACGGGCTGACGCTGTGCCTGACCTTCGCCATGAGCATGGGTGCGCGCCTGGTGCTGTTCCCCAAGTTCGACCCCGAGCTGGTCCTCACCGCGATCCGGTCCCACCCGCCGACGTTCCTGCCGCTCGTGCCTCCCATCGCCGAACGGCTGCTCGCCGCCGCCACGGAGAAGCACGTGTCGCTCGCCGACATCGAGATCGCCATCTCCGGTGCCATGCCACTGCGAGAGAGCCTGGTCACGCCGTGGGAGGAGGCGACGGGCGGCTACCTCGTCGAGGGCTACGGCCTGAGCGAGTGCTCCCCCGTCCTCATGGCCAACCCGGTCGCTCCGAACCGCAGGGCCGGGACCGTCGGCCTGCCTCTGCCCGGGACCGATCTGCGCATCGCCGTCCCCGAGTCCCCCGAGCGGGTGCTCCCGCTCGGCGAGGAGGGCGAGCTGCAGGCGAGGGGCCCGCAGGTGTTCTCCGGCTACGTCGGCCACCCGGACGAGACCGCGGCGGCGTTCACCGCCGACGGCTGGTTCCGTACCGGCGACATCGCCCGCATCCTCGACGGCGGCTTCGTGACGATCGTCGACCGCATCAAGGAGCTCATCATCACCGGCGGCTTCAACGTTGCCCCGAGCGAGGTCGAGGACGTGCTGAGGTCCCACCCGTCGGTCGACAACGCGGCCGTCGTCGGGCTGCCGAGCGAGCACTCCGGCGAGGACGTCGTCGCCGCCGTCGTCGCCGCCCCCGGTGCGGTCGTCGACGGCGAGGAGCTGCGCGCCTACGTCAGGGAACGCCTCACCCCCTACAAGGTGCCCCGGCGCGTCGTCGTGGTCGACGAGCTCCCGTTGTCGCTGATCGGCAAGGTGCTCCGGCGCCGCGTCAGGGAGCAGCTGCTCGAGCGCTCGTGACGCGGGGAACCGCCCGCCGGCGAGTGGCCGGACGACGCCGACGGCCCTGATCGCGACGGCGGTGACCGTTGCGGTCCTCAGCGCGCAGGTCCTGACCGCGACGACCGGACGCCGCGCGCGGTGGCCGGGCGGACGACACCGACCGCTCGGCTACGCCCCCGCCGGGTCGTCCGCGGGATCCGCGGACGCGGACGGCTCCGCGGACTCCGCTTCATCGTCGCGCCCGTCGCCGGAGAGCCCTTCGGGGCCGACGCTGACGAGCACGGCGAACTGCTCGGCGTCGATGACCCGCACGCCGAGCTGCTCCGCCTTCGCCAGCTTGGACCCCGCGCCGGGACCCGCGGCGACGAAGTCGGTCTTCTTCGACACGCTCGACGCCGCCTTGCCGCCGGCCGAGATGATGGCCTCCTGCGCGCCCTCGCGGGTGAATCCGTCGAGCGACCCGGTCGCGACCACCGTCAGGCCGCTGAGCACCCCTCCCTCGCTGCGCGCGCCGGGACCCGGGTGACCCGGCGTCGCGAAGCGGACGCCCGCGGTGCTCCAGCGGTCGACGATCTCCCTGTGCCAGTCGTGCTCGAACCACTCGAGCACCGAGTCGGCGATCGTGGGACCGACCCCGTCGACGGCCGCGAGCTCCTCACGGTCGGCCGAGCGGATCGCGTCGAGGGAGCCGAAGTACCCCGCCAGCGAGCGAGCCGCGACGGGGCCGACGTGGCGGATGTTCAGCGCCACGAGCAGCCGCCAGAGCTCCGAGGTCTTGGCTGCCTCGATGTTCTCGAGCAGCTTGACGGCGAGCTGGGAGGGGTAGGCCACCGCATGGGTCTTCGTCAGCCCGCGGGCACGGCGCTCAGCGGCGTCCAGGCCGGCAGCCTCCGCCGGGTACTCCCTGACGATGCGCTGGAACGGCATGCGCCTGCGCACCACACCGTCCTCGTCCTCGCGCGGGAGACCCGTCTCGGCGTCAGTGACGATCACCTCGATCGGCAGCAGCTCATCCATGGACAGCTCGAACAGGCGCGCCTCGGTCACCAGCGGAGGGGTGTCGGGGACCTCGGGCTGGGTCAGTGCCGCGGCCGACACCTCGCCCAGTCCCTCGATGTCGAGCGCGCCGCGGGACGCCAGGTGCTCGACCCTTCCGCGCACCTGCGCGGGGCAGCTGCGCGCGTTCGGGCAGCGGAGGTCGATGTCGCCCTCCTTCATCGCCCGCAGGGGCGTGCCGCACTCCGGGCAGTCCTCCGGCATGACGAAAGCGCGCTCCGTGCCCGTGCGCAGCTCCACGACCGGCCCGAGCACCTCGGGGATCACGTCGCCGGCCTTGCGGATGATGATGGTGTCGCCGATCAGCACGCCCTTGGCCTGCACCACCTCGCGATTGTGCAGCGTCGCCTGGCGCACGACGCTTCCGGCCACGCGGACCGGGTCCATCATCGCGAAGGGCGTGGCCCTGCCGGTCCGGCCGACGCCGACCTCGATGTCGCGGAGCACCGTCGTCACCTGCTCCGGCGGGTACTTGTAGGCGATCGCCCAGCGCGGTGCCCTGCTGGTGGCACCGAGTTCCTCGTGCGCCGCCAGCGAGTCGACCTTGATCACGATCCCGTCGATCTCGTGCTCGACGCTGCCTCGCTCGCGACCGTAGCGCTCGATGAACGCGACGACGTCATCGTCCTTCTCGAGGACGGCGGTATGCGTCGAGGTCGGCAGACCCCAGGCGTGCAGCAAGCCGTAGACCTCGGACTGGGTGGCGACGGGCGGGTCGGGCCAGGCTCCGATCCCGTGGACGAGCATCTGCAGCGCCCCCAGCCGGCTGCGCATCTGCTCGAGCTGCGCGGGGGTCTTCGACTCGGCCTTCTGCCGCAGGGACCCGCTCGCCGCGTTGCGCGGGTTGGCGAACACCCGCTCCCCGACGCGCTGCTGCTGCGCGTTCAGCTCGGTGAAGGCGGCAACGGGGAAGAAGATCTCGCCCCTGACCTCGACGAGCTCGGGCAGGCCCTCGCCGTGCAGGACTGCGGGGATCGACGGGATGAGGCGGACGTTCTCGGTGACGTCTTCCCCGACGACGCCGTCGCCGCGCGTCGCCGCGCTCACCAGGACGCCGCGCTCGTAGCGGAGGTTGATCGCGAGCCCGTCGATCTTGAGCTCGCAGAGCCAGCGGAGCGGGCCGCCGACGGCCTCGCGGGTGCGCGCCGCCCAGGCGAGGAACTCCTCGGGGCCGAACACGTTGTCGAGGCTGAGCATCCGCTCGGCGTGGCGAACCGGGGCGAACAGCTGCTGGGCCTGCCCCCCGACGGTCTGAGTGGGGCTGTCCTGACGTCTCAGCAGGGGAAAACGGTCCTCCAGCTCCTCCAGCTCGACGACGAGGGCGTCGTAGTCGGCGTCGGCGACGAGCGAGGAGTCGTGGTTGTAGTAGGCGTCCCTGAGCGACACGATGCGCTCGGTGAGCTCCCCCACCCGCACGTCCGCACGTGCGAGCGCCTCGGGATCCGCCTCGCCGGTGTCGGAGGGAGAGGGCACGGCGGAGGACTCGGTGCGGGATGGCTGCGTCACCCGGACAGTTTAGGCCCGACCACCGACGGTCCCCACCGGCAGGGCGACGGCGACGGCAGCGCCCGTCGAGGATTCGCTCCGCCCACGCCCGCCACGTCGGCGCTGCCCTGGCCCCGCCCCCGTCAGCCCGGACGGCCGGCTCGCCCGCACGCGGGCCAGGAGGCACGCCCCTCACGCGTCGACGGGAACCGCGCTGACCGTCCGTGCGATGGTGAACTGCCCGACGACGCGGGTGCCGTCGTACACGACGGCGGTCTGACCGGGGGCCACCCCGTCCAGCGGCGTCGCCGGCCGCACGATCCACTCGGTGCCCTCCGTCCCGCGCATCAGAACGGCGGTGGCGGGAACGGGGTCGGCGTGAGCCCTGATCTGCACCTCGCAGTCGAAGGTCTCCCCCTCCGACCGCTCGGGGCCGGCCCAGCTCATCCGCGTCCCGGCGATCTCCGCGACCGCGAGCGCCGCCTTCGGCCCGACGACGAGCTGATTCGTCCTCGGCTTCACCTCGAGGACGAAGCGGGGACGGCCATCCGGTGCGGGGACGCCGAGGTTCAGCCCGCGACGCTGGCCGACGGTGTACGCGTGGGCGCCGTCGTGGCTGCCGACCACGGCACCCGAACGATCGACGATCTCGCCCGGCTCCGCGCCGACCCTGTCCGCGAGCCAGCCCCGCGTGTCGCCGTCGGGGATGAAGCAGATGTCGTAGCTGTCCGGCTTGGCCGCGACACTGAGCCCCCGCTCCGCCGCCTCAGCCCTGACCAGGTCCTTGGACGGGGTGTCCCCCAGCGGGAACAGCGTGTGTCGCAGCTGCTCCTCGGTGAGGACGCCGAGGACGTAGGACTGGTCCTTCGCCCAGGCGCTGGCCCTGTGCAGTTCGGGGCGGCCGTCCGCGTCCTCGACGATGGTCGCGTAGTGCCCGGTGCACACGGCGTCGAAGCCGAGAGCGAGCGCCTTCTCCAGCAGGGCGGCGAACTTGATCTTCTCGTTGCACCTCATGCACGGGTTCGGGGTTCGGCCCGCGCTGTACTCGCTGATGAAGTCGTCGACCACGTCGAGCTTGAACCGCTCGGAGAAGTCCCACACGTAGTAGGGGATGCCGATCACGGTGGCGGCGCGTTGGGCGTCCATCGAGTCCTCGATCGTGCAGCACCCTCTGCTGCCGGTTCGAAGAGTGCCGGGCATGCGGCTGAGCGCCAGGTGGACCCCGACCACCTCGTGCCCCGCCTCGACCGCGCGCGCGGCCGCGACGGCGGAGTCGACACCACCGGACATCGCTGCGAGAACCTTCACCCCGGCAGTCTACGTGCCCTCGGCACCCGCGTCGTCCGTCACCCAGCCCGGTGCGGGGCCGCGGCCGGCGACGACCCGGTCGGACAGTCCCGCCGCGACGGCACGAGCGTGGGCTTCGGGCAGCGCGGCGAGAAAGGCGTCGACGTCGGCCTCGCTGCTGGTCCACCCGAGGCTGAGCCGCAGCGCCCCGCGGGTCTCCGACTCGCTCCGCCCCATCGCGCGGAGAACGTGGGACGGCTCGGGCACCCCCGCCTGGCATGCGGAGCCCGTCGAGACCTGCACGCCGGCCATGTCGAGCAGGAAGAGCAGCGAGTCGGCCTCGCAGCCGGGGAAACTCAGATGCGCGATCGCGTCGGAGGCCGTCGCGTCGTGCCCCTCCCCGACCGCACCGTTGACGCGGACGCCCGGCACGAGCCTCCGTGCCCCGGCGATCAGACGGTCCCGGAGGGAACGGAGGCGGGCGGACTCGGACGCGGCATCCCTCGCGGCCGCCTCGGCCGCCGCCGCGAAGGCCGCCGCCGCCGCGACGTCCTGCGTCCCCGAGCGGAGCCGGCGCTGCTGCCCTCCACCGTGGAGCAGTGCCTCGGGCGCGACGTCCCGCGACAGCACGAGCGCCCCGACGCCGACCGGCCCGCCGACCTTGTGCGCGGACACGCTGACCGCGACCAGGCCCGCGCCGTCACGGGAGCCCGTGCGCCGCCGCCGTTCGGCGAAGTCGAGCGCGAGTCCCCCCGCGGCGACCGCGTCCACGTGCAGGGGCACCCCGCGCTGGGCGCACAGTCGGGCGATGGCGTCGATATCGCTCACCGTCCCGACCTCGTTGTTCACCCAGATGACGCTCACCCAGGCGACCCGTCCCGGCTCCGCGCCCAGTGCCCGGGCCACGGCGTCGACGGGAACAGCGCCGTCCCGCGCCAACGGCACGAGAACGGGGCGCGCCCCCGCGCGCTGCGCGAGCCAGTCCACCGTGTCGAGCGTCGCGTGGTGCTCCCCCTCCGGCACGACGACGACGGGTGCGGCGGACACCGCGTTCCGCTGCCAGAAGAACCCCTTGAGCGCGGCGTTGATGGACTCCGTGCCGCCGGAGGTCAGCACGACCTCGATGGGGTCGCAGCCGAGCACGGCCGCGAGGCGTTCCCTGGCCGACTCCAGACGCGTCCTCGCCGCCTGTCCGGCGGCGTGGATCGACGCGGGGTTGCCGGTCAGCTCCCACTCCGCCAGGGCGGCGTCCCTGGCCTCGGGCCGGAGCGGCGTCGTCGCCGCGTGATCGATGTAGACGGACACCCCGGCTCCTGACGCGCTCAGAACAGCAGGTTGGTCAGACGCGCCCTGGCGGAGGCCACCCTCGGGTCGGTCGTTCCCACGACCTGGAAGTAGTCGAGCAGACGCTCCCTGATGGCCGTCCTGCCATCCGGGTCGGCATCCGCGAACAGCGTGAGCAGACGGTCGAACGCGTCCTCGACGTGGCCGCCGGACAGGTCGAGGTCCGCCACCGCAAGCTGCGCGTCGACGTCCGACGGCGCGGCCGCGGCCGCGGAGCGGATGTCGTCGGCTGTCCGCCCCTGCACGCGGCTGAGCAGCTCCACCTGGGCCAGACCGGCGACCGCGTCGGCGTCGCCCGGCTGCTGCGCGATGGCCGTCCGGTACGCGGTCGCCGCGGCGGCATAGTCGCCCCGCGCGATGGCGTCGTAGGCCTCCTGGTGCAGCGGAGGGAGCGGTTCGGGCTCGGGCTCGCTGTCGTCGACCCTGGCGCGTCCGTTCACACCCGACTGGGCGGCGAGCTCCACCAGCTGGCCGAGGACGCCGTCGATCTGCTCCGCCGTCGCCTGGCCCTCGAACAGCGGGACGGGGCGCCCGCCGATGACCGCGACGACGGTCGGAACGCTCTGGGCCTGGAACGCCTGAACGATGCCGGGGCTCTGCTCCGCCTCGACGGTCAGCAGCAGCACACGGCCGTGCAGGCGCTCGACGGCGGCCTCCAGGACGGGACCGAGCTCCACGGAGACGAGGTCCTGCGCCGAGCGGATGAGAACGACGAGGGGCAGCGTCGCCGAGAGCTCGATGAAGCCCTGGAAGGTCTCCTCGGTGACGGGGGCCACGAGCGACGGGACGACAACCTCGGCGCCGGCGCCCTGCCCCGCGGGCGAGGCGGCAGCGGCCGACGTGGCGGGAGCGTTCCCCACCCCGGTGTCGGAGGGGAGGCTGTAGCGGTCGGAACTCATTCGATCTCCTTCGACGACAGGATGTCCTGGCTGAATCCGAGCAGCTGGATCTTCTCCTCGCTGCCCGCGGGCGGAACGTAGAACAGCAGCTGGTCCCCGTACCGGGTCTCGACGCCCGTCGTGGTCTCGTCGACGCCGCTGAGCAGCTGGATGCGCCCCGAGGTCGTCAGCGTCACGCCCTCTTCGGACGGCGTCGCCTTCTGCGTCTCCAGGATGTCGACCGAGACCAGGGCGCCGGAGTTCAGCGTCGCGAACGCCACCGGATCGCTCTCGCCCGCGACGACCTCGCTGGAGAGCTCACCGGTGTCGCCGAGCGACTCCCTCGCCTTCTTCAGGTTCGTCGCGATGCTCTCGCGCAGCGCATCGGACTCCTCGGGGAAGTACTCGGCCCACTCGCTCTTCTCGCCGTTCTCGACGAGGTCGGCGTAGGCGCCGGCCATCGCATTCGGGGCGATCGTGAGGAAGCTCGAGTCCGGGGGCACCAGTGATGCCCCGATCGTCGCCGGCGCCAGCTCGGGGATGCTCGCATCCGGCTCGAGCTTGACGACGCGGCGCACGGTGTAGTTGTCGCGCGGGCTGTTCTGTGTCAGCACGAGGGCGGTCGGGGCGACGGTGGCTTCCTCACCCGCGTTCACGACCGTGAACACGGTCCGCGGCCAGCCGCTGACCGCCTGGGGAAGCGTGAGCTTGACCGGGCTGGCGGGGATCGCCTCCGGGGCCGCGGCCTTGTCCTCGTCGTTGACGTCCCGCTCCTCCTGCTCGGCCAGGATCGTGTAGCTGGCCAGACGGCTCTCCAGCGCGACACCGTCGAAACGGGTCTCGATCAGCGAGCGGTCCAGATCGGCGTCGGCCTGGGTGGCGACGTCGGAGACCTTGACGACGATGCGCTCCAGCTGCGGGCCGGTCAGCGCGGGGGGAGCCGCGTCCTCGAGCGCCTCCTCGATCTGCTCGGCCTCGCCCGTCGCCGTCGGCGTGGGCGCCAGGTCGGGCCAGTACGCCGGGGAGCAGCCGGAGAGCACGATCGCGGTGCCGACGCCGAGCCCGGTGACGGCGACCATCGACCGGGTCCGCGAGCGGCCGCCGAGGCGTCGACGCCCCGACCCGTCCGTGAGCTCCGGGTTGCCGCGCCTCCTCGGCCCCCTCGACCGCTTGTGGTGCACGAACGCGAGAATATAGAGCACGATCCCGACGGCGAGCATCAGCAGACCCCCGGCGATGAGGGGTCCGGCCCACGGCGTCGAGTTGTCGAGGGGCCAGGACAGCTTGACCTCGCCGGGCACCGCCTCGACGCCGTCCGCGGCGATGAGCACCGACTTGTCCTCGTCGACGCTCATCGTGGCCAGAGCCGAGAGGTCGTCGCTCGTCTCCGAGAGCCACAGGTCGGAGCCGCGCGGGTCAGGGTTAGCCTCGGGGTCGACGTCGACACGGTCGACCGGCTCAGCCGTCGCGGAGGTCGTCTGGATGGGGGTGTCGCTGTTCGGGTCAGCCGTGAGGGTGACGCGGTCGTAGCTGGCGCCGGCCTGCCCGAGCCAGGCCATGACGTCGGCCGTCCTGCCGTAGGCCAGGAACACCTCGTCCGCACCCGTCACCGTGAGGCTCTGCTGCCCCTCGTGCGACGTCAGCACGCTGCCGTCGATGACCATGTACGGGTTCTCACCGCTCACGGTCACGTCCGACCGCACCGCCGACGGCCCCAAGAACACGGTCCGTTGAGCCAGACCGGTCAGGATCATCACCGCGGCGATGATGAAGGCCGCAATCGCGTAGACAAAACGCACGTAAAACTCCTCGTTGGGCCCCGACGGCGCGTCCCCGATAGCGATCGGGGGCTGCCAACGCCTGAGACGGGGCGAACACAGACAGTCCAGGTTAGCGGCAGAGCCTGAGAGGCTGCCACCGGGTCACGCCGGGGACGGACCGGACCACACGCTCGGCAGGGGACGTGCGGCCGGGTTCACGACCCGCACGATCTCCTCGAGGACACGGCCGGCCTGCCTCTCCCCCACCCAGAGGTGCTTCGCGCCGTCGATCCCGATGACCTCCGCCCCGGGGATCGCCGCGAAGCGCTCGGCGGCCTCGACGGGCCGCAGATAGTCGTCGTGCTCGGGGACGAGCGCGACGATCCTTCTCGGGTCGTCGGCCCAGGCGGACAGCTCCGCCTCGCTGGTCCTGTGCAGCGGCGGCGACAGCAGGATCGCGCCCTCGACGGGATGCTCCCTCCCGTGTTTGAGTGCGACCTCCGTGCCGAACGACCAGCCGAGCAGCCAGGGGTGGGGCAGCGCGCGGTCCGCCACGAGGTCCATCGCCGCCGCCAAGTCGAGCGCCTCGAGGTCGCCCTCACCGAACGCACCGTCGCTGGTTCCCCGCGGCGATGTCGTCCCCCGCGTGTTGAACCTGAGCACGGCCAGGTCGGCCAGCGCCGGCAGGCGCGCGGCGGCCTTGCGCAGCACGTGAGAGTCCATGAATCCGCCGGCGGTGGGCAGCGGGTGGAGGGTGACCAGCGTCGCGACCGGCTCCCTGTCGAGCGGGAGGGCGAGCTCGCCGACGAGAGTCAGGCCGTCGGCGGTCCGCAGGACGACGTCCTCGCGCCTCGCGGGAAGCACCACATTCGATCGGATCTCCGTGCTCACGGCGCTGTCCTCTCCCACGTATCGGTCACGGTGCCAGCCGACCGGCCATCGGTCAGGTCGACGGCCGACCGGGACGCGCTGCGCTCCATCCTCATGCGATCCGCCAGCAGTGCTCGTGCCAGTGGCGCCGCGCATCCAGATCCGACCGGTCCCCGAGTACCCCGTCGGCACGCCACACGGCCAGGTGAGCGGTCGCGATCGGAATCACCCGGTCGCAGCCAGGGCAGCGGTACGCCTTCAGAGCGCGCGCCGCCGTGATCGGCTGCACGGTCCAGCTGACCCCACGGCGCTGCTCGGTCCGCCGCCATGACGCGTTCAGGCTCTCGAGGCGGTCGCTGTCCGCTGGCTCGTGGAGGCGACGGTGTCGGCGTGGCATCGGGGGTGGTGACGGCGGTCGACGGCGCGGCTCAGTACCAGCCGACGCTCTCCGAGTGGCCCCACGCACCGCAGGGGCTGCCGTAGCGGCCCTCGATGTAGCCGAGCCCCCAGGTGATCTGCGTCGCCGGGTTGGTCGCCCAGTCGGCTCCGGCCGATGCCATCTTGGAACCGGGCAGGGCCTGCGGGATGCCGTAGGCGCCGCTGCCCGCGTTGTGGGCGGAGGCGTTCCAGCCGGACTCCCTGTTCCACAGGGACACCAGGCAGGCGAACTCCGAGTCGCTCCAGCCCTTGGCCACGACCATGTCGTAGGCGATCGCCTGGGCGGTGCCGGGATCGGGCGCGGCCACGGCGGGAGCCGCGGCGACGTCGGTCTCGGCCTCTGCCTCAGCGGCGCCGTCGGCCGCGTCGACGTCGACCTCGACGGCATCCTCCGTCTCCTCGGGCTCGGGCTCAGGCTCGGGGGCCGCGACCGTCTCGAACTCGTCGCGACTGAACGAGGTCTCGTAGTCGCCGGCGAGACGGAGTGACTGCGCATCTCCCCCGGAGGTGTCGCGCATCTGCGGCGCCGCGTAGTAAGGGGAGGCGACCGCCACGGAGGTCGGGTCGACGACCATGGTCAGCACGAATCCGAAGGACGCGACGAACGCCAGAGCGCTGAAGGACGTTCGCCTGACCGACGACGACCCCTGGCGGGGTCGAGCGGAGGGCGCAGGGTTCGGGTTCACTGCCAGATGTTTACTCACGATAGAGCGAGTGTAACGAAACGGTCTCGGCAATGCCAGGAACGACACACGGCCGTCAGCGAACCGCCAGCATCACCGCGACGACGTCGCCGAGGAGCGCGTCGACGTCCGTATCGCGATACCCGCCACGCTGCGGGCGGAAGGCCACCTGGCGGACCTCGGCGACGGTCAGGCCACGTCGGCCCTGGAAGTAGTCGGCAACCGCGGCCGCGAAGGCATCGACGTCCTCGACGCTGTACCCCAGCTTCAGCCGAGCGGCACGGTCGAACCGCTCACCGTCGGGTGCGGAGAGCCGGTCGAGGATCACCTGCGCCGAGTCGCGCGCCTCCCCCAGCCAGGCATCCGGGCCTTCCAGCGCCTGCGCGCCCTCGCGCTCGCGCAGGGCGAAGGCATCCTCCAGCCGCTCCAGCGCCGCGTCGACGTGAGGCACGGAGTACCCCTTCCGTCGCAGCCGGAACGAGGTCGTTCGGATGTCCGCGGAGGTCAGAGGATCGTCGGCGTCGGCGTCGTCACCGTCGAAGGCCGCGCGCGCCGCCGTGAGGAACCGGTCCACCTCGGCCACGCGGTAGCCTCGCGCACCGCGCTTCGACATCGGGAAACTCGGGGTGGTCATGGGTGGGAGAACCTCTCGGGATGCTGCGCGGCGGTCACAGCAGAGTGCTGACGATGAACACGCCGAAGGCCATCGGCGCGGAGGGGAGCATCGAGTCGAGCCGGTCGAGGATGCCGCCGTGACCGGGGAACCACGAGCTCATGTCCTTGATGCCGAGGTCGCGCTTGATCAGCGACTCGCCGAGGTCGCCCATCGTCGCGGTCAGGAGGATCAGCGCGCCGAAGACGACACCGAGCACCCACGACTGGCCGAGCATCAGCACGGACACAAGGATGCCGGCGATCTGCGACGCGACAGCCGCACCGGCGAAACCCTCCCAGGTCTTCTTCGGGCTGATCCGTGGCGCCATCGGGTGACGTCCGAGCAGCACCCCCGCCGCGTAGGCGCCGGTGTCGACGCTCACGACGAGGATGATGAACGCGAGCACCCACCACTGCCCGCCGTCCTGCGCAAGCAGGGTCATCGCGACGCTGCCGAGAACGGAGATGTAGACCAGGACGAGCACGGTGGCCGTCACATCGGTGAGCCGCGCCGGTCCGGCCTCCGCGCCGAGGCGGGCAGCGAGCACGCGCCAGAGCACGAGGGCGAGGAGCACAACGACCAGCACGCCCCAGCGCCACTCGGGCGCCAGCAGGTAGCCGCTGAGCATCACCAGGACCGAGCCGGTCGCCAGCGGAATGACGTCAATCCGCCTGCCGGCCGTGCGGAAGGCGTTGGCCAGCTCGACGGACGCTGCGGCGATCAACGCGGTCGCGGCGACGAGGAAGATCTCCTTGACGAAGATCAGGCTGAGCAGGACCCCACCCCCGACGAGCAGACCGATGCCGATCGCCGCGATCAGGTTGCGTCCGGCCTTCGCCTCGATCCGCTCGTTGACCTCGTCCAGGTGCTGCCGCGTCGCCTGCACCTGCCGCTCGATGTCCTCACGTGTCGAGTTGAACTGCGCACGCAGCTCGGAGCCGCGATCGCGGTCGCCCGAGGGCGACCCGCTCTCCTCGTGGAGTTTCACCACCGCTCACCGCCCCTCGACCGCGACACGACACACACCAACGCCGGCTCAGACCTCGAGCAGCTCGGCTTCCTTGCGCTTGAGGGCCTCGTCAACGGCCTCGATGTACTTCTTGGTCAGGGACTCGAGCTCCTTCTCGGCACGTGCGACCTCGTCGTCGCCGACCTCGGTCTTCAGCGCCTCGAGATCGTCCTTGCCCTTGCGGCGCAGGTTGCGGATCACCACGCGCGCATCCTCGGCCTTGCTCTTGACCATCTTCACGTACTCGCGACGCCGCTCCTCGGTGAGCTCCGGCATCGTGGCCCTGATGATCGTCCCGTCGTTCGAGGGGTTCACGCCCAGGTTCGGTGAGTCGCGGATGGCCTGCTCGATGTCACGGAGCGCCGACTTGTCGTACGGGGAGATCACGATCGTCCGTGCCTCCTGGTTCTGCAGCGCAGCGAGCTGAGCCAGCGGCGTCGGCGTGCCGTAGTAGTCGACCAGGATCTTCTGGAAGAGCTGGGGGTTCGCGCGGCCCGTCCGAACGGTCGCGAAGTCGTCCTTCGCGACCTCGACGGCCTTGCTCATGCGGGATCCGGTCTCAGTCAGCACGTCCGCGGTCACGGGGACTCCTTTGCGTTGCGTTGGTGTTCTGTCTCAGTCTAGCCGGGCGGATCGGGCCTCCGACCACGCGGCACCCCGGCTCAGGAGGCGTTGCTCACAACGGTGCCCATGTCGGCCCCGAGCAGTGCGGCGGTGACGTTGCCCGCGGGCTCCATGCCGAATACCTGCATCGGCATGTTGTTGTCCATGCAGAGGCTGAACGCCGTCGAGTCGACGACCTTCAAGCCCCGCTGCAGGGCGTCCTGATAGGTGATGTGGTCGATCTTGACCGCGGTCGGGTCGACGCGCGGGTCCGCGGAGTACACCCCGTCGACACCGTTCTTGGCCACGAGCACGACATCGGCGTCGATTTCGAGCGCCCGCTGCGCCGCGACCGTGTCCGTCGAGAAGTAGGGCAGTCCCGCGCCGGCGCCGAAGATGACGACCCGACCCTTCTCCATGTGGCGCTCCGCGCGTCGAGGGATGTACTGCTCGGCGACCTGCGTCATCTCGATCGCCGACTGCACGCGGGTCTCGGCGCCGGCCTGCTCGAGGAAGTCCTGCAGAGCGAGAGAGTTCATCACGGTGCCGAGCATGCCCATGTAGTCCGCGCGCCCACGGTCCATGCCGCGGAGCGACAGCTCGGCACCGCGGAAGAAGTTGCCGCCACCGACGACGATCGCGATCTCGACCGTCTTGGCCGCCTCGGCGATCTCCCTGGCGATCGCGCTGACCACATCGGGGTTGACCCCGAGGGAGCCGCCGCCGAACGCCTCGCCGGAGAGCTTCAGGAGAACACGGCGGGGCTTGGGGGTGGAAGTCATGGGGCGGGTCTCCTCTGATTCGGTGGTTCTGGCTCGTCTGGGGTAAAGCTAGCGCGCCGCGGTGGGCACGGAAAAGGGTCCGGGTCGCACGCGACCCGGACCCTGTTGCCGACTAGGCGCCGACCTTGAAGCGGGCGAACCCGGTCACGGTCAGACCGGCGTCGGCGAGGACCGACTTGACCTGGACCTTGCTGTCGCGGGCGTAGGCCTGCTCGACGAGCGCAACCTGCTTGAAGAACGCGGTGAGGCGACCCTCGACGATCTTCGGCAGGGCGGCCTCGGGCTTGCCCTCGTTGCGGCTGATCTCGGTGACGAGCTCGCGCTCCTTCTCGACGGCGTCCGCGGGGACCTCATCACGCGTGAGGTACTGCGGGTCGAACATCGCGATGTGCTGTGCGATGGCGCGGGCGGTCTCGGCATCGTCACCCGTGTAGGCGACGACGACACCGATCTGCGGCGGCAGGTCCTTCGAGGTCCGGTGCAGGTAGACGGCGAACTTCTCGCCCTCGAGCACCGCGACGCGGCGGAGCTCGATCTTCTCGCCGATGGTGGCCGCCTGGTCCTCGATGAGGCTGCCGATGGTGCCCTCGCCGAAGGCGGAGGCGACCGCGGCCTCGGCCGAGGTGGCACCGGAGGCCGCGACGGCCTCGAGCACCTTCTCGGAGAGGGCGATGAACTTGTCGTTCTTGGCGACGAAGTCGGTCTCGCAGGCGAGCTCGATCATCGTTGCGCGGCCGTCGCCCTCGGCGACGGCGACGAGGCCCTCGCTCGTCGAGCGGTCGGCACGTTTCGCGTTGCCCTTGGCGCCCTTGAGGCGAAGGATCTCGGTCGCCTTCTCGACGTCGCCGTCGGCCTCGACGAGAGCGTTCTTGGTGTCGGTCATGCCGGTGCCCAGCTGCTCGCGCAGCGCCTTGAGGTCGGCAATGTTGAAGTTAGCCATGACGTGCAGTCTCCTTCGGTGGATTACTCGGCGGCGGACTCGGCGGCGGGCGCCTCAGCGGCGTCGGCCGTCGCGGGGGCCGCGGTCTCCTCGGCGGGAGCCTCGGTCTCGGCAGCAGCCTCGGTCGACGCCGTCTCGGTCTCGGCGGGGGCGTCTGCGTTCAGCAGCTCCTGCTCCCACTCGGCCAGAGGCTCGGCCTGCTCGCCCTCGGCGGGCTTCTGGTGACGCTGGATGAGGCCCTCGGCCGCAGCGTCGGCGACGATACGCGTCAGCAGGCTGACGGAGCGGATCGCGTCGTCGTTGCCCGGGATCGGGTAGGTGACGTCATCGGGGTCGCAGTTGGTGTCGAGGATCGCGACGACGGGGATGCCGAGCTTCTTGGCCTCGTCGATCGCGAGGTGCTCCTTCTTCGTGTCGACGACCCAGAGCGCGCTGGGGGTCTTCGACAGGTTGCGGATTCCACCGAGCGACTTGTGCAGCTTGTCGAGCTCGCGCTTCTTGATGAGGAGCTCCTTCTTGGTGAAGCCCGACTTCGAGGCGTCCTCGAAGTCCAGCTCCTCGAGCTCCTTCATGCGAGCGAGACGCTTGGAGACGGTGTTGAAGTTGGTCAGCAGACCACCGAGCCACCGCTGGTTGACGTAGGGCTGACCGACGCGGGTCGCCTGCTCGGCGATGGACTCCTGCGCCTGCTTCTTCGTTCCGACGAAGAGGACGGTCCCGCCGTGGGCGACCGTCTCCTTGACGAAGTCGTAGGCCGCGTCGATGTACGACAGCGACTTCTGCAGGTCGATGATGTAGATGCCGGAACGCTCGGTGAAGATGAATCGCTTCATCTTGGGGTTCCAGCGGCGGGTCTGGTGCCCGAAGTGCACGCCGCTGTCGAGCAGCTGGCGAACGGTAACGACGGCCATGGTCGTTCTCCTTCTCTGCATCGCACACGGCGATGCCTCACGGTTGATGTCGCGGCGATCGCCGCGGCCCTGGCGCCGGACGCACAGCCACCCCGTTGCGGGGACCGAAGGATGTGTCGTCATATCGACGCGCGAAGTCACCCCACACAGGGGTGCTGGTTCATCGTAGCACCAGACATGCGCGCCCGCGGTCACCTCCGGCACGTCCCGCGAGCGGTCTGGCGACACCGTTCACCGCCGATCCGGCCGCCGCCCGACAACGATCTCAGCAATCCGCCCGGACTCCGCCCGCGCGGCTCAGCTCATGACCGTCGTCGCCGCCCGCGGGGAGCGACATCGAACAGGCGATCGGCGTCCTCCAGATTCGTCCCCTTCGTCTCGGGGACGACCCGGAACACGAAAACGAACGACAGCGCCGCGAACGCGGTGTACAGCCCGTAGGCGAGCGTCAGCGACACCTCCTGCGACAGGAACGGGAACGACACGGACACCGCGAAGTTGGTGAGCCACTGGGCACCGGCGGCGACCCCGAGGGCGCGCGCCCTGATCCGGTTCGGGAAGATCTCACCCAGCAGCACCCACACCAGAGGACCCCAGCTCGCGCCGAAGGCGACAACGAACGCGTTCGCCCCGACGAGTGCGATGGGCGCCCAGGCACCGGTGAGCTCGGGCTCGCCCGCCGCGTTCATCCCCGCCTGGCTGAACGCCAGGGTCATCGCGCCGAGAGACAGGGCCATCCCTGCCGAGCCGACGAGCATCAACGGTCGTCGCCCAACCCGGTCGACCAGCGCGATCGCAATCAGGGTGACGAGCACGTTCGTCACGCTCGTGATCACCGAGATCAGAAGCGAGTTCGACTCGTCGAAGCCGACGGCCTTCCACAGCGTCGTCGAGTAGTAGAAGATCACATTGATGCCGACGAGCTGCTGCAGCATGGACAGGACCACACCGACCCACACCACGGGGAGCAGCCCGAGCAGGGGCCCCCGGAGTGACGCGGTCCGCTTGTTTCTGCGGTCCTCCTCGACCGTCTCGATGGCCTCGGTCATCGCCGTCTCCACCTGCCCCTCGGGCATGAGGGTGGCCAGCACCCCCCTCGCCTCGGGGTTCCTCCCCCTCAGCACGAGGAAGCGGGGTGACTCCGGCATCGTCAGCGCGAGCGCACCGTAGACGAGCGCGGGGACCACCCCGACGAGGAACATCCACCGCCAGGCGGGCATGCCGAACCAGAGCGTCTCCCCCGCACCCCCGGCGGTCTGGGCGAGCACAGCGTCGCTGAGCAGGGCGGTGAAGATTCCGAGTGTGATGGCCAGCTGCTGCAGCGAGCCGAGCCGTCCGCGGGCGTTACTCGGCGCGACCTCGGCGATGTACGCCGGGGCGATGACCGAGGCGATGCCGATGCCGAGACCGCCGATGACCCGCCACACCACGAGATCCCAGACGGCGAAGGCCAGCCCCGCACCGAGGGAGCTCGCGAAGAACAGCACGGCGCCGAGGAGCATCACGGGAACGCGACCCCAGCGGTCGGCGAGACGCCCGGCCAGGTAGGCGCCGACGGCGCACCCGAGCAGGGCCGACGCGACGGCGAATCCGGTCGCCGTCGCCGCGAGCGAGAAGTCCGCCTCGATGGCATCGACCGCACCGTTGACGACGGACGAGTCGAAGCCGAACAGGAATCCGCCGACGGCGGCGGCCGCGGCGAGCGCGTTGACACGCCGCCCGAGTCGGCGGCTCTCGTCTCCCTGCGCGGTGGTCGGACCGGTCATGCTTCCCCCTCGTTCCCGTGAACGCGCGTCGTCGCCCGGTCCGCGCTCTCTCCGCATCGCAGCGGTCAGAGCGGGGAGGCCGGTCGAGCGCACCTCTGCACCCTCGCCCCTGCACAACCCGGCGGACACGCCGCCGGTTCGTCGGAACACGGTCGCCCTCCCGGCCGCACCCCATCGTAGAGATGCTGCCGTGATGACCAGGAGAGTCTATCCCCGCCACGGAGGTGTGCGACCGTCGGATCGCACGGAGGCTGAACCCGCGTCGCCCGGGGGCCGGGGCGGCCCCGGCGATGCGCCGGCGCATCGACCGCGACGTCCTCGTAGGGACGCCACGTTGCGTCTCGTCGCCGGCCTCCTCGCACTGACGGTCGGCACCGCGAGGAGCGGCGATGCCGGCCTCGCAGCGGCACTCCCGGATCCGCGGCTCTCCGCCGTCACGACGGGATCGCCGTGGGGCGAGGATCGGGGGCCACACCGACGGTTCTCCCACCGTGACGAGCGGACTCCTCCCGACGGGTTCTGGCCGGTGGAGGACGCACGCGTCCTCCGGGCCTTCGATCCGCCTGCGAGCGACTTCGGTCCGGGCCACAGGGGTGTGGACCTCGGCTCGGACGACTCGACGGTGATGGCGATCGCATCAGGGACGGTGTCGTTCGTCGGCTGTGTTGCCGGAACACCGGTGGTCAGCGTCGATCACGGGCACGGCAGGATCAGCTCGTACCTCCCGGTGGACGCGGCCGTTCGTGTCGGCGAGCGACTCGACGGCGGCGAGCGCCTGGGTCGGGTCGTCGGCACGAGTCATCTGCGCGACTCGCCTCCGGGGTGCGACACCGCGCAGCCCTGTGCGGAGGATCGGTGCGCCGATGATGCCGTGCTGCACCTGGGCCTCCGGGTCGACGGCGTCTACCGCGACCCTCTTCTGGTTCTGGAGCCACGTCGGCATGCGCGCCTCCTTCCCTCTGCGGGCGGCTGACGTCACCGGCGCCGCCCCGCCCTTCGACCGGCCCGCCCGGCGGCCAAGGATTGCCCGGCGGAGCCGGCAGCCGCGACGGACGGGGCACACCCGACGAACGGCGGACTCCCGGCGGAGAGTGCCGCACCATGCGGCAGGCGCACCTCCTCCGGTAGACGCGCCGTCTGCGACCGGCGTGGACGGGTCACCGCACACCGGTCAGGCCCGCGGGTGTGCCTGACGATAGCTCGCGGCGAGACGCTCGGCGGACACGTGCGTGTAGATCTGGGTGGTGCCCAGTGAGGAGTGCCCGAGGAACTCCTGCACGTTCCGGAGGTCGGCTCCCCCGTCCAGAAGGTGAGTGGCCGTGCTGTGCCGAAGCGTGTGTGGCCCGGCACCGGCCGGGCCGCCCGCCTCGGGGAAGAGCCCGTTGACGATGCGATACACGGTCCTGGCGTTCACGCGTTCGCCGCGCACACCGAGGACCAACGCGGCCGTTGTCGCCCGGGACGGCCGGTTCCCGAGCAGGGCGGGCCGATCCCGCGTCACGTAGTCGATCGTTGCTGTCCGTGCGGGCACGCCGAACGGGATGACCCGCTCCTTGTCGCCCTTCCCCGTCACCCGGACGGTCAGCTCATCGAGGTTGACCCCGTCGACGTCGAGGGAGACCAGTTCCGACACGCGCATGCCGGTGGCGTACAGCAGTTCGAGGACACACAGGTCGCGCCCGGCACGATGGTCGCCCTGCGCGGACGCGTCCCTGAGCGCGGCAGCCGCATCGGCGATCCGTTCCGAGCGGACGAGGTGCGGCAGGGAGCGCCCCGGGCTGGGGGCCCGGAGACGGGCGGCCGGGTTCGCCGCCGTACGCCCCGTGTCGCGCAGCCACTCGCCGAAGCCGCGCACCGCGGCACGGTGCCGGGCGAGAGTCGCGGGTGCATGCCCCTGTTGGGCGTCGGACCACAGCCAGTCGCGCAGAAGCTCGAGGTCGATCTGGCCGGTGTCGGTCACGTCGCGCGACGAGCAGTATCGGTGCAGCGCCTCGAGATCTGACGCGTATGCGGTCAGGGTCCGCGTCGACAGACGCGACGAGGACAGAACGGCATCGATGTAGCCGTCGATTGCCCTGCCGAGTTCCATAGGCCCCATGCTCCCACGGCCCCGTGGACGATGGCAGCCTCACGCGCCCGAGCTCTGCTTCGGCGCGGTGGGCCACCACCTGCCGTCGGTTTGGGTGAGCACCCCGGCCGATTCGAGTGCGGCCAGCTGACCACGAACCGCCCATCCGTCGCGCTTCCACCCGGAACCGGAATCGGAATCGGAATCGATGATCTCTGTGATCGTCATTCCGGGGTTTCGGGCGATCGACCGGACGAGCGGCTCCTCGACACCGGCGACGACCGGATGTTCTCGGGCGGCCTCGATGGCGCTCGGAGTCGCGTGCCCTGAACGCCGCCGTCCCCGAGCCGCCGGCACCTCGACGTTCCATCCGACGAGTTCGGCGGCCTCGACGGCGCTGGTCACGCAGATCGCGCCGTACTCGCGCAGGAGTCGATGGCAACCCGCCGAGGCCGGAGCGGTGATCGGTCCGGGGACGGCACCGACAGGGCGTCCGATCGTCGCCGCATGGCCTGCGGTGTTGAGCGAACCGGAGCGAGCCCCGGCCTCGATCACGAGCGTCGCATCGGCGAGCGCCGCGATCAGCCTGTTGCGATGGAGGAACCCGTGCGCCCGCGGACGTGTCGCAGGAGGGTGCTCGCTGATCACTGCTCCGGACTCGGCGATCTGCTCGATCAGACGACGGTGCCCGGACGGCGACGCAAGGTCCGCCCCTGAGGCGAGAACCGCGACCGTGGCCGAACCGCTTTCGAGTGCCACACGGTGGGCGACCGCATCGATGCCGTAGGCCGCACCCGAGACGATGACGAGGCCGTCCGCCGCCAGGTCCGCCAGGATGCCACGGGCTGCCGCCTCGCCATAGCCGCTCGCGGCCCGTGCCCCGACGGTCGCCAGCGTTCCCGACGGCGGAACGCGAACCGCGTCCACATCGCCGCGCCCCCACAGCTCTCGAGGCTCCCCCCGGCCCAGGCCACTCAGCCGTTCCGGCCACTCCGGGACCGCAGCCGTGATCATCCAGAGGCCCGAGCGTGTCGCACGCCTGACCGCCTCCGCCGGTGACTGCTCGGCGCACCGTGCGCGCAGCCACCGTGCTGCATCGCGCTGCCGCCCCGCCCCCGCGCCTGCGGGGACCACGGCGTCGAGGAGCGCAGCGGAGTCCCTGGTCAGGGCGTCAAGAAGGAGCACGGGGTCGATGACCGCCCTGATCGCGGCGACGGCCGCGTCATCCGCGCCGCCGAGCAGGCTGACGATCGCGGTCGCGGCGACGTCGTCGACCTCCCCGGCGGTCACCGTGCGCCACGGCACGAGCCGCTGGCTCAGTTCGAGCGCCAGCCCCGCCGTGCCCAGGCACTCGTCGACGCTGCGGCGTTCGACCGAGGGGGCGCCTCCTGTCGCGTGACCCGATCGACGGCGGTCGACTCCGCGCCCGGTGCCCGTCATGCTTCGCCTCGGCGAAAATACAGCGCCTGATCCACGTCGTCCGCTCCGGGCCGGTCCCGGTCCTCCAGGTCGGCGATCGTCCACGCGACCCGGCGTACCCGGTCATACCCGCGCATGCTGAGGATGCCCCTGTCCCATGCCTGGTCGAGGTGCCGACGAGCCGACGGCGGTATCGCGAGGGACGCCGTGCCGAGCTCGGCGCGGGAAAGCGCGGCGTTGGGCTTGCCCGCTCGTTCCACCGCACGACGGCGCGCCCTGTCGACGGCCTCAGCGAGCCGGGCGGTCGTCGCCTGCGAGCCCGGCCGGGTTCGCCGCGGGGCCGCGACCCGCACCCGCACATCGATACGGTCCATGATCGGCCCAGCCAACCGCGAGCGGTACCGCCGGAGAGCATCCGGGCTACAGGTGCACTCGCGTTCGCCCGTTCCCGCGAATCCGCACGGGCAGGGGTTCGAGGCGAGGGTGAGCTGGAATCGCGCGGGGAAGGTGACGTTGCCGCTCGCGCGATGAATCCGGACCTCGCCCGTCTCGATGGGCTGGCGCAGGGCGTTGAGTGTGTGTCGGCTCATCTCGGACACCTCGTCGAGGAAGAGCACGCCGTGACAGGCGAGGGTCACCGCCCCCGGCCTGATGCGACCGCTCCCGCCACCGAGCAGCGCGACGGTCGACGCCGTGTGGTGTGGCGCGACGAACGGCGGGGTTCTCTCCAGTGCGGTCAGCGCGCCCTCCCCCGCGATGGAGCGAATGCAGCTGAGCTCTCTCGCGCTGTGGTCGTCCAGGCGCGGCATGATCCCGGCGAGACGTTCCGCGATCATGCTCTTCCCCGTGCCCGGTGACCCCACCATCGACAGGTGATGCGCTCCCGCTGCGGCGATCTGCGCCGCCCTGATGGCGTCGTCCTGATCGTGGACGTCGGCGAAGTCGGAGCGAACGACCGACGTGGGATGCGGACGCGATGCATCACCGCTCCGACGCGGAGCCCAGCGAGCACCCAGAGCAGGCACCGGCTGGGCCTCCAGCCGTGCGCGCTGATCGTCATCGGCGCAGCCGAGAACCGCCTCCCTGAGCGTGGACACGGGCAGGACCTGCAGGTCGTCTGCGGCGAGCCGAGCCTCGTCGACGTTGTCGGCAGGAACGACGACCGTCGTGAAGCCGGCGTCGCGCGCGGCGATGCACGCCGGAAGGACTCCGGGAACGGAGCGGACGCGGCCGTCGAGCCCCAGCTCGCCGATGTGCACGACACGATCGATCCTCGCCGCGTCGACGACGCCCCCGGCAGCGAGGGCGGCGAGAGCGACCGCCAGATCGAAGCCCGTCCCGTGCTTGGGCAGGTCGGCCGGGGCGAGGTTCACCGTCAACCGTCTGGCAGGCAAGGAGACGCCGGCGTTGGCCGCGGCCTGCCTGACCCTGTCCTCGGCCTCCGCCAGAGCGCGATCGGCGAGGCCGATGATGCTGAACCGCGGCAGTTGCGCACCCAGGTCGGCCTCGACCTCAACGGCCGTTCCCCCGATCCCCACCACCGCGACCGCCCACGTGCGTGCGACGGCCATCAGCCGATCGCCGTCAGGTGCTCGATGCGCCAGGATGCGGGAGTGCCGACGACGGCGACGGCGTCGATCCGGAGCGGGCCATGGCCGGGGTTCTCGCGCCCCCACTGGGCGGCGAGCACCCGCAACCGATGCAGCTTGATCGGTGTGATCGCCTCGAGCGGGTGGCCGAAGCCGGTCCCTCGGCGCGTCTTGACCTCGACGATGGCGGTGCGTCCGCCGAGGGCGGCGACGATGTCCACCTCGCCCGCGGCACCTCGCCAGTTCCGCGCGATGACCGTGTACCCGAGCGACCGAAGGTAGTCAGCCGCGCGGTCCTCTCCCCATCGACCGGTCTCGATCCGTGTCTGCATCCCGCTCCCCCTCCGACACGGCCATCGTCGGCCGTCCCCGGGCGAGCAGGAATGCTCCGCGCGCATCCGGGCACAGCACCGGAGAGCGGATCGCTGTGGAGGAGCCAGGGACCCCCGGCAGCCGTACTCGGGGCCACAGACGGGTCGGCCGGTACCGCACGCCTCGAAACGGCGGGCCCGCCTGGAGACGCTACTTGTCGAGCGAGAGGTCCTTGGGAAGCTCGAAGTCCCGCTGGGACAGCTTCTCGACGTTGACGTCCTTGAATGTGAGGACGCGGACCGACGACACGAATCTGTCGGAGCGGTACACGTCCCAGACCCAGACGTCCTTCATGTTCAACTCGAAGTAGAAGTCGTGCTCGGTGTCTTTGCGGTCGAGGCTGACCTCGTTCGCCAAATAGAACCGTCGCTCCGTCTCGATCACGTACGCGAACTGGCCGACCACGTCGCGATACTCGCGATACAGCGCCAGCTCGACCTCGCGGTCGTAGTCCTCAAGTTCCTCGTCGTCCATCGCCACCATCTTATCCGCGTTCGTGGAGCCACGTGAGCCGGTGAAGCGGGCTCGGGCCCTTCTCAGCGAGACCCGCATAGTGGGCTCCGCTGCCGTAGCCCTTGTTGCTCTCCCAGAGATAACCAGGATGTCTCAGCGCGGCCGCCGTCATGAGCTCGTCCCTGGCGACCTTCGCCACCACCGAGGCCGCGGCCACGCTGATGCAGTCGCGGTCCGCCTTGACACGGGCGCGGACGTCGAGCGGACTGCTCAGCACGGGTGAGAGCCAGTCAGCGCTCCCGTCGAGAAGGATCGTGGCCTGCGCCACCGCGACACCCCTGGTGTGCAGCTCGGCGAGTGCGCGCTTCGCCGCCGCTCCCAGCGCGGCGACGATCCCACCGCGGTCGATCTCCTCCGGATCCGCGTAGCCGACAGCGGACGGCGTCCACTCGCTGATCAGCGGCGCCAGCAGCGCCCGACGCTTCGCGGACAGCAGCTTCGAGTCCCTCACCCCGTCCGGGGCGGGAACATCGGTGCGGAAAACGCTCACCCCGACCGCGACAGGGCCGGCGATCGCCCCCCTGCCCACCTCGTCGCAACCGATCACGAGGCGCGACCCTTCCGCGATCAGTGCCCGTTCGACGTGATCGTGCGGGTCACTCGCCGGCATCGGCCGTGTCGGGGACGCCGCGGAACACCTCGGGGTAGTTGCCGAGAACGCTCCAGCGCGACACCGGCCAGCTGATGACGAACGCGCGACCGACCACGTTCTCGACGGGGACGAAGCCCTGACCGGGCTTGTCCTGGTTGTACCGCGAGTCGGCAGAGTTGTAGCGGTTGTCGCCGAGGACCCAGAGCGAGCCCTCCGGAACGGTCACGTCGAACTCGCGCTCCGACACGCTCTCCTTTCCCGCGGGAAGAAGCACGTACGGCTCCGAGATGGGGACCCCGTTGACGCTGAGCTGTCCCGAGGCGTTGCAGCACTCCACGTGGTCGCCCGGCAGGCCGATGACCCGCTTGATGAGGTGCTCATCGTCGTCGGGGCTGGTGAGGCCGATCAGGTTCGTCAGCCACGACGAGGCCGTGGGCGGAACGCCCGAGCCCTCGAGCCACCCTCCCGGATCCTTGAAGACGACGACGTCCCCGCGCTCGAGGCCGACCACCTCGGGAACCAGCTGGTTGACCAGGATCCTGTCGTCGATCTGGAGGGTGTTCTCCATCGACCCCGAGGGGATGTAGAACGAACGGACCAGGAACGTCTTGACGACGAACGAGATGACCACCGCCACCACGACGATGATGACCAGGTCCCGGAGGAAGCCGAGGAAACCGCTCCTCCGAGCGGGGCGACGCGGCCGCACAAGTGGTTGTTCTTCCGACGTCACGACGCCTGGTGTCCTCTCGTTGACGCTCACAGAGCGAGCTCCCCACCAGTGTAGGGGTGGGGAGCTCGCTCGAGACGGGGTGGGCGCGGCCTAGTTCTCGCGCTTCTCCTTGATCTTCGCCTTCTTGCCGCGAAGCTCGCGCAGGTAGTAGAGCTTGGCACGGCGGACGTCACCGCGGGAGACGACCTCGATCTTGTCGATGATCGGCGAGTGCACGGGGAAGGTGCGCTCGACACCGATCTGGAAGCTGACCTTGCGGACCGTGAAGGTCTCGCGCACGCCGTCACCCTGACGAGCGATCACGACACCCTGGAAGACCTGCACACGCGAGCGGTTGCCCTCGACGATGTTGACGTGCACCTTGAGGGTGTCACCGGCGCGGAACTCGGGGATGTCGCTACGCAGCGATGCGGCGTCAACCTGATCCAGAATGCTCATTATTTTCGCTCTCTGCGGCGGCGTCCGGTCAACCGCGGGGTAGGAATCTGATGAATGGGGGTGTGCTCTCCGCCGTGCGGTGATCTCCCCGGAAGCAGAGATCTGTCCGAGCACAAGGGTCAATGATGCCAGAACGGCACCGCTCATGCAAAGGCGTCAGTCCCGGCGCGGCTGGTCCTCGTCGATGACGATCATCTCTCCCTGCCAGTCGGGCTCCGGCTTCGTCACCGACGGCGGGGTGCGCATCTGCTGGTACTCGGCGGTGAACTCCGCCGCCTTGCGGCGCAGCGCGACGATCAGACGCCACAGCGCGTTCCAGAACGCGACGAGCCCGAGCAGGACCATCGCCGTGACCGTCCAGCCTGCATCGAACTGGAACGTGCCGAACACGACGATCGAGGCATGCCAGAGCAGCAGGATGACGGCGTCGCGGGACTCGAGGGCGCGTTCGCCACGGACGCCAGGCCGAAGCGCCGTCACCCCGGCGACTCCGGAGAGTGCGATGAACAGCAGCGGCAGCGCCAGAAGTACGCCGGCAAGCGCCCATCCGCCCCGGGAGAACAGCGTCCAGCCGAGCAGGGTCCAGGCCGGAAGTGCCAGGCAGGCGATCCACATCCAGCGGTAGAGCGCGCGTCGCAGTGTCATGCTCCCATGATACGGAGCCTCAGCTGGGCTCCCGCCCGATTTCGCCGTCAGCGGGACGCGGGTCCTCGGCGCGGAGCAGCTCGGGGCGGACGAGTCGGGTGCGCTCCAGCTGTTGCGCGTGCCGCCACTCCCCCACACGTCCGTGATGACCACTGAGAAGCACCGGGGGGACATCATGGCCCCGCCACGACGAGGGCTTCGTGTAGACCGGGTACTCCAGGAGCCCGTCCTGCTCATGGGATTCGTGCAGAAGCGACTCGGGGTTGCCGACCATCCCCGGGATGAGGCGAGCGACGGCCTCGAGCACCACCATCGTCGCCGACTCGCCGCCGTTGAGAACGTAGTCTCCGATGCTGAGCATCATCGTCCTCGACCTGCCGGCGGTGTCGTCGATGACCCTCTGGTCGATGCCCTCGTAACGACCACAGCAGAACACGAGGTGCTGCTCCTCGCTCAGCTCATGGGCGGTGGACTGACGGAACACCTGTCCCGCCGGCGAGGGGAAGACCACGAGAGGGTCGTCGGCGTCCGCGAGGATCGCGTCGAGCGCCTCACCCCACGGCTCCGGCTTCATGACCATTCCGGCGCCGCCGCCGTAGGGGGTGTCGTCGACCGTGCGATGACGGTCGTGGGCGTGGTCACGCAGATCGTGAATGCGCACGTCCAGCACGCCGTTGCTCCGCGCCCTGCCCATGAGGGACAGATCCAGCACGTCGAAGAACGCCGGGAAGATCGTGACGATGTCGACTCGCATCGGTCGGCTCAGTCGGAGCCGACGTCGGTGCCGTCGGTATCGGCCCCATCGTCGGTGCCGGTGTCGGCGTCGTCATCGGCGCCGTCGGCGACCTCCTCGAAGAGGCCGGCCGGAGGGGTCACGACGATCCTGCCGCCTGCGACATCGACCTCGGGGACGAGCGCGCGGACGAAGGGCACGAGCACCTCGCCGGACGCAGTGTCGACGGCCAGGAGATCCTGTGCGGGAAGGTGATCGATCCGGGCGACGGTTCCGAGAACCACGCCGTCGCGGACCACGTCGAGGCCGATGAGCTGGTGGTGGTGCCAGGCGTCGTCCTCCTGGTCCTCGTCGGAGTCGTCGTCGATCCAGAGGATGGCCTTCGCCAGCCCCTCCGCCGCGGTGCGGTCGTCGACGCCGTCGAAGAATCCGACGGGGTGAGAGTTGAACCAGCGCAGCTGGGTGAGCGTCAGCGTTCGCCCGTGCCAGGGCGACGAGGTCGGCACCTGCAGGGTGAAGACGGCGCCGGGGACGAAGCGCTTCTCCGGGTCGTCGGTGAAGAGCTCGAGTTTGATGGCGCCCTTCAGGCCATGGGCCTTCGTCAGGCGCCCGACGCGGAGCTGCGGCGCGGGGGTCGTTGCAGCGTTCACGTCAGGCGTCGGTGTCGATGACGTCGACGCGGACACGACGGCCGTCCGCCAGGGCGGCGACGAGCGTGCGCAGGGACTTGGCTGTGCGCCCCGAACGACCGATGACCCGGCCGAGGTCCTCGGGGTTCACACGAACCTCGAGGACCTCGCCACGGGCGGTGTCCTTCGCGACGACACGCACGTCGTCAGGGTGATCGACGATCCCCTTGACCAGGTGCGCGAGTGCGGAGTCGAGCAATGTTAGGCCTGTTCCTCAGCAGTCGCCTCGGCGGCCTCGGTCTCGGCCTCAGCCTCGGCGGGGGCGGGCTCAGCAGCCTTCTCCACCTTGGGCTTGAGCACCGGCTTCTTGGCCTCGTCGGCGACGAACGCCGCCTTGGGCTCAGCAACCTTGACGGTGGACTTCGCGTCCTTGTCGCCCTTGAAGATGCCCCAGTCGCCGGTGAGCTTCAGCAGAGCAGCGACCTGCTCGGTCGGCTGTGCGCCGACGCCGAGCCAGTACTGGGCACGCTCGGAGTTGATCTCGATGATCGAGGGCTCCTCGGTGGGGTGGTACTTGCCGATCTCCTCGATGACGCGACCGTCGCGCTTGGTGCGCGAGTCCGCGACGACGACGCGGTAGTAGGGGGCGCGGATCTTGCCGAACCGCTTCAAACGAATCTTGACAGCCACAATTCTCCTGAGTTTCGTGTGTGTGCGTGACGTGCTCGATACCGAAAGGTGGGGTCACACTCGGTACGAAAGCTGAATGGTGTCGCGTTCTGCCTGATAGAGGGTCGGGCAGAGCGCACTCAACGGATCATTCTGTCAGATTCCTCGCCCCGATGGGTAATCCCGCGCGCGTGCCGCGACCGTGTCGCCCGCTCGCCACGGCCCGCCGTGCCTCACGACAGCACGTCGGCCAGCCCCCGCGACCACCACGCCCGCACCCGGCGCTCCAGCACGACGCCTCCGGGCAGATGACGATCCATGATCCCCGATTTCTCCGCTGCCGCGGCATTTGGCAGGATGGCGGCAGACGGCCCCGCAGGGGTCGGGTCAGGCGGTCAATGGACATCGACTTCGCCCCGTCCGCACGGGGGACCATCGGTCTCGAATGGGAACTCGCGCTCGTCGATCCCGACGACGGCGGCCTCGTCCAGCGCGCCGACGAGGTCCTCGACGCCCTTCGGCTCCCCGACGGCTCGCCCCACCCGCACATCACCGGCGAACTCCTGCAGAACACCGTCGAGCTGGTCAGCGGCGTGCACACCACCGCCGGCGGGGCCATCGACGACCTCCGGCACCAGCTCGACGAGGTCAGGGCCGTCGCCGCCCCCAGGGGCATCGATCTGATCTCCTCCGGCTCGCATCCCTTCGGCCAGTGGTTCGAGCAGCCCATCTCCGACAAGCAGCGCTATCACAAGCTCATCGACCGGACCCAGTGGTGGGGCCGCAACATGATGATCTGGGGCGTCCACGTCCACGTCGGCGTCGACAGCGTCGACCGGGTGCTCCCGCTACTGGACGGGCTGCTCACGCTCAGCCCCCACCTGCAGGCGCTGACCGCCTCGAGCCCGTTCTGGGCCGGGGTCGACACCGGCTACGCCTCCAACCGCGCGCTGATGTTCCAGCAGCTGCCCACGGCGGGGCTCCCCCAGCAGTTCCGCGCGTGGTCCGAGTTCGAGCGCTACGTCACGGACATGACGCGGACCGGGGTCATCGACGACTGCACCGAGGTCCGATGGGACCTCCGCCCGGCGCCACGCTGGGGCACCCTCGAGATGCGCTCCTGCGACGCGACCTCGACGGTCGACGAGTTCGCCGCGGTCGCGGCGCTCATCCACTGCCTCGTCGAGCACCTCAACCGCGAGCTCGACGCGGGTCGCCCCCTTGTCACGCTCCCGCGCTGGTTCGTCAGCGAGAATAAGTGGCGCGCGGCACGGTACGGGCTCGACGCGGAGCTGATCGTCTCCGCGGACGGCGATGAACGCCTCGTCACCGACGACCTCGAACTCTGGCTCGACCGGCTCGCAGGGATCGCCGGAGATCTGGGCTGCGCCAGGGAGCTCGCTTTCGTCGCCGACATCGCCAGGAGGGGCGGGAGCTATCAGAGGCAGCGGGCCAACGCCACGGCGTCAGCCGGGGACCTGTCCGCGGTCGTGGCCGCACTCGCCCGCGAGCTCAGAGAAGGCCTCGGCACCCGCTGACGCCTGGACGCCCGTTGGCGCTCAGCTCCCTCCGGGATCCGGTGTCGCCGACGGATCGGCGGCGTCGGGGGCTGAGCGTTGCAGATGCCCCAGCTCGACCCCGTCGGCGTCGAGAATCCGCAGCCAGCTGCCGAAGCCGCGCGGCTGTGCGAAGGCCGATCCGCTCAGCCAGGTGTCGACACCGGGACAGTGCATCCGGGTCGTGGCGAGCCCGCCCTGCCACTGCAGACGGCCGTCGTGGAGCTCCCACGAGCCCATCAGCCGGTTGCAGCCGTCCGAGCCGCTGAGGGTTCCCTCCGCGGCGAGGTCGAGCACCACCTCCGGAGCGTCGACGTCCGCCCACCGGCCGGCCAGCTCCTGCGCCGTCAGCCCGGGCGCATCCGCGCCGGGTCGGACGAGGACGACGTCGCCCTCGTCCCTGTGCAGCACCAGGGTCCCGTCCGAGACCGTCACCGATCGCGCCGTGCTGAACGCCGACGGCACCGCGTCGCCGTCGCAACCGATCATCGTCATCGGCTGGTCGTCGACCGTCAGCGCCCCGTCCGCGCCGAGCGACCAGCGCGCGTCCACCACGGTGTTGCAGCCGTCCGACGCCGACCACCGCCCGTTCTCCTCCAGCAGCAGGTACGGCTCGTCGCCGTCGTAGCTCAGTCCCGTCCTCCACTCGCCGAGCATCTCGGCCGAGGCGCGCGGCGAGCACGCCGCCAGCGGCAGCACGGCGCACAGTGCACCGAGAACCACGAGCGCCCGCGCCGACGCGCGCATGCTCAAGCCCCTCCGCCGCGCCCGAGGAAGCCCTGAAGCGCCTTGAGGTCGTCCTCGCTCGGCTGGGACGATGCCCCGCCGGCGACGCCGAAGCCCGAGCCGCTCGGTGCGGCCGCGCGATCCGCCGCGCCGGACTGGAGCTCCTGGGCCCGCTTGGCCGGGTTGCCCGAGCGGGAGCCCTTCTTCGTCTTCTGCTGCTTGCGCGACTTGCCGCCGCGTGCACCGGGAACGGGGCCCATACCCGGGACCTGGGGAACGCCGCCCTTGGCGACGGTCTTCATCATCTTGGCGGCCTGCTCGAATCGAGCGACCAGCTGGTTGACGTCGGTCACGGTCATGCCGCTTCCGCGCGCGATGCGGAGCCGGCGTGAGCCGTTGAGCAGCTTGGGGTTCACCCGCTCGGCGCGGGTCATCGACTGGATGATCGCCTCGGTCCGGACGATCTCGCGCTCGTCGAACCCGTCCAGCTGCTGCTTCATCTGCCCCATGCCGGGGAGCATCCCCATCATCTTCTTCAGGGAGCCCATGTTGCGCAGCTGCTGCATCTGGGTGAGGAAGTCGTCGAGGGTGAAGGTGTCGGTGGCGAACTTCTCCGCGACCTTGCGCGCCTCCTCCTCGTCGAAGGCGGACTGCGCCTGCTCGATGAGGGTGAGGATGTCACCGAGGTCGAGGATGCGACTGGCCATGCGGTCGGGGTGGAAGGGCTCGAAGTCGTCGAGTCCCTCACCGGTGGAGGCGAAGATGATCGGCCGCCCCGTCATCGAGGCCACCGAGAGCGCAGCACCGCCGCGCGCGTCGCCATCGAGCTTCGACAGCACGACCCCGGTGAAGTCGACCCCGTCCTGGAAGGCCTTCGCCGTCGCGACCGCGTCCTGACCGGTCATCGCGTCGATCACGAACAGGACCTCGTCGGGGTCGACCGCCCGGCGGATCCTCGCGGCCTGGTCCATCATCTCGGCGTCGACGCCGAGACGGCCGGCGGTGTCGACGATGACCGTGTCGTACTGCTTGTCCCTGGCGTACTTGATCGAGTTCTTGGCAACCGTGACCGGGTCCCCGACACCGTTGCCCGGCTCGGGCGCGAAGATCGCCGCACCCGCCTGCTCGGCCACGACGCCCAGCTGGGTCACCGCGTTGGGGCGCTGCAGGTCGGCGGCGACCAGGAGCGGGGTGTGCCCCTCCTTGGCCAGCCACTTCGCCAGCTTTCCGGCGAGGGTCGTCTTTCCGGCACCCTGGAGGCCGGCGAGCATGATGACCGTCGGCGGGTTCTTCGCGAACTCCAGCCGACGCTGCTGGCCACCGAGGATGCCCACGAGCTCCTCGTTGACGATCTGGACGACCTGCTGCGCCGGGTTGAGCGCGCGGTTGACCTCGTCACCGAGGGCCCGCTCGCGCACGGTGGTGCTGAACGTCTTCGCCACCTCGAAGGCGACGTCGGCCTCGAGGAGCGCGCGTCGGATGTCACGGACGGTGCCGTCGACGTCCGAGGCGGAGAGCTTGCCCTTGGTGCGCAGATTCTTGAAGGTCTCCGCGAGGCGGTCTGAGAGAGTTCCGAAAGTAGCCATTTGGCGACCAGTTTAGCCGTCGGATCCTCCACGACCGACCCACGCTCCTCCCCCGATCGATTCGACTTTTTGGACTCGGTCTACTTAATGGTCTACTGGTGTCGTGATCGACGTCATCCCTCTGGGCCTCGCCCCCAGCTACGTCCCCTTCCGCACCGCGCTCGCCGAGCAGCGCCGCCTGCACGCCGAGCGCGTTGCCGACCGCGCCGGAGACACGATGCTCCTGCTCGAGCACACGGCGGTGTACACCGCCGGCGCGCAGACCCGCCGCTCAGAGCTGCCGGAGCCCCCTGCCGTGGTCGAACGGGTGGATCGCGGCGGGCGCATCACCTGGCACGGACCGGGACAGCTCATCGGGTACCCGATCGTGCGACTCCCCCAGCCGCTCGACGTCGTGGCCCACGTCCGACGCCTCGAACAGGGCCTGATCGCAGCGCTGCGGACAGCGTCGATCACGGGGTACACCGTCGCCGGGCGCAGCGGCGTCTGGGTCAGGGACCCCGGCGGATCCGAGTCGAAGATCGCCGCGATCGGCGTGCGGGTCGAACGCAACGTGACCAGGCACGGCTTCGCACTCAACTGCAGCAACGAGCTGTCCCCCTTCGACCGCATCGTCCCGTGCGGCATCACCGACCGCGGGGTCACCAGCATCAGCACTGTTCTCGGACGGACCGTCACCCCCGCCCAGCTGCTCGACGTGATCGCCACCACGGTGTCGGAGGCGCTGCTCACCGCCGGCGCCGGAACAGGGCACGACAGCACTCCCCCACCGCGCAGCGGGTCGCTGGCCGGAGGAGCACGATGAGCGCCCCCACCGCGTCGGGACGCAAGCTGCTCCGGCTCGAGGTCCGCAACGCGCAGACCCCGATCGAGAGCAAGCCGCCCTGGATCAAGACCACGGCGAAGACCGGCCCCGAGTACACCGCGATGCGCGCTCTCGTGGCCGACACCGAGCTGCACACGGTGTGCCAGGAGGCCGGCTGCCCCAACATCTTCGAGTGCTGGGAGGACCGGGAGGCGACCTTCCTCATCGGAGGCTCGCAGTGCACCCGGCGATGCGACTTCTGCCAGATCGACACGGGCAAGCCGGCCGACTACGACACCGACGAGCCCCGACGCGTCGCCGAGTCCGTGCGCACCATGGCATTGAGATACGCGACCGTGACCGGCGTCGCCCGAGACGACCTCGACGACGAGGGAGCCTGGCTGCACGCCGAGACGGTGCGGCAGATCCACGAGCTGAACCCCGGAACGGGGGTGGAGCTGCTGGCCACCGACTTCTCCGGCAACCCCGAGCTGCTCCAGCTCGTCTTCGACTCCCGCCCTGAGGTCTTCGCGCACAACGTCGAGACCGTCCCCCGGATCTTCAAGCGCATCCGCCCCGCGTTCCGTTACGAGCGCTCGCTCGACGTCCTGCGGCTCGCACGCGCCGACGGGCTGGTGACCAAGTCGAACCTCATCCTCGGGATGGGTGAGACGCGCGAGGAGATCTCGGACGCGCTGCAGGGCCTGCACGAGGCGGGGACGGACATCATCACGGTCACGCAGTACCTGCGCCCCACACCGCGGCACCTCCCCGTCGACCGGTGGCTCCCGCCCCAGGAGTTCGTCGAGATCGCGGAGGAGGCCGAGGAGATCGGCTTCGCCGGCGTACTCGCCGGTCCGCTCGTGCGCTCCAGCTACCGGGCCGGACGGCTCTGGGCGACGGCGATGCAGGCCACCGGCCGCACCGTCCCGCCGCAGTTGACCCATCTGGCCCGCCAGGCCCGCGAGTCGGGATTCCTCCGCGCTGCGGCGGTCCCCCGCGCGGCCGACGGTCAACGCGCCGCGGGCTGAGCGTGGCGCCGAACAGCGGCCCGCGGGGCGGGGTCAGTCGTCGATGCCGTCGAGCACCTGGATCGCGACCGTCGCCAGATCGACGGCGAGGGACACAGCGATCCGCTGATCGGTCGCGTCCGAGTCGATCCCGTAGACGAGGCGGGCGAACGGCTCGCCCTCGCCGGTGCTGTCGACACCGATGTCGAGCCTCTCCCAAAGCAGCGAACGGATGAGGTCCATCTCGACGTCACCCGACCGGTCCACGAGCACGTCCTCCAGCTCGTCCCCGAGCTCGTCGACGGCCGCCTGCAGGAACAGCGTGACGTCACCGCCGCGCTCCCCCATACCCGCGACGATCGCGTTGCGCCCGCGCAGGTCCAGGCCCTCCGCCGCGGCGATGAGCGCGGCCGCGGCCTCCAGAGCGCCGGGGCTGGACTCGACCGCCGAGTCGGTCCGAAGCACCACCTCGACACGCTGCTCGCCGACCTCGATCGTCTCCGACCACAACCGGGGCGCGGCGCCGAGCGCACCGAAGTAGTCGTGCTCCCTCGCCGCCATCAGCCGACGAGCTTCTGTGCAAAGACGTGCGGGGTGAACCCGGTGAGGTCGTTGATGCCCTCGCCCTGGCCGATCAGCTTGATCGGCAGTCCCGTGCGCTCCTGGACGGAGAGGACGAAGCCGCCCTTCGCCGAGCCGTCCAGCTTGGTCAGGACGAGACCGGTGACACCGGCGTGCTGGATGAACGCCTCCGCCTGCGCGACACCGTTCTGACCCGTCGTGGCGTCGAGCACGAGAAGCACCTCCGACACCGGGGCCTGCTTCTCGACGACGCGGCGGATCTTCGACAGCTCGTCCATCAGGCCGGACTTGGTCTGCAGCCGGCCGGCGGTGTCGATGACGACGATCTCGGTCCCCGTCCGCTTCGCGTACTCGACCGTCTGGAAGGCAACCGAGGCGGGGTCCTGCCCCTCGTGCTGCGGGCGGACCACCTCGGCCCCGGCACGCTCAGCCCAGGTGGCCAGCTGCTCGACCGCGGCCGCGCGGAAGGTGTCGGCCGCGCCGACGACCACCGTGCGGCCGTGCGTGCGCAGGAATCGCGCGAACTTGCCGATCGTCGTCGTCTTGCCGACGCCGTTCACGCCGACGACGAGAACGACGGCCGGCCGCTCGGTCAGGACCAGGCTCGTGTCGTAGCGCGCGAGCCGCTCCTCGATCGTCTCGCGCAGCATGCGCTGCAGGTCGGCGGGATCCGTCGTGCGGTAGGTGGCGACGTTGCGGCGCAGCTCCTCGACGATCTCGTCGGCGATGTCGGGGCCGAAGTCGGCGGTGATGAGCGCGGACTCCAGGTCGTCCCAGGTACTGTCGTCGATCGTCGCCTTCGTGAAGAGCCCGCGGAGGGCGCCGCCGAGGGACCAGGGAGTTCGTGCCATGCTCCCAGGCTATCCTGCCTCGGACTCCTCGCCGTCTGTCCTGATGCGCTGGCCGACGACGGCGGACACGCCGTCCTGCCGCATGGAGACGCCGTAGAGGGCGTCCGCGATCTCCATCGTCCGCTTCTGGTGAGTGATGACGATGAGCTGCGAGCTGGCGCGCAGGTCCTCGAAGATCTGCAGCAGCCGACCGAGGTTGGCATCGTCCAGCGCCGCCTCGACCTCGTCCATGATGTAGAACGGGCTCGGCCTGGCCTTGAAGATGGCCACAAGCAGCGCGACCGCTGCGAGGGAGCGCTCGCCCCCGGAGAGCAGCGAGAGCCGCTCGACCTTCTTGCCCGCGGGGCGGACGCTGACCTCGATGCCCGTCGTCAGCAGGTTGTCCGGGTCGCTGAGTGCGAGGGTCCCCGTACCGCCGGGGAACAGAACGGGGAAGACCTCGTTGAAGGCCTCCCTGGTGTCCTCGAACGCCTCGCGGAAGATCAGCTGCATGCGCTCGTCGAGCTCGGTGATGATCGTCTCGAGGTCGCTGCGGGTCTTGGCCAGGTCGGCGAGCTGCTCGGTGAGGAAGAGGTGCCGCTGTTCGAGCGCGGCGAACTCCTCCAGCGCGAGCGGGTTGATCCGGCCGAGCCGCGAGAGCATCTGCTCCGCCCTCGCCAGGCGACGCTGCTGCTCGGCGCGGACGAAGGGGACGCCGTCCTCGGGAGTCAGGGGCCCGTCCCCGTCCGGGACGTCGCCGTCCGGCCCGTCCCCGTCCGGGGTGCACTCCGCCGGGTCCGCGGGCACGGCGGCGGCCTCGGTCGACGCAGCAGTCACAGTGGCCTCGGTCGCTTCCGCCTCGGCACCGCCGGCGACGGTCACGTCCGCGTCGGGGGACGGCACGGGCACGTCGGCGTCCGCCGACGCCGCGGCCGAGCGGGCGCGCGAGCGTGCGACGGCGCGCCGTGCCATCTCGGCGACGTCCTCGCCGTCGCGGGGGACGAGACGGTCGGGACCGTACTCGGCGACGAGCACCTGCTCGACCAGGCCGAGCTCGCTCGCCGCCCGCTCCAGTAGACTCGACAGCTGCAGCTTCTTCTCGTAGATCTGCAGTTCGAGGGAGTGGACGTCCTCGGTGATGAGCTGGAGACGGTCCCGCAGCTGAGCCCCGTCCCTGCGCAGCTCCGCGAGCTCGGCGTTCTGCTCGCGGCGCTCGTCCTCCGCCCTGACCAGGCGCACCCTGGCCTCGGCGACAGACCGCTCCGCCGAGGCGATGAGCTCCGGCAACGACGCGGCGACACGCTCGGCCGCCTCACGCTGGCGGCGCCGGACGACGGCCTTTCGCGCGGCTGCCTCAGCCGCCTGACCCTCGGCTTCGCGCCTGCGTCGCAGCGAGGCGGCACGACCCTCCGCCTGGCGCACGCGCTCCTTCGCGGTCTCGACGACGAAGCGCGCCTCGATCTCCTCATCCCTGGCGCGCTCGAGCTCGGCGGCGGCCTCATCCCGCGCGTGCGCGTCGACGATCGGTCGGGGCTTCGACCGCGCGACGTCCACCGCCGCCGACGTCGACGCGGCCAGTGCCTCGGCATCGCGGAGCGCCGCCGAGGCGGCCAGCTGCGCCGCACCCGCGCGCTCCCGCTCCGCTCGCGCGGCATCGACGCGGACGCGGAGGCCGTTGACGCGCTCGTTGTACTCGGCGAGCAGGCCGTCCTGCTCACGCAGCGCGGCAAGAGCCGAGGTGCTCCGCTCCTGGGCCGCGCGGAGAGCCACACGGGCCGCCACGAGCTCCTCGTCCCGCCCCACGGCCGCCGTCGCTGCCGCGTCGCGTTCGGCGACCGCGGCATCGCGTTCGGCCGTGAGCTGTATGCGGCCCCGCTCGCGTGAGCCACCGCCGGAGAGCGTCGACGCCGTCACGACCTCCCCCGCCGCCGTCACCGCGCCCATCGCCACGGGGGCGAGGGCAAGCGCCGCCACGGCACCGTCGAGGTCCTCCGCGAGCAGGAACAGGTCGAGGACGGCGAGCACGCCGTCGGGGGCCGTCGCCAACTCCGACACCCGGGTCATGGCCGGGACGCCGCCGCTCACCTCCGGCCTGCCCGCCCCGGCGACCACCACATCGACCGAGGTGTCGGCTTCTGCGGCGAGCGCCAGCACCCGGGACGCCGCCGCGAAGTCGTCGACGAGAACGGCCTCAGCCAGCGATCCGAGCGCGCGGGCGACGACGGCCTCGGAGCCGGCACGGGGGTGGACGCTGTCGGCGACGAGCCCGACGACGCCGGGCACCCCGTCCAGGTCCAGCTCCGAACCGCCGGCCGACACCTCCAGCGCCCTGCCGAGCGCGGCCGCCCTGGCCGCGTGGGAGTCCCTGGCGCTCTGCGCCTCGTGCAGAGCGGTCCTCGCCGCGTCGAGCGCTGCCTCCCGGTCGATGACCTCGGCCTGCGCGGCGGTGTAGCGGGCGCTGACGTCGTCGCCCTCCTCGGGAGCCGTCGGGGCGGAGGCGCGCAGCTGCTCCTGCTCGGCGATCGCCGCCGACTCGCGCTGTTCCGCGTCCGCGGCTGCGGCGCTCTGACGCTGTGCCTCGCCACGGACGGCGGCGAGGCGGGATGCCGCCGCATCGGCCGCACCCTGCAGGGTGGACAGCTCCAGGTCGTGCGCCGAGACGAGCTCGGCCTGCGCCTGGATCTCGCGGTCGATCGCGTCCAGCGCCTCCCGCCGTCCGGCCGTCGCGGCCCTGGCCTGCTCGACGGCGCGCTCGGCACCCCCGATGGCCTCGCGCAGCGCGGCGACCTCCTCGCGAGCCTCCGTCACCGCCTGTTCCGTGACCGTCCGGGTGACCTGCGCGGACTCCTCCTGCGCGTCGAGGAGCGCCAGTCGCTGCTGCGTGAGCGTGTGCAGGTTGCGCAGGCGCTGGTGGACGGACTCGAGGGCGAAGAGCACGGCGCGGGCACCGTCGACGGCGTCGCTGCTCTGGTCCTGCTCGATCCTGGCCGAGCGGATCTGGTTCTGTTCGAGCTTCTCCTGCAACACGATCCGCTCGGTGTGCCGTTCCTGCTCGGAGCGGTCGTGTTCGCCCAGCTGGCGCCGGAGCCCGACGACCTCGTCCGCGAGCAGCCGGGCCCGCGCGTCACGGAGGACGGCCTGGATGCCCTGCGCCTCCCTCGCCACCTCCGCCTGCTTGCCGAGCGGCTTGAGCTGTCTCCTGAGTTCCCCGGCGAGGTCGTTGAGCCGAGTGAGGTTGGCCTGCATGGCGTCCAGCTTGCGGACCGTGCGCTCCTTGCGCCTGCGGTGCTTGAGGATCCCCGCCGCCTCCTCGATGAACCCGCGTCGCTCCTCGGCGCTGGCCCTGAGCACAGAGTCCAGTTGGCCCTGCCCGACGATGACGTGCATCTCACGGCCGAGGCCCGAGTCGCTCAGCAGCTCCTGCACGTCGAGCAGCCGCACGGAGCGCCCGTTGATGGCGTACTCGCTGCCGCCGTTGCGGAAGAGCGTGCGCGAGATCGTCACCTCGCTGTAGTCGATGGGGAGGGCGCCGTCGGTGTTGTCGATGGTGACGCTGACCTCCGCGCGGCCGAGGGGGCCGCGCGTCGACGTGCCGGCGAAGATGACGTCCTCCATCTTGCCCCCGCGGAGCGTCTTCGCCCCCTGCTCACCCATCACCCAGGCGAGGGCGTCCACGACGTTCGACTTGCCCGAGCCATTGGGGCCGACGACACAGGTCACGCCCGGCTCGAAGGCGAAGGTGGTCTTCTGCGCGAACGACTTGAAGCCGCGGAGCGTCATGCTCTTCAGATACACGCGACACCCCTTCCACGGCACGACGGCGTTGGATCAACGCTATCCGATGGGCGGGCCCGCGCCGGGCAGGCGGGGCGGTGAGGCCGCGCCTCTGCCACAATCGCGTCATGGAGTGGAACCCGCTGGTGCCGGAGCTGACCGTGACCGAACTCGCGCGGAGCCTGCGGTTCTACGTCGACGGCGTCGGTTTCGCCGTCCGGTACACCCGCGAGGACCCGCCGTTCGCGTATCTCGACCTGGACGGCGCCCAGATCATGCTCGAGCAGGACCACGAGAGCGCGTGGGTCACGGCCGCGCCGGAGCATCCCCGTGGCCGCGGCCTCAACCTTCAGATCGAGGTGCCGGACGTGTCGGCTGCGCGCGACCGGCTGCTCGCGGCAGGCCACGACGCGTTCCGGGAGCTGCACGAGAGCCGCTCTCGCGTCGGCGACGGCTGGGAGAGTCAGCGCGAGTACCTCGTCCTGGACCCGGACGGGTACCTCATCCGTCTCGTTCAGATCCTCTGATCGCCCGGGCGTCGCCTCGCACGGCGGCGTCGGCCCCTGGCCTACCTCGCGCCCGGGCCCGTGCCCGCACCCGCACCCGCACCCGCACCCGCACCCGCACCCGACCGTCTCAGCCGCGCGGCGTGAGAGACCCGACGACCGCGTCCAGCCCGAACGCCCAGGCCGCCTCGACGTCGCCGCCCAGGGCGAAGCCGCCGTTGAGCTCCATGAGCACGAAGCCGGCCGCCCAGGCCGTCAGGGTGCGCGCCGCGTCGAGCGCGTGCCGCTCCCCCGCGACCTGACCGGCCAGTCGGATGACGGTCGCGCTCGCAGCGGCGCGGTGCTCGTCCCCCACCACGGGCACACCCGCACCAGCACCAGCACCCGCACCCGCACCCGCACCCGGCGCGAGGATCAGTCGGAACGCCGCGGGGCGCTCGTGGCCGAAGGCGCGGAACCTCGTGGCGCCGTCGGCGAGGTCAGCGGCCGCGTCGAGCCGTTCGGCGAGCTCGGCGAAGCTGGACTCCGCGACGAGCCGGATGAG
Source organism: Mycetocola reblochoni REB411 (assembly GCF_900163835.1). Taxonomy (GTDB): domain Bacteria; phylum Actinomycetota; class Actinomycetes; order Actinomycetales; family Microbacteriaceae; genus Mycetocola_B; species Mycetocola_B reblochoni. The sequence continues at coordinate 133,199 of NZ_FUKR01000036.1, read as the reverse complement.
CTCGTCGCGGTTGCGGACGCGCTTATACAGCGACGGCGCCCTGACGCCGACCGCCAGTGCGACGCGCTGCATGGTGAGTCCGGCGAGGCCGTCGGCCTCGAGGATGTCGCGCGCGGCGGCGACGATGGCGTCGAGTGAGGTCCGGTCCGGGGTGGGCACGGGACAAGCATAGCTATTGACCATAGCCTCATAGCTAACTATCGTAGCCATCATGCGTCTCGCCCCCTCACTCCACCGCATCGGCAACGACATCGTTGCCGCCTACCTGATCAGCACACCCGACGGTGTCACCGTCATCGACGCCGGCCTGCCCGGCCACTGGTCGGAACTGATCGCCGAGCTCGCGGCGATCGGGCGGACCCCCGCCGAGGTGCGCGGACTGATCCTCACCCACGGCGACTCCGACCACATCGGCGTCGCCGACCGCCTGCACCGCGAGTACGGCGTCGCCGTGTACCTGCACCCCGCAGACGCTTCCCGCGCCGCCGGGGGTCCGAAGCCGCGGAGCGCCCGACAGCGGATGCGCCTCGGCGCCACCGCGGGATTCCTCGCCTACACCGCGGGGAAGGGCGGCCTCCGACCCCGCTGGATCCACGAGACACTGCCCCTCCACGACGGCGACACCCTCGCGTTGCCCGGGTCGCCCCGCATCATCGGGCTGCCCGGCCACTCGCCCGGCAGCGTCGCCGTGCATTCGGCCGAGGTCGACGCCGTGTTCGTCGGCGACGGCCTGACCACTCGGGACGTCCTCACGGGTGCGACGGGACCGCGCCCGGCGCCCTTCACCGACGATCCCTCCGAAGCCGCGGCCTCCCTCGACGCCGTCGCCGCGACCGGGGCGCGCTGGGTTCTCCCCGGTCACGGTGCCCCGTGGGATCGCGGGTCAGCCGCTGCCGTCGCCGCCGTGCGTGCGGCGAATGCCTGAGCGCGCCGCCGTCCGCTAGCGTCAGTCCATGACCTCGCCCCACCCCCACGTGACGATCCGCGACGCCCGCGACGGCGACCACGACGCCGTCGTCGAGCTCTGGACGCGGAGCGGGCTGACCCGCCCGTGGAACGACCCGTACGCCGACATCGTGCGGTCGTCGGCCTCCCCGTCCGGCCTCCTGCTCGTCGCGGTCGACGAGAGCCGCGACGGCACGGACGGCACCGACACCGACACCGACACGCATGATGCCGAGAGCGCCGACGCCGCGGACGCCCCCGCCGCACGCATCGTCGGGAGCGTCATGGCCGGTTACGACGGCCACCGCGGCTGGCTGTACTACCTGGCGACCGCCGCTTCGCACCGCGGGGCCGGGATCGGGCGAGCACTCGTCGCGGAGGCCGAACGACGCCTCGCCGCGATGGGCTGCCCCAAGGTCCAGCTCATGGTGCGCGGGGACAATGTCTCCGCCGTGACGTTCTACGATCGGCTCGGGTACGGGCCCGACGACGTGCGCGTCCTCGGACGCCGACTCGTCATCGATGAGCCGAGCGGCAGCGACAGCGCGCCGGGGTGAGGCCGCCGGTTGCCCGTCGGCGCAGCGACGGCGCCCCGGCACCCCGGAAGCGCTTCGCCCGCCGTCAGGGCGGCTGCCGCCAGCGGGCGGGTAGAAGTGCGAGCTCCGGTTCAAGACGCTCCCCCGCACGATCGGGGCGCTGCAGCGTGGACACGGCCTCCCCGCCCGGCCGTCGGGGTTCGACGAGTGCGCGGCGCTCACAATATGCCCTCGAGATCCGGTGAGATCAGCTCATCCGCGCCGGAGCCAGGAACGGAGACGACGGCGCGCATTGGCATACGGGGACGAGGTGTTGAACGAGATCATCCGACCCATGGTCCACTTTCCGTACCAGGGTGAGCCGTAGAGCTCCGCGTCCGAGTACCCGTCCACCACAGCGACGATCTCGTCCTTGGCTTCGCGCAGCTGTCGTCGCAGGGCGGGCCACGAGTCCTCCGCGTGCTCGGCGTAGTAGCGCTGAGCCAGGAGACCGAGCTCGTTCCATGTGACCCCTACAGCAGGAAACTCGTCCGGAAGCCCGTGCTCTCGGCGTCGATGCCAGACAAGAACCTGCTGGTTCCACCCAACAAGGTAGGCCACCAGATCTGCGGGGCTCATCAGCGTATCTTTCACGTGGCCGTCCAGCACACGCTGTCGTGCCGCGTCAGTGGGCACCCGATCGAGATCGTCTTCCAGCTGCGCGAAGGTCTTCTCGATGGCAGCGAGGAGGTCGTCCTTCGTTGCAGGGACAGCCATTCTCCGCCTCGGTTCTCCGCGGTTCCGGGTGCACATCCCCGGCATGGGATCTTCGGTTCCATTCTACGAAGCAGCCTGGATTTCCCGGCTGAGCACACCTCGGCCTGAGTGTGCCCGCGCCCGCACAACACGACGACCTGAGCCCGTGGCGACACAGACTACGCGCGCTGGCAGCGCGGGCAGAAGTGCGAGCCCCGGTTCATGAAGCTCTCCCGCACGATCGGCTCCCCGCAACGCGGACACGGTCTGCCCGCCTGGCCATAGGCGTTCAGCGAGTGCGCGAAGTACCCCGACGCCCCGTTCACATTGACGTACTGGGCGTCGAAGCTCGTCCCGCCCTCGGCCAGCGCCCGACGGAGCACGGACCTGACCGCCTCGAGCAGGCCCTCCACCGTGGCGGGGTCGAGGCGCGACGCGGGCGTCTCGCCGTGGATGCGCGCCGCCCAGAGCGCCTCGTCGGCGTAGATGTTGCCGATACCGCTGACGACCGTCTGGTCGAGCAGCACGCGCTTGATCGCACTGGCCTTGCGCCCGATCGTCGCGACGAGCGCCGGCATGTCCAGCGCGGGGTCGAGCGCGTCCCTGGCGATGTGCGCCACCTGCGACGGGATCACGGCCGCATCCTCGCGTCGACGTCCCGCCCAGCCGCCGGGGGCGCCGTCCCCGGTCGGGAGCAGCACGTCGCGGGCGAGCGAGCCGAACAGGCGCTGGTCGACGAAGTTCAGCTGCACCTCGCCGTGCCCGGGCGAATCGAGCAGGACCGCGATGCGCGTCAAGCGGTCCACCATCCCCGGCTCGCGCAGCAGCATCTGGCCGCTCATGCCCAGGTGCGCCACGAGCGCCTGCGGCTCCGGGGCGGGTCCGCCCGCATCGTCGCGCTCCGTCACGGCCCCGGCGGCGAGCGGGAACCAGAGGAACTTGCCCCTGCGCACGGCGGACGACAGCGTCCGGCCGGTCAGCCAGCGCTCGAAGTTGTCGGCATCGCCGCCGTGGCGTTTGAGCGCGCGCGGGTCGAGGACGTCGACGGAGAGCACCCTGGCTCCGGTCACCGCGGGCTCAAGCCCGTGCCTGACCACCTCAACCTCGGGAAGCTCCGGCACCGCTCAGTCGCGCCCGGTCAGCTGCGTCCAGGCGTCGAGCGCCGCCGCCATCTCTGCCGTCTTCTTGCTCGTGCCGGATCCGGTCCCCGTGACCACATCGCCGGCACGCACCGTCGCGTCGAAGACACGCTGATGGTCGGGCCCGCTCGCCAGGATGGTGTACTCCGGCGCGGGCGCACCCGTCCCGGCCAGTGCCTCCTGCAGGCTCGTCTTCGGGTCCATCGCGGCGCCGAAGCGCTCCGGGTCCTCGAGCAGCGGCCGAAGCAAACGGAGAACGAGCGCCGTCGCAGCCTGCTGGCCGGCGGCCAGATAGGTGGCGCCGATGATCGCCTCGACAGTGTCCGCGAGGATCGACGACTTGTCGTTGCCGCCGGTGAGGACCTCGCCGCGGCCGAGCCGGATGAACGGCCCCAGCCCGATCTGCCTGGCGACCTCGGCCAGGGCGACCGTCGACACCACCGCGGCGCGGCGCTTGGCGAGCTCGCCCTCGGAGAGGTCCGGATTCTCCCGGAAGAGCGTGATCGTCACGGCAAGCCCGAGCACCGAGTCGCCGAGGAACTCGAGCCGCTCGTTATGGGTGATGCCGCCGTGCTCGTAGGCGTAGGAACGGTGGGTCAGCGCAACGTCGAGAAGCTCGGGGTCGATGAAGACCCCGAGCTTCTCGGTAAGCGCCGAAACATCCGATGCCGCGTTGCGCGGCGGAGTTCGGTTCGCCACGGACTTAGACGTCCGCGACCTTGCGGCCCTTGTACTCCAGGAACAGCGGCGTGCCGGCCGAGTCCTCGACGACCTTCGCACGGTGCGGGAGGCTGTAGGTGGTCTTGCCGTTCTCGACGGTCTTCACCAGCGCGGGAACCTCAGCCTTCCACTGCGAACGACGCGCGTGGGTGTTGGCACGGGACTTCTTCCTCTTGGGAACAGCCATGTCTATCTCTCTTCTCTGTCTCCAGCACCGGAGTCGTCCGTGCTGATGTCCGTGGTGAATCCCGTGAGGGCTGCCCACCGCGGATCGATGGCCTGACGGGAATCAGATGCCGGCTGGCTCGTCAGACGCTCACCGGTCTCGGGGTCGAGACCGGGGCAGTCCTCCGAACAAATCGGCTGGAACGGCAGTGAAAGCACCACCGCATCCCTGAGCACGGGTTCAAGATCCACGTGGTCGTCGTGAACCTCATACTCAAATGATTCGTCCTTACGATACGCGAAAAGTTCCTGAATCTCGACTTCGACACTCTGCTCGATGTCGCGGAGGCAGCGACCGCACACACCGACCGCGGTGGCCTCGGCGGTACCCGACACGAGGATCCCCTCGTGGACGGACTCGAGACGCAGGTCCTCGTCGAGCTCGGATCCGGCGCGGACGGTGAGCAGTCCCTCGCCCCAGGTCTCGGGGAGGGGGATGCTCGTGTGGACCTGGCGCATCTCGCCCGGGCGGTGGACGATGTCCCTGACCTGGATGCGGAAGGGGTGGGCGCGAGTACTCATCCCCCCATCCTACGACGGAGGGGCGACATCGCCGGCCCGGCGCGTGCGCCCTCGGCGAAACAGCGAGGAGGGCAGCACGCGGGCACGGAGCACGGCACCGAGGGAGGCCCGCCGGCGGAGGGCGCGCGACGCCTCCGCCGCGAGGGCCCAGACCTCGGCATCGGCATCGGCCGAGCGCCGGCCACCGGCGCGCGGGGCGAACGCCTCCGCGTCGGCCGCGACGGCGACCGCGTGTGCGGGCCCGGCCGGTCCGGAATCCCACCTCTCGGCGAGGACGGAGTGCGTGTCGGATACCCCGACGGGAAGACCCAGGTCGACCGCGACGGCCTCCAGCTCGGCCCACGCCGGCCCCGCTCCGCCCCGGCGTCTCCGGCGGTGGCGCTGGAGCAGTCGGAGCGATGCGGGCGCGACGACGACGAGCGCGGCGACGACCGCGAGCAGCGCGACGGGGATGGCGACCGGGTCGACCGCGGCCCCCTCGGTCCCCGGAACACCGTCCTCCGGCCGCGCTGAGGCGGACTCCGCAGGGGTGGACGACGGCGCGGCCGATGCGCTCGGGGCGGCGCTCGGCGTCTCCTCCGCCGCCCCCGGCGTCGCGGCGGTGCTCGGTTCGGCGACGGGGCTCGACCCGGTCGACGGGGTCGGCTCGAACGGGGTCCAGCCGACCCCGTCGACGTAGAGCTCCGGCCAGGCGTGCGCGTCGTGCGAGGTCACCACCCTCCAACCGTCTTCGCTCTCGCGCCCCTCGCTGCCGGGGAGGAAGCCGACGGCGATGCGCGCGGGCACGCCCTCGAGCCTGGCCATCAGGGCCATCGCCGAGGCGTAGTGGACGCAGTAGCCGCTGCGCGCGGCGAGGAACGCCTCGATCATCCGGGCGCTGTCGCCGTCGTAGCCCTCCGCGACGGGCGCCGACTCGGAGTAGCTGAAGTCGCCCGACCGGAAGAAGTCCTGCAGCGCCCGCCCGACCTCGAGGGCACCGTCGGCGTCACCGACCGCGGAGCGTGCCGCCTCGACGACGGCGGGAGGGACGTCCTCCGGGACCGCCCTGCTCTCGTCGTCGGGAGCCAGCTCGGTGCTGCCTGCCCCCTGACCGGCTCCGGCGGCATCGACGTCGAGCGACCGGACCGCGTAGGCGCCCTCCTGCACCCCTCCGGCACCGGCGCCGAGCGTGAGGGCGTCCGCGTCCCACGTCCAGCCCTCCTGCGCCGGACTGACCGCGACGGCCGGGTAGGGCACCGGCAGCGCGGCACCCCGGAGCCCGGTGATCCTCACCTCCGTCTCGACGGGCGTCGACGGCGTACCGGCGGCGAGCCCCGGCACGGGGTTCTGCACGGGCGAGTCCGCGTCCGTGCGGCGACCGTCGGAGCCCTCCCTCCAGCCGGTGGGCGTCGCCTCGTCGAGCACCGCCGTCCACAGATACGGCAGCTGTTCCGCCGTCGAACGCATCTCGAGCAGCTCGACCGCGTCCCCGCGACGCAGGTCCTGCCCGAGCACGATGAGCGGGCTCACCGCGCTGCCCCCTCCCTGCCCGGCCAGGGGCGTGCCGGACCGAGAGCCGGGGAGCACGGAGGTGAGCGCGCCCGCGACGAGGACGAGCGCCGTCGCCGCTCCGAGGGTGGCCAGCAGCCGGCCGGGGGACGTCCGCGAGCGCGTGCGCTCCCCCTCCGGTCGCCCATCGCCGGCGGCGGCGAGGAGCAGCAGCAGCGCGAGAGCGCTGGACAGGACCCAGGGCCAGGGGGTCACCCCTGTGATGAGGATCCCCGGCAGCAGAAGGGCGATCTGGAGCAGCGCCACCGCGGCGGGGATCCGCGCGCCGACGACGAGCAGTTCGCCGACCACCGCGACCAGGGCGGACCCGGCCACGAGCAGCGCGGCGAGCCCGGCGCCCGGGCGGACGGGGTAGCTCTGCGACACGATCGTCGCGACCGCGTCCTCGCCGAGCGCGGACACCGCGTCCCCGGGTGGGATCCCGTGCGCCGCGGCCCAGCCGACGGTGAGAACGGCACCCGAGGCCGTGACGAGAACGATGAGGAGGACGATCGACCTCGCCACCGTGAGGCCGAGCCGGCGCAGCAGCCAGCCCGTGGTCAGGATCATCAGCGTCGTCGCTGCCGCCCCTGCGAGCCCCTCCCCCTGCCGGAGCAGGGGCGCCAGACCGCCGAGCGGCAGGATGAGCGTGGCGGCCAGGAGCGTCGTCCGGCCGAGGTCGGTGCCGGCGCCGGTACCGCCGCGACGGGCACGTGTACCGCCGCGGCGAGCACGCGTGCGGTCGGGACGGGGGCCGGCGACGCTCACGGGGTCGTCCCCAGCGCGTCGACGACGCTGTCGGCGTCGGGGCCGGTCACGATCACGTTGCCCCCCGCGACGTGCTCGACACGCACGGCGGCATCGGCGTGAGCGACGGCGAGCACCGTCACACCCGCGCCGGGCAAGCCGTCGGGGTCCGCCGTCGTCACGCACACGTCGTCGGCCCGCAGCCTGGCCGTCGGCATGATCCCCGCGCGGACGTCCAGACGGGCCAGCGCCGTGAGCATCCCCGAGCGCTCCGCGGCCGAGAACGTCGGCACCGCCGTACCGAGGTGGATCTCGACGTCGACCCCTGACGCGAGCGACTCGTCGGCGACGCTCGCCACCAGCGCGACCGCCTCCTCGGCCTCCCTGTCCGCCGTCGCCGCCGGGACGACGAGGAACAGCCGGAGGCGCACGCGCTGCTCGGCGTTCGTCTCCCGCACCATGAGCTCGTCCCTGTGGGCCGTCTGCTTCCAGTGCACCTGGCGCAGCGGGTCTCCCGCGCGGTACTCGCGCACGCCGACCTCGTCCTGCCCGCTGCCGGCGCGGAACCGGCGACCCGGCTCGGAGTGGAACCGCGCGGAGGGCACGCGGGCGCCGGGGATCACCTCGGGCCAGACGACGAACTCCGTCGACCTGCCGTGCTCGCTGCGCACGCCGACCGTCCCGAAGGGGTCGACGTCGACCCTGACGACGGGCCCCAGGACGACGACGCCCCTGTGCACGGGCAGCGCGCTGACCCGGTCGCCGACACGGTCGACGACCCACTCCTCGGGGAAGGTGTCGAACCAGTCGGCCCCGTCGTCGGGATGGACGAGCAGGGCCTCGACGCCGACGAACGGGGCGCCGTGCCGGGTGTTCAGCCGGCGCGAGGGCTCAGCCCCCGATGCGGGCCTGAGGGTGAACAGCACCCCGGCCACGGGAAGGAGCACGGCGAGCGCGCCGAGGAACAGCAGCTCCGCCCGGTGCGTGACGGCCCACGCACCGAGCAGCCCCGCGCCGGCGACGAGCAGCGTCCAGCCGCGCCCCGTCAGCCGCCAGCGGCGTCCCCGTGCGGGCGCGCCGACGCCCACGACTCAGCGCCCCCGGGGGACGGGGACCGACGCACGGCATTCCGCGACGATGCGCAGCGCCTCCCGCTCGTCAGCTCCCCTGTCGGCGAGGACCAGCCGATGCGCCAGCACGGCGTCCGCGAGCCCGATGACGTCCTCAGGGACGACGAAGCCCCGGCCGGACACGAACGCGAGTGCCCGTGCGGCGTGGACGAGGTGCAGCGTCGCGCGCGGGCTCGCGCCGACCCTGACCTCGGGGTGCTCCCTCGTCGCCCTGACGAGGTCGACGGCGTAGCGCGTGACCGCATCGGCGACGAACACCTCGTGCACGCGCGCGACGACGAGCGCGAACTGGCGCGCATCGGTGACCGGCTCGAGCGCGTCGAGCGGGTTCCGCCTCGCCCTGGCCGCGACGAGGGCGGCCTCCGAGTCCACGTCGGGGTAGCCCATCGACACGCGCGCCATGAAGCGGTCGCGCTGCGCCTCGGGCAGGGGGAACGTCCCCTCCATCTCGATCGGGTTCTGCGTGGCGAAGACGGTGAACGGCCGCGGCAGCGGGTGGGAGGTGCCGTCGACGGTGACCTGCCGCTCCGCCATGCACTCCAGCAGGGCGGACTGGGTCTTCGGCGAGGCGCGGTTGATCTCGTCGCCGATGACGATGTTCGCGAACACCGGCCCGGGGACGAACTCGAACCGGGACGTGTCGCGGTGGTAGGTGGTGACACCGGTCACGTCGCTCGGCAGCAGGTCGGGGGTGAACTGGATCCGGCTGACCCGACCGCCGATCGCCTTCGCGAACGCGCGGGCGAGGACCGTCTTGCCGACACCGGGCACGTCCTCGACGAGCAGATGCCCCTCGGCGAGGAGGACGACGGCGGCGAGGGTGATGACGTCGTCCTTGCCGTCGACGACCGTGCCCACACGGGACACGACCTCGCCGACGATCCGTCTGGCGGTGTCGTCGTCCAGACCGGTCACGGCGGCCGCCGCCTCTGCGGCCTCGACCGGCGCGGTCCTGTCGTCGTGCGCGTCGCCCCGTTCCGCGCTCATCGTCCCTCCAGCGCGTCCCTGACGGCGACCGTCACGTAGGGTCCGATGTCCCCGCCGAGCGCGGAGACCTGCCGCACGAGCGAGCTCGACACGACGGCGTGTGCCGGGTCGGGCAGCAGGAACACCGTCTCGACCCCCGCGAGGTCGCGGTTCACCAGCGCCATCGGCGTCTCGTAGACGACGTCGACCTGGGATCGGATGCCCTTGATGAGCACCTGCGCGCCGACCTGGCGCACGTAGTCGACGAGGAGCCCCTCGCTCCAGGACGCGACGACGACGCCGGCGTCCACCCCGCGCTCGGCGAGCGACCGCTCGACCAGCCGCACGCGCTCCTCGACGCCGAGCAGCGGCGACTTGCGGGGGTTGTGCACCACCAGCACGTGCACGGTGTCGTAGAGGCGCGTCGCGCGCTCGATGACGTCGAGGTGACCCAGGGTGATGGGGTCGAACGATCCGGGCACGACGGCGATCCTGTCCATGACGGCCAGCCTAGTGCGCGGGGTCGGCGGGAGCGCGTGTCGACGGTGCCCGACCGTGCCCCGTCGACGCGTGACGCGGCGCGGTCAGCCCCGCGTCAGCGCCTCGCGGTCGGACTCGTCGAGACGGCGCTGCAGCGCCGCGGCCAGCCGCGGGTGGGACTCGAGCTCGGTGTCGCCGTCCAGCACCTCGCTCGCGCGCTCCCTCGCCCGGCCGATGAGCTCCCCGTCACTGGCGACCCTGAGCAGCCGGAGCCCCGAGCGGCCCCCCGACTGGCGGGTGCCCAACACGTCGCCCTCGCGGCGCAGCTCCAGGTCGACGCGAGCCAGCTCGAAACCGTCCGTCGTCGCCGCGACCGCGTCGACCCGCTCCCTGGCGAGGGTGTCCGGCTCGGCCGCGGTGACGAGCAGGCACACCCCGGCATGCCTCCCCCGCCCGATCCGCCCGCGCAGCTGGTGCAGCTGGGAGACGCCGAAGCGGTCCGCGTCCCTGACCACCATCACCGTCGCGTTGGGCACGTCGACCCCGACCTCGATGACGGTCGTGGCGACGAGGACGTCGAGCTCCCCCGCGGCGAAGCGCCGCATGACCGCGTCCTTCTCGTCCGAGCCCATCCGTCCGTGCAGCGCGGCGATGCGCAACGCCGCCGTCGCCGGATTCGCCCGCAGCTCCTCGACCGTCTGCACCACCGTCGCGGGCGGACGGGCGGGCCCCTGACCGGTGTGTTCCTCCGCGGTGTCGTCCCTGGCGTCGTCACCCTGGCCGTGCTCGGCCTGTCCCGGCTCGATCGCGGGGCACACGACGAAAGCCTGGCGTCCCGCCGCGACCTCCTCCGCGATGCGCTGCCAGACGCGCGGCTCCCACCCCGGCCGCTCGGCCAGCGGCACCGTGAAGGTGGAGATCCCGGCACGGCCGCGCGGCAGCTCGCGGATGGTGGAGATGTCGAGGTCGCCGAACACCGTCATGGCGACGGTCCGCGGGATCGGGGTCGCGGTGAGGACGAGCAGGTGCGGAGGCATCGCCGCCTTCGCCCTCAGCGTGTCGCGCTGCTCCACGCCGAAGCGATGCTGCTCGTCGACGACGACGAGCCCCAGGTCGGCGAAGCTGACCCGGTCGGCCAGGAGGGCGTGGGTGCCGACCACGATGCGCGCCTGCCCCGACACGATGCGCAGGAGAGCGCGCTTGCGCTCGGCGACGGGCATGCTTCCCGTCAGCAGCACCGGGCCGAGCTCAGCGGAGAGGTCGGGACCGAGGGCGCGCGCGATGGAGCCGAGGTGCTGATGGGCGAGGACCTCCGTCGGGGCGAGGAGCGCCGCCTGGCCGCCGTCCTGCGCCACCTGGAGCATGGCCCTGAGAGCGACGAGGGTCTTGCCCGAGCCGACCTCTCCCTGGACGAGCCTGTTCATCGGGTGGGGCCGCGCGAGCTCGCCGGCGATCTCGTCGCCGACCGCGGTCTGGTCGCCGGTGAGCTCGAAGCCAAGCGCGCCGTCGAAGCGGTCGCGGAGCCCGCCGGGAACGAGCGGCCGGGGCCGGGCGGGGTGGGCCTGCTGGCGACGGCGCGCCTGCACGAGGCCGAGCTGCAGCAGGAACGCCTCGTGGAAGCGCAGCGTGGCGCGTGCGCGCTTCCACGACGCGTCGTCGAGGGGTCGGTGCACCCCCTCGAGGGCATCGCGGAACGGCAGCAGAGCCTCGCCCGCGACGACGGAGCCCGGAAGCGGGTCGTCCAGCGCGGGCAGTGCGTCGAGCACCACGCCGACCGCCTTCTGGATCTGCCAGCTGGAGACCGTCGACGTCGCCGCGTAGATCGGGATCGGCTCCATCGCCCAGGCGTCCGCTCCCGTGGCGCCGTCCGCCACGGCGGGGGCGTCGTCAGGGCTGAACAGCTCGTAGTCCGGGTGCGACAGCTGCACGGCGCCGCGGTACTCGCTGGCCTTGCCCGCGAACATGCCGCGCGCACCGGGGACGAGCTCCTTCGCCCGCCACGCCTGGTTGAAGAAGGTCAGGGTGAGGATGCCGTGGCCGTCCGAGATCTTCACCTCGAGCAGCGACCCCCTGCGCTGGCGCATCGGCCGCTCGCGGACCTCGAGGACCTCGGCGACGAGCGTGACCGGCTCCCCCAGCGGGACGCTGCCGATCGCCGTGAGCTCCCCCCTGCGGGCGTAGCGACGCGGGTAGTGCTCGAGCAGATCACCCACCCTGGTCATCCCGAAGGCGCGCTCGAGGGCCGACGCCGTGCGCCCGCCGACGAGCGAGCTCAGGCGGTCGTCGAGGGACGCGGCAGCCATGCGACGATTCTAGGCCGCACCCCCGACGCACCGGACCGCTCCCCGGCCGCCGTATCCTTGACGGGTGACCCGAATCGTTGCCGGCACGGCCCGCTCCCTCAGCCTGACCGTGCCGAAGAGCGGGACGCGGCCCACGAGCGAGCGGGTCAGGGAGGCGCTGTTCTCCGCCCTCGACGCAGCGGGGGCGGTCGAGGACGCACGGGTCCTCGACCTGTACGCGGGCTCCGGCGCCCTCGGGCTGGAGGCGCTCAGTCGCGGGGCGCGGAGCGTCGTCCTCGTCGAGCGCGCCCCTGCCGCCGTCGCCGCATGCCGCACGAACGCCGCCGCCGTGAACCGGCTGCTCGGCGCGCAGCGCGCCCGGATCGTCGCCGCCCCGGTCGCCTCGTACCTCGGCTCGGCCGAGCAGGCCGACCTCGTCCTCATCGATCCGCCGTACGACGTCGGTGAGGAGCAGCTGGCCGAGGAGCTCCGCGGCGTGGCGGCGGTGCTGTCCGCGGACGGCGTCGTCGTCGTCGAACGGTCCCGGCGGTCCCCCGAGCCGAGCTGGCCGGAGGGCCTGGAGCTGGTCAGGGAGCGCCGCTACGGGGAGACGACCGTGTGGTGGGCGGAGCGCCCCCTCCCCGGCGCCGAGAGCTAGCCGCGCCCGCCGTCCCAGGCACGATACGGGTCCCACCCGCTGTCGGCTCCGACGGCGCGACCGTCCACACGGACGCCCCGGCCGTCGACGACGGAGCCGATCGGGAGGAACGGCTCGGGCAGCGGGCCCGGCGGGAAGCACGCCAGCAGCGCGTGGTCCTCACCACCGCGCAGCACGAGCGCGATGTCCCCGCCGAAGGCACCGAGGAGCGCGGGGTCGAGCTCGATCGCGACCCGGCTCGCCGCGGCCAGCCGTGTCGCGTCACGGGCGAGCCCGTCCGACACGTCCATCATCGCCGTCGCCCCGGCACGGGCGGCCACCGGACCGGCGACGATCGGCGGCTCGGGGCGCAGCTGCGCCAGGATCGCCTCGGGGCGCTCCGCGCGCAGCCGGGAGGCGCGGGCCGCATCGGGGACGCCCTGGGCGTCGACGCCGTCACGGAACAGCAGCTCGAGCCCCTCGCACGCGCGCCCGGCCCTGCCGGCAAGGGCGACCGTGTCCCCCACACCCGCGCCGGAGCGCCGCACCGGCGCGCGCCCCTGGAGATCGCCGAAGGCGGTCACCGCGATCGTGAGCGTGTCCGAGACGCTGAGGTCGCCGCCGACGACGCCGCAGCCGGGCGCCATCGCCCGGCACCCCTCCGCCAGACCGCGCGCGAGATCCTCGACGAACCCCACGGCCGTGTCCCCCGGCAGTGCGAGGCCCACGACGAGCGCCGTGGGGACCGCGCCCATCGCCGCCACGTCGGCGAGGTTGCTCGCCGCGGCCTTCCAGCCGAGGTCACCTCCGGTCGACCACGCCAGGCGGAAGTCGGGGCCGGCCACCATGAGATCGGTGGTCACCACGACGCGGCCGTCGGGCTGCGCCACGACCGCGGCATCGTCGCCTGGCCCGAGCAGCTGCGCCGACGGCTCAGGCAGGACCCGCAGGATCGCGTCGAGGACCGCGGCCTCTCCGGCGCTGTCGACGGTCGCGGAGGAGGAAGCATCCATGACGACAACGGTAGCCTGGTGTCGATGACCGCTCGAACCCTCGCCCGCACCGCGACCGCGATCGCGACCGTCGCCGGCGCCCTCGCCCTGACCGCGTGCAGTCCAACCGTCACGCTCACCGCGGCTCCCGAGGCCAACGACCCGGCCTGCGCCGAGGTCACCGTCCGGCTCCCCGAGTCGGTCAGCGGCTTCCCGCGCATCCAGACGGACGCGCAGGCGACCGGGGCCTGGGGCGACGACGGCGACGCCCGCATCCTGCTGCACTGCGGCGTGCCCGAGCTCGCGCCGACCACGGACAGGTGCGTCGACGTCGACGGCATCGACTGGGTGATCGACGAGAGCGAGGCCCCGTACTACCGGCTGACCACCTACGGTCGCAGCCCCGCGGTCGAGGTGTACCTCGACGGGGACACGAAGGACGGCGAGGAGCCGTTCTCCAGCACGGCCGTCATCGTCGACCTCAACAGCGCCGTCGGCCAGATCCCCGCGACCGGAGGCTGCGTGGGCGCCGAGGACCTGTTCGGCACGGAGACCGACGGCTCCTGAGCGCGGCGGCCCGGTCGGGCCGCGCGGCGATGCCCCGAGGGGCTCCGCTCAGCGCGAGCCGCCCTCCAGCGCGAGCTCGACGAGCTCGGTGATCAGCTCCGGGTAGCTCAGGCCCGAGGCCAGCCAACAGCTGGGGAACATCGAGATCGGGGTGAAGCCAGGCATCGTGTTGACCTCGTTGACGACGAAGCCGTCGGCCGTGAGGAACACGTCCACGCGGGCGAGGCCGCTGAGGTCGAGCGCCTCGAACGCCGTCACGGCCAGCGAGGAGAACTCCCGCAGCTCGGACTCGCTCACCTCGGCGGGGCAGGACAGGGTGATGCCGTCTGCCCCCAGGTACTTGGCCTCGAAGTCGTAGAAGTCCCGACCGCTGACGACGACCTCTCCGGCGACCGAGGTGCGCGGTGCGGCGCCGTCGCGGCCGTCGAGCACCGCGATCTCCAGCTCGCGGCCGGTCAGGCCCGCCTCGATCAGCACCCGGGAGTCCTCGGCGAAGGCCGTCTCGAGCGCGGCGTCGAGCTGGTCGGCCGACGCGACACGGCTGACGCCGACGCTCGACCCGGCCCGAGCCGGCTTGACGAACACGGGCAGTCCCAGCTCCTCGAGCGCGCGCGCCGCCTGCTGAGGGTCGCGGGCGAGGGAGCGCCGGGTGACCGTCCGCCACGGGGCGACGGCGAGGCCCGCATCGCGCAGCAGCGTCTTGGTGAAGTGCTTGTCCATGCCCACCGCCGAGCCGAGCACGCCGCTGCCGACGAAGGGCAGACCGGTCAGCTCCAGGAGGCCCTGCACGGTCCCGTCCTCACCGAACGGCCCGTGCAGGATCGGGAACACGACGTCGACGGGTCCGAGCGTGCGCTCCGTCCCGTCCGCCTCGACGACCGTCAGCAGGCGGTCGCCGACCTTCTCCGGCCAGCGCACCCTGCTGCCGTTGTCGACGACCTCCGGCATGCGCTCCGGGTCGAGCCGGAACGCCTCGGGGTCGTCCCGCTCGAGCACGGTCGCCCCGTCGCGCGTGATCCCGACGGGGATCACCTCGAAGCGGTCGCGGTCAATCGCGCCGAGGACGCCTCCCGCCGTTGCGGAACTGATCGAGTGCTCGCTTGAACGCCCCCCGAACAGCACCACGACCGTCGTCTTCTCTGTCATCTTGGGTCCTCTCCCCCTGCGGTGTGTCCGACTCGTCCGTCGTCAGGTGCGGTGCAATGTCCCTGGGCTCGAGTGTGCCGGCGACGACCCGGCTCACCTGCTCGACGATCGGCATGTCGACGCCGATCTTCTTCGCCAGCTCCAACACCGGGGCGACCGATGCGAGACCCTCGGCGGTCTGCTGCATCTGCTTCGTCACCGCCGTGAGGGAGTAGCCCTCCCCCAGCAGCCTGCCCGCGGTGTTGTTCCGCGACAGCGGCGACTGGCAGGTCGCGATCAGGTCGCCGAGACCGGCCAGGCCGGACAGGGTCTCCGGCTGCGCCCCGTGCGCGACCGCGAAGTCCGTCATCTCGACCAGGCCGCGCGTGATGATGGAGGCCTTCGTGTTCTCGCCGTAGCCGACGCCGTCGACGATGCCGATGGCGACCGCGATGAGGTTCTTCAGCACGCCGCCGAACTCGGTCCCCGTCACGTCCGTGTTGACGAAGCTGCGGAAGTAGCCGTTCCTCGCCCGGCGGGCCACCTTCTGCGCCGTCTCCAGGCTGACGCTGGACACCACGGCGGCGGTCGGCTGCTCCCTGGCGATCTCGACCGCCAGGTTCGGTCCCGAGGCCACCGCGATGCGTTCGGGAGCGATCTCCAGCGCCTCGGCGATGACCTGGCTCATGCGCAGGCCCGTGCCCTTCTCCACCCCCTTCATCAGGGAGACGACGATCGTCGTCGTCTTCAGGTGCGGTTTGACGTCGGCGAGCAGCGGGCGGAGCGTCTGCGAGGGAACGGACACGAAGACCACGTCGGCGCCCGAGACGGCGTGGCGCAGGTCGCTCGTCGCCGTCATCGAGGCGGGCAGGGCGATGTTGGGCAGGTACTCGCTGTTGCGGTGCCGCTCCCTGATCTGGGTGGCGACGTCGTCCCTGCGCGCCCACATGGTCACCTGCGAGCCGCCGTCGGCGAGGATCTTGCCGAAGGTCGTCCCCCAGCTGCCCGCCCCGAGCACACTGACCCGTCCCGGAATCCTACGAGTCAAAACGTCCCGTCTCCCTCTGGTCGTGCTCGCTGGGGTTCCAGCGCTCGGTCGGCGCCTGCTCGCCCCTGACCTCGGCGAGCAGTGCGGTGATGCGTGCCATGATCTCGTCCGTCGCCCCCGCGAGGATGGCGGAGTTGACCGGCTCAGCCCGGAACGGCGTCAGGTCGATCGGCTCGCCGAAGCGGATGTCCACGCGTTTCGGCGGAAACAGGCTGATCTTCTTTCCGTAGCGGGGCATGACCTTCTGCGTTCCCCAGTGCACGACGGGGATGACGGGCAGCTCGTGGGCGAGGGCGAGCCGCGCCGCCCCCGTCTTGCCCCGCATGGGCCAGAGCTCGGGGTCCCGTGTCAGGGTTCCCTCGGGGTAGACGATGACGCCCGTTCCGGCGCGGACCAGCTCCGTCGCCATCGCGACCGGGTCGTGGCCGCGGCTGGCGCCGCCGCGCTCGACGGGGATCTGCCCGGCGGCACGAAGCACCGCGCCCACCACGGGAATGCGAAACAGCGAGGCCTTCGCCATGAAGCGGGGGATGCGACCCGACTTCCAGACGGCGGCGGCGATCACGATCGGGTCGATCTCGGAGTAGTGGTTGGGGACGAGGATGAACGGCCCCGTTCGCGGCAGATTCTCCGCCCCGGTGATGCGCTGCTTCATCAGCACGCGCAGCAGAGGCAGCACGATGAACGACAGCGGCCAGAAGATGGTCCACTGCGCCCGTTCGGAACGTTCTCGGGGTCTCGACATGCTCAGGCCTCCAGGACGAAGTCCGCCCCCAGCTGCTCGAGCTTGTTGATGAAGTTCTCGTAGCCGCGGCTGATGATGCCGACGTTGCTCACGTGGGACACCCCCTCGGCCGACAGCGCGGCGATGAGGTGGGAGAAGCCGCCACGGAGGTCGGGGACGACGATGTCGGCGCCGTGCAGGCGGCTCGGTCCCGAGATCACCGCGGAGTGCTTGAAGTTGCGCTGGCCGAACCGGCAGGCCTGACCACCGAGACACTCCTTGTGCACCTGGATGGTCGCGCCCATCTCGACGAGGGCGTCGACGAAGCCGAAGCGCTGCTCGTACACCGTCTCGTGCACGATCGAGACGCCGGTCGCCTTCGTCAGCGCGACCACGAGCGGCTGCTGCCAGTCGGTCATGAACCCGGGGTGCACGTCGGTCTCGATGATGACGGGGTTGAGCTCGCCACCGGGGTGGAAGAAGCGGATGCCGTCATCGTGGATCTCGAAACCGCCGCCGACCTTGCGGTACACGTTGAGGAAGGTGAGCATCTCGGGCTGCCTCGCGCCGCCGACGAAGATGTCGCCGTTGGTGGCCAGCGCGGCTGCGGCCCAGCTGGCCGCCTCGTTGCGGTCGAAGAGGGCGCGGTGGTCGTAGCCGCTGAGCGCGTCGACGCCCTCGATCCTGATCACCCTGTCGGTGTCGACCGAGATGATGGCGCCCATTTTCTGCAGGATGTTGATCAGGTCCATGATCTCTGGCTCGATCGCCGCGCCGCGCAGCTCGGTGATGCCGTCCGCGCGGACGGCGGTGAGCAGCACCTGCTCGGTGGCGCCGACGCTCGGGTACGGCAGTGCGACCTTGGCGCCGTGCAGGCCGTTGGGCGCCGACATCCGGATGCCGCTCGGCAGCTTCTCGACGACGGCGCCGAAGTTCCGCAGCACCTCGAGGTGGTAGTCGATCGGCCGGTCGCCGATCCGGCAGCCGCCGAGGTCGGGGATGAACGCCTCGCCGAGACGGTGCAGCAGCGGACCGCAGAACAGGATCGGGATACGGCTGGAACCGGCGTGGGCGTCGATGTCGACGAAGTTGGCGCTCTCCACGTTGGACGGGTCCAGGTGGAGCACGCCCTCCGCATCGCCGTCGCTGACCTTGACGCCGTGCACCTCGAGCAGGCCGCGAACCACACCGACGTCGCTGATCGCCGGGACGTCCCTCAGCACGCTGGGGGTCTCGCCGAGCAGCGCCGCGACCATCGCCTTGGTCACGAGGTTCTTGGCGCCCTTGAGCTCGATCCTGCCGGAGAGGGGCCGCCCGCCGTTGATCGTCATGCGGTCGCCCTTGAGGCCGACGCTCGCGCCCGCGCGGGCCGAGTCCTGGATCAATGAGCTCACTGTTCTCCCCTGGTCGTTCGTGGGCTGTTCCCAGCCATGGTCATCCGCGTGCCGCGGTCAGCGGGCCGGAAGCGTGGTCGGCCGCCAGGCGGCGCGCCTGCTCTCGAACGCGGTGATGGCCTCCTCGTTGCGGAGGGTGAGGGCGATGTCGTCCAGCCCCTCCAGAAGCCTCCACCGAGTGTAATCGTCGATCTCGAAAGCGAGACGCAGCTCGCCGATGCTGAGCTGACGCTCGACCAGGTCGACGGTCATCTCCACGCCGGGCTGCTGCTCGATCGCCCGCCAGATCCGCTCCACGTCCTCCTCGGGGACCTGCGCGGTCAGCAGTCCCTGCTTGCCGGAGTTCCCCCGGAAGATGTCGCCGAAGCGCGGCGACACGACGACCGAGAATCCGAAGTCCCTCAGCGCCCAGACGGCGTGCTCGCGCGAGGAGCCCGTGCCGAAGTCCGGCCCGGCGACGAGGACCCGTGCCCCCAGATACGGCTGCTGGTTGAGGATGAAGTCGGGGTCCTGCCGCCAGCCGTAGAACAGCGCGTCCTCGAAGCCGGTCTTCGTGACGCGCTTGAGGAACTGGGCGGGGATGATCTGATCGGTGTCGACGTTGGAGCGACGCAGCGGGGCGGCGATCCCGGTGACGGTCGTGAACTTTTCCATGATGAACTCACTTCCCGTTCAGGTCGGAGGGGCTGGACAGGGTGCCGCGGATGGCGGTCGCCGCCGCGACAAGGGGGGACACGAGGTGCGTCCTGCCGCCCTTGCCCTGCCTGCCCTCGAAGTTCCGGTTGCTGGTGGAGGCGCAGCGCTCCCCCGGCGCGAGCTGGTCGGGGTTCATCCCGAGGCACATCGAGCAGCCGGCGAAGCGCCACTCGGCGCCGAAGTCGGTGATGATCTTGTCCAGCCCCTCGGCCTCGGCCTCGATCCGTACCCTTGCCGAGCCGGGGACGACCATGACGCGCACGCCGTCCGCCTTCTTCTTGCCGTCGATGATGGAGGCGAAGGCCCGCAGGTCCTCGATGCGGCTGTTCGTGCAGGAACCCATGAACACGGCGTCGACGGGGACCTCCTTCAGCGGGGTGCCCGCGGTGAGGTCCATGTACTGCAGCGCCCGCTCCGCTGCGGCCCGCTCGTTGGGGTCGTCGAACTGCTCGGGAGAGGGGACGACGTCGCTCAGCGAGACGCCCTGGCCGGGGTTGGTCCCCCAGGTCACGAAGGGCTCGAGCTCGTCGGCGTCGATGAACACCTCGGCGTCGAAGCTCGCCCCCTCGTCCGTGGCGAGCGTCGTCCAGTACGCGACGGCCTCGTCCCAGTCCGCCCCCGTCGGGGCGTGCGGCCGGCCCTGCAGGTAGTCGAAGGTCGTCTGGTCGGGGGCGACCATGCCGGCGCGCGCTCCCGCCTCGATGGACATGTTGCAGATGGTCATGCGCCCGTCCATGCTCAGCGCCCTGATCGCGGACCCGCGGTACTCGAGCACGTAGCCCTGCCCGCCGCCCGTGCCGATCTTGGCGATCACGGCGAGGATGATGTCCTTCGCGGTGACACCCTCCCTGAGGGTGCCCTCGACGTTGATCGCCATCGTCTTGAACGGCTTGAGCGGCAGGGTCTGCGTCGCCATGACGTGCTCGACCTCGCTCGTGCCGATGCCGAACGCCATCGCTCCGAAGGCCCCGTGCGTCGAGGTGTGCGAGTCGCCGCAGACGACGGTGATCCCCGGCATCGTCAGGCCCAGCTGGGGGCCGACGACGTGGACGATGCCCTGCTCGATGTCGCCGAGGGAGTGGAGTCGGACGCCGAACTCCTCCGCGTTCGCGCGGAGGGTGTTGATCTGGGTGCGGCTGGTGAGGTCCGCGATCGGCCGGTCGATGCCGATCGTCGGGGTGTTGTGATCCTCCGTCGCGATGGTCAGGTCGACGCGGCGCAGCGGCCGGCCCGCCACGCGGAGGCCGTCGAAGGCCTGGGGGCTCGTCACCTCGTGGACGAGGTGCAGGTCGATGTAGATCAGGTCGGGGTTGCCATCCTCGCCCTTGACGACGAGGTGGTCGTCCCAGACCTTCTCTGCCAGGGTCCTGGGGGCGGAGGGGGTGTCGATCGAGGGAGTGCTGTCGGTGCTCACTGAAGTGCTTTCTGTCGATGTCCGGTCAGGCAGGAGCGGACTCCGCGACGAGTTATGCCTGGGATGAGGACTCGCCGCGGCAGCTAAGAAGGAGCCGGCCGACGCGCATGGAGCAAGAATAACACCTGCCCATGCCGCCCTCGCGCCGCGCGCCCCGTCTCGAGCACCCCCTCGCGACCGCTCCCCCGTCCCGTGTTCGGCGACGCGACGTCCGGTACCGGCTCCGTCGACGCGGCCGCGCCCGCGACGGACAGCGTTCGCGGGCCGGGGGGAAGAACGGCGGACCACCGGCGACCGGACACCGTCCCGGCCGCGGCGTATCGTTCCCTGTGCGGGCCCGCCGCGGGGTCAGCGGACGGGAGCGGAATGAACGAGGCGCCGGCGGTCACGGTCGCGAGGGTCTCCGACAACCCGGACTCGACGGCGGGGACACGGGTCCTCGTCGACCGGTTGTGGCCACGCGGGGTGCGCAAGGAACACGCCGCGCTCGGACTGTGGCTCAAGGAGATCGCCCCGAGCACGGAACTGCGGCGCTGGTACGGGCACGATCCCGCGCTCTTCGCGGAGTTCTCCTCCCGGTACCGGACGGAGCTGGGCTCGGGCGAGCAGGCAGACGCGCTCGCTCGGCTGCGCTCGCTGCGGGCTGAGGGACCTGTCGTGCTGCTGACCTCCGCCCGCGCCGTCGACATCAGCGATGCGGCGGTTCTCGCGTCGGTCCTCACCGAGGACTCCGACGCGCCGCACGCCTGAGCCCCCGCACGGCCCACGCACGCCCCCGGTCCTCCCGTTTCGCCGACGCTCGACCCGAACCGACGCGTGGCCTGCCGTCGGCCGTCTGCCTGCCGAGGCCCGGTGCCGCCTACCTCCTGGCCGACCTCAGTCGGCGTCGCCGCCGGATCCGCTCGAACCCGACGAGTCGCCCACCACGCCTGCACGCTCCCTGCGCCGCGACACGACGAGGCTCGCGACCGTCGCGACGGCCATCGAACCGATGATGACGATGAGCGACGTCCACGTGTCGATGTGGGGGACGGGGACGGGCTGACCGCCGTTGATGAAGCCGAGCTCGTTGACCTCGAGGGCGTGCAGGACCAGCTTCACTCCGATGAAGCCGAGGATGAACGCGATGCCGTAGTGCAGGTAGATGAGGCGCTCGAGCAGCCCGCCGAGCAGGAAGTACAGCTGCCTGAGCCCCATGAGCGCGAACACGTTGGCCGTGAACACGATGAACGGGCTCTGCGTGATCCCGAAGATGGCGGGGATCGAGTCGATGGCGAAGAGGAAGTCGGTCGCACCGATGGTGATGAACACCAGGAGCATGGGCGTCCAGTAGCGCTTGCCGCCGATCGTCGTGCGCAGCTTGTTGCCGTCGAACTCCTCGGCCACGTTGAGCCGACGGCGCAGGAACGCGGTGACCTTGGAGTCGCCCTCCCCCTCGTCATCCTTGCCGAACGCCTGCTTCCACGCCGTGTACAGCAGGAACGCGCCGAAGAGGTAGAAGATCCAGGAGAACCGCTCGATCACGGCGGCGCCGGCGAGGATGAAGATCCCGCGGAGGATGAGGGCGATGATGATGCCCACCATCAGCACCTCCTGCTGGTACTTCCGCGGCACCGACATCGACGACATGATCACGATGAACACGAACAGGTTGTCGATGGAGAGGCTGTACTCGGTGAGCCAGCCCGCCAGGAACTGTCCGGCGAAGTCGCCGCCGGCGAACCAGAGCATGAGCAGCGCGAAGACGAGCGCCAGCCCCACATAGAACACGACCCACGCCGTCGCCTCCTTCATGGAGGGGATGTGGGGTCGCTTGACCACGTAGAGCAGGTCGAAGAGCAGGACCAGGACCAGGACGATCATCGAGCCGATCTCGAACCACGCGGGCAGAGCGGGGTGCATGGAGTGCCTTTCTCGGGGTATGGCAGTGGCTGCCGTCGGTGCCCGAGAGTCTCTCCCGCGGTGACTCCGCGTCCGAACCGGGGTCCGAGGGCCCGTGCTGACGATTCGAGAACTTCAGGGATACTCCCTCTCGCGTTGGCCAGCATAGCCGAACACCACACGCCGCCGACCGCGGGATCGGGGCCGCGGATGTCGGCGTCGTCGGGGTTGAGGAAGTTGACCCCGTGCCGGTCGGAGTCCATCCACGCCGAGACGACGTCGGCGGGTGCCCGACGCCCTCCGTCGCGGGGGACGCGTCGTTCGTGGTCGGGGATGAGGTCGGCGACGCCTCCCCGTCCGGGCCGGCTCCGTCCTTCGCAGAGGCGATGCCGTCGTTCCCCCGGCTCGGTGTCCGAGACGCCTCCGGACACAACGAAAGCCCCGGACACGACGAAAGCCCCGGACACAATGTCCGGGGCTTTCCGCGGTGACCCCAGCGGGATTCGAACCCGCGTTACCGCCGTGAGAGGGCGGCGTACTAGGCCGCTATACGATGGGGCCGCGTTTGCAACAAGATGAGTATGTCACAGCGTTTCTCGGGCGACAAAATCCGCTCCCGAGCGCGGCGTGTCGCCGTGCGCGCGAGTCATTCGGAACGCTCCGTCACGGCCGAGCCTACCCGCCGAGCCCTGCGCTGGCGAGCGAGGAGGACGACCGCGCCGGCGGCGAGCAGCAGAACGAGCAGTCCCGTCCACGACACCGCGGGGACCAGAACGGACTCGGAGTGCACCGCGGGAGGGGTGACCTCATCGTCGCCGACCGCGCTGCCGCTGAGCTCGAGATCGCCGAACAGGAGCAGCAGCGGCCAGGCCTCCGCCTCGCCGCTGAGCACGGCCGTCCCTCCCGGAAGCACCTCGTCCGCCCGCAGCGCCGCCTCGAGTGGCACGGAGCCAAACGGCCCGGTCGCCGTGAGGGTGAGCGCGGGAGCGAGACGGACGTTGCCGACGTTGCCGACGGTCGTCACGATCCGCACCGTTCCGGGGGCGAACGGCACCCACGCCGGAGTGAACGTCACGCTCGTGTCCGCCGTCTCCAGTCGGGGTGCGACGTCCCCCTTCACCCGCAGATGCAGCCGGACGCCAACGCGATGGGTCACGCTCACCTGCTCCCCCGAACCGGCGAGCGCCACCACCACTCCACCGGGGTGGTCCCCGGGCGTCGCGTTCGTCGGCACCTCGACCGTCACGGGGACCACGACGCTCTCGCCTGCGGCGACGGGGACCTCGATCTGCTCGCCGGGAGCCGTGCCGTCGCCGACACTCGTCCAGGCGCCCGCACCCTCCTGCTCGCCCGCGGAGATGTCGAAGGCCCCGTCGTCGCCGACGATCCCGTCGCCGGCTGCCACGGTGAAGACCGCGTCAACGGCGCCGTGGTTGCTCACCGCGATGCCGTCGCTGACCCGTCCGCCGGGGTCGACCGAGTGACGGAGCGATATCCGGGACTGCTCGCCGTCCTCCGCCACGGGGACGGCAGACCAGCGGACCTCCTCCGCGGAGACGGCGGTCGCCGCCGTCGGTGTCAGCAGTCCTCCGGCGAGAAGCACGGCCGCCGTGACCAGCGCACGCGGCGTGGCACGACGGCGACGGGGGCGTTCCGCCCGGGGCAGGCCCGGCCCGACGGGGGCGAGTGGGCGTTCGGTGCTCGTGGTCATGGGTGTTCTCTGCTCTCGGTGTCGATGGCGGGTCGCCCCGCCGGGTCCCGGCCGTCGCGGTCCGCGCGTGACGGCCGGGCGGGCCGCCCCGACGCGGGGCGGCCCGATCGGGCTAGTCCTTCGGGAACAGCGTGAGCGTGACCTCGCTGCCGTACCGTCCGCTCCTGGCGTCCTCGGGGATCGACAGGTCCAGCGCTGCACCGACAACGGTCGTGCCGACGCGGGTCACACGGTCCGCCTCGGCGAGGGTGCTCGGGGCGCCGAGCGAGGCACGCGATCCCGCGGCCGCGCCGGAGTCGGAGGCGACGACCTGCGGGAGCCAGCTCAGGCGGTCCGCGCCGAAGCTCCTGTTCCCGGCCGTGAAGTCGCTCGCCCGTCCGGACACCGTCCAGCCCTTGCCCTGCGCCTGCGCCTCGTTGCGGGTGTCGGAGACCGAGACCCGGGGAAGCGTCGCGCTCTGCGCCGTGGTGCCCCCGTGGAAGGCGACCGGCTCTCCCCCGCCGCCGACGGCGAGGCTGAGCTCGCCGCCCGGCGTGACGGAGGGGACGGTGGCCTCGAGGGCGACGGAGTCCTCGGCGGCATCGGGGTGGCCGAGGATGTCGAAGACGACCTCTCCGACGTCGGTGTTGTCCAGGTATGCGCCGCGGACGACGTCCCAGCTGTCGGAGCGCGCCGCGAGCAGCTCGGAGCCGGCACCCTTCGCGAAGAACGGCACGAGCGCGTTCGTGTGACCGCCGGAGGACCAGGACACCTCGGGCAGCGCGCCCTTCTCACCGGTCAGCGGCGTCCAGCTCGGGTCGGCGCCGGGGCCGGAGAGGTACCCGGTCTCGTGGTCAGCCGTCACGACGACGAGGGTCTCGTCCCAGCTGGAGTTCTTCTCCACCCAGGCGTCAACCTGCTCGACGGCGCTGTTGAAGTCGACCTGCTCCTCGACCAGACGCGTGGTCTGGTTGGCGTGCCCCGCCCAGTCGACGGCACCGCCCTCGACCATGAGGAAGAAGCCGTCGTCGTCCTTCTCGAGCACGTTGAGAGCCGCCTGGGCCGAGGTCGCCAGGCTGGGCACATCCTCGTTGAGCGGGTCGGTGAAGGGCGTCGCCTTGTCGTTGTCCAGCCCCGGACGGTTGTACTGGAACGTCTCGGCCGTGCGGGCGAGGCCGAAGAGCTTGTCCGGCACGTCCTCACCCGCCGCGACGGAGGCGAAGTCGGCGGCCGCCTCGATGTACTCGAAGGGCGTCTGCCCGGTGGAGACCCGGGTGAAGTCGGACTCGGAGATCCACGACCCCGAGCCGAAGTGCGCCGCGCGCTTCTCGTTGGCGTCGGTGTACTCCGGGTGGCCGGCACCGATGATCACGTCGGCACCGCTGTCGATCATCTCGGTCGCGAGGCCGTGGTAGTCGTTCCGGTCGGGGTTGTGCGCGATGAAGCCGGCCGGGGTGGCGTGGTTGAAGGTGACCGAGGTGACGAGCCCGACCTTCTTGCCGACCTCCTTCGCCTGCTCGCCCACGGTGAGCAGGCGCTCGCCCGAGGCGTCGTGGCCGAGGACGCCGTTGTTCGTCTTCACACCGGTGCCGAGCGCCGTTCCTGCCGCGGCCGAGTCGGTCGCGCCCGACGCCACCCAGTCGAAGTCACCCCAGGCGTCCTCGGTTGTGTACGCGGCGCGACCCGAGGCCGAGTAGTGGGACTGCGACACCTGGACCGGGTAGGAGTCGTAGACCTGGCTGGGCGTGCCGGGGACGCGGTCCACCGCTCCGGTTGCCGGGTCGACCGCGACCTGGCGGTACGACTCGCCGGTCTCGAAGAGCCGGGCGGCGTCGAACTGGTTGTACCCGGCGCCGTCGGAGATCATGACGATGACGTTCTTCGGGGTGCGCGGCTCCCCCGGTGCGGCGGCCGCGCCCAGGGCGGGGATTCCGCCGCAGACAAGGCCGGTGATGGTTCCGGCGACGATCAGGCGCGATCGGCGCCCGAGCGGGGTGGTGGACATGGTCTCCTCTTCCGTCTTCATTTCACATGGGTGTCGGCTCCCCCCGACTGGGGGGCACCGTCCACGCTCCCGGCAGGGGATGACGACGTGCCGACCCTCCGGTGGCGCGGAGGGGTCGGTCCGGTGACGGGGCAGTGAACGGCGGCGGCTCGCGCGCCGAAAGCCGGCACAGCGGGACGACGACCCGGCCGGTGACCGACGAAAGCACCGCCGCGCCGGGGTGACGCCCTTGCCGGCGCGGGGCGGGCGGCGGACAATCGAGGCATGCTCATGACTAAGCTCGGCCACTCGACGCTCCGGTTCGACAACGACGACGCGACGCTGATCATCGATCCGGGCGGGTTCACGCCGCCGATCGAGGACGTCACCCGGCCGGCCGTCATCGTGATCACCCATCTGCATCCCGACCACTGGACGCCCGAGCAGATCGCCGGCATCGCGGCCACCGCCCCGTCCCTGCGGATCCTCGGTCCGGCCGGGGTGGTCGCGGCCGCGGAGGAGGCCGGGATCGACGTCGACCGGGTCGGCCCCGGCGACGAGGTGACCGCGAACGGGTTCCGGCTCGAGTTCCACGGCGGCGTCCACGCACTGATCCACTCCTCGATCCCGCGGATCGACAACGTCGGCGTGCTGGTCGACGGGCTCGTGTACCACCCGGGGGACTCCCTCCAGGTTCCCCCGACGACTGTGCCCGTCCTCGCCGCGCCGGCCGGAGCCCCCTGGCTGAAGATCTCGGAGGCGATCGACTACGTCCTGGCGGTGGCACCCGAGCGGTGCTTCCCCATCCACGAGGCCGTGCTGTCGGAGGCGGGGCTCGCCCTCGCGAACGACCGGCTCCGCTGGGCGACCGAGCTCGGCGGTGGCGAGTACCTGCCGCTCAGCGCGGGCGACACGCTGAGCCTCGACGCGAGCTGAGGCTGCCGTCGCGTCTCACCCCACGGTGGGATCGGCCCGCCCTGACGGGGACTCCGACGCGCACGGCGGCTCAGCGGCTCAGTGGCCCGTCCGGCCGAGGCGCCGGACGACGACGATGCCGTCGAGCACCTCCGCGGCCGCACCATCGGGGGCCGTGACCGCGCGTGGCCTGTCCTCGGCCCTCTCGACGATCCACTCCGCCGGATCCAGCGCGAGCTCCGCCGCATCCTCGGCGGCGGAGCGCAGCCGGAGGTGCCCACCGTGCCGCGGAGCCCAGGGCGGCGGTGCCGCATGGGAGACGACGACGAGACGTCCGCCGACCGCGAGCTCCGATGCCGCACGGCGCAGCACGTCGAGTCGGTCGAGGCGCACCGGCGAGTGCAGGAAGGCCGCCGTGACGAGATCCCAGCCACCCTCGACGCGCGGAAGCGGACCGTCCAGATCGCGGACTTCGAACGTGACGTCGCCACGGCCCCGGCGCGACGCCTCCTCCTCGGCGCGCATGACGGCGCTCGCCGAGAGGTCGACGCCGGTCACCGACCAGCCGCGATCGGCGAGCCAGAGTGCGTCGCCGCCCTCGCCACAGCCCAGGTCGAGCGCGCGACCGGGCGCGAGACCCGCGACGACGGCCGCCAGTGCGGCGTTGACCTCTCCCGACCACACGGCTCGTGCACCGCGGTAGCGGTCCTCCCAGAAGGCCTCCGGATCGCGATCGGCCTCCGCCGCCCGCCCGTCGGCGGCGACCAGCTCCCTGTTGATGGACGCCCCGGCCGCCGCCCCCGCGCCCATCGCGCCCGGCACCGCGAGCATCGGGGCGACGACGTTCCCCGCAGCCCACAGCAGCGGATGCGACGTCCGCCCTCCCGCGTCGACGGCGAGGAGGGGGACGCCCTGCTCCGACGTGCGCTCCAGAGTGATTCCGCGGACGGCCTCGTCGCGCGGCCGGAGTGACGACGCCGCGAACAGCGCGGTGAACTCCCGCCGCGCCCCCTCGGCTGTCACCACGACGAGCCCCTCGGCATCGCCCCCGGAACCCGACTCCTCGATGGCGACGACCCGCTCCGGCCGCAGCTCGACCCCCCGGGCGGCGAGCCGCGAGCGGACGTCGGCGGCGAGCTCACCGGCCGCGTCGGTGTAGAAGGTGACGTCGTCGCTCCACTGCCGCAGCAGCTCCGCCTGGTGTGGTGACGAAGCCCCCGTGCCGAGCACGGCGAGCGGCCGCTCCCTCACCTCCCAGCCGTGACAGTAAGGACAGTGGAGCACCGTCTGGCCCCACCGCCGGCGCAGTCCGGGCAGATCGGGCAGGACGTCGTCGATGCCTGTCGCCAGGAGCACGGTGCGCGCCGTGATGATCTCCGCACCCTCCAGGCGGACGAGCATCGCCCCGCCGCCGGCGTCCTCGTCGACGGAGAGCACCCTGCCCGTCCGGAACCGGACGCCGTAGCCGCTCGCCTCGTCCCTCCCCCGGCGGATGAGCTCGGCGGGCGGGGTGCCGTCCAGCCCCAGCACCCCGTGCATGTGCGAGGCGAAACGGTTGCGCGGCGCTCCGTCGTCGATGACGAGCACGTTCCGCCGCGCCCGGCCGAGCATCTGAGCCGCGCTGAGGCCGGCCACGCTGCCGCCGATGATGATGACGTCGAGAGTCGATGTGTGCATGGCCCAATGGTCGTGACAGACTGTCCGAACAGCAATCAGATTTGCCAGATCAGCAACGAGGAGTATCGATGGGCGCGCTGCACCGGGTCGGGGGGCGGCTGAGGGAGGCGCGTGTCTCCGCCGGGCTCACCCTCGACGAGCTCTCCGCACGGACGCGGATCTCGACGAGCACGCTGTCCCGCCTGGAGGCGGGCAAGCGGCAGGCGAGCCTCGAGCTCGTCGTGCCGGTCGCCGCGGCGCTCGACCTCAGCCTGGACGTGCTGGTCCGCGACGAGCAGCACGACCCGCGGGTGCGCCGCACGGTGACACGCAGGGACGGGCACGTCATCGCGCCCCTCACCCACGAGCAGTCGCCCGTGCACAGCTACAAGATCAGCTACCCGCCGGGCACGGAACCGCCGAAGCTGCGCAGCCACGACGGGCACGAGTGGCTGTACGTCCTCAGCGGTCGGCTGCGGCTGCGGGTGGGCGACGCCGACGTGGTGCTCGGCCGCGGCGAGGCGGCCGAGTTCGACACGCGACTCCCGCACGCGATGCACGCCGTCGGGTCCTCCCCCGCGCAGGTGATCAGCATGTTCAACGAGACCGGCGAGCGGATGCACCTGCAGTCCCTCGGCGAGTAAGGCCCAACCGCTCGGTGCCCGGACACGAAAAACTCCCCCGATCCCGAAGGAACGGAGGAGCAATGTGCTGGGGTACCTGGACTCGAACCAAGAACAACGGTACCAGAAACCGCCGTGTTGCCAATTACACCATACCCCAATGATCGAGCAGCAGCTCAACCAGAAAACAACTCTAGCGCACGGCCGGACCGCCCGCCAAACCACCTCCGCCGGGCGCGTCGCCGAGCACGTGGTCGCGGACGAGCGTCGCCGCGGCGCGCGCGCCCTCCCCCGCCGCCACGATCAGCTGCGAGGGTCCGGAGCGGGTCACCTCGCCGGCCGCGTACACGCCACGGCGGCTGGCCCTGCCCAAGCCGTCGACGACGATCAGGCCGTCCCCGTCACGGTCGCAGGACACGCCGTCCAGCCACTCGAGGCCCGTCTCGAATCGGGGGACGACGAAGCCCGCGGTGAGCGGGTGCAGCTCCTCCCCGACGCGGACGCCCGTCATGCCGCCCCTGTCCCCCTCCAGGGCGGCGATCTGTCCGTCGACGACGCGGACGCCGGCCTCGGACAGGACGACACGCGCCTCGGCGCCGACGGCCGCGTCGTGCGGGAACAGTGTCACGCTGCGCGCGACGGAGGCGATGAGCAGCGCACGGTCGACAATGCCGTCGTCGGTGCCGATCAGCGCGAGGTCGAGACCCCTTTTCTCGTAGGCGTCGCAGGAGAAGCAGCTGTGCAGGGCGGTCCCGTAGTAGGCACGCAGCCCGGGAACACGCGGCAGCACCTCGCGCAGCCCCGTCGCGACGAACACGCGGTCCGCGTGCAGATCGACGTCGGGCTCTCCCCTGACGCCGGTCGCACGCACCCGGAACCCCTCGCCGTCGCCTGCGTCGTCCACGGAGGCCACCGCCGCGAACGACACCGCGGCATCCGCATACTCCTCCAGCTGCTCGCGGCCGATCCGGCGCAACTCGCTCGGCGGGATGCCGTCCCTCGTGAGGAAGCCGTGCGAGAGCAGCGTCGCTGCGTGCCGCGGCCGGTTCGCGTCCAGCACGCGCACGGTCAGGCCGGAGCGGACGATCGTCAACGCGGCGGACAGCCCCGCGGGCCCCCCGCCGACGACGACCACGTCGACCCGCTCGGGCGCGCCGGTCATGCCGTCAGGGACGCGGCCAGGGCGTCGATGCGGGCCAGGGTGCTGTCCGCTCCCAGGATCTCCATCGACTCGAACAGCGGAGGCGAGACCTTCCGACCGCTCACCGCGACACGCAGGGGGCCATAGGCGACGCGGGGCTTGAGGCCGAGGCCGTCGACCAGGGCCTCGGCGAGCACGCGCTGGATGTCGGCTGCGACCCAGCCGGTCCCGACCAGCCCGTCGAGTGCACCACGGGCCGCGGCGAGCACCTCCGCCGCGTTGGCGGGCAGCGAGTCGCGCGCGGCAGGGTCGGTCACCAGCTCGGCATCGGAGACGAAAAGGAACCCGAGCAGGCCCGGCGCCTCGCCGAGCAGCGTCATCCGCTCCTGCACCAGCGGGGCGGCCGCGGTCAGCACCTCGAGCTGGGCGGCGGTCGGCTCGGCCGGCAGCACCCCGCCGTCGACGAGGTACGGGACCAGCCGGTCGCGGAAGTCCTCCGGGTCGAGCAGACGCACGTGGTCCCCGTTGATCGACTCGGCCTTCTTCAGGTCGAAGCGGGCGGGGTTGGGGTTGACATCGACGACGTCGAAAGCCGCGACGAGCTCGTCACGGCTGAACACGTCGCGATCGGCGGACAGCGACCAGCCCAGCAGCGAGAGGTAGTTGAGCAGACCCTCGGGGATGAAGCCTCGGTCGCGGTGGTGGAACACGTTCGAGGAGGGGTCACGCTTGGACAGCTTCTTGTTGCCCTCGCCCATGACGTAGGGCAGGTGGCCGAACCGCGGCACGAAGGTGGTCACGCCCGCGTCGATGAGCGCGCGGTACAGGGCGATCTGCCGCGGCGTGGAGGAGAGCAGGTCCTCGCCACGCAGCACGTGGGTGATGCCCATCAGCGCGTCGTCGACCGGGTTCACCAGCGTGTACAGCGGCTTCCCGTTCGGCCGGACGATGACGAAGTCGGTGAACGACCCGGCGGGGAAGGTGATGTCGCCGCGCACCAGGTCGGTGAAGCTGATGTCCTCGTCCGGCACCCGCAGCCGGATCGCCGGCTCGCGGCCCTCGGCACGGAAGGCCTCGCGCTGCGCGGCGGTCAGCCCGCGGTCGAAGTTGTCGTAGCCGAGCTGCGTGGGCCGGCCGGCCGCCGTGTTGCGCGCGTCGATCTCCTCCGCGTTCGAGTAGGACTCGTAGGCGTTGCCCGACTCGATCAGCTGCGCGATCACACGGTCGTAGATGTCGGAGCGCTGCGACTGACGGTACGGCTCGTGCGGGCCCCCGACGTTGACACCCTCGTCCCAGCCGAGGCCGAGCCAGCCGAGCGCGTCGAGGATCTGCTGGAAGCTCTCCTCGCTGTCGCGCGCGGCATCGGTGTCCTCGATGCGGAACACGAGCTTTCCGCCGGTGTGCCGGGCGTAGGCCCAGTTGAACAGCGCCGTGCGGATCAGGCCGACGTGCGGCGTGCCCGTCGGCGAGGGGCAGAAGCGGACCCGCACGTCGGAGCCGGTCGCGGTGGAGAAGGGGAAGTCACGTGAGTCAGACATACTGCCACCAGTCTAGTGCCCGCGCACCGCGAGGACCGTGGGGAACGACGCGGCGCCGACGGGGTGTCCACCCCCTCGGCGCCATCCGCGACCTTCGCCGCCGGCCGCTCAGCGAACGGTGTTGGTGAGGGTCCCGATCCCCGAGACGGTCACGTCGATGCGGTCGCCCGAGGCGATCCGCCCGACACCGGCAGGGGTGCCGGTCAGGATGATGTCGCCGGGGAGCAGGGTGAACACCGACGAGGCGTGGGCGACGATCGCGGCGATCCCGTGGACCATGTCGGTCACCGGCGCCTGCTGCACCACGGTGCCGTTCAGCCGCGTCTGGAGCACTGCGTCCCCCTCGAGCTCGGTCTCGATGACCGGGCCGATCGGGCAGAAGGTGTCGAAGCCCTTCGCCCTCGTCCACTGACCGTCGGCGCGCTGCAGGTCCCTGGCGGTGACGTCGTTGGCGACGGTGTAACCATAGATCGCCTCGGCGGCCCGCTCGGGCGGGACGTTCTTGGCGACGCGGCCGATGACGATCGCCAGCTCGCCCTCGTACTCGACCTGACCGGACTGCCACGGCAGGACGATCTGGTCGTTCGGGCCGATGATCGAGGTGTTCGGCTTGAGGAACAGCAGCGGCTCGCCCGGGGCCTCACCGCCCATCTCCTCCGCGTGCTCGCGGTAGTTCTTGCCGACGGCGACGACCTTGGACCGCGGGATCACCGGTGCGAGCAGTCGGACGTCCGCGAGGGGGACCCGCTCTCCGGTCGGCTCGTAACCACCGACCATGGGGTCTCCGTCGAGGACGACGAGCTCCTCGTCGTCGAGGATGCCGAACAGGATCGCGTCGGCGTGCGAGAAACGGGCGATCTTCATCGTGCGTCCTCCGTGTCGGTGTCGAGTCGGTACAGCCAGCCGTGGCGGTCGGCGACGCGGCCGTACTGGATGCCGGTCAGCTCGTCGCGGATCGACATGGTGACCTCGCCCGGCTCCTGACCGGGCGCACCGATGGTGAAGTCGGGGCTCTTCAGCTGTCCGATGGGGGTGATGACCGCCGCCGTCCCGCAGGCGAAGACCTCGGTGATGGAGCCATCGGCGACGCCGTCGCGCCACTCGTCGATGGTGACCTCCCGCTCCTCGACGGACATGCCCCTGTCCTTGGCGAGCTGAATCACGCTGTCGCGGGTGACGCCCTCGAGGATGGAACCGGTCAGCTCCGGCGTCACCAGGGTGTTGTCGCTGCGGACGAAGAAGATGTTCATCCCGCCGAGCTCGTCGATCCGGGAGTGGGTCTCGCCGTCGAGGAACAGCACCTGCTGGCATCCGTTGGCGTAGGCCTCCTGCTGCGGCAGGAGCGAGGCCGCGTAGTTGCCGCCGCACTTGGCCGCGCCCGTTCCACCGCGGCCGGCACGCGAGTACTCGGTCGCCAGCCAGATGTCGACGGGCGCGACACCACCCGTGAAGTAGGCGCCCGCGGGGGAGGCGATGACGAAGAAGCCGACGCTCTGCGCCGCGCGCACACCGAGGAAGCTCTCGGTGGCGATCTCGAACGGGCGGATGTACAGGCTCGTCTCCGGTGCGCTGGGGACCCAGGCGCCGTCGACCGCGATGAGCTCGTGCAGGGTGTCGAGGAAGACGTGCTCGGGAACCTCGGGCAGCGCGAGCCGGTGGGCGGAGCGACGCAGGCGCTCCGCGTTCTTCTGCGGCCGGAAGGTCCAGACCGAACCGTCCGCGTGACGGTAGGCCTTGAGCCCCTCGAAGATCTCCTGACCGTAGTGCAGCACGCTCGATGCGGGGTCGAGGCTCAGCGGGCCGTAGGGGACGACGCGCGCGTCCGTCCAGCCGCCATCGACGTTCCAGTCGACGACCACCATGTGGTCGGTGAAGCGCTCGCCGAATCCGGGGTTGGCAAGGATCCGCTCGCGCTCGGCGGCGTCGACGGGGGTGGGGTGGAGCTCGCGGCGGAAGGCGGTGCGGTCTGTTGTGCTCATCATGTGTCCTAGCTGAGGGTGGTCGCCGGATCGGACACGAGCGCCGCGATGGCGTCGCCGATCTGGCTGGTCGTTCTGGGTGCGCCCTGTCGTCGGGCGATGTCCGTGGTGACCGCGTCGGTCACCCGCTTCGCCTCGTCCGCGAGCCCGAGATGGTCGAGCATCAGCGCGAGCGACAGAATCGACGCGGTGGGGTCCGCCTTCTGCTGCCCGGCGATGTCGGGCGCAGAGCCGTGGACCGGCTCGAACATGCTCGGGAACGCACCGTCGGGGTTGATGTTCCCCGATGCCGCGAGGCCGATGCCGCCGCTGATCGCGCCGGCGAGGTCGGTGAGGATGTCGCCGAAGAGGTTGTCCGTGACGATGACGTCGAAACGGGCGGGGTCGGTGACGAGGAAGATGGTCGCCGCGTCGACGTGGAGGTAGTCGACCGCGACGCCGGGGTACTCGGCGGAGACGGCGTCGACGATCCGGCGCCACAGCGCCCCCGCGTTCGTCAGCACGTTCGTCTTGTGCACCCAGGTCAGCCGGTTGCGG
Source organism: Mycetocola reblochoni REB411 (assembly GCF_900163835.1). GTDB lineage: Bacteria > Actinomycetota > Actinomycetes > Actinomycetales > Microbacteriaceae > Mycetocola_B > Mycetocola_B reblochoni. The sequence continues at coordinate 98,704 of NZ_FUKR01000036.1, read as the reverse complement.
CGACGGGTCGCCGTCTCGAAGGCATAGCGCACCACACGCTCGACGCCGTAGGCGGTGTTCACGCTCAGCTCGTTCGCGACCTCGTGCGGGGTGCCCTGACGGATGGTCCCGCCGTTGCCCACGTACGGTCCCTCGGTGCCCTCCCTGACGACGACGAAGTCCACGTCGCCGGCGTCGGCCAGGGGCGAGGCGACGCCGGGGTACACGCGAGTCGGCCGGACGTTGGCGTAGTGGTCGAGGCTGAAACGGAGCCTCAGCAGCAGCCCGCGCTCGATGTTGGCGGCGGCGAGCCTCGGGTCGCCCGGCACACCGCCGACCGCGCCCAGGAGGATGGCGTCGTGCCCGGTGAGTGCCGCGAGGTCCTCGTCGGTGAGCACATCCCCCGTCTCGATGTAGCGCCCGGCGCCGAGCGCGTACTCGGTCGTGCGGATCGAGACCGGCGATCCCGCCGTGACCGCGTCGAGGACCTTCAGCGCCTCTGCGGTGACCTCGGGGCCGATGCCGTCGCCGGCGACGACGGCCAGGGAAAACTCACGTGACATGAACGCTCCGTGCGGTGGGTGGGTGTGTTCCCCCAGCCTACTCGTGCTTGGCGCCGTCCAGCCCCACCCGGCGCAGGCCGAGGAAGGCGATGACCGCCGCCGCCGCCACGACGGCGACACCGATGGCGGCCGTCGGGGCGATGCCGCTGTCGAAGGCCAGCTGCGCGGAGTGCAGCAGCTCGGCACCTGCCTCGCCGCCGAGGCCCTGCGAGACGCTCACCGCCCCGCCGAGGGTCTCCCCCGCGGCCGCCTGGTCCGCGGCGGTCAGCCCCTCGGGCAGGACGACGTTCTGCCGGTAGGCGCTCATCAGCACGGTGCCGAGCACGGCGGTCCCCAGCACAGAGCCCAGCTCGTAGGCGGTCTCGGACACGGCGGAGGCCGCGCCGGCCTTGCTGGCGGGGGCCGTGGCGATCACGAGGTCGTTGGACACGGTCTCGGCCGCGCCGATTCCGAGCCCCAGCAGGATGAAGGCGACGAGGATGTCCGTCTGGCTCAGTTCGACGCCGGCCAGCGCCACCATCAGGTAGCCGGAGATCGTGAACAGCATCGCGACGGGGATGACGAAGCGCGGTCGGATGCGGCCGGCGATCGGCACGACCAGGAGACCGGCGAGGATCATCGTGACCAGCCCCGGCAGCATGACCAGCCCCGACTGGATGGGGCTCAGCCCCAGCACGAGCTGCAGGTGCTGCGTGATGAACAGGAGCCCGCCGGACAGCGCCACGACGCTGAGCAGGTTGACGAGGATGGCCGAGGAGAACTGCGGCAGTCGGAACAGCCGCACGTCGAGCATCGGCGAGGGCCGGCGCAGCTGACGGCGCACGAAGAGCACGCCGGACACCGTGCCGACGAGCACGCTCGCGATGACGGCCGCGGTCACCCCCTCGGAGGCGAACTCCTTGATGGCGTACACGAGGGGCACCATCGCCAGCAGCGACAGGACGATCGACACCGGATCGACGGGCCCCGGGTGCGGGTCCTTCGAGTCGGGGATCAGGAACGGGGCTGTGACCAGAAGCGGCACGAGGACGGGGACCGCCAGCAGGAACACCGACCCCCACCAGAAGTGCTCGAGGAGCAGGCCGCCTACGATCGGGCCCAAGGCGCTTCCGGCCGCGAAACCGGAGGCCCAGACCGCGATGGCGAGGCGGCGCTGGCGGGCGTCGAGGAAGAGGTTGCGCAGCAACGACAGCGTGGAGGGCATCAGCATCGCACCGAAGAAGCCGAGCGCGGCACGCGCCCCGATCAGCGCGAGGGGGCTCGGCGCGAACGCCGCCACGATGGACACGGCGGCGAAGCCCGTCGCACCGATCAGGAGCAGCCGGCGGCGTCCGATCCGGTCGCCGAGGCTCCCCATCGACACGAGCAGTCCGGCAAGGATGAGCGGGTAGATGTCGACCATCCACAGCAGCTCGCTCGCGCTCGGGCGCAGCTCCTCGGAGATCTCCGGGAGCGCGAAGTGCAGCACGGTGTTGTCGACGGAGACGAGCAGCACCGGCAGCATGAGCACGGTGAGCGCCAGCCATTCCCTCAGCCCTGCCCGGGAGGGGATGGTGATTGATGAGGTCGGTATCGACGCGCGCTGAGACACGGGAGTTCCTTTCGGGGTCGCCACTACTATACCGTCTGGACGGTAAGGATCAACCGTGGAAGGATGAGCACATGAACGATCACCCCCGGGACAGCGCGGCGACCCGCGATCGGATCCTGAACGCCTACCAGGAGCTCATCATCGACCACGGGGAGAGAGCGGCCACCCTCGACGCCGTGGCCAGGGACGCGGAGGTGTCCAAGGGAGGGCTGCTCTACCACTTCCCCAGCAAGGCTGCTCTCACAGAGGGCATGCTCGACCGGCTCGACCGGATGGTCGACGAGGACATCGCGACCATCCGCACCGCGCCCGACGGCGCCGTCGCCTACTTCCTGCGCTCCTCGATCGTGACGGACTCCAGCTACGACTACGCCATCGCTGCGACGATGCGCCTCGCCCAGCTGCCGGACGCCCAGGCGGCCGAGGCGGTCGAGCGCATGCGCCGACGCTGGCTCGACGTCCTCACCGAGGCCACCGGAGACACCGACCTGGCCACGCTCGTCGCCGTCGCCGCCGACGGCCTGTACTCGCTGGCCAGCACGGGCGTGACGGTGACGGAGACGGAGCTGGCGCCGGTCCTCCGCGCACTCGGGAGGGCCGGCGCCAGCGTGGCGCGCTCCGGCGACTAGTCGGTGATCGTGATCCGCTTGACCACGGACGCGCCGATCGCCTGGCCGACGCCGTCGAGGATCTCGTCGTCGACGAAGGAGTCGACGGTCAGGACGCCGAGCGCCTGTCCCCCAGCCGAACGCCGGGCGATCTGCATGCCCGCGATGTTGATCTCAGCCTGACCGAGGGCCTGGCCGAACTGCGCGACGATGCCGGGACGGTCCGTGTAGAGCATCACGATGTGATGCTGCTCGATCGGGACCTCGACGTCGTAGCCGTTGACCTCGATGATCTTCTCGACCTGCTTGGTTCCGGTCAGGGTCCCCGCGACCGAGATCTGGCTTCCGTCACTGAGCGCACCGCGCAGACGGATGACGTTGCGGTACTCGTCGCTGTCGGAGTCGGTGATGAGCCGGACCTCGACGCCGCGCTGCTCCGCGAGCAGCGGCGCGTTGACGTACGACACCGACTCGCTGACGATGTTGGTGAAGATGCCCTTGAGCGCGGCCAGCTTGAGCACGCTCACGTCGTAGTCGTTGAGCTCACCGTGCACCTCGACGTCGACGCTCGTCAGCGACGCCGTCGCGAGCGCGGCGAACACCTGGCCGAGCTTCTCGACGAGCGGGATGCCGGGGCGCACGTACGGGTCGATCGCACCGCCGGCGACATTGACCGCGTCAGGGACGAGCTCGCCGCCGAGCGCCAGCCTGACCGAGCGTGCGACCGACACCCCGGCCTTCTCCTGCGCCTCGTTCGTGGAGGCGCCCAGGTGCGGCGTGGTGATGATGGTGGGCAGGCCGAGCAGCGGCGATCCGGTGGGCGGCTCGGACACGAACACGTCGAGCCCCGCGCCCGCGATCGTCTTGTCCGTCAGCGCCTGGAACAGCGCCTCCTCGTCGACGAGGCCGCCGCGCGCGACGTTGACGACGAAGGCGGTGGGCTTCATCAGCTTGAGCTGTGCCTCGCCGATCATGCCGAGCGTCTCCGGCGTACGGGGCATGTGGATGGTCACGAAGTCCGATGTCGACAGCAGCTCGTCGAGCCCGAGCAGCGTCACGCCCAGCTGCTGCGCCCTCGCCGACGTCACGTAGGGGTCGTAGGCGACGACGTTCACGCCGAAGGCCTGCAGACGCGCGGTGATGAGCGCACCGATCCGGCCGAGGCCGATGATGCCGACCGTCTTCTCATACAGCTCGACGCCGGTGTAGGCGGAGCGCTTCCACTGGCCGTCCGCGAGCGAGCGGTCTGCCGCGGGGATGTGCCGGGCGAGGCTGAGGATGTGGCCGACGGTGAGCTCGGCGGCCGAGATGATGTTCGACGTCGGAGCGTTGACGACCATGACGCCGGCGGTGGTCGCCGCCTTGATGTCGACGTTGTCGAGCCCGACGCCCGCGCGGGCGATGACCTTGAGGGACGGGGCGGCGGCGATCGCCTCGGCGTCGACCTGCGTCGCCGATCGGACGAGGATGGCGTCGGCCTCGGCCAGGGCCGACAGCAGTGCGGGGCGGTCGGTGCCGTCGACCGAGCGGACGTCGAAGTCCGGCCCGAGGGCATCGATGGTGGCGGGTGAGAGCTGTTCAGCGATCAGAACGACCGGTTGTGACACGGGTGTACCCTTCGAGACTGTCGATGTGGTGGCACGCTGCACCCTCGGAGCGCGTACCCCCACCCTAGTGCAGCGCCACGCGGCTCGGGCCGGTCAGGCCAGCAGGGAGACCATCGAGCCGAACTGCCCGAGGATGTTGAGTCCGATGACCGCGCTGAGGCCGAGGGCGGCCAGATAGAGCAGCACACGGGCGAGCAGGTCCCTCCCCCTGCCGAGGATCGCGGCGAGGAGGAACAGGGCGACCGGCGCGACGACCCCGAGGATCAGCGCCGCCCAGCCGATCGGGGACAGCGTCGTGTCGAGGGAACCGGCGAGGCTGAGGCCGCCGATGAGGTTCCCGATCGCCTCGAACACGTCGTAGGCAAGCAGCAGGCCGAAGGGGATCGCGAGGACGATGTCCAGGACGCCGAAGCGTCGAGCCGTGGCCCCGGAGGCGCCCTCCACGCGCACCTCGTCGTCTGCGCCGGGTGCTGCCGCCGCCGAGCCTGCTCGCCTGTGTTCCACGGGACCCCCCTGCCTCTCCGTCACGACTGCACCACGAACGGCCACGGAACGAGCAGAACGACACCGACGGCGAGCAGCCCGAGCCGCCAGCCGATGCTGCGCCGCCGGCCCAGCCAGCTGACCGCCGCGGCCCAGAGCGCCGGCGCCGCCACGGCGAACACCCCGCCGAGCGTCGCCATGAAGGCCTCGACGGGGTTGAGCCCGTCGACCGTGATGACACGGGTGGCGCTCGCGTACCAGCCGATCGTGTAGAGCAGGTAGATGCCCGCGATGACGCCGACGCTGATCAGGACGGCCGAGCTCGCCTGGCCGCGCGACTCCCCCGCTGCCGGGGCGGACGGCGTCGCGGCGTCGGGTCCGGCACCGGAGGACACGGCATCGGAGGGCACGGCACTGGCGGATTCCGCGCGGGACGGCCACACCTCGGGGCTCACGACGCCGGCGGTCCCGGTCGACGACGGACCCGCCGCGGACGCACCGCTGGACGGGGCCGCGGTGCGGGACGGGATCTCCTCCGCGGCGGTGCCGCGCTCCGTCGCCGCAGGGGCAACGGGAGAACCCGCGGCGGGACGGGGGCGTCTGGCCGTGGTCTGGTCCTCGTCGCCGGCCCAGCTGAGGGCGTCGTCGTCTGGATCTGCCATGCCCCCATGCTACTGCGGCGGTCTGTCGTGCCGGCAGACGCCCCGGACGCGTGTCCCCGCAGACATGCCTCGGGCCCGCGACCGAGGTCGCGGGCCCGAGGCGTCGACGCGATGACTAGCGCGCGACGCTGCCGTCAGTGTAGTCGTCGTCGTTCGAGGCGTTCCAGGAGAAGAGCCGGCGAAGCTCACGACCGGTCGACTCGATCGGGTGGCCCTCACCCTTGGCGCGCAGCTCCAGGAACTCGGCGCCGCCGTTGTCCTGGTCGTCGATGAAGCGCTTCGCGAAGGCACCCGACTGGATGTCCGCGAGGACGGCCTTCATGTTCTCCTTGACGTGCGGGTCGATCACACGCGGGCCGGAGACGTAGTCGCCGTACTCGGCCGTGTCGGAGACGCTCCAGCGCTGCTTGGCGATGCCGCCCTCCCACATGAGGTCCACGATCAGCTTGAGCTCGTGCAGCACCTCGAAGTAGGCGATCTGCGGCTGGTAGCCGGCCTCGGTCAGGGTCTCGAAGCCGTACTGGACGAGCTGCGAGACGCCACCGCAGAGCACGGCCTGCTCGCCGAACAGGTCGGTCTCGGTCTCCTCCGTGAAGGTGGTCTTGATGCCACCGGCACGCAGGCCGCCGATCGCCTTCGCGTACGACCAGGCCAGACCCCACGCCGAGCCGGAGGCGTCCTTCTCGACGGCGACGATCACGGGAACACCGCGGCCGGCCTCGTACTCGCGGCGAACGGTGTGGCCGGGGCCCTTCGGCGCGACCATGAAGACGTCCACGCCCTCGGGCACCTGGATGTAGCCGAAGCGGATGTTGAAGCCGTGGCCGAAGACCAGGGCCTTGCCCGCGGAGAGCTGCCCCTCGATCGACTCGGCGTAGATGGTGCGCTGGAACTGGTCGGGAGCGAGCAGCACGATGACGTCGGCCCAGGCGGACGCGTCGGCCACGTTCTTCACCGTGAAGCCGGCCTCCTCGGCCTTCGCGATCGACTTCGAGCCGTCCTTCAGGCCGATGACGACCTCGACGCCCGAGTCGCGGAGGTTCAGCGCGTGCGCGTGGCCCTGCGAGCCGTATCCGATGACGGCGACCTTCTTGCCCTGGATGAGCGCGAGGTCGGCGTCCTGGTCGTACACAATCTCAGTCACGGTTGGTTTCTCCTTGTTGTTGAGGTTCGGTCCCGGCTGGCGCCGGTGGTCGTGGTCTCGGGTCAGTTCTTGAAGACGCGGTCGGTGATGGACTTCGAGCCGCGGCCGATCGCGATGAGCCCCGACTGCGTCATCTCCTTGATCCCATAGGGTTCGAGCACCCTGAGGAAGGCGGCGGTCTTGCCGCTGTCGCCCGTGACCTCGATGACGAGGGCGTCGGTGGCGACGTCGACGACGCGGGCGCGGAACAGGTTCACCGCTTCGAGCACGGCGGAGCGCGAGGTGTTGTCCACCCTGACCTTGATGAGCAGGTGGTCCCGCTGCACCGACTGGTCGAACTCCAGCTCGACGATCTTGATCACGTTGACGAGTTTGTTCAGCTGCTTCGTCACCTGCTCGAGCGGGAAGTCGTCGACGTCGACCACGACGGTGATCCGCGACAGGCCCTGGATCTCGCTCCTGCCGACGGCGAGCGACTCGATGTTGAAGCCGCGACGGGCGAACAGCCCCGCGACGCGGGTGAGCAGACCGGGCTTGTCCTCGACGAGGAGGCTCAGGACGTGGGAACTCATGCTCAGATCTCCTCGTCGTCGAAGGCGGGGGCGTTCTCGCGGGCGTACTGGATGAAGCTGTTGCTCACGCCCTGGGGGACCATGGGCCAGACCATCGCGTCCTTGGACACGACGAAGTCGATGACGACGGGCCGGTCGTTCGTCTCCAGCGCCAGGGCGATCGCGGCGTCGACCTCGTCCTCGCGCTCGACGCGGATCGCCAGGCAGCCGTACGCCTCGCCCAGCTTGACGAAGTCGGGGATGCGCACCGACTCCTGGCCGGTGTTGAGCTCCGTGTGCGAGTAGTGCCCGTCATAGAAGAGCGTCTGCCACTGCTTCACCATCCCCAGCGAGGAGTTGTTGATGATGGCGACCTTGATCGGGATGTTGTTCAGCGAGCAGGTGGCCAGCTCCTGGTTGGTCATCTGGAAGCAGCCGTCGCCGTCGATCGCCCACACGGTCCGTTCGGGCTCGGCGACCTTGGCGCCCATCGCGGCCGGGACCGCGTAGCCCATGGTCCCCGCCCCGCCCGAGTTCAGCCAGGAGTTGGGGCGCTCGTACGAGATGAACTGCGCCGCCCACATCTGGTGCTGGCCGACGCCTGCCGCGAAGATCCCCTCCGGGCCGGTCAGCTCGCCGATGCGCGAGATGACGTGCTGCGGGGACAGCCGGCCGTCGCTGGTCGGGGCGAAGCCGAGGGGGAACTGCTCCCTCAGCTCGGTGAGGTGCTCCCACCAGGCGGAGGTGTCCGCCCTGCCCTGCCTCGCGGTCGCCGTGAACGCCGCGTCGAGGTCGACGAGGACGTCCTTGGCGTCTCCGACGATCGGCACGTCCGCGAAACGGATCTTGGAGATCTCGGCCGGGTCGATGTCGACGTGGACGACCTTGGCGTTCGGCGCGAACAGCTCCGCCTTGCCGGTCACCCTGTCGTCGAAGCGGGCGCCGAGGGAGACGATGAGGTCCGACTCCTGCAGGGCGAGCACGGCGGGGACCGTGCCGTGCATGCCGGGCATGCCCAGGTGCTGACGGTGCGAGTCGGGGAACACGCCCCGCGCCATCAGGGTGGTCACGACGGGTGCGCCGGTCGACTCGGCCAGCTGGCGCAGTTCCTCCGCGGCCCCGGACCGCACGACGCCGCCGCCGACGTAGAGCACGGGCCTGCTCGCCTCGACCAGCAGCTGGGCCGCGGCCTGGATCTGCTTGCCGTGGGCCTTCGTGACCGGACGGTAGCCGGGCAGCTCGACCTTCGGCGGCCAGGAGAAGGCGAACTCCGCCTGCTGGGCGTCCTTGGTGATGTCGACGAGCACCGGGCCGGGGCGGCCCGTGCTGGCGATCTGGTACGCCGCGGCGAGCGTGGCGGGGATGTCCTCCGCGCGGGTGACCAGGAACGAGTGCTTCGTCACCGGCATGGTGATGCCGACGATGTCGGCCTCCTGGAACGCGTCCGTCCCCATGAGCGTGGAGAAGACCTGGCCGGTGATCGCCAGGAGAGGGACCGAGTCCATGTAGGCGTCGGCGATGGCCGTGACGAGGTTCGTCGCGCCGGGCCCGCTCGTGGCGATGCAGACGCCGACGCGTCCGGACGCGGACGCATAGCCCTCGGCCGCGTGTCCCGCGCCCTGCTCGTGCCGCACGAGGACGTGCCGCAGGTCCTGGACGTCGGTCATCGCGTCGTACACCGGCAGGATCGCGCCGCCGGGCAGCCCGAAGACATCGTCGATGCCGAGGAGCTCGAGCGAGCGGAGCACAGCGCTCGCTCCCGTCATCCTGACGTTGTCGTTCTTCCGTGAGGCCGCGACGTCCGACGGCAGCTTTGCGGTCTGGTGTTCCAAAGACATAGAGCAGTGGTTCCCGAATGTGGTGAGTGAATGGGACAGCGGCGACGCTACCCGGTGGTCGCGCCCTCTGCAGCAGAGCGCACGAGCTTCGAGTACTTCGCCAGGACGCCACGGGTATAGCGCGGAGGAAGCGGAGCCCAGCCGTCACGGCGGGCGGCCAGCTCGTCCGCCTCGACAAGTAGGTCGAGCGAGCGAGCTGCGATATCGACCCGTATCAGATCACCATCGCGCACGAATGCCACGGGACCTGCGTCCACGGCTTCGGGTGCTATGTGGCCGATGCACAGTCCGGTTGTGCCGCCTGAGAATCGACCGTCCGTCAAGAGTAGTACATCCTTGCCGAGACCCGCGCCCTTGATCGCCGCCGTGATCGCCAGCATCTCGCGCATGCCGGGGCCGCCCTTGGGGCCCTCGTAGCGGATGAGGACGACGTCGCCCTTCTGGATCTTGCCCTCGGTGAGGGCGTCCATCGCGGCGCGCTCGCGTTCGAACACCCGCGCCGGCCCCTCGAACACGTCGGCGTCGAAGCCGGCGGTCTTGACCACCGCGCCCTCCGGGGCGAGCGAACCGTGCAGGATCGTCAGGCCTCCCGTGGCGTGGATGGGGTTGTCGAGGGTCCGGATGACCTCGCCGTCGAGCGGGTCCGGGTTGATCTCGGCGAGGTTCTCCGCGACCGTCTTGCCCGTCACGGTCATCGCGTCGCCGTGCAGCAGACCGGCGTCGAGCAGCGCCTTCATCACGACGGGCACCCCGCCGTGGCGGTCGACGTCGTTCATGACGTACTTACCGAAGGGCTTGAGGTCGCCGATGTGCGGAACGGCCGAGCCGATGCGGTTGAAGTCGTCGAGGGTCAGGTCGACGTCCGCCTCACGGGCGATGGCGAGCAGGTGCAGCACCACGTTGGTCGACCCGCCGAAGGCCATCGCGACCGCGATGGCGTTCTCGAACGCCTTCTTCGTGAGGATGTCGCGCGCGGTCAGCCCGAGACGGAGCATGGTGACGACCGCCTCGCCCGAGCGGTGGGCGAAGTAGTCCCTGCGCCGATCGGCGGAGGGCGGTGCGGCCGATCCCGGCAGGCTCATGCCGAGCGCCTCGGCGACGCTCGCCATGGTGTTCGCGGTGTACATGCCGCCGCAGGCACCCTCGCCGGGGGCGATGGCGCACTCGATCCGCTTGAGGTCCTCCTCGCTCATCGTGCCCGCCTTGCAGGCGCCGACGGCCTCGAAGGAGTCGATGATGGTGACGTCCTTCTCGGTGCCGTCGCTGAGCTTCACCCAGCCGGGGGCGATCGAGCCGGCATAGAGGAACACGCTCGCCAGGTCGAGGCGGGCCGCCGCCATCAGCATGCCGGGGAGCGACTTGTCGCACCCGGCGAGCAGGACGGTGCCGTCTAGGCGCTCGGCCATGACGACGGTCTCGACGGAGTCGGCGATGACCTCACGCGAGACGAGGGAGAAGTGCATGCCCTCGTGGCCCATGGAGATGCCGTCGGACACGGAGATGGTGCCGAACTGCAGCGGGTATCCCCCGCCGGAGTGGACGCCCTCCTTCGCCCCCTGGGCGAGGCGGTCGAGTGAGAGGTTGCAGGGGGTGATCTCGTTCCAGGAGCTGGCGATGCCGATCTGCGGCTTGTCCCAGTCCTCGTCGCCCATCCCGACCGCGCGGAGCATGCCTCGGGAGGTGGTTGCTTCGATCCCGTCGGTGACGTCGCGACTGCGCGGCTTCATGTCGATGTCTGGCATGGCCTCAGTTTAGAACCCCGTGCACGCCGCTCCGGACAGCGAAAAACTATGATCGCAGTTTTTTAATGCGGAGCAGGAGCGCGGCCAGCTCGCCGGGCGACGCCACGCGCGCCCGAGCCCTCGTCCGTCCCTCGCCGACCTTGACCCCGAGGTCGCGTAAACCCATGACGGCGAAGCCGTCCTCATCGGTGACGTCGTCGCCCGCGAACAGCACGGCGTCGGCGCCGACCACCCGGCGGAAGTGCTCGATGGCCTGCCCCTTGTCCGCCTCTGCGAGCGCGAACTCTCTGACGCCGTTCCCCCGTCGGCTGCTCGCCGGAATGCCCCTGGCGACGACCGCTGCCGCCGCCCGATCGCCGAGCTCCTCGGCCGCCTGCTCGGACAGGGCCCTGGTGTGCACGGCGAACCCGGCCGGCTTCGACTCGACCCAGGCGTCGGGAACGCCCGAGACGACGGAGTGCAAGACATCGTGAAGCGCGTCGCGCCGCTGCAGGGCCTCCTCGGGAGCGAGCAGCCGCAGCTTCTCCCCCGGTTCCCGGATCTCGAGTCCGTGCGAACCGGCGAGGTAGTCGCCCTCCGCCGGCCGCGCCGCCGCCGTCAGGCTCTCCACGGCCCGACCGGAGACCAGCGCCAGCGCCACCCCCGGCGCCTCCCGGAGCTCCGCCAGAGCCTCAGCCGCGGCCGGGACCATGCGCGAGTCCGCCGGGTCCTTCTCGAAGGGGGCGAGCGTTCCGTCGAAGTCAAGCGCCACCAGGAGGGTCTCCGCCTCGACGAGCGGGTCGAGCAATGCGTCATCGATCTGCACGGTCATGCCTTTCTTGTCTACCGGTCAGGCGCCCTCAGGCGTGGTCTGCCGCACCCGGCCGCGCCTCGACGACGGCGAGCAGATCCGTCCCACCGCGGGAGAGCTGATACGGGGACAGTTCGCGGAGGAAGCTGCGCGACCACACGGCCACGTCGTGCTCCATCACCCTCTTCCGCATCGCGCGCATCCGCCGCGAGCGCTCGGCCCTCGGCATCTCCACCGCGGTCATGATGGTGTCCTTCAACCCCTCGATGTCGTGAGGGTTGACCAGGAGCGCACGTTTGAGCTCGTCGGCGGCACCGGCGAACTCGCTGAGCACCAGCACCCCGTCGTTGTCGTACCGCACGGCGGCGTACTCCTTCGCCACCAGGTTCATCCCGTCGCGCAACGCCGTGACCAGCACGATGTCCGCCGCGAGGAACAGCGCGACCATCTCCTCGCGGGGGTAGCCGTGGTGCAGGTAGCTGATGGCGCTGTGGCCGATCGTGCCGAAGTCGCCGTTGATCCGGCCGACCGTCAGCTCGATCTCGTCTCGGAGCTGCTTGTAGGTCTCGACGCGCTCGCGTGAGGGGCTGGCGACCTGGATGAGCGACACGTCCTCGATCTGCAGACGCCCCTCGGCCAGCAGCTCGCCGTACGCCTTCAACCGGTGCCGGATGCCCTTCGTGTAGTCGAGCCTGTCGACGCCGAGCATGATCGTGCGCGGGTTGCCGAGCTCCGAACGGATCTGGGCCGCGCGCTCCTGCACCCGCGGCTCCCTCGCCAGCCGCTCGTAGGCGAGCGCATCGATGGAGATCGGGTAGTGCCGGGCGACGACCGTGCGGGTCGGCCCGCTCGGACGCTTCGTGTTGCGCGACCCGCTGGTGACCTTCCCGTCCTCGTCGGTGGGCACGGTGATCGTCGTGCCGCTGGCCTCGTAGCTCAGCAGCCGGCGGACGGCCCGCTGGAAGTTGCCGGCGTCGGCCGCCCTCTGGAAGCCGATGACGTCCGCGCCCAGCAGCCCGCGGATGATCTGCGTGCGCCAGGGCAGCTGGGAGTAGATGCCGTAGGCGGGGAACGGGATGTGGTTGAAGAACCCGATCGTGACGTCCGGCCGCATCTCCCTGAGGATGCCGGGAACGAGCTGAAGCTGGTAGTCATGCACCCAGACGGTCGCTCCGTGGGCCGCGAGCTGCGCGGCCCGCTCCGCGAAGCGCTGATTCACCGTGCGGTAGCTGTCCCACCACTCGCGGTGGTAGCTCGGCGGAGCGATCACGTCGTGGTACAGCGGCCAGAGGGTGTCGTTGGAGAACCCCTCGTAGTACTCCTCGACCTCCTGAGCGCTGAGCGGCATCGGCTCGATCCAGGTCCCGTTGTAGTCGAACGGCTCGATGTCGTTGACCGTTCCCCCCGGCCAACCGATCCAGGCCCCCTCGGTCTCCCGCATGACCGGCTCGAGCGCGGTGACGAGACCGCCGGGCGAGGTGCGCCATGAGGCGTTGCCGTCGCCGTCGACCACGCGATCGACGGGCAGTCGGTTCGCCACCACCACGAAATCGAATCGGGGGTGGTCCGGGTGGTCGTGCTCTGTCATGAGGCCCTCCGCAGCGTCGACGCTCACAGGCTATCAGCGCGATGGCACGCCGCGGCACGGAGGTGGCGGCCAGTCGGCGACACTATCCTGGCCGCATGATCCGTGTCGGCATGAGCAGTTCCTGCGTCTATCCCCTCGGCCTCGAGCGCGCCTTCGCGCTCGCTGAGGACGCCGGCTACGACGGCATCGAGGTGATGGTCACCAACGAGGACATCACTCGTGACGCCGAAGCCATCCGCGCGCTGAGCGAGAGGCACCGGATGCCGGTGCTCTCCGTGCACGCGCCGGTCCTGCTGCTGACGCACTTCGTCTGGGGCCGCGACCCCGCCGTCAAGCTCAGGCGGTCGGCCGAGCTCGCGGCGGCGATCGGCGCGGAGACCGTCGTCGTGCACCCTCCGTTCAGGTGGCAGCGGGGGTACGCGCAGAACTTCCTGACGATCGTGCGCGAGACGGAGCAGGACTCCGGCGTCGACATCGCCGTCGAGAACATGTTCCCCTGGGCTGTCAGGGGCCGGACCATGGCCGCCTACTCCCCCGGCTGGAGCCCCGAGGACATGGACTGCGACCACGTCACCCTCGACTTCTCCCACGCCTCGCTGTCCGGGCTGAACTCGCTCGAGCTCGCGAGGCGCCTGGGTCCGCGCCTCCAGCACATCCACCTGTGCGACGGTTCGCGCTCGCAGGACGAGAATCGCGTCTTCGACGAGCACCTCGTTCCCGGGCACGGCGCTCAGCCCGTCGCCGAGACCCTGCGCTTCGCCGTCGAGAACGGCTTCGCCGGTCACGTCGTGGCGGAGATCAACACCCGCGGCGCGAAGGACGACGTCGAACGCCTGATGCTGCTGGAGGAGACGCTGCAGTTCGCCCGCACCCATCTCGGCCAGAACCGCACGGGGACCGACCACCTGCGCGGCCACAGGCACCGGAGCATCCGGGCGCACCTCACCCCGGACGGCCACAACGACGGCGAGGACCAGCGCGACGGCTAGACTCGTGCGCACCCCGTCCCCGCACCCTCGGAGCGAGCATGCGCAAGTATCTTCTGAACACCTCCCTCATCGGAGCCGTGACCGGCGCCTGGAGCGTCGTCAAGGCGACCCGGTCGGGCCCCCGCGACTGGCGGCTCGTGCTGCTCTGGGTCAGCTGGGGCATCAGCGTCGCCCTCGCCGTGGGCGCCGTCAGGGAGCAGGGGCGGATCGAGCGCGGCGAGATCGACGGCTAGCTTCGGCTCGGGGCGGCGTGTCGCCCGTGATCGCGCGGTTTTGCCAGGACACTGGTGACGAAGTCCATTCGTCATGAGGAGTCGCCGCCATGTTCGGTCGTCGCAAGCATCGCGCACAACCCGTCGCACCGGTGACGGCTGCGCCGGCGCCCGCGCCGCTGGACCGCGACCGGATCGAGGCGGCCGTCCTCAGAATCGTCGCCGAGCAGATCGGCGTCGACGGCCGGTGGGTCCTGCAGCGCCGCGAGGACGCGACTGACGTGTCGGACACCATTTTCCAGCGGATCTCGTGCGCGTCGCTGACCGCGGAGATCGTCGAGGCGGTCGTGGCGACGTCCGAGCCGTCGGCTGTGACGGGGCCGAGCGAGCGACGCGACGCCAAGGAGCAGCGCGACTACATCGAGCGCGAGCTGAATGGGATCGCCGTCTGGGCGGACCCGGCCGGCCACGACCCGTCGGTCATCCGCGAGGACATGGTGCACCCGCGGGGGCGGACCGCCAGCGAGTCCGCCGCGTCCTGACACCGACGATGTCGCTGCCCGCCTGGCGGCCGGATCCCGTGCGGGTCACCGCTGGCAGGAGGGGCACCAGACGACACCGCGTGCGGTCAGCGGTGTCGCGCCGAGTTCGTCGACGCGCAGCGGTGTGCCGCAGCGCAGGCAGCTCCGCCCTGAACGCCCGTAGACCCAGGTGCGCTGGCCGGGCCGGTCGCGCCCGGTGAACACCCGCCGTCGCCGCGGCAGGTTGGCCCGCATCGTCCGTTCGACCAGCGACACGACACGCTCCGTCTCGGTGGACGCGAGGGGCCGCCGCGGGTCGACGCCCGCGAGGAAGCAGACCTCCGTCACGTAGACCTGCCCCGGTCCGGCCATGATGGACTGGTCGCCGAGCGCGACGGCCGCGCCGACCCCGGTCGCCGAGGCCTCGGCGAGACCGCGCGCCGCGACGCGGGCGTCCCACTCCGCGCTCAGCGGATCGGGGCCGAGCCTGGCCCGGACCGATGCCTCGCCCGCGGCGTCGAGAACCTCGACGACGCCGAGGTCGAAACCGATCGCCAGGCTGTCCGAGGTGCCGAGAATCGCCCGCGCCGCCCAGGAGGGGCGCTGCCAGCGCTGCGGAGCCGACTCGGGGATCACCTGCCACCGCCCGTCCATCCGCAGGTGGGTGTGCAGACTCCGTCCGCCGAGGTGGTGAAAGAGGTGTTTGCCGTGCGCGACCACGTCGTCCACGATGGCACCGGTCAGATCGGCGGTGGCCGTCGACGGGGTGCGCAGCTCCGCCCGGACGAGCTCCCTCCCGCGCTGGACGGCCGCAAGGCGCTCGGCCAGACGGTGGACGGTATCACCCTCCGGCATGCTGCCCCCTCGTGATCGAGTGGCGCTCGACGGCGCCCTGCGCCAGTCTGCCCGTGACCACCGACACCCGCGCGCCACGGGCAGCCCGGTACCGTGGACGAGCACCGCGGCATCCGCACCGCACAGCAGAAAGGCCCCGCCGAAGCGGGGCCATCTGATGAGGTGGTGCACCCCCTCGGACTTGAACCGAGAACCCACTGATTAAGAGTCAGTTGCTCTGCCGATTGAGCTAGAGGTGCGGGGCGAGCAATCAAGCCGCTCGAACCAGGAAGTAACGTTACCATCGCCGCATCGGCCCTGCCAATCGCATCGGTGGGACGGCGTGTCGGGAGATACTGTGGGGACATGACCGCCCCCTCCACCCCCTCCACGCTTGACAGCGCTCACTCCCTCGCCGACGACCTCGCGTTCGCCCACACGCTCGCCGACGCCGCCGACCAGATCTCCGCTGCCCGCTTCACGGCTCGCGACCTGGAGATCAGCACCAAGCCCGACCGCAGCTACGTCACGGACGCCGATCTGGCGGTCGAGCGTGCGATCCGCGACCTGCTGGCGGAGCGGCGCCCCGACGACGGCATCCTCGGCGAAGAATACGGCACGGAGGGCACGTCGAGCCGCCAGTGGATCATCGACCCGATCGACGGGACGGCGAACTTCCTCCGTGGCGTCCCCAACTGGGCCACTCTGATCTCCCTCGCCGTCGACGGAGTCCCTCAGCTCGGTGTGGTCAGCGCGCCGGGGTTCCAGCAGCGCTGGTGGGCCGCGACAGGCCTCGGCGCGTGGACGAGGAGGACGGGCGAGGACGGTGCGCGTCGACTCGGGGTGTCCGCCGTCGACAACATCGCCGACGCCTCACTGAGCTTCCAGAGCATCGAGCAGTGGGACCAGGTCGGCCGGCTGGCACAGCTCACCGAGCTGAGCCGCACCGTCTGGCGCGACAGGGCGTACGGCGACATGTGGTCGTACATGCTCCTCGCCGAGGGCGTGCTCGACGCGGTCGCGGAGTTCGACGTCAAGGAGTACGACCTCGCCGCGCTCGTGCCGATCGTTCGGGAGGCAGGAGGGCGTTTCACCGATATCGATGGCGTCGAGACCATCGCCACGCGCAGCTCGCTGGCGAGCAACGGACTCCTGCACGGACAGCTGCTCGGCGTGGTGTCCGCCGGCTAGTCGCTCGTCCGCAGGAAGCGCTGCTCCGGCCGGCCGGGGACGCCGTAGCGGTGGCTCAGCTCCACGACACCGGCCGTGCGCAGCAGCTCCAGGTATCGGCGAGCGGTGATCCGTGAGACCCCCGCCCGCTCCGCGATCCACGCCGCCGGCCGCGGGACGTCCAGGGGGACGCTGTTCAGGATGGCGCGCGCGGTCGGCTCGGACAGGCCCTTCGGCAGACGCTGCAGGAGGGCGGACGGCACGGTACGGATCGGCCCCGTTCCCGCGGCGACGAGCGCGTCGATCGACCGTTGCTCGAGGCTGCCAGCCACCGCATCGGGGACGCCGTTCCGAGGCAGGTCGCGGTACTGGCGCAGGCGGCGCGCGAGCTCGCTCGCCGATACGGGTTTGACGATGTAGTCCGCGACGCCCGCCGCGAGGGCCTGCCCGACGGCGATGCGGTCCGACGCGGCGCTGATCACGATCACGTCGGGGGCGGCCGCCGTATCCGCGCCCGGCGCGGCCGACCCCGCGGACGGCGTCCGCACGCGGTGCAGCACCTCGACGCCGCTGATGTCAGGCAGGTGCACGTCGAGCAGGACGAGGTCGGGCGCGAGCTCACCGACCGCCCTGACGGCGTCGACGCCGGTGTGAGCGACGCCGACGAGCCGGAACCCCTCGACGGCCGCGACACGGCGCGCGTGCAGTTCGGCGACGTCCGGGTCGTCGTCGACGACGAGGACGCGGCGCTCAGCCATCGCGACCACCCGCCACGGCAGGGCGTCGCAACGGCCAGGAGGCACGGAACCGTGTGCCCCCGGACGGCAGGCACCCCAGTTCCGCAGCACCGCCCCGGTGGCGGCAGATCTCAGCGACCGTGGCGAGCCCCTCGCCCCTGGCCGCCCCGCCGCCGTCGGGTTCGTGCGTCGTCACCCCGCGGGCGAAAACGTCCGGCGCCAGCGCGGGATCGATGCCGTGACCGGAGTCCTGTACCTCGATCTCGACGCGCGACCGGTCGACGTCGAGCCGCACCCGCACCTCCCGCGGGCCGTCGCCCCCGGCGCAGGCCTCGATCGCGTTGTCGGCGAGATTGCCGAGCACGGTGATGACGTCCACATCGACCGCCGCGGGGTCGGCCGCCCCGCTCACGGCCAGCCGAACGCCCACGGCTGACGCCTCGGCCGCGAGCGCGCGGAGCAGAGCGTCCACCCGCGCATCGCCGACGACCGCCGGCGAGCCACCCGGCACGACGGGGACCACCTCTCCGATGAAGCCGAGCGCCTCACGCGACCGGCCCGACTCGACCATGCCGGCGATGACGTGCAGGCGGTTGCGGAACTCGTGCGTCTGGGCGGCCAGCTCCGCCTCGCGCGCCCTGGTGTGCTCCAGCTCGATGCCCTGTACGGCGGCCGCGCGGAGCCTGACGTCGACGCGAGCACCGAGCAGTGCGCTCATGGCGGTGCCGACGAGGCCGGCACCGAGTGCCCAGGGCAGCACCCCGCCGAGGGCCGCCGCGGCCTCGGCAGAGATGCGCGATTCGAGGATGCCGACCGACGCGGTCCCGACGACGGTCCCGTCGACGAGGACAGGAACCTTCGCCCGGTAGCTCGGCCCAAGGGTTCCGGTCTCCGTTCCGAGGAACTCCGCGCCCCCGAGCACCTCTGCGGGATCGGTCGACACCGGCTCGCCGCGGAGCCGAGGGGTCGGATGGGTGAACCTGACGCCGTCGTCATCCGTGACGACCACGTAGTCCACACCCGCCGCCGAGGCGACGAGGTCGGCGACCGGTTGCAGACGGGCGGTGCTCCGCTCGTCCACCCCGTCGTCGACGGCGCCGGCGAGAACCTCCCCGACCTCGGGCAGCTCCGCGAGGCTGAGCGCCACGGCCCTGACCCGTTCCCCGATGCCCTGTCGAAGCTGGGCGGCGTGGACGGCCGCGGCGACGGCGACCGTCACAGCGACGCACACGACGACGATGACGACCTGGACCAGGGGCAGCAGTCGCCCCGCGACCCGCAGCACCGGTGTGTGCTCCGACACGGCGCCTCCTGACGTTCGTCGCTGAACTGGTGTGACCAGTTACGACCATAACCCGCCTGCGCGCACCGGCGGGGGCATAGGGCTGGGATATTGGACGGCGTCGCGGGCACAGCGCAGTGCCCGGACGGAAGGCACGACACATGAGAAGACAACTCACGGCCACGGTTGTGGCCATCGCAACGATCGGACTCGTCGGGGCGGCCGCGGTCGACGCCGGCTCGACCGCCCAGGGCGCCAGCGCCCGCAGCACGCTCACACTCATGGCGCCGGCGGCGCCGGGCGGCGGCTGGGACACCTTCGCCAGGGAGAGCCAGCAGGCGCTTCGCACCAACGGGATCACCAACAGCGCCCAGGTCGTCAACGTGCCGGGCGCCGGGGGGACGATCGGGCTGAGCCAGCTGATGCAGATGACCGGAAGGGACGACATGATCATGGTCACCGGCGGCGTGATGATGGGCGCAGCCGAGCTGTCGAAGACGCCGGAGCGGGTCGAGGACACCACGCTCCTCGCCCGCCTCGCCGACGACTACAACGTCCTCGTCGTCCCGGCGGACTCCCCCTACGACACCCTCGAGGAGTTCGTCGCTGCCTGGCGCGAGGCTCCGGGCAGCACGGCGCTGGCCGGGGGCTCGCTCGGCAGCATCGACCACCTGCTCTCCGGCATGCTCGCCGAGGAGGCCGGCATCGCGCCGACCGAGATCACCTACATCGCCTACCCCGGCGGCGGGGAGGTCCTCACCGCGCTGCTCTCGCACACCGCGGTCGCCGGGATCTCCGGGTACACGGACTTCAGGGACCAGTTGGGGGCCGGCACGCTGAAGGCTCTCGGCATGTCCGCCGCCGAGCCGATCGACGGCGTCGACGTCCCGACGTTCGCCGAGGAGGGTCTGGACGTGTCGATGTCGAACTGGAGGGGCTACGTCGCTCCCCCCGGCATCCCCGACGCGACCAGGGACGAGCTCGTCCAGATCCTCACCGAGATGCACGACACCGAGCAGTGGCGCGACACCCTGGCGCGCAACAACTGGACGGACACCTTCATGACCGGCGACGAGCTCGACGCCTTCGTCGCGGAGGAGAGCGCCCGCGTGTCCGCCATCGTCGAGGAGCTGGGACTGTGAGCGCCCCGGAGACGACGCGGGGCACGTCGGCCGCCCCGGCGACGCGCTGGTGGAACGGACGCGGTGAACTGGGCGTGGCGCTCGGCGTCGCCGTGCTGGGAGTGCTGATGCTGCTCGGGACGGCCACGATGGACGTGCCGGAGGGTGCGGGAACCCCCGGACCGCAGTTCTTCCCCACGATCGTCGGCTGCTTCATGCTCGTGCTCGCGGTGGCGCTCGCCGTCGGCGTCATCCGGCATCCCCGGCGTCCAGGGCCCGACGAGCCGTCGGAGCTCAACGCCGACATGCTCGCCGACCTCGGCAACGTCGAATCGACGACCGAGCTGCGCATCGTCAGCGGCGACCCGGATCTGGCCTCACGCAGCGCCACGCCCACCGCACCGCGGGCGGCCGGGGTGCGGCCCGTCCTGATGGTCGTCGCCGCACTGGCCGGGTTCATCCTCATTCTGGACCCGCTCGGCTGGCTGCTCAGCGCCGCTGCCCTGTTCTGGGTGGTGGCCAGAGCGCTCGGCAGCACCCGACCGCTGTTCGACATCGCCATCGCCCTCCTGATGTCCTCCGCCGTCCAGCTGGCGTTCTCCGCCGGTCTCGGCCTCACCCTCCCCTCGGGGATCCTGACGGGAGCGTTCTCATGGATCAACTGACCCACCTGCTCGAGGGCTTCCAGGGCGCCCTCACGCCGATCAACCTGCTCTGGCTGCTCATCGGTGCGGTCCTGGGGACGGCCGTCGGCGTGCTGCCGGGCCTCGGCTCGGCGATGGCCGTCGCGCTGCTGCTGCCGGTCACCTTCAGCCTCGACCCGACCGGCGCGTTCATCATGTTCGCGAGCATCTACTTCGGTGGCCTGTTCGGCGACTCCACGGCGGGGATCCTGCTGAACACGCCGGGCAATTCCTCCGCCATCGCCACGACGTTCGAGGGCCATCGGATGGCCCTGTCCGGCCGCGCGGCCAAGGCGCTCGGCACCAGCGCCATCGGGGCATTCATCGGCGGGACGATCGCGACGACGCTCGTGGTGTTCTTCTCCCCCTACCTGGTGACGCTGGCGACGCTGTTCGGCCCGGCCGAGTACTTCGCCCTCGCGGTGTTCGCGTTCGTGGCGATCTCGGCGGTCGTCGCCGAGTCGGTCGTGCGGGGCCTCATCGCTCTCGGGCTGGGACTCTGCCTCGCACTCGTCGGGATCGACAGTCAGAGCGGCGCGGAGCGCTTCACCCTCGGGCTGCCGGCGTTCTTCGACGGGATCTCCATCATCGTCATCACCGTCGGTCTGCTCGCCATCGGCGAGGTGCTGCACGTGGCCCATCGCTCGGGAGCGGATCAGCCGGCGTCGCGCGTGGTCGCGGCGGGGTCACCGTTCCTGAACTGGAGGGAGTTCCGGACCGCCCTTCCCGCCTTCCTCCGCGGCACCGCCTTTGGCGTGCCGTTCGGCGCCATCCCGGTCGGCGGCAGCGAGGTGCCGACGTTCCTGGCCTACGGGACGGAGAAGAAGCTGGCACAGCGGCGCGCCGACCCCGATTTCGGGGTGCGCGGTGCCATCCAGGGCGTCGCCGGGCCGGAGGCCGCCGGCAATGCGACGGCGGGGACGGCCATGGGCGCACTGCTCGCGCTCGGACTGCCGACATCAGCCACGGCGGCGATGATGCTCGCCGCCTTCCAGCAGTACGGCATGCAGCCCGGCCCGCTGCTGTTCGAGCGCAGCGCCGATCTGGTCTGGCCGCTGCTGGCCAGCCTGTTCATCGGACTCGTCATCCTGCTGATCATCAACCTGCCGTTCGCCGCGGTGTGGGCGAAGCTGCTGCTCGTGCCCAAGCACTACCTCTACGCGGGCATCACGGTGTTCGCCGCGCTCGGCGTCTACGCAATCGCCTCGTCGACGACGGACCTCTGGCTGCTGCTGGGGATCGGGCTGCTCGGCTTCGCCATGCGGGTGTACTCCATCCCCCTCGCTCCGGTGCTTATCGCGGCGATCCTTGGTCCGCTCGCGGAGACGACGCTGCGTCAGGCGCTCGCCGTCTCCGAGGGTGATCCCGCCATCCTGGTGTCCTCGCCGATCACCGTCGTGCTCTACATCGTGATGGGGCTGGCGGTGGCCGCCAGCATCGTTCAGCAGCTGCGCGCACGCCGCCGACGTGCCACGTCGTCCGCCTGACCGGTGGGAGCGGCGGGGGCCCGTCCGCGTGCGGACGGGCCCCCGCCGTGCGGCTCAGCCCGAGGCGAGCGTGACCTCGCGCCGTCGGGGAACCACGACCGGGTGCGTCCCCGCCATCGCCTCGATCACCCTGACAACCTGGCAGGCGTAGCCGAACTCGTTGTCGTACCAGACGTAGACCACCACGTCCTCGGCGTCGGCGATGGTCGCCTGCCCGTCGACGACCCCGGCGCGATTGCTGCCGACGATGTCGGTCGAGACCAGCTCGGGCGAGTCGACGAAGTCGACCTGCTGACGGAGTGCGGAGTGACGCGAGACCTCTCTGAGGTAACCGTTCAGCTCGGCCCTGTCGGCTCGACGCCCCAGGCGCAGGTTGAGGATGGCCAAGGAGACGTCGGGCGTCGGAACCCGGATGGCGCTGCCGGTGAGGCGCCCGGCCAGAGCGGGGAGGGCCTTGGCCACGGCCTTTGCCGCGCCCGTCTCCGTGATCACCATGTTGAGCGCGGCCGACCGACCCCTCCGGTCGCCGCTGTGGAAATTGTCGATGAGGTTCTGGTCGTTGGTGAACGAGTGCACGGTCTCGACGTGGCCGCGCACCACCCCGTAGGCGTCGTCGAGCGCCTTGAGCACCGGGGTGATGGCGTTCGTGGTGCACGAGGCGGCGGACAGGATGACGTCGTCATCGGCGATCGAGTCGTGGTTGATCCCATGGACGATGTTCGGTACGTCACCGGACCCGGGCGCCGTGAGCAGGACGCGCGAGGCGCCCGGGCTGGCGAGGTGCCGGCTCAGCTGCTCCCTGTCTCGCCACCGTCCGGTGTTGTCGACGACGATCGCGTCGACGATGCCAAAGGCCTCGTAGTCGACCTCGGACGGGTCGTTCGCGTAGATCACCTGGATGACGGTGCCGTTGGCGGTGATCGTGCCGGCCTGCTCGTCGACCTCGATGGTGCCGTCGAAGGGTCCGTGCACGGAATCCCTGGCGAGCAGGCTCGCGCGCTTCACCAGGTCGTCCGGCGAGCCCCGCCGCGCGACGATGGCGCGCAGGCGAGGGCCACGCCCGTTGCCCGCGTGGGCGATGAGGATGCGCGCGAGCAGTCGCCCGATGCGGCCGAAGCCGTAGAGGACCACGTCCCTGCCGCGCTCCAGCACCTCGTCGATCGCCACGTCCGTGTCCCCGCCTCGGAGCACGCCGCGCAGCTCCGCACGGATGACCGCGTCCAGGGCTGCGGGGTCGTCGCCGAGCGGCTCGCCGGGCCGTTCGGCCGCGGCGAGCCGGGCCAGGCGGGCAACATCGAGTGAGGCAGGCGGAGGGGCGACGCGCGTGATTGCGCGGAGCAGTGCCGCGGACTCGGTCACGCTCAACTCGACCCCCTCCGCCTCGGCGGCGTAGGCGTGCACGCGGAGCAGGTCGACGGCGGAGAGGTTGATCAGCCGTCTCCCGTGGATCGAGGTGACGACCCCCCTGTCGCGGTAGAGCGAGCCGATGAGCGGGATGATTCGCTCGGCCTGCTCCACGTTGCGAATCCAGCGTCGCTGATGGTCTTCGTAACTGGTGGTGTTCATCGTTTCCTTTTCCTCGGCGGCAGACCGCGGGATCGCGGTTTCCGGGGCTCGGCGGGGACGCCGGGCGCACGAACGGCCGGCGGCCGCTGGCGTGCGATCGTGGGCCGGCAGCCACGGCGTCGCCTATCGCGTCCGGCGGCAGCCGCACGGGCACGACGGACACAAGCACAAGCACGGGCACAGGCACAGGCACAGGCACCAACAGACGCAGAGGCGCAGATGCACTCGCCCACCGGGCGCCGTTGCGGTCCCGGCGCGCTCCGCCGACCCGACGAGAGCTCGGTCGCGGCGATGACGGGCCGAAGACGTGTGCGCTTCGGACGACCGGACGAGCGGAGCATGAGGCCACGCACACCGCGTTCGGCGCATGCACTCGCCCGGCATCTCATTCGCGAATCTCCCTCGACCGCTGTCCCCTCCGCCCAGTGTATGTGCGGGAAGCGACGGCTAGGGTTGATTCGTGACCACTGAGGACGACACCCCGCTCTACAGCGAGAAACGCCGCCGCCGCATGCGCCGCATCACCTGGCTGGTGATCGCCGCGCTCGTGCTGACCACCGGGGGATCGACCGTCCTCATGATGCTCTTCAGTTAGACCGTCCGAGCAGGGCGGGCAGGGCACGGGCGCGTGGCGCTCCCGACGGAACACTCCCCCGCGGACCGAGACGTTTCCCCAAGCGCGCGCACCACCCCACCGCGCGCGCATCACCCCACCGCGCGAGCACGAACCCACCACGTCGGGACACCACCGTGCGCCACCACGCGACCACGGGCCACCCACAGGAGAACGGCCCCGCCATCGCTGAGATGGCGGGGCCGCGTCGTGTGGATCCCACCCGGATAACCGGGACAGCGCGACAACGACCGATGGTGGAGATGGGGGGAATTGAACCCCCGTCCACTGCTGAGATTCTGCGCCTTCTACGGGCGTAGTCCGTGGAAGCGTTCTGCTCGGCCCCGACCTTTGTCACGGACGCCTAGGT
Source organism: Mycetocola reblochoni REB411 (assembly GCF_900163835.1). Classification (GTDB taxonomy): domain Bacteria; phylum Actinomycetota; class Actinomycetes; order Actinomycetales; family Microbacteriaceae; genus Mycetocola_B; species Mycetocola_B reblochoni. The sequence continues at coordinate 73,973 of NZ_FUKR01000036.1, read as the reverse complement.
CGACGGGCCCAGTATCAGTAAAAGTCCCGCGTCACCCTGATACACGATGACGCAGCAAGTCCCCTCAATGACGCCAGGATCCGGGGCAGGGACAAACCCGGTCTGACGGACTTTCTACTCTTGCTTAGGCAGCGAGAGCGAAGTCGGTGCGCTTAGCATTGGCACCTATGTTTTGCGGAGAGCGTTAACGAGATAACCCCGCATCCTCGGCCCGCTTCTCGCAGTTTCACAGGCAATGTCGAAACCGATCATCCCCCTGCGCGCTCGGACGGCAATGGTTGCCGATCCGTGCGGGTCGTTGTAGCGCTGTTGAGTTGTCACACGACGATCCGGACGCGCCGGACTCTCAGAGTCTACCGCCCACGCGGCGCCATCGGCGACCCGAGTCGTCGCGTTCGCTCTGAGCGCGGTTCCCGTGCCGAGTGGTGCCGGGGTTAGGCTGTGCGCATGCTCCCCCGCCGCTCCCTCGCACCCCTGGGCGTGGTCGCGCTCGTCGCCGCCTCGGTATTTGCTGGGCCGGCGGGTGCCGCGACGGCCGACGACTACCCCAGCTGGGATGACGTCACCAAGGCGAAGTCGAGCGCATCCGCGACTGCCGCCGAGGTCGCTCGCGTCTCCGACGCCCTCGACGATCTGGACGCCACCGCTGCGGCACTCGGCGCCGACGCCGTTGCCGCGTCCGAGACGTCGGCTCAGCGCGCCTCCGAGCTGGCAGACGCCGAGAAGCACGTGTCCGCGCTGACGTCACGTCTCTCCGAGGCCGAGGACGAGGAGCAGCAGGCGTCCCAGACCGCCGGAGCGGTCGCGGCGCGTCTGGCGCGCAACGGCGACTCCGCGACCCTCCGCCTCGCGATGAGCGAGGACCCCGGATCGCTGCTGCAGTCGCTGAGCAGCCTCGAGCAGCTGACCTCCGTGAGCCGGCGCGCTCTCGACACAGCGTCGCGCGCGCGTGGCACCGTCGCCTCCCTCCGAGCCGACGCGGAGGAGGCGGAGCGCGTCCGCCAGGACCGGGCGGCGGCTGCGGCACAGGCCGCAGACGCAGCCGCGGCGGCCTCGGCCGAGGCGGACGAGGCAGTCGCGGAGACGACCGCCCGTCAGAAGACCCTCTACAGCCAGCTCGCGACGCTCAAGGACACCTCGGCGAAGGTCGAGAAGGACTACCGACAGGGTCAGGAGATGGCCCGCGTAGCCAGGGAGCAGCAGGCCGCCGCCGAGGCGCAGGCGGCCAAGGACGAGGCCGCACGTCAGGCGCGGGCCGCGGCCTCAGCCTCGGGAACCGGGTCTGGCGGCTCCTCCAGCGCGGCGTCGTCGACCGGCTCGTCCTCCGGCTCCGCGTCCTCGGGATCCGGTTCCTCGGGCGGTTCGGGGTCGTCCGGTGGTTCGGGGTCGTCCGGCGCATCCTCGCAGGACCGCTCCCCGGCCGCCGCGCAGGCCTACGCATCATCCCGGGTGTCCGCTCGTGGCTGGGGCCAGGAGCAGTTCTCCTGCCTGGTCAAGCTGTGGAACAAGGAGTCCGGCTGGAACTACCAGGCGACGAACCCGTCCAGCCTCGCCTACGGGATCCCGCAGGCGCTTCCCGGCGGCAAGATGATCACCGCCGGCGCCGACTGGCGGACCAACCCGCGCACCCAGGTCGACTGGGGTCTGTCCTACATCGCCGACGTCTACGGCACCCCGTGCAGCGCGTGGTCGCACTCGCAAGCGACCAACTGGTACTGAGCCGGACAGCCGACACCGAGCGATCACCCGCGATCACCCGCGATCACCCGCGATCACCCGCGATCACCCGCGACGCTACTCCCCCATGCGATTGCGTGTCGCCATGGCCCTCGCCGCCTCACGCTTGTCCTGACGCTCGCGCAGGGCATGCCGCTTGTCGTACTCCTTCTTGCCCTTGGCGATGGCGATCTCGACCTTGGCCCTGCCGTCGCTGAAGTACATCTGCAACGGGATGATCGTATAGCCGCCGGGCGCCACCTTCTGGGAGATCTTGATGATCTGGGCCTTGTGCAGCAGGAGCTTGCGCTTGCGCCGAGGCGGGTGGTTGGTCCAGGTCCCGGCCCGGTACTCGGGGATGTGCACGGCGTCGAGCCAGGCCTCCCCTCCCTCGATGAAGGCGTAGCCGTCGACGAGGGAGGCGCGCCCCTGACGGAGTGACTTCACCTCGGTCCCGCTGAGGACGAGCCCCGCCTCGAAGGTGTCCTCGATGAGGTAGTCGTGGCGCGCCTTACGGTTGGTGGCGACCACCTTCTGTCCGCGTTCCTTCGGCACCTCTGACACTCCTTCGCTCCGGTCGTCGAGCCGAACGCCGACGACAGCCTTCCATCTTAGCCCGCTACAACGCCGTCAGCGCGAGGGACAAAGCCCCCGCGCCGACCGAACGGACTAGATCTTCATGTACCTGCGAATCGCGAAGTTCGCGGACAGGGCAGCCAGAAGCGCCCCGACGAGGATCAGCAGAGGCGCGACGAGCAGCGCTTCCGGAACACCGACGAAGTTGACCGCCATCACTCGGTCGGCCAGGTAGCCCTGGATGAAGTAGTGCACGATCCCCACGACGGCGGCACTGGCCAGCACGGATCCGATGAGGGCGGAGAACACGCCTTCGAGGATGAACGGCGTCTGGATGAACCTGTTCGAGGCACCGACCAGTCGCATGATGCCGATCTCCTTCCGCCGCGAGAACGCCGACAGCCGGATCGTGGTGGCGATGAGGAGCACCGCGGCCAGGAGCATGAGGCCCGCGATCGAGATCGCGGTGATACTTCCGGCGTTGAGAACCTGGAAGATGCCGTCCAGGTAGGTCCGCTGGTCGACGACCTGGTCCACGCCGGACTGACTCGACAGCCCCTCCTGGATCACGGCCGACTGACTCGGGTCCTTGAGGTTAATCCAGTAGGTCTCGTTCAGCTGCTCCGGCGTGACCAGAGCAGCGATGTCGTTGTCCTCGAACTGCTTCTTGAAGTTCTCGTACGCCTGATCGCGGTCCTCGAACCAGTACTCGTTGATGAAGGGGGCGAGGGTGTCGGAGTCCAGCTGCTCCTCGATGAGGGTCTTCTGGTCGTCCGTCGCGGCACCGCTCACGCAGTTCTCGCTCTGCGACTCGTCGGTGCAGAGGTAGACCGCCACCTGTGCCTTGTCGTACCAGAACGTCTTCATCTGGGCGATCTGCATCTGCGTCAGCACGGCCATCCCGACGAACGTCAGCGAGATGAAGGTCACGAGAATGACCGAGATCACCATGGAGACATTGCGGCGCAGACCGAGGACGGCCTCCTGCCAAATCAGGGAGAATCTCATTTCACCGGCCCAACCGTCGTGTCACCATCGGATTCGTCGTCGCGGAGCCCCAGGTCCTGAGCGAGCGAGAGGTGCTCCTCCACGTCGACGTCCGTCGACTCCGTCCGCGACAGCTCGGGTCGCGCAGGCGCGACGGGCGCGGACGGGGCCGGGTCCTCGGCACCGAATCGGGGGCGGCCCGCGAGCTCCGCGTCCTTGGTCGCCCGCTCGTGGGCCTCTCGAGCCCGATTGGCCTCGTCCTCGGCCTGGCGGGTGGCCTCGGCGAGGTCGCGCCTGGCCTGATCGATCTGGGCTCCGAGGAGAATCTCGGGCGTGAGCTCGGGGATCGCGGCCGTCTGTCCGTAGCCGCCCCGCACCTCGTCCCTCACGATGCTGCCGTCGACGAGCTCGATGACGCGGCGCTGCATCTTGTCGACGATGCCGGCCTCGTGCGTGGCCATGACCACGGTCGTGCCGCCGGCGTTGATCCGCTCGAGGATCTTCATGATGCCCGCACTCGTCGCCGGGTCGAGGTTGCCTGTCGGCTCGTCGGCGAGAAGGATCTGCGGCTTGTTCACGACGGCGCGCGCGATGGCGACGCGCTGCTGCTCACCGCCCGACAGCTCATTCGGCAGGCGGTCGCTCTTGTTGCCGAGCCCGACCATCTCGAGCACGTCGGGGACGGCCTCCTGGATGAAGCCGCGGGACTTGCCGATCACCTGCAGCGAGAACGCCACGTTCTGGAACACCGTCTTGTTCGGCAGCAGCCGGAAATCCTGGAACACGACGCCGAGGTCGCGACGGAAGAACGGCACCTTGCGGTGCGAGATCGAGCCGAGGTTGTTGCCGAGGACGAAGATCGTGCCTTCGGACGGGCGCTCCTCCTTGAGGATCAGCTGGAGGCAGCTCGACTTCCCGGACCCGGACGCGCCGACGAGGAAGACGAACTCGCCGCGCTGGACCTCGAGGTTGATGTCGTCCAGCGCCGGCCGGGGGTTGCCCGGATAGTTCTTGGTGACGTTCTCAAAACGAATCATGACGAGGTCAGCCTACGGCGAGGCGCCCGGAAACCGGGTCGGACACACCCGAAGCCGGACGATGGGCGACGGCGGGAAACTGTGCAGGGCGCCGGCGCCGGGTCAGTCGTCGCTCGGACGCTTGCGCCAGCGGATTCCGGCGGCGATGAACCCGTCCAGATCGCCGTCGAAGACGGTCTGCGGGGAGTTGACCTCGTGCTCCGTCCGCAGGTCCTTGACCATCTGGTACGGCGCGAGGACGTAGGAGCGCATCTGATCGCCCCAACTCGCCGTGATGGTGCCAGCGAGCTCCTTCTTCTTGGCGTTCTCCTCCTCGCGCTGCAGCAGGAGGAGGCGGGACTGCAGGACCCGCATCGCGGCGGCCCGGTTCTGAATCTGGCTCTTCTCGTTCTGCATCGACACCACGGTCCCCGTCGGGAGGTGGGTGAGGCGGACGGCCGAGTCCGTCGTGTTCACGCTCTGACCACCGGGCCCCGAGGAGCGGAACACGTCGACCCTGATGTCGTTCTCGGGGATGTCGATCGACTCGGTCTCCTCCATGAGCGGGATCACCTCGACCGCTGCGAAGCTGGTCTGCCGCTTGCCCGCGGCACCGAACGGCGACATGCGCACGAGGCGGTGGGTGCCGGCCTCGACGCTGAGCTTGCCGAAGGCATACGGCGCGTCGATCTCGAAGGTGGCCGACTTCACGCCCGCCTCCTCCGCGTAGCTGGTGTCCATGACCGTCGCGGTGAAGCCGTGCTTCTCCGCCCAGCGCAGGTACATCCGCATGAGCATCTCGGCGAAGTCGGCTGCGTCCACGCCGCCCGCGCCCGCTCTGATCGTGATGACCGCGGGCCTCGGGTCGTACTCCCCGTTGAGCAGGGTCTGCACCTCGAGGTCGTTGACGACCTCCTGAAGCGCGCGGAGTTCGTCGCGCGCCTCGGCCGCCGAGTCCTCGTCGTCCTCGCTGACGGCGAGCTCGATGAGCACGTCGAGGTCGTCGAGGCGGCTCTGCACACTCGTGACGCGGTTGAGCTCGGACTGCCGGTGGCTCAGGGAGCTGGTGACCTTCTGCGCGTGCGTGGTGTTGTCCCAGAGGTCGGGAGCGCCCGCCTGCTCCTCGAGCTCCGCGATCTGACGTCGAAGGTCGTCGGGGTTCACGACCTGGACGATGTCGGCGAAGGTGGTTCGGAGATGGGCGATGGCGTCGCCGAGATCGAGGTCAATCATGGTTCCCCCAGCATAGTTGACGGCCGCTGCCCCACCCGTCGGTGCTCGGCCGGCCCGACGGCGCCGGCCCGACCGTCGGCGCTGCCCGCCTGAGCGGCGCAGCTCGACTGAGCAGCGCCGCCCCGCCACGCGGCGCAACGGTGCCGTGCCCTCCATGGAGGCGCCGGTCCCGAGGGCCGCGGTCGCGCTACCGATGCGGGTCACCTCACCACGATGCGTGCCCTGCCGGTCGCCTCGATGACGACATCGGCCGCCAGGACGTCGCCGAACCAGGGCACACTCCATCGCTCGGTGAGCTCGATCGTCACGGTTCGGCCGTCTGACGACATCACCGCGACGATGTCCGCTGCGGAGTCGGTCCGATCGAGGAAGCCCGCGGCGGCCCGCTCCGCCTCGGCCACCTCGATCCGGAGCGCGGGGGCGTCACCCCGGCCCGTCGCTTCCGGCACGCCAGTGAGATCGACGGAGTCCACGGCGACGAGCGCTGCGGCGTCGGCCTGGGACTGGAGAAGTTGCCTCGCGCCGTGCGCGGCACTCAGGCTGGTGACCCCGAAGCAGAGAACCACCAGGAGCAGCGCGACGAACAGGGTCAGCACGAGCACGGTGCCGTCGTCCCGCCCGGTCGCGCTGTGCCTCCGCGTGTCCTGCGTGGCCGGGGCGGCCCGACGCACCGCACCGGTCATCTCGTCGCGCCGTCCCGTCCGAACCGGGCCACGGGGTAGTCAGCCGTCGCGCTCACCGATGTCAACGCCGGAACTCCTGGCAGTGCCGGGACGATGGGGAGACTCACGCTCAGCGTCACCGTGGCGGAGGCCACCCCCTGCGGCCAGGTGCAGGCGGTCGGAGCGCAGGCAAGGTCGATAGCCGTCACTTCCGGACCATCGACGCGGTGCTGCAGCGACTCCTGCGCGACCCGCTTCGCCTCGACGGGGTCCCCGTTGCGCGCCCACGACCGCGCGGCGCCGACCGCGGCGGAGCGGGCCGCCGCGTCCGACGCCTGGATCGCCGCGAGCGCGAGGGCCAGGTAGACGGTCGGCACGAGGAGGATCAGCGCGGTGAACAGGAACTCGATGCTGGAGGAACCGCGGTCGTCCCCCCGGAAAAGCCCCCTGCATCGAGGGGCCGGGACATCAGAGCCCTCGACGGCCCGGCGGCGCGGGATTCGTGACGAGATCAGGGAAGTCCCCGCGCTCATGCCCCTCCCCCATCCCCGACTCCCTCGCCACGGGACGCAACGTTCTCCGCTGAGCGTCCTCCCGGATCGGATGCCGACGCCTCGACGCGCTCGAGCAGGGCGGACCCCGCGACGGTGAACACGCCGACCGGCGCCGTGAAGCCGATGGCCATCACCGGCGCGTCGATCTCGACCGTGACCCCGCGGTCGTCGCGATGGACGCGGACGGAGCTCTGGGCGGCGACCTCCCGTCCGAGCGAGTGTCCGATCACCGTCGCCGCACGCCGGCGCCCCTCGTCGTCATCCCCGTCGGCGTAGGCGGCGATTCGGGCGGCATCCGCGGCCGCATCGCTCACGACCGCCCGGATGTGCACCACGACGAGCAGCTGCGCGATCCCACCGACCACCGTCAGCAGAAGCGCGGCGACCAGCAGAAACTCGACCAGCGCGGAGCCGTCGTCACCGCGTCGGGCGTCGACCGGGGTCGGCCACCCACGCGTCAGCGTCCGACCCCCGACCGCGTGGCGGCGACCCGAACCAACCACGCGATCGACCGCGGCGCGGCGCCGGCTGGCCGAGAGCCCTCGACGGCGCGGAGCGCTCACAGCTCGGACACACGCGAGATCGCCTGCTCGAACAGTGCGGTCAGCGCCGGAGCCGCAAGCGCCCAGATCGCGACGACCAATGCCGTCGTCATGAGCGTGATGAGCACCCAGCCGGGGACATCGCCGCGCTCAGAGGGACTGGGCTCGCCACCACCGGGTGCCCCCTGCAACGCCGCACTGGTCGGAGCGGCAGGGCCGCGGCGGGGGCCGCCGAGGGCTGTCCACGCGCTGCCGCGTCCCATCGTTGTTCGCCGGCGCCGCATTGTCGTCCATCGCATCCTGATCACTCTCCGTCTTCCTGTTGTGCCGTCATCGTGTCGTGCCGTCATCGTGTCGTGCTGTCATCGCGTCCCCGTCGGGCGGGGTCCGGCCCGCCTCCGCGTGTTCTCACTGCGGACCTTCGGCGGCGACCGCGCCCGCCCTCGACCGCCGTTCCCCCGGATACCTCGGCCGCGCCGCGCCGCGCCGGTCACGGCAGGCCCGCGTCGATGACGAAGATCCCGGGGAACACGGCGAACGCGACCGACAACGGGAGAATCACGAACACCAGCGGGACCATCATCACGACCTCACGGCGTCCCGCCTCCTCGACGAGTCGACGTTTCTCGCTCTGCCTGGCGTCACCCGCTTGTGCCCGGAGCACCTCGGCCACGGGAGCTCCCCTGTCCAGTGTGAGGACCAGCTGATCGACGACCCGCGCATACTCGGCCGAGTCGACGGCCGACGCGCTCGTCGTCAGCGCCGTACTGAGCGGGATCCCCGCGGCGGTCCGCGCAACAGCCGCACGGAGCGCCTCGCCGACGACGCCGTTGCTCTGCCCCGCCAGCCGGGATACGGCGTTGCGTACGCTCTCCCCCGCGGTGAGGGCGAGGCTCATCAGCTCGAGCACGACCGGCAGCTCCTGCTCGATCATTCTGCGACGGCGACGACTGCGTGCTCGCAGCCGCACCTCGGGCATGATCAGCGCGACCAGCACGACCGTCGCGGGCAGGAGCGACTCCAAGCCCGTGCGGCCGAGTGCCCACAGCACTGCGGCGAGGAGCAGCCCGACCCCGACGCCGGCGAGCGCCACGGCGGCCACGCGACGGCGGTACTGGTCGACGGTCTCCGTGACGCCGGCGATGCGCAGCCGGCGCTCGATCCTCTGCTCCGTCGCTCCGAGGCGGGACACGATCACAACAGCGAGATCGAACAGCGGACGGAGAAGCTCCCGCAACGCCCCGGACGGTTCTGCCGCACGCCGCCGAACGATTGCTCTCGCACCGGCGGAGACGTCCTGGAGGTGCGGGGCGATTCGCTCGACCAGACGAGGCCGCGACAGCCGCGGAACGGCGCCGACAATCATCCACGCGCCGAGCCCGAGAACGATGCCCCACCCGATCGCACCCCACTCGATCGACGTCACCCGACCCACCTCTGCTCGTCCCTCAGGCGCCCGATCGCGAGCATCGCCGCGAACGCGGCCAGCGTCAGGGCCACCCCCGCGACGATGAGCACGGTCCCCGCCGGACTGCGATACGCCGCCGCCGTCTCGGGACGCGTGGACAGGAGCACGAGGATCAGCCACGGTGCTGCCGCACCGAGGACGGCGGCGTTGCGCACCCAGGCCTGCGTGGAGTGCACCTCGCGCCGAACGGCCTCGTTCTCCCTGACATAAGCGCCGAGCTCGATGAGAACCCTGACGGTGTCCGTCCCGCCGACGGAGCGCGCGATCCGGAGCGTCTCGAGCAGACGGTCGGCTACCGGGTCGGCGAAGACGCCCTTGCCCCGGTGCAGCGCCGTATCCGTGTCCCCCGAGGCCGTCATCTCGTCACTGATCTGGCTGAATCCGTCACGCATACCGCGAGGCCCCGAGTCGGCGACCTCGCCCACCGCACTCGCGATGGTGCGCCCGGCGCGCAGCTCGGCGACGAACTGATCGATCACGTCGGGCCACTCCGCCCTCCGCGCCTCGCGGGTGCGCCGCACGCGACCGCGAACCCAGGCGACCTCGATCACCACGCCGAGGCATGCCCCGGCACCCGCCACGGCCGGGACCCCCGTGACGGCGCCGAGGACGGCGGCACACAGCGTCGCGAGCATGACCCCGAAGATCAGAGCGACCGGAACCGGCACACGCCCGAGCCCGGCCTCGGCGAGCGCCGCCCGCACCCGTCGCCGCGAGGCTCGGCTCCGCGCGCGATCGGACACGGAACGCCGAGGCGCGATCAGGTTCCACGCCAGGAGCGCGGCACCCGTACCGGTGAGAAAGGCCAGGGCGAGCGCGGTCACGGTCGCCCCTCCCGTGTTCCGGGCACCTGCTCGGCACGATAGACGGTTCGCGCGGTCAGCCCGCCATCGCCGAGCTCCGGGTGCGCGACCTCGGCGACACGACGCGCTCCGTCGCGGTCCCGTTCCAAGTGGACGACGGTGTCGATTCCCGCGGCGATGCATTCGACGACGAAGCCGCGGTCGACGGTCGTTCCCGCGAGCAGCGGAAGCAGGGTGAGCTTGCGCAGCGCGTCGCCGGCGGAGTTCGCGTGCACGGTGCAACCGCCGGGGACACCGGTGTTGACGGCGATGAGGAGGTCGAGCGCCTCGGCGCCCCTGACCTCTCCGACCACGAGACGGTCGGGTCGCATACGGAGCGCCTCGCGGATCAGCCGCCGCAGGTCCACGGCGCCACTGCCCTCGAGGTTCGCCTCGCGGCCCTGAAGCCCGACGCGGTCGGGGACGCGGATCGACAGCTCGAAGGTCTCCTCCACCGTGAGGATGCGCTCGGTGGCGCACAGACTCGTCAACATCGCCCCGAGCAGCGTGGTCTTCCCCGTGTGCGTGGAACCGGATACGACGATGCTGCCCCCGGCCGCGACGCGCCCGCGAAGGTAACCGACGACATCGGCCGGGATCATCCCTCTGCCGACCAGCGCGTCGATGTCACCGGTGCCTCGCAGGAATTTGCGGATGTTGACGGCCCAGTCCCCCGCGGTGATGTCGGGGATGACCACGTGCAGGCGCGATCCGTCGGGTAGCGAGGCGTCGACGAACGGGGAGCTCAGGTCCAGGCGCCTCCCCGTCGTCTGCAGCATGCGCTCCACCGTCTCTCTCACGGCCTGGGCGGTCAGCTCGAGGGGAACACGCCGGGTGACGCCGCCGGCCGACGCGAACACCGCCCGCGGCGAGTTGATCCAGATCTCCTCGACCGCCGGGTCGTCCAGGAGTGGCTGGAGCGCGCCGTAGCCGAGGAGCGCGGCGAGCGCGCTCCGCTCCAGAGCGCGTTCGTCCGGCACGGCCGTGTCACGCCCCGCACGACCCTGCTCGGCACGGCGGGCGCTCTCGCGTCTGGCCAGCTCCGCGACCTCGTCCCTGTCCGCATCCGCGCCGATGCGCCGTTGCACGCGCCTGACCACGTCCTCCACTGCCCGCTCCACGCCCGACATCATGCGACAGCGGATCGCCCTCCGGGCGCGATGTCCACAACGGCACCTCGGTGGGCGGATACTCTGGGGGGACGCGGGAGTGGTGAAATCGGCAGACACGCAGGATTTAGGTTCCTGTGCTTTCGAGCGTGAGGGTTCAAGTCCCTTCTCCCGCACGGTCCCCCACGGCGGCGATCACGCCGGCGCGTTCCCGGCGTCCGGCCCCGGAGCGGCTGCTCCCCTGGCGCCCTGATCATCGTGCGGAGCGGCCTCGCCATCGGCATTCCCCTGATGTCCAGCCGGGGCATCCGCGGGCCAGCGCCGTCGCGACGGCCCCTCCGATCCACTTCCGCGATGTGACCGCTTCCGCCGCACGGGCGTTCTCTCGTGCCCGACCCGGCTCCGAGTGGCGTCGATTGCGCCCGCCCACGACATACGCTCGCACATGAGTTGAAACTACGTTGCCACGAACATTAGGCTGTGAGTCGCCGCCACGAACGACCGTGGCGATCAGAGCACACTGCAGGGACAGGACCGACGGTCCGCCCGGCGCACGGAGAGGAAACCCGATATGACGCACACCCCCCGACGAGCTCTCCTTCCCCTTCTCGCCGCCCTCGTGCTCCCCCTCGCCGCCTGCAGCACCCAGGCGCCGGAGGCCGATGACGACCGCCCCCTGGTCCTCACCACCTTCACCGTGCTCGCGGACATCGCGCAGAACGTCGCCGGGGACGAGCTGCGGGTCGAGTCGATCACGAAGCCGGGCGCCGAGATCCACGGCTACGAGCCCACCCCCGGCGACATCCGTCGCGCGGCCGGCGCCGAGCTCATCATCGACAACGGGATGAACCTGGAGTCCTGGTTCGCTCAGTTCGTCGACGGCATCGACGTGCCCCACGTGGTCGTCAGCGAGGGGGTGGAACCGATCGACATCAGCGAAGACGCGTACGCCGGGCTCCCCAACCCGCACGCCTGGATGAGCCCGCTCAACGTGCAGATCTACGTCGACAACATGGTCACCGCGTTCAGCGAGCTCGACCCGACCAACGCCGCCGAGTACGCGGACAACGGCGAGGCCTACAAAGCCCAGCTGCAGCAGGTCCAGGACGACCTCGTCGACGAGCTCGCCACCCTGCCCGAGAGCCAGCGCGCCCTCGTCAGTTGTGAGGGCGCGTTCTCCTACCTGGCCCGCGACGCCGGGCTCACCGAGAAGTACATCTGGGCGGTCAATGCGGAGCAGCAGGCCACACCGCAGCAGATCGCCTCGGCCATCGAATTCGTGCGCGACAATGACGTTCCCGCGGTCTTCTGCGAGTCCACCGTGTCCGATGCCCCGATGAAGCAGGTGGTCGAGGCGACCGATGCGAGCTATGGCGGGACCCTCTACGTCGACTCGCTCTCGGCCGCCGACGGCCCCGTCCCCACGTACCTGGACCTGATCCGGCACGACGCGGACACGATCGCCGAGGCGCTGACGGGCCAGAGCCGATGACCGCGGCACTGGACGTCACGGACGTCACGGTGCACTACGGCGAGGTACTCGCACTAGACGGCGCGACCCTCCGGCTCGACGCCGGGCGCATCTGCGGGCTCATCGGCATGAACGGCTCGGGCAAGTCGACGCTGTTCAAGACGATCATGGGCCTGGTCAAGCCCGACGCCGGAACGGTTCTGATCAACGGCGCTCCCCCCGCCGCCGCGCGATCGGCCGGCGTCATCGGCTACGTGCCGCAGAGCGAGGACGTCGACTGGAGCTTCCCCCTCTCGGTCAGGGACGTCGTCATGACCGGCAGATACGGCCGCATGGGCCTCACCCGACGCCCCCGCCCCGCGGACCGCGCCGCCGTCGAGGAGGCGCTCGCGCGCGTCGAGCTGACCGAGCTGGCCGACCGCCAGATCGGCCAGCTGTCCGGCGGGCAGAAGAAGCGCGCCTTCGTGGCCAGGGGCATCGCCCAGGGCGCGAGCATCCTGCTGCTCGACGAGCCCTTCGCCGGGGTCGACAAGCGCTCGGAGGCCACCATCACGCGCCTGCTCCGTGAGCTCGCCGCCGAGGGGGCGACCATCCTGGTCTCCACCCACGACCTCCAGGCGCTGCCCTCCCTCGCCGACGAGGCCGTCCTGCTGATGCGCCGCGTCCTGCTGCACGGCTCGCCGGAGGAGGTTCTCACTCCCGATGCCCTGGCGCTCGCCTTCGGCCTCGATGTGCTCTCGGACGGGGGCTCACGATGACACTTCTGGACGTCCTTCTCGAGCCGCTTGGTTATGACTTCATGGTCAGAGCTCTCGCGACGGCGCTCATCGCCTCCGTCGTCTGCGCGGTCCTGTCCTGCTGGCTCGTCCTCATCGGATGGTCTCTCATGGGCGACGCGGTCTCGCACGCCGTGCTACCGGGGGTGGTGCTCGCCTACATCGTCGGGGCGCCCTTCGCACTCGGTGCCGTCGTGTTCGGCTTCCTCGCCGTGGCCCTGATCGGGGCCGTGCGCGACACCAGCCGGGTGAAGGAGGACGCGGCGATCGGCATCGTCTTCACGACGCTGTTCGCCCTCGGCCTTGTCCTGATCTCGATCACCCCGTCGCAGACCGACCTCAACCACATCATCTTCGGCAACCTGCTCGGCGTTTCCGTCGGAGACCTCGTGCAGGTGGTCGTCCTCGGCGCCGTCGTGCTGATCGTGCTCCTGACGAAACGGAGGGACTTCACGCTGTACGCCTTCGACCCGACACACGCGCACGCCATCGGGCTCAACCCGCGCGTCCTCGGCGCCGTTCTGCTCGGACTGCTCGCGCTGACCGCCGTGGTCGCCCTGCAGGCGGTCGGAGTGATCCTCGTCGTGGCGATGCTCATCATCCCGGGGGCGACCGCGTACCTGCTCACCGACCGCTTCTCTCGCATGCTCCTGATCGCCCCAGCCATGTCGGCCGTGTGCGCCGTGGTCGGCCTCTACCTCAGCTACTACCTCGACACCGCATCCGGGGGGATGATCGTCCTGGCACAGGGGACGGCGTTCGCCCTCGCCTACCTGTTCGGCCCGCGCCACGGCCTCCTCGGCAGCCGGATCGCGGCACGGCGCAGACGCGCCGCACTCGATCGGGGACGGGCAAGCGCTACACCGTCCACGACCACTCGCGGTCAGGCGGGGGCGAGCGACACGTAGAGCGCGTCCGTCGCCGTCCGGCCCAGCGTCACAGCCCCGGGCCGCCCGACGACTCGGACGCCCATCGCGTCCGAGAAGGCAGGCCCCTCGGCCACGTCCAGCTCCGCACCGACGACGATGCCGTGCCCTTCGAAGAACTGCAGGAGCGCGGAGTCCGAGTCGGAGATCCTCTCCACGACGACCCGCGCACCCGGGCCGAGCTCGCTCAGCTGTGACGCCGTGGGGATGCTCACCGTCCCGTCCGCCGTGGGGATGGGGTCACCGTGGGGGTCGCGCGACGGGAACCCGAGGAACGCGTCGATCCGGTCGATCATGAAGTCCGACACGGCATGCTCCAGATGCTCCGCCTCATCGTGCACCTGGTCCCAGGAGTAGCCCAGGACGCTGACGAGGAACGCCTCGATCAGCCGGTGCCGCCTGACCATCGCCAGCGCATACCCCCGCCCCGCTTCCGTCAGCTCGACCGAGCCATAGCGGGCGTGCGAGAGCAGCCCCTGGGCGGTGAGCCGACGGATGGCGTCCGACACCGACGACAGCTTCAGTCCGGTCCGCTCAGCGACGAGACTCGGCGTGACCGGTGCGTTCGACCACTCCGTCAGACCCCACACCGCTTTGAGATAGTTCTGGGCGCTCGGCGACAGCTCGGAGACGGACATGCCCTCAGGCTACCGTCGCCGCCGCCGCAGCCGGGACGCAGCGCACGCGCTCATCGCCACCGGGTACGCCGCGAGGACGACGACGCGCGCCCGCGGGGATGAGGACCGGCGGCGTACTATCGGCAACGGACGCACCATCGCGCGCCCGCGCGCGGCCCACGCCGCGCCCGCCCTCCTCACACGGAGCACAATGCACCCTCATGCCCTGATCCCCTGGCTGGACACCGAGACGATCCTCGCAGCGGCCGGCCCCTACGCCCTCCTGGTCGTCTGTCTCGTCATCTTCAGCGAGACAGGGCTCCTCGTCGGGTTCCTCCTGCCCGGAGACACGCTTCTGATCGCCACGGGCCTCCTGGCGCACACCCCGGGAATCGGCGTCGACATCGTCTGGGTCTGTGCGGCGATCGCGCTCGCCGCGTTCCTCGGTGGGGAGGTCGGGTACCTCATCGGGAAGGTCTTGGGCCCACGGGTCTTCGACCGGAGGGAGACCGGTCTGTTCTCGAAAGAGAACGTGGACAAGGCTCAGGGATTCTTCGACCGCTTCGGCGGCCTCAGCGTCATCCTCGCGCGATTCGTCCCCATCCTGCGGACGTTCGTGCCGGTCGCCGCGGGCACCGCGCGCATGCGCTACAGCACCTACTCGCTCTTCAACCTCATCGGCGCGAGCCTGTGGGGGGCGGGCGTCACCCTCGCCGGGTACCTGCTCGGCTACATCCCGCCGCTGGCCCGGTTCGTCTCCAGCTACATCGACCTGATCCTCATCGTGGTCGTGCTGGCGACGATCATCCCCGTCGGCTGGCACTACTACTCGGCCAGGAGGAAGGCGAAGACCGCCCCCGCAGCGGCCACGCCCCGGGGCTAGGCGCCGCGGAGCTCGGCGAGGATCGGAACGAGCGCGCCCAGGGCTCGGGCACGGTGGCTGAGCGCGGCCTTGCGATCGGGAGTCAGCTCGGCTGCTGACCCTTCGACCCCGTCGGGGAGAAAGACAGAGTCGTAGCCGAAGCCGTTGTCCCCGCTTTCCGCTCTCGCGACGCGCCCGTCCCACCGACCGACCGCGATCCGCTCACTCGCGACACCACCGTGGCCGTCAGGCACGACCACCGCGATGGTGCACACGAAATGCGCGGCTCGGTGCTCATCGGCGATGTCGGACAGCTGCTCCAGGAGCAGGTGACGGTTGGCCTCGTCGCTCTTCCGGCTGCCGGCCCATCGTGCGGAGAAGATCCCCGGCGAGCCGCCGAGCAGGTCGACGGCGATGCCGGAGTCGTCGGCCAGGGCGATCCGGCCCGTGTGGATGGCTGCGGCCCGCGCCTTGAGGAGCGCGTTCTCCTCGAAGCTGGTCCCGTCCTCGACCGGCTCGGGCCCGTCGTAGGGCAGCACGGTGAGCCCGGGGACCTCGCGGGCGAGCATCTCCTGGAACTCGGTCACCTTATGGGCGTTGTGGGTGGCCAGGACGACGGGGAACCCGCTCACGCGAACGCCTCGCGCTGCAGCTGAGCCAGCCGGGAACCGCCGAGGACACCCAGGTCGAGCAGGGCGTTGAGCTCGTCCCGGTTGAACGGAGCCCCCTCCGCCGTCCCCTGCACCTCAATGAAGTCGCCGGAGCCGTTCACCACGATGTTCATGTCCGTCTCGGCGCGGACATCCTCCGTGTATGCCAGATCAAGCATGGGCCTCCCCGACACGATCCCCACTGACACGGCGGAGACCGAGTCGGTGAGGGGCGTCGCCTTCGCCGAGACGAGGCGCTTCTCCACTGCCCAGTCGATCGCGTCGGACAGAGCGACGAAGGCCCCGGTGATCGCGGCGGTCCTGGTGCCACCGTCCGCCTGCAGCACGTCGCAGTCGACGACGATCGTGTTCTCGCCGAGCGCCTTCGTATCGACGACTGCGCGCATGCTGCGCCCGATCAGGCGGGAGATCTCGTGTGTGCGGCCGCCGATCTTGCCCTTGACCGACTCACGATCGGACCGTGAATTGGTCGCACGGGGGAGCATGGCGTACTCCGCCGTGACCCAGCCCCTCCCCTTGCCGGTCAGCCAGCGGGGGACGCCGGCGGTGAGCGACGCGGTGCACAGCACCCGGGTCCGACCGAAGGAGATCAGTGCCGACCCCTCCGCCTGCTCACTCCAACCGCGTTCGATGGTGACGGATCGCAGCTCGTCGTCGGCGCGTCCGTCGATGCGGGTGTCGGTCATATGTTCCTCCTCAGTGTGCGGCGTTCTGCTCGCGCAGTCGCCGAAGATCGATGGTTCCCGTCTGCACCAGCTCGACGCGGGCGATCTCTCGCCCCATGAGACGGTGGGCGAGGCCGAGGAACTCCTCCGCGCTCACCCCCGTCGCCTCGTAGTGGTGCTCGGGAGGGGTCGTGCTCGTGCGTTCCGCGTCACTGGCCACCAGCGTGCGGTAGACGTCGTTCGCGGTCTCTGTGTCGCTGGAGACCAGCGCGACGTCGGGGCCCATGACGTAGGAGATCGCCCCGCGTAGGTACGGGTAGTGCGTGCAGCCGAGGACGAGCGTGTCGACGTCGGCCGCGCGGAGCGGCTCCAGATAGGCGGCGGCCGTCGTGAGCACCTCGGGGCCGGAGGTCACCCCCGCCTCGACGAACTCGACGAACCGCGGACACGCCTGCGCGACGATCTCCAGATCGGGGGCCGCCGCGAAGGCGTCCTGGTAGGCACGGGAGGCGATCGTCCCCTCGGTGCCGATGACGCCGATCCTGCCGCTGCGGGTGGCCCGCACGGCGGAGCGGACGGCGGGCTGGATCACCTCGATCACGGGAACGTCGTACCGCTCCCTCGCGTCCCTGAGGACGGCGGCCGAGGCCGTGTTGCAGGCGATCACGAGCATTTTCACGCCGCGTTCGACGAGCTCGTCCATGATCTCGAGCGCATAGCTGCGGACCTGCGCGATCGACTTCGGACCGTACGGCGATCGCGCTGTGTCCCCGATGTAGTGGATCCGCTCGTTGGGCAGTTGGGACTGGATCGCCCGTGCAACGGTCAGTCCGCCCACCCCGGAGTCGAAGATCCCAATCGGTGCATCGTTCACGGGCACCCAGCCTACGCTGTCCCCGATCGTCAGGGGGCCGTCTCGATATGCTTTCATCATGACCGCATCGACCGCGCTGCTGACCGATCGCTACGAGCTCACCATGATCGACGC
This sequence comes from Mycetocola reblochoni REB411, assembly GCF_900163835.1. Taxonomy (GTDB): domain Bacteria; phylum Actinomycetota; class Actinomycetes; order Actinomycetales; family Microbacteriaceae; genus Mycetocola_B; species Mycetocola_B reblochoni. The sequence goes on along the minus strand of NZ_FUKR01000036.1, from coordinate 56,292 downwards.
CGCGCGTCAGAACGGGACGGCCGACCGCCTCTGCCTGTTCGAGGCGTTCGCCCGACGCCTGCCCGGCGCCCGCCGCTACGGCGTCGTCGCGGGGACCGGCCGACTCCTCGAGCTCGTCCGCGACTTCCGCTTCGGGGACGAGGAGCTGCGCTCGCTCGCGGACAACGACGTCGTCTCCCCCGGAACGCTGGACTGGCTCGCCGACTACCGCTTCCGCGGCACCATCAGGGGCTACCGCGAGGGAGAGGTGTACTTCCCCCAGTCGCCGCTGCTGACCGTCGAATCGTCCTTCGCCGAGGGCGTCCTGCTGGAGACGCTGATCCTCAGCGTCCTCAACTACGACAGCGCGGTGGCCACCGCGGCGAGTCGCATGGTCAGCGCGGCCGGTGAGCGCCCCCTCGCGGAGATGGGCTCGCGCCGCGCCAACGAGAACGCGGCGGTCGCCGCCGCGCGCGCGGCGTACATCGCCGGCTTCTCGGCCACGAGCAATCTCGAGGCGGGTCGCCGATGGGGAGTTCCGACCATGGGCACCGCCGCACACGCGTTCACCCTCCTCCACGACAGCGAGGAGGAGGCGTTCCGGGCGCAGATCGCGGCGAACGGCGTCGACACCACGCTCCTGGTCGACACCTACGACGTGCGCAGCGGCGTCGAGACCGCGGTGCGTGTCGCCGGTCCGGGCCTGGGTGCCGTGCGCCTCGACTCGGGCGACCTGGGGATCCTCGTACGCCAGGTGCGCGAGCAGCTCGACCGGCTGGGCGCCCCGAACACGAAGATCACCGTCACCAACGACCTCGACGAACACGCGATCGCGGCCCTCGCCGCGGCGCCGGTCGACTCCTACGGGGTCGGCACCTCCGTGGTCACCGGGTCGGGCTCCCCCGCCGCGGGGATGGTCTACAAGCTCGTCGCCCACAGGAACGGCGTGGACGAGGACTGGACGCCCGTGGCCAAGCGCTCCGTCGGCAAGGCGTCTCTCGGCGGCCGGAAGACCGCGCACCGGCTGTTCGACGAGCACGGTGTGGCGACGGCCGAGCAGGTCAGCCGCGAGGACCACTCCGACGGGATCCCCGACCGCTCCGCGCGTGCGCTGATCGTCCCTCTGATCACCGAGGGAGAGCTCGACGAGACGGCCATCGGGGTCGATGGGGTCCGGACCGCCCGCGAGCATCGGGCCCGTGCGATCGAGGAGCTGCCGGCCGATGCTTTCCGCCTCGGCCGGGGCGACCCCGCGCTGCCCACCCTGCTCAGCTGATCCGATCGGCCACTCGCACGCCTCCGCGGCCCCGCGCGTCGCGGCCGCGCACGCGGCGTCGCGTGGGCCCCGCGATCACGCACGGCATCCACCACGGACGCGGCGTCGGCGTCGGCGAGCGGGCGTATCGGCGTCTACTCGCCGCGCATCTTCTCGTAGATCGCCTTGCAGCTCGGGCACACGGGGAACTTCTCGGGGTCACGGCCCGGTGTCCACTTCTTGCCGCAGAGCGCGCGCACCGGCTTGCCGGTCATCGCCGACTGGAGGATTTTCTCCTTCTTCACGTAGTGGGAGAAACGCTCGTGGTCGCCCGGATCGATCGTCTCGTTCTCGAGCAGCTTCTCGAGTTCGCGGTCCAGCGTGGCCGTGCCGCCACCGCTCAGCGTTCCGGGGTCCTCTGTGCGCGCGTAGACATCAAGCATGTGACGATTCTACCGCCGGGCGGCGCACGGCCGTGCGCCGGAGGAGAACGGTCAGCGACGGGTCGCGAAGGTCATCAGCTCGGGTCCGCGGCGCGCAAGGGAGAACACCGCGGCGCTCGTCCCCACCAGCAGCACGACCAGGCCGCCGCCGAGCCCGACGAGGAACGACAGCCAGTACCAGCTCTCGCCCCCGCCCGTCAGTCCGATGATCGCGAGCACCACGGCCGGGGCCCCGAGCAGCAAGGTGCCCAACAGGCTCACGGCTTGCGAGGTCACGGCGTTCGATCCCGCATCCTGGGGCTGCTGGAACGGGCTGTCCCCCGGCTGCACGGCGGGGTACGGATAGCGCACGCTCGCCACGCTGCCGACGCCGACCGCGATCAGGAACAGTCCCGATGACACGCCCACGACGGCCGGAATCACGGACCAGTCGCCGTACAGGAACGTCGTCAGCGCGGATCCCGCTCCGACGACGACTGCCCCGAGCAGGATCACGGGGACGTGACGTCCCCAGCGGTCCGCCGCCGAGGAGACCCCCGACGAGACGTGCAGCCACAGCGCGGACGAGTCCAGGGCGAGGTCGTTGTGCACCTGCCACCCGATGAGCGTCACGATGAACGGCAGTGGGATGAGGGCGACGACGTTGAGCGGAACGCCCGCGACCGCGAGCGGGGGCACCATGAGGAGCGGGATCAGGGGGATGGCGACGATCGGCACCCAGTAGCGGCGGTCGGTGGTCCAGTAGATGAGCGAGCGCGCCGCAACCGCGCCGAAACCGTTGCCGGGGAGAACATCGAACCAGCCCAGCCCCGAGCCCGTCCTCCCGGGGGCGTCGCGTCGGATGTCGACGGTCGAACGGATGACGACGAGCGCCCAGACGCCCCAGAGCACCAAGAGAGTGACCAGCTGCAGCAGCAGCTGACCGACAAGGGAGACGATCATCCCCTGCGCGGTGTCCCCCGGCAGGGACCAGGCGGCTCCGAAGGGCGTCCAGGCGACGACCTGGGCGATGCCACCGAATGCCCCGGCGTCGCCTGTGCCGCGCTGGATGCCGGCCAGCAGCAGAAGCGCGGGTCCGACGAGCAGGACCCCGATTACGGCGAGCGGGATGACCAGCGACCGGCCGCTCCGCGGCGGAAGCAGACGTGATGCGACGGCGACGGCGATCCGGTTCACCAGGGTCAGGGTGATGGTGCCGAGCAGACCCCCGACGATCGCGGCGGCGAGCGCGGGGCCGAGTGGCGCCCAGACGATCACCATCACCGCCGTCAGAGCCAGCCCGAGGAAGGTCGGAACGCTCCACGTCCCTGCGAGCGCGAGCCCGACGGCCAGCGGCAGGCCCCTCAGCCCGTAGGGAGCGAAGCGCCGGGGGTCCAGGTCGTCGTCGGCGGCGTTCAGGAACGGGACCACCGCGGCGCCGAGGACGACGAATGAGCCGACGGCAACGATGATCGAGTGGCTCACGTCGACGGAGGCCTCGCGCAGGGTCAGGGCGATCGATACCAGGACCACCGCGGCCCCCGCGAGGAGAAGCAACGCGAGCACGGAGACGAGTCCGGACCGCGACCGCAGTGCGGCCACGTGCTGTCGCAGGCTCAGTCGGAGAAGGTGTGCAACCATTCCATCCCCTCCGCCGTCTGTGCGCCGCCGACGAGCGCGAGGAAGCGCTCCTCGAGGCTTCCGCCCTCGCTGACCTCCGCGACCGTGCCGGCGGCGAGGACATCGCCGTCCACGATGATCACGACGTCGTCGCAGACCCGCGCAATGAGGTCCATGCTGTGGCTGGACAGCACCACCGTCCCCCCGTGCTCCACGTACCGCTTCAGCACGTCGACGACGGTGGAGGTCGACACCGGATCCATCGATTCGAAGGGTTCGTCGAGCACGAGAACCCGCGGGGAGTGGATCATCGCCGACGCGAGGGCCACCTTCTTCGCCATTCCGACCGAGTAGTCGGACACCGGGCGGTTGATCGCCTCGACGATGCCGAATGCCTGCGCAAGCTCGGGAATGCGTGACCGGACGGTTGCGGCGTCGACACCGCGCAATACGCCGGCGTAGTAGATCAGCTGGGCCCCGGTCAGCCGGTCGAACAGCCGCAGTCGGTCGGGGAGGACCCCGAGCATACGCTTCGCCCGTTCCGGGTCGTCCCACACCGCCACACCGTTGACGGCGACCTCGCCCGCGTCCGGCCGGAGCAGACCGGTCATCATCGACAGCGTGGTCGTCTTGCCGGCCCCGTTCGGCCCGACGATGCCGGCGAATGTCCCTCGGCGGACGGTCAGGTCGATGCCGTCGACCGCGGTGGTCTCCCCGAAGCTCTTCCGCAGGCCGGTGACGACGATGACGTCATCCCCGGCAGAGTCAGCCGCGGCTGCGGTCGACGCGGCGGTCGCGGGACGACGGGTGACGACACCCATTAAGCGGGTGAACCAGTTGCCCTGTCGCGCCTCCGCGGCAGGCAGGGAGTCCTCGGTCGGCGGGGCGTCTGGGGCGGGGCTGCGCCCACCGTCGTCTCCCGACCCCGGAGCCTCCTCCGTCGGCAGGACCGCATCCGCGTCTGCGGGCACGGTCATCTCTTCCGGAGCGGTCACGGCCGGCGATGCGGAGGCCGGCCGCGCGGCCGGGTCCGGCGCCGTCTCCGTTGAGCCGGTGCCCGGGTCCTCGACGATGGAGGCGGGGGCGGCCGCGGACTCGATCCGACTCGACGACACGGGTGATGCTGCGTCGTCGGCCACGGAGGTCGTCTCCGTGGCGGAGCCCGTGGGTGCGGTTGCCTCATCCGCAGCGGCAGGTGCGGGGGTCGTGGTGGTCCGTCGAGCCGGGGCAGGACGGCGGGCGGCTGACGGCTTCGAGGCCGACGTGGTCTTCGACGCCGCCGCAGTCCTCGACGCAGCCTTAGCCTTCGACGCCGCCCCGGTCTTGGACGCCGCCGCAGTCTTCGACGCAGACGCAGTCTTCGACGCAGACGCAGTCTTCGACGCAGACGCCGCTTTCGATGCCGGCCGCGCCTGTGACGCGGGCGCGGCCGTCGCCGATGACTCAGCCGTCTCCGAGGTCGGTCGTGACGCAGCGGCTGCGGTCGTCGACGCCCCGGTCGGTTTCTTCGACCTGGCCGCCGGTGTCCGCTTGGCGGTGGGCGACGTCGCTGTGTCCGGCGTCGTCGCCGTTGCGTTCTCGGTATCGCTCGCGGCCCCCGCTGACGAGGACGCGGACGCCGTACCGGCCGGTTTCCTCGCCGCGGGCTTCCGGGCGGCCGGCTTGCGGGTTCCGGTGGCGGCCTGGCCAGAGGCCGCCGTGGTCCGCGTTCTCGACGGGGTCTTCTTCGGAGTCGGCGAGGCACCGGTGGTCGGCTTGGCGCTCGTATCCACGGCGTCCTCGGCGGCGCCGACAGACGTGGACGCCGTCGTCGTCGCGGCCGAGCTCGACGTTCGCGTCGTCGGCTTCTTCGCCGCCGCCGTCGGCTTCTTCGCCGCCGCCGTCGGCTTCTTCGCGGGCGTCGTGGTTGACGACGGAGTCGCCGCGGCGGAATCCCCGTCGGACGATGCGTCTGAAATCGGCGCGGAACCGGTCGATGAGCCGTCGTCCGCGTTAGATGTGTCGTTGCTCGTAGTCACGTCACCCGTCTTACCGCCCGAGGCTCCCTCGGAGAGTCGATGTACACAAGAGGATGGCGGCAGCGGGGTCCCCCGGCGGTACGCCGCAAGACCCGACAGAGTCCGCCCCGGAGACGAATCTATCAAGAACCCTCCGCAGAGCACACTCGACGGCGGCCCGTAGCGCACCGAGGAGTCACGAATCCGCAACGGAGACGCGCCAGCTCCCTCGAATTCGCGATCTGCGGGTTAGCCTGTTACGCGGAGTGTCGCACGGCACGGGGGCGACCGACTTGCCGCCCGCCGAACAACACGTGAACTCCGAACACGCGTCACACACCGACGCCCCACTGACTGAAGGAGTGTTCCATGACCCCCCAGGTCGTCATCCTCGCCGCAGGGATGGGCAGCCGACTCGGCCGCACCCTGCCCAAGCCGCTGACCGAGCTCAGCGATGGCCGCACCATCATGCAGCAGCAGTTCGACAACATCCACAGGGCCTTCGGCCCGCGGACCTCCGTCACGATCGTCGTGGGGTACAAGCTCGAGCACATCGTCGAGGCCTTCCCCGACGCCAACTTCGTCTACAACGAGCAGTACGACCAGACGAACACCTCGAAGAGCCTGCTCAGGGCGCTCAACGCCAGCGGCACCGGCGGAGTCCTCTGGATGAACGGCGACGTCGTGTTCGACCCCCGGGTCCTCGAGCGCGTCGCCCGCACCATCGCGGAGGACCGCTCCTTCGTCACGGTGAACACCGCGACGGTCTCCGACGAAGAGGTCAAGTACCGCACCTCAGCCGAGGGATTCATCTCCGAGCTGTCCAAGACCGTCGTCGGCGGCCTCGGCGAGGCGGTCGGGATCAACTACATCTCTTCGTCCGACAAGGCGCAGCTCATTCGCCAGCTCGGCAAGGTCGACGACCAGGACTACTTCGAGCGCGGCATCGAGCTCGCCATCGAGGCCTCGGGCCTCCTCGTCGAGCCCATCGACATCTCGGACCTCTACGCGGTCGAGGTCGACTTCGCCGAGGACCTCGACCGGGCGAACCTCTTCGTCTGATCGCTGATCACCCTCGTCCAGCAGCCCTCCCAGCGGAGTGTGTCAGGATCTCTGTGGATTCTGAGAACTCAGCAGGGAGGGCGCTGTGCATTCTGACACCCCGCGGATGAACGACACCGCTGCGGAACGCACGCGGGCCGTGCGCGCGATCGACAGGGCACTCGCGATCCAGCGCCCGGCTGTGATCGCCCACGTAAAACGCCTTCGACGCCACTACCCCGGCGCGACACCCGAACAGCTGTCCCGCGTGCTCGAACGGCACTTCCTCACCTCGGTGACCGGCAGCGGTGCCGCCGTCGGCGCCGTCGCGATGGTTCCCGGCATCGGAACGGGGATCGCCCTGGCCGTGTCCACGAGCGAGGCGGTCGTGTATGCGGAGGCGGCGACGCTGTTCGCGCAGTCGATGGCCGAACTGCACGGCATCAGCGTGACCGACCCTGACCGCGCCAGGGCGCTGGTCCTGGGGCTCGCCCTCGGCCCGGCGATGGACCAGGTGCTGCGAACCGTCATGCCCACTCTCAACGGCGAGCGCACGGACGCCTCCGTCCGGCAGGGGCCGGGCGTGCACTGGGCAAGCTACCTGCTCTCCGGTCTGCCATCGGCTGCTCTCGGCCCCCTCACCGACCAGCTCCGCTCGCGGGTCCTCCCCCGGCTCCTCGCCACACAGGGCGGTGGAATCGTCGCGAGGGCGATCCCCTTCGGTGTCGGAGCCGCGATCGGCGGAACCGGCAACCTCGTGACGGGTCGGCGACTCGTGGCGTCGGCACGGGAGGCGTTCGGGGCGCCGCCCACGACCGTTCCCCTCGCCATCGAGCCCACACCCGGTGAGCCGAGACCGCCCGCGAGCCGACGTCGCGCTCTGCCCGTGCCGTTGCCGCGGCTTCCTCGCCGCCGGCCTGTCAGCGAATCGGACGACTCGACGAGTCCGGCGGACTGAACCGACGAGCTCCGCCGCCTCAGACGACCGGGGCCAGAGGCCGACTCAGATGACCGGCGGCCGCCCGGCGGCGGCCATGCGAGCGACCGTGCGCCAGCGAAGGGGGCGGCGCCCGCCCGGCGCCTCGCGCCAGCCCTCCGCCCAGCCAGCGAACCACGGTCGCAGCACGGCGGGGGTGCGCCACCAACGCAGCAGCTGGATGCCCGTCCAACTCGCCACGTAGAGGGGGACGAGGACGGCGGGCAGGTTTCGCTTCGCCAGCCAGACACGGTTGCGGGCGTTCATCCGGTAGTAGCTCGCGTGCCGCGTCGGCTGCACGACGGGGTGGTGAGCGACCAGGTTCCCGTCGTACCAGGCGACCAGCCCCTGGTCCCACACCCGCCACGCGAGCTCGATGCCCTCGTGCGCGTAGAAGAACGGCTCGGCCCACCCGCCCGCACGGTCGAACACGGGCCGCGGAAGCAGAACGGCCGCCTCCAGGCAGGACATGACGCGGCCGGAGGTCGTCGCCTCCCCCTTGCGAATCCGAGGAATCCACCGGGACGGCGCCGGCTCGCCCGAGCGCGGGCTCAGCCGGGGCTGCAGCAAACCGATCGAGGGGTCCTCGCGGATGCGCTCGACCGCCTCGGCCAGGAAGGTGTCCGAGCCGAGCTCCGCATCGTCGTCGAGGAAGAAGACGAACTCCCCGGCGACGGCGTCCGCTCCCCTGTTCCTCCCGGCGGGGATGCCGAGGTTCTCCGGCAGGCCGACGCCCGTCACCCCGGGGGGCAGCCCCTCGGGCATCCAGCCGTTGCCGACGACCGCCGTCCTGGTCGTCACGCCGCGCTGCCGGTGGATGCTCGCCAGAGCGGCCGCCAGCTCCACCGGCCGCGTGCCCTGCGTGAGGACGACGACGCCGATGGACGGCACGTCCGCCGGCCCGGACCGGGTCAGCTCAGGCACGGAGCCTGCTCGAGCTCACGATCGCGACGAAGTGTCCGACGATCGTCACCACGGACAGCCCCAACAGCCCAAGCAGCGTCGCCCTGGCGGCCACGTCCTGCCCGACGACGAGGCCGAGCACGGCGACGACGAACACGACCATGGTCAGCTCGACCGAGTGGAACAGCCGCTGGAACGGGAAGAATTTGACGATCCGTCGCGCCACGGCCAGCACGCCGCCGCGCGGGGCCGACTCGCTTTCGGTGTAGTTGAGCTTCGGAGCGCCATAGTTGGCCCTCGCGACCCGAACCATGTCGTTGAGCGCCTTGTTGAGCACGATCACCAGGGCAAGCAAGGCTCCGAGCGTCGTCCAGAGGTAGTCCTCGGGCGCCTCGAACGGGTACGCCGCTGCGCGGATGCCGATCGCCAGCGCGATGAGCGTCTCGGTGCTGTAGTGACCGACCGCGTCGAGGAACGCCCCCGCGGGGGACGAGGTCCGCCTCCAGCGGGCCACCTCGCCGTCACAGCAGTCGACGAGCATCTGCAGCTGGCCGAGGAGCAGGGCGAGCAGCGCTCCCCAGATGCCGGGGATCAGCAGCGCCGCAGCGGTCAGCCACCCGGTCAGGATCATCAGCACCGTCACGCCGTTGGCGCTGATGGAGGTCCGAAGCAGCAGCCAGCTGAGATACGGGGAGAGATCGCGCAGGTAGAGCGAGGCCGTCCAGTGCTCGGCATTGCGCCGGCTCCGCACCTCAGGCGGCTGGGTGACAGCCCTCTGCTCGGCGATGCTGCGCGGCGGGCGCAGGGGGTCGTGTGTGACGTCACTCACGGGCGTGTGGGTTCCCTCCCGTTACGGAGCGCGGAGATGCCGCGCGCCAGGGAGACGTATCCCAGCAGGAACCCGATCCCCCAACAGACATGGATGGTTGGCAGCACGATGAGCAGCCACGCGCGCTCGCGCACGCCGCCGCCGTTCGGGACGACCAGCGCCGCGACGACGACGAATGCCGCGTACACGCCGGGCACGGCCCAGGCCCAGTGCAGCACGGCGGGTGCCTCGGGGCCCCAGACGCTCCCCCACACGCCGAGAACCACACCGGCGATCACGGAAACCACCATCGCGGGCGGGACCGCGTAGCGAAGCCCCCTCCGACTCGGGAACGCCCTGCTCAGCTCGCCGCGCCACAGACCGGTGAACAGGAACTGGCGCGCCAGGCGGCCCAGGCTCGGACGGGGACGGTAGGTGACCCGCAGCTCCGGCGTGAACCAGACGACCTCACCGGCGTCCCTGAGGCGCTTGTTAAGCTCCCAGTCCTGACCGCGCTTGATGCGCTCGTCGAACATGCCCGCCGCGACAAGCGGGGCGCGGCGGAAGACGCCGAGGTACACGGTGTCCGCGGGCCCCTCCTCGCCGCCGACGTGGTGGGGCGTGCCGCCGAGGCCGACCCTGCTGCCGTAGGCGGTCGCGACGGCGCTCTCGAACCGGGTCGTGCCCTGGGCGTCCATGATGCCGCCGACGTTCGCCGCGCCCGTGCGCCTGATCGTCTCCACGGCGATGCGCGTGTACTCACGAGGGAGGACGGAGTGGGCGTCGACCCGCACGACGATCGGGTGCGTGGTCGCGGCGATGGCGATGTTGAGTCCCGCGGGCGTGGAACCGACGGGGTTCTCGATCACGCGGATCCTGGCGTCGCGCTCGGCCATCGCGTTGACGAGGTCAGTGGTGCCGTCGATGCTCGGGCCGACGGCGATCGCCACGTCGATCGGGCCGTCGAAGTCCTGCGCGAGCAGGCTGTCGACGGCGGCCTCGACGTGCGTCACGTCGTTCAGGACGGGCATGACGTAGGAGACGCCGATGGCCTCGATCCCGCCGTCGGCGTCCAGAGTTCCTGTCATAGCTCCCGCTCGTTCTCGTCCATCGAGAATGCTATCAGTGCCCCTGTGCCCTGCCGCAGCCACGACGACGGGGCGGAAGCCCCAGCTTCCGCCCCGTGCGAGTTGTGCCGGCCGGGCTCAGAGATCCAGCTCGCCGAGGGTGACGTCGGCGGTACCCTCCGAACCGTTGCGCACGTAGGTGACCGAGGCCTCGGCGCCCGCGGCGAGTGCCCTCACCTGCGCGGTGAGGTCGGTGCCGTTGCTGATCGGGTGGCCGTTGAAGGCGGTGATGACGTCTCCCCCGCGCAGACCGCCCTTCTCGGCTGCGCCGCCGGAGGTGACCTCCTGCAGCTCGGCTCCGACCGTCGTGCTGGTCGAGGAGTTGGCCGCGTCGCTCACCGTCGCGCCGAGCAGGCCGTGGGTGGCCGCGCCGTCCGCGATGATCTCGTCGGCGACCCGCTTGGCGACATTCGCCTGGATGGCGAAGCCCACGCCGATGCTTCCGCTCGAGGACTCCGACTCGGACGAGGAGCTGCCCGCGCTGGCGATCGCGACGTTCACGCCGATCAGCTCACCGTCGCTGTTCACCAGCGCACCACCGGAGTTGCCCGGGTTGATGGCCGCGTCCGTCTGGACGACCGCGAGCGAAATGGTCTGGCTCGCCGACTGGGTCTGCTGCTCCTGACCGGGAAGGTTGAAGCCCCAGCCGTCGAAGGGGCTTTCGCCCTCGCTGCCGTCGCCCGAGTCGGAGTCCTGGTCGCTCGACGAGTCGGGGACGGCGGACGAGGCGACCGTGATCGAGCGGTTGATCGCACTGACGATGCCGTCGGTGACCGTGCCGGCCAGCCCGAGCGGGGCGCCGATCGCGACGGCCGTGTCCCCGACGTTGAGCTTGTCGGAGTCGGCGAAGGTCATCGGCGTGAGGCCGCTGGCGTCCTCGAGCTTGACAACGGCGAGGTCGTAGACAGGGTCGGTGCCGACGATGCTCGCGTTGTAGATCTTGCCGTCGGCGGCCGTCACACGGATCGTCGGGTCGGAGAGCTGACCGTCGAGCGTGACGACATGGTTGTTGGTGAGGATGTAGCCGTCCTCGCTGAGGACGATGCCCGAGCCGCTTCCGCCGCTGCTGGAGCCGGAGCTCGTGCTCCCGCCCTGCACCGAGAGGGTGACGACCGACGGAGAGGCGACGGCGGCGATCGCGGTGGCCCTGGTCACGTTGTCGGTGTCGTTGACCGTGAGGTTCTGCGTCTGCACGGACGACCCGGATCCCCCGGACGCCGTCGCCCCGCCGATGAGGGCGCTCACGCCCGCTCCGGCACCACCGCCGACGAGCGCGCCGATGGCCAGGCCCGCCAGGAGCAGTCGCCCCTTGCCGCTGCGCTTCGTGGTGGTCGTGGTCGTGGTGTCCGCCGCGGCATCGCTGGCGTACGGCGACGGGGCCGGCTCTCCGTACGCGCCGGCGTGGGCCGGGGCCGCGTGCGTGTTGTACGGTGCGCCCACGGCGGGGTGCGCCGCGGGGGGAACCGGAGCGGTCGGCTGCTCGGACGCACCCGACGCGACGGGGACGGTCGGCTGGTGGTCCGACGACCCGGAGGGGGTTTCTGCCGGGGTGCCCACGGCGTCGGCCGCTGCGTTCGCGTCGGCTGCGTTCGCACCCGTGACGGAGACCGGGGACGCGTCGGCTGCCGCTGAGGCCGAGCCGGACGGGGACGCCTCGTCGCGGCGGACGGCGTCGCTGTTCGTCCCCTGCTGGGCGGCGTCGATCGAGTCGGGGGTTCCGCCAGAGGGCGCCGGGGCCGCAGAATCGGCCTCGGGGGCCCGGCTCGTTCCCTCGCCCGGCGTGGTGGAGCCGTTCTGCGGGTCCGGCTCGGTTCCCTCGGGCTGCTGCGGTGTGGTGGTCATCGTGTGCTCCTTCCAAGCAGTCATCACTCTGCTCAGCGATCCTGGACTTTGCCCTGCCGAAATCTATGTCACAGCTATGTCTTGAACTCCATTGTCCCCCAGTCCCCTCGCCTTCCCGACACGCGCACCCCCAATGACCCGACATGACGCCCGTCGTCGCGCCGCCGCGGGGCAGCAGGCGGCCCGCGCTAGGGTTGTCGCACCCGTCCCCGTCGTCGAGAGGCACCCATGGAACTGACCGGAGCGTGGCACCGGACTGCGGAGGGCGCGGGACTCGCGCCGCACGGCGAGGGTTACGCCCCGTCGATCTTCGCGCGCATGTCGGGACTCGCGGCGACGACCGGAGCGGTGAACCTCGGGCAGGGGTTCCCTGACGAGGACGGTCCGGCCGAGGTCCTCGCCGAGGCCGCTGCCGCGATCACCCGTGGCGAGAACCAGTACCCGCCCGGCAGGGGCACACGGCAGCTGCGCGAGGCGATCGCTACGCACCGGCTGCGCTTCACCGGCGAGCTGGTGGACCCCGACACGGAGGTCCTCGTCACCGCGGGCGCGACGGAGGCCCTCGCCGCGTCGCTCCTCGCCCTCGTCGGCCCGGGCGACGAGGTGGTCACCTGGGAGCCGTCCTACGACGCCTACGGCGCGCTCATCGCCCTGGCGGGCGGCCGTCAGGTCACCGTGCCGCTCGGATCCGCCGAGTTCGGACTCGACCTCGACCGGCTGCGGGCGGCGGTCAGCGACCGGACCAGGGTCATCATCGTCAACGACCCGCACAACCCGACCGGCACCCTGCTCGACGACGCGGCGAGGGCCGAGATCGTCCGGCTGGCCGAGAAGCACGACGTCATCCTGCTCACCGACGAGGTATACGAGCACCTCGTCTTCGACGGACGTGACCACACCTCGATCTCCACGGTGCCCGGAGCGCGCGAGCGCACGATCACGGTGTCCTCCGCGGGCAAGACCTTCAACACGACGGGGTGGAAGATCGGGTGGGCGATCGCGCCGGCCGCGCTGCTCGACGCGGTGCTGACCGTCAAGCAGTTCCTCACCTACGTCAACGGCTCGCCGTTCCAGCCGGCCATCGCCGTCGGGCTCGGTCTGCCGGACCGGGTGTTCGCCGACGCGGCCGCCCGGCTGCAGAGCCGCAGGGACCTTCTGGTCACGGGGCTGCGCGAGGCGGGGTTCGCCGTGACCCCGCCGGCCGCAGGCTACTTCGCCATCGCGGACGCCGCACCCCTGGGGTACCGGGACGCCGAGGCGCTCTGCGACGAGCTGCCGCGCCTGGCCGGCGTCGTGGGAATCCCCGTCACCGCGTTCGTGGGCCGGGAGAACCGCGCGCCGTACCGGAGCCTCATCCGCTTCGCGTTCTGCAAGCGGCCCGAGGTGATCGAGGCGGCCGTCGACGGGCTGACCCGGCTCCCTCCTGGCCCGGACGGACGCTAGACGACGACGCGATAGCGCCGGGACCCCAGCGCCGGGTTGACCGCGCGCACGCGCGCGAGCTCGTCGGGTTCGACGACGCCGGAGACGACCGCCTCCGCGGCTCCGGCACCGGCCAGGAGCACGCCGTCGGGACCGTACAGGGCGCTGAGGCCCACGCCGTGCGGCGCCGGGTGATCGGCGGCGAGCACGTAGGCCGTGTTCTCGATCGCCCGCGCGGCGAGCAGCGTCGACCAGTGGGACTCCTTCGCCGGGCCGGGGACCCACTGGGCCGGCACAACGAGCAGTTCGGCGCCCGCGTCGATGAGCACCCTGCTCGACTCGGGGAAGCGCAGATCGTAGCAGGTCTGCAGCCCCACGACGATGCCGGAGACGGAGAACACCGCAGGGGCGCCCGGCTCGCCGGGGCGGACGAAGCGGGACTCGGCGGCACCGAAGGCGTCATAGAGGTGCACCTTGCGGTACACGGCGCCGATCGAGCCGTCGGCGGCGATCCCGACGAGGGTGTTGGCGAAGCGCTCGCCCCCCTCGACGCTCTCGACCAGGCCGAGCACGACCGCGACCCCCTCGGCTGCCGCGACCGAGCGGACCTCGTCGAGGAACGGCCCGTCGAGCGGCTGCGCCGCCGCGACGGCCGCCGCCGAGGGTGCACCGTCGAACACGCTCGTGTACTCGGGGAACACGAGCAGCTGCACACCGTCCGCGGCGGCGGACGCGACCGTGTGGCGCACCGCCGCCGCGTTGCGGGCCGCGTCCGGGCCGGGGGCGAACTGGACGGCGGCGACGCGGAGCGGGGAGGTGTCGGTCATGCGCACAGCCTACGCGCGGGTCACGACTCGTCGTCCGTCGTCGAGGCGCCGGCGAACTGGGAGCGGTACAGCCGGTCGTAGGCTCCTGCCCGGGCGAGCAGCTCCTCGTGGGTGCCCTGCTCGACGATGCGCCCTGCCTCCATCACGAGGATCGTGTCGGCGTCGCGGATGGTCGACAGACGATGAGCGATGACGAACGAGGTCCTGTCGTTGCGCAGCGCGGCCATGGCCTTCTGCACGAGGAGCTCGGTCCTGGTGTCGACCGAGGAGGTCGCCTCGTCGAGGATGAGCACGGACGGACGCGCCAGGAACGCCCGCGCGATCGTGATGAGCTGCTTCTCCCCCGCCGACACGGCACCGCCGTCGTCGTCCAGCACGGTGTCGTAGCCGTCGGGGAGCTGACGCACGAAGCGGTCGACGAACGTCGCGGTCGCCGCCGCCACCACCTCGTCGTCCGTCGCCTCGAGTCGCCCGTAGCGGATGTTCTCCCTGATGGTCCCGTCGAACAGCCAGGTGTCCTGCAGCACCATCCCGATCCGGGAGCGGAGCTCCGCCCGGGGAACCGTGTTGATGTCGACGCCGTCGATGAGGATGCGTCCGGAGTCCACGTCGTAGAAGCGCATGATCAGGTTCACCAGGGTGGTCTTGCCCGCCCCTGTCGGCCCGACGATCGCGACGGTGCTTCCCGCCTCGACGCTGAGCGAGAGACCCTCGATGAGCGGCTCGTCCTCGACGTAGGAGAACGCCACGTCCTCGAAGCGCACCGCGCCGCGCGTGGGCTCGGGCAGCGACCCGCTGTCCTCGTCGGCGGTCTGCTCCTCGGCGTCGAGGAGCTCGAACGTCCGCTCGGCCGAGGCGACGCCCGACTGCAGCATGTTCGCCACGCCGGCGATCTCGCTCAGCGGCTGCGTGAACTCACGGGAGTACTGGATGAACGCGGTCGCGTCGCCCAGCGTCATCCCGCCCGAGGCGACGCGGAGCCCCCCGGCGACGGCGATGCCGACGTACGACAGGTACGACACGAACTGCATCGCCGGCATGATCATCCCCGAGACGAACTGTGCGCCGAAGGAGGCACGGAAGAGCCGGCCGTTGCGGGCGTCGAACTCCTGCAGCATGTCCTGCTCGCGGCCGAAGGCGGTCACGAGCTCGTGCCCGGTGAACGACTCCTCGATGTGGCTGTTGAGCTCGCCGGTGTTCTTCCACTGGGCGGCGAAGAGCTTCTGCGATCGGGTTCCGATCACTCCGGCCACGACGGCGGACAGCGGCAGCGCCACCAGCGCGATCAGGGCGAGCTGCCACGACACGATGAACATCATCACCGCGATGCCGATCACCGTCAGCGCGGCCTGGACCAGCTGCGCGAAGGCCTGCTGCAGCGCGTTCTGGATGTTGTCGACGTCGTTGGTCACGCGCGAGAGCAGGTCCCCGCGCTGCCGACGGTCCATGTAGCTGAGCGGCAGACGGTTCAGCTTGTCTTCGACGTCCCGGCGCAGCTGGTACACGACGCGCATGACGAGACGGTTGAGGACGAAGCCCTGCGCCCACATGAACATCGAGGACACGAGGTACATGCCCAGGACGAGGAAGATCAGCCGGCTGAGCTCGACGAAGTCGATGCCCTGGCCCGGGACGATGTCGAGCCGCGCGATCATGTCGGCCATGTCGGTGTTGCCCTCGGCGCGGAGCTGGGCGACCGTCTCCTGCGTCGTCTGCCCCTGCGGGAGGGAGAGGCTGACCACGCCGTTGAAGATGACGTCCATCGCCCAGCCGAGCACCTTCGGCGCAAGGACGGAGAGCACGACGGACAGCACGACGAAGCCGATCACGACGGTCATGCCCAGCCGGTGCGGTGCGAGGAGCCCGACGAGGCGCTTCGCTGAGGGCCAGAAGTGCGCCGCTTTGCCTGCGGGCGCCTCCGAGCCCATCATCGGGTCCGCCGCGGGTGTGGGCTCGGACTGGTCCGGAGCAGTGGTCTGATCGGCCATGGTCACGCCACCTCCTCGGCGCTCAGCTGCGAGGTATGGATCTCACGGTAGGTCGCGTTGGACTCCAGCAGCTCCTCGTGGGTGCCACGTCCGACCACCTGGCCGTCATCGACGACGATGATCTGGTCGGCTCCCCGGATGGTCGAGATCCGCTGGGCGACGATGATGACGGCGGCCGAGCGCGTCACGGGGACGAGCGCGGAGCGCAGCCGCGCGTCCGTGGCGACGTCGAGCGCCGAGAAGGAGTCGTCGAAGAGGTACACGGCCGGTTCGACGACCAGCGCCCTGGCGATGCTGAGCCGCTGGCGCTGACCGCCGGAGACGTTCGTCCCGCCCTGGGAGATGGGCCCGTCCACCCCCTCCGGCATGGCGCTGACGAAGTCGTCGGCCTGCGCGACGCGGAGCGCAGCCCAGAGTCGATCGTCGTCCGCGTCGGCCGCACCGAAGCGGAGGTTGCTCGCCACCGTCCCGGAGAACAGGTACGGGCGCTGCGGCACATAGCCGATCCGGGACGCCAGCTGCTCACGGGTGTAGGCCTCCAGCGGAGCGCCGTCGAGCAGGATCCGGCCGCTGTCCGGGGCGTAGAGCCGGTCCGCGAGCTTGAGCAGGGTGGACTTCCCCGCGCCGGTCGAGCCGATGATCGCCGTCGTCGTCCCCGGCTCGGCGGTGAAGCTGACCCCCTGGACGACCGGCTTCTCTGCACCCGTGTAGCCGAACACCACATCGTGGAACTCGAGCCGGCCCCGGACGGGGACGTCGACGCCCGTGCCCTCGCTCGTCACGTCGGTCCCGACCGCGAGGACCTCGCTGACGCGCTCGGCCGACACCACCGCGCGCGGCACCATCATCGCCATGAATGTCGCCATCATGACGGCGACGAGGATCTGGAGCAGGTACTGCAGGAACGCGGTGAGGGCGCCGACCTGCATCTCGCCCGTGTCGATGCGGTGCGCGCCGAACCACAGGACCGCCGCCGTGGCCAGGTGCAGGATCATCATGATGATGGGGAACATCAGCACGAAGACGTTGCCCACCCGCACGGAGACCCCGGTGAGCGAGGTGTTCGCGTCGGCGAAGCGCGCGCGCTCGTAACGCTCCCTGACGAAGGCGCGGATGACCCGCACGCCGATCAGCTGCTCCCTCAGGATCCCGTTGATGCCGTCGATGCGCTCCTGCATGGTCCGGAACAGCGGGATGAGGAGGGACACGAGCAGCCCGACGACGACACCGAGCACGGCGACCGAGACCCAGACGAGCCAGGACAGGCCGACGTCCTCACGCAGCGCCATGACGATTCCGCCGATGCACATGATCGGCGTCGAGACCATCATGTTGAGCAGCATGAGGGTGAGGATCTGGACCTGCTGGACATCGTTCGTCCCCCGGGTGATCAGCGTCGGCGCCCCGAAACGGCCGAGCTGCGTCGCGCTGAACCCGCTCACCCTCGCGAACACGTCGCGCCGCAGATCGCGTCCGAGCGACATCGACACCCGCGAGCCGAAGTACACCGCGCAGATCGCCGCAGCGGCCTGGACCAGGCAGATCAGGAGCATCACGCCGCCGATGCTCCAGATCACGTCGGTGTCGCCGCGGGAGACCCCCCTGTCGATGATCTGCGCGTTCAGGCTGGGCAGGTAGAGGGCCGCGAGCGTGGCGACGAGCTGGAGGACGATGACGCAGATCACCCCCACCGTGTAGGGACGGGTGTAGCGCGCGATGATTCTGGTCAGCATGGGGTTCCCCGGTCGGTGATCTGAGCTGGGCGATCTGTGGCTGGACGATCGGAGAGCGACGGCAGGAGGGGGCGTTGTCCGTCGTCAATGATCCGGCCGGAATCAGACACTACCCTGTGCCGCCGACATCGCCGAGCACCGGGCGCGCGACCCCGGACGCGGCCATCAGGGGCAGGGCCACCACAGGCGCAGCCTGCACAAGCGGAAGGCCCCGACCCGGACGAATCCGGATCGGGGCCTGTCTTGGTTGCGGGGGCAGGATTTGAACCTACGACCTCTGGGTTATGAGCCCAGCGAGCTACCGAACTGCTCCACCCCGCGGCACGTCAATAAGGCTAACACGGCCCCGGCGACGACGCGAAATCGACCCCCCGCCGCCACTCCCCCGGGCGTGTCCGCTGCTGGCCCCGAGCGGCCGGCAGCCCCGTCGCTCACGCACGACGGGCGACGACCGCTCCGCCGTCAGCCGTCGGGGTCAGCCTCGCCGCCGCCAGCGCCCGCTCCAGCGCGGCATCCGTCCACGCCGGATCGCTCGGCCTCCGGCCACCGACCACGAGCGCTCCGGACGGCGCGAGGAACCACTCGACGACGCGCGCCCATTCCTCGAGCTCCGGCAGCGACTCGAGCGCCGCCCTGCTCGTCACGACGACGTCGAAGGAGTCCGGCTCGGGGAGCAGGTGTCTCGCCGCGTAGACGTTGGCCACGACGAAACGACTGCCCCACGCCTCATCCGTGGTCTCGGCGTCGGCGTCGCGGACGGCCTCGAGCGCGCGCCGGGCCGCCTCGACGGCCACGGAGGAGATGTCGAGGCCGACGAGCTGCACCCCCGCCGCGATCGCCGCAACGGCCTCCACCCCCGCCCCGCACTGCAGGGCGAGGACGCGGGTCGCCACCCCGGAGTCCGCGGCGGAGACGCCGGACTCCGGCGCATCCGCACCCCACGCGGCCACCCACGGCGCGAGCACGTCCGGCGCCGACCGGTTCCCGGCGGTCGAGGCCGACGTCGAGGTCAAGGTCGAGGGTGTTCCGGCGCCCGGCCAGGGACGGCGCGCGCCGAGCGCCCCGTCGCCCGCCCCCGCAGCGGAGCCGTCGAGACGGTCGCGCCAGCGGGCGTCCCAGAGCTCGCGCGCCCCGACCACCCACTCGCCCGCCCGGAGATCGACGAGGGGGGCCACACCAGATGAATCTGCCATGACCCCCACCGTATCCTCAGCGCGTCCGCGCCGAGGCGCTACTCGCCGGACAGCTCCAGGGCCTTCGTCAGAGCGTCGTTCAGGCGCTTGTCCGCCTCGCCGTACGCGGCCCAGTCGCCGTCAGCCATGGCGGCGTCCTTCTCAGACATGGCCTTCTTGGCGTCGTTGAGCGCCTGGGTCAGCTCCGAGGAGGGCTCGGCCGTCGCCGTGTCGCCGGACCCGCTCTCACCGGACCCGCTGTCCCCGCTGGAGCCGCTCTCGTCATCGACGTCGCTCGGCACCTCTCCGCCGTCGACGCCGTCCGCACCCGGGGTGTCCGGCACGGTGTCATCGCCGGCGTTCGCACCGGAGTCTCCGCCGAAGAGCGTGTCGAGCGCCTCGTCGAGGGTGTCCTCGAACGCCAGGTCGTCACCGAACGCGACCAGCACCTTTTGCAGCAGCGGATAGCTCGTGTTCCCCGAGGACTTGACGTACACGGGCTGAACGTAGAGCAGACCGCCACCGACCGGCAGGGTGAGCAGGTTTCCGTTGATCACCTCGGACTGGCCCTGCTTGAGGATGTTGACCTGGGCCGAGATCGTCGGGTCGGAGTTGAAGTTGTTCTGCACCTGTCCCGGCCCGGGGACCGTCGTATCCGACGTCAGGGTGAGCAGCCGGAGCTTGCCGTAGCCCTCCGCCTTCTCGCCGTCGGTGCTGCCCGCGTTCGCGTCCGCCGCGAGATACCCGGTGAGCACGTTGCGGCTGTCATCGCCCGACGTGGCCGGGATGTACGTCGAGTACAGCGAGTAGCTCGGCTTGTCCTGGCCGGGCATCTGCATGGACAGGTAGTACGGCGCCTGCAGGTTCTTCTGGTTCTGGGTGTTCTGCGGGTCGTCGGGGGTCACCCAGGCGTCGGTCCTGGAGTAGAACTGCCCTGCCTCGGTGACGTGGTACTGACCGAGGATGGAGCGCTGGACCTTGAACATGTCCGTGGGGTAGCGCACGTGACTGAGCAGGTCGCCCGACATCTCCGAGATCGGCTTCGTCGTGCTCGGGAAGATCTTCTGCCACGACTGCAGCACCGGGTCCTCGGTGTCCCAGGCGTACAGCGTGACGGAGCCGTCGTACGCGTTGACCGTGGCCTTGACCGAGTTGCGGATGTAGTTGATGTCGTCGATCGCGAAGCCCTGCGTCGTGGAGGACTCCTCCGAGAGGGTGTCGGTGAGGTTGGTGACCCGGGAGTACGGGTGCGTCGCCGAGGTGGTGTACCCGTCGACGATCCACACGATCTCGCCGTCGACCACGCTGGGGTACGGGTCCTTGTCGAGCGTCAGGTACGGCGCGACCTTCTTCACCCTGTCGAGCGGCTTGCGGTCGTAGAGGATCTGCGACTCGTCGTTGACCGCGTCGGAGAGGACGATCTGCTCGGACTGGAACTTCAGCGCGTAGATGACCTTCTTGAAGATGTTGTCGAGCGTGGGACCGCCGTCGCCGCTGAAGGTGTAGCTGGCGTGGTCGCCCTCCGCCTCACCCGAGGGGTAGTCCATCTCGATGGGCGTCGTGCCCTCCGGCGCTCCGACGATCGAGTACGCGGGAGAGTTCTCGCCGAAGTAGATCCGCGGCTCGAACTCGCCGAGCTCGCCGCTGGAGGGGATGCCCGACTCCAGGAACACGGGCTGGCCGTCGGCCGACCGCTGGTTCCCGTACGCCGCGACCATGCCGAAGCCGTGCGTGTACACGACCGAGGTGTTGTCCCAGCTCTGTGCGTCGTCGAGCCCGGACTGGTTGATGTCGCGCACGGCGACGACGGTGTCCTGGATCTGCCCGTCGATCTCGTAGCGATCGACGTCGAGCACCGAGGGGAAGCGGTAGTAGGCGCGGAACTGCTGCAGCTGGGACACCGAGGGTCCGACCTGGCTCGGGTCGATGATGCGGATGTTCGCCGTCGTCTCCGCGTCGGCCCTGAGCGCGCCGGGCTCGGCGTCGGTGCGGGCGTCGTAGTCGATCTCCTCCATCTCGTCGACGCCGTAGGCCTCGCGAGTCATGTCGATGTTGCGCTGGATGTACTCCGCCTCGAGGCTGCGCTGGTTCGGCACGACCTGGAAGCGCTGCACGGCCCAGGGGTAGGCGGTGCCGATCAGGAGGGCGGAGACGACAAGCAGCGCCGTTCCGACGATGGGCATGCGCCAGCGGCCGATGACCGCGGTGACGAAGAACAGCAGGGCGACGACGATGGCGATCCCTGCGAGGATGGTGTGGCCGGGGATCGTCGCGGTGACGTCGGTGTAGTTCGCTCCGGTGATCAGACCGCTCGGGCTGGTCAGCGTCGCGAAGCGGTCGAGCCACAGGCTGACCGCCTGCAGCAGCAGGTAGATGCCCGCGGTGACGGCGATCTGGATGCGAGCGGCCTTGGAGATGCGCAGCTCGCGCCCCGAGACCCTGATCGCTCCGTACAGGTAGCCGACGGCGACAGCGAGGATCGCGGAGAAGAGCACCGCCGCCGAGGCGAAGGCGACGACAGACTGGTAGAACGGCAGCTCGAAGAGGTAGAACGAGGTGTCGAGCCCGAACTGCGGGTCGGCCTGGCCGGTCTCCGTCCTGTTCCACCACAGCAGCGCGGTCTGCCAGTTGCTCGCGCTGGCGAAGCCGCCGAACAGCCCGAGCAGCGCGGGGATCCCCCACATCGCGAAGCGGCGAAGCGGCTCGATCATCTCCTGGTAGCGGTCCAGCTCGCTGGACAGCCGCGCGTACACGGGGCGGAGCCGGTAGGCCAGCTGCAGCGACACGGCGACGGGCAGGCCGATCGCGACGAAGCCGATGAGGAACATCCCCGCGGTGGCCAGCCACTGCGTCACCAGCACGGAGCTGAAGCCGAGCTGGTCGAACCAGAGGAAGTCGGTGTAGAACCCCGAGAAGATGAAGAACAGGACGATCAGCGCCCCCACCACGCCGAGGCTGATCGCCAGGGGGGCTCTGTTCTTCTGCGGGGCGTCGGACGATGCTGCGGTTTGTGTCACTGTGCTGGCCTCATCGGGTCGGAGTCGTTAGCAACATCCTAAATGATTCGCCCGCCGGGTCCAGCCGGACCTGCCTACCCCGCGGTCGCGGCACCGGCCTCGCAGCGCGGCAGCTCGACGACGCCGTCACCGGAGGCGATCGCCTCGACCGCGCTCTCCGCACCGTCGAGCGACGACACCGCGAACACCTCGATGCCGTCGGGGATGTGGCCGACGACCTCGTCGCAGTTCCCCTCCGGTGCGAGGAAGTAGTCGGCCCCGGCATCCCGCGCACCGAACATCTTCTGCCTGATCCCTCCGATCACGCCGACCTCGCCGTCGGCCGTGATGGTTCCCGTTCCGGCGATGTCCTTGCCACCGGTGAGCTCGCCGGGGGTGAGCGTGTCGACGATCCCGAGCGCGAACATCATGCCCGCGCTGGGGCCGCCGACGTCGTCGAGCTGGATGTCGACGGTAAAGGGGAACTCGTAGCTCGTCGTTACCCCGATACCGATGGCGGGGGCCGGAGCCTCGTCCGGGCCCTCGACGGGGGTCACCTCGACGTCGCGCTCCGTCCCGTCGCGCTCGACGGTGATCGTGATGGCGGTCCCCGCCCCGGCGTCGGCGATGAGCGAGCGCAGGCCGGCGAGGTCGCTCGGATGCGTTCCGTCGACGCCGACGATCGTGTCGCCCTCCGCGAGCAGCCCGGAGGACGGGCCCTCCGGATCGACGTAGCCGACGCTCAACGACGCCTCCACGTCGATGTCGAGGTGCTGGAGCGCCGCGGCGATGGCGTCCTGCTGCGAGTCGACCATGAGCGTCTGGTTCTCCTCCTCGCGCTGGTCAGCCGTCTGGTCGGGCGCGAACACCTCGTCGATGGGGATCACCGCACGCGAGGGGTCGAACCACGCCTGCACGATCTGGAACCAGCTGGGACGCTGATCCGGTGTGCCGAGCACGGAGACGGTGAGCATGTCCAGCGTCCCCTCGGCCGGGTACGTCGTGGTCCCCTCGATGCTGATCAGCGGACGGTCCTCGCCGTCGTGCTCGCTCGTGCCCAGGGTGTTGAACACCGGCCCCGGCTGCTGGATCACGTAGGGCGCAGGCAAGAGCGCGAGCACGAGGAGCAGGACGAGCGAGACGACGAGCGCCGCCCAGCCGGCCCGTTGCGGACGGCTGAGGGGGCGCGGGCGGCCGGACCCGCCCGCACGCTCGGGTTCGGCTGAGGGGTCGTCGGGGGTGAAGAGTGTCACGCAAGGCCTTTCGCACTGGTGGCGGCTCGCACTGTTCGCGGCAGGCGGACAGCTCCTGACGCCGCCGGGAACGATTATCCCAGGGTGAGCAAGTAGCGTAGAACCGCCCCCTCCTGGCGGTCTGAAAGGCGGCTGACATGACCGATCGAACTCCCGACGAATCCGGCGATCCCGGCGACTTCGCCGACATGATGCGACAGTTCCTGTCCGGCCAGGGCGGGATCGACCCGAGCCAGCTCGCCGGAGCGGCGGGCCTGCCGTCCGACCCCGCGGCGCTGCAGGCGCTGTTCGCCCAGCTGCAGAGCGCCATGAACCGGGGCGGCGACGACGGCATCGACTGGTCGGTCTCACGCCGCCAGGCCGCGGCCATCGCCTCCAACGGTCAGGACGCAATCACCCCCGCCGACCGCGAGGCGCACTCCAGGGCCATCGAGCTCGCGCAGCTGTGGCTGGGCGAGGCCACCGCCTTCGCCGACGGCGGTCAGCCGACCGAGCTGCTGACGCGCGCCGCCTGGACGGAGGAGACGATGCCCGTGTGGACGCAGCTGTCCGAGCCGGTCGCGACGAGCATCGCCGACGCCCTGACCCGCGTCATGGCCGAACAGACCCCCGAGGAGATGCAGGAGATGGTCCGCGGCGCCAGCGGCATGATCCGCAACCTCGGCGGCGCGCTGTTCGCGATGCAGCTCGGGCAGGTCGTCGGCCAGCTCTCGGCCGAGGTGGTCTCCGGCGGCGACGTCGGCATCCCGCTGCTCGAAGCGGGCCGGAGCGCCCTGGTCCCGCAGAACATCGCGGCCTTCGGTGACGAGCTCGACATCCCCGACGACCAGATCCGGCTGTACCTGGCCGTGAGGGAGCTTGCCCACTCCCGGCTGTTCCGGCATGCGAAGTGGCTGCGGCTCGACCTGATCAGCGCGATCACCGAGTACGCGCGCGGCATCCGTATCGACACGGAGCGGCTGGAAACGCTCGCCCAGGACTTCGATCCGTCCAACCCCGAGGACCTCCGCGCGGCGCTCAGCGACGGTTCGCTCATCCCGCCCAAGTCGGACGAGCAGCTCGCCGTCCTCGCGCGACTCGAGGCGACCCTCGCCCTCATCGAGGGGTGGGTCGACGTCGTCACCGCCGAGGCGACCGCCCGGCTGCCCAAGGCCGACGCGATCGCCGAGACGGTGCGGCGGCGGCGCGCGACCGGTGGTCCGGCGGAGAGCGCCTTCTCGACGCTCGTCGGCCTCGAGCTCCGCCCGCGCAGGCTGCGCGAGGCGGCCGAGATGTGGCGCCGTGTCGGCTCGGCTGTCGGCGCGGCCGCCCGTGAGGCGTTGTGGTCCCACCCCGACCTCGTCCCCCAGGGCTCGGACATCGACGACCCGTCCTCTCTCGTGGCGCGGCTGGAGGCCGAGGCCCGTGGCGAGTCGCCGGAGCCGGACGACATCGATCAGGGCCTCGCCGCACTGCTGGACGGCACGCTGAGCGCGGGGCCCCGGGAGAACGCCTCCGACGGATCGGTCGACGACCCCGGCAGCGACGACACGGACGGCGACGACCGCCCTGGGCGCTGACCCGCAGGACTCGCCCGGAACGGTCCGTCGGTTCTCGCACCGGGCTCGCCCCGGCGCGACGCGTCGATCGCCGACGCGGGCGACGCCACTCGGCGTGCGCCGCGTGCGCTGTGGAAATCGCACGCTCCGCCCATGCCCCTGCTGCATCATGCGGGGATGATCCATCGTCTCGACCCGCACATTCCCGTCATCTGGCGGGGCCCCACGAGTCTGCAGATCGGGCTGAACCGCGATCCGCTCGTGCTCGATGAGACGACCCCGACGCTCGAGCGTCTGATCGGCGCCCTCACGGCGGGCGCGAGCACGAAGGCCTTACAGAGCATCGCCGCGCGGAGCGGGTCGGCTCCGGTCGAGATCGGGGAGTTGCTCGAGCGCCTGCGTCCGCACCTGGCCGCAGAGGAGCACGATGAGCCCGGCGTCCCTCTCGCCGTCGAGGGGGCACCGGCGCTGCTCGAGACGCTTCGTGCGATCGGGGCCGAGGCGGGCCCCGTCCCGCAGGGCGGCCCCGCGATGGCGGGTGTCCTCACCGCGGACTACGTGCTCCGGCCCGATCGGATCTCGGCGTGGATGTCCGCCGGTTTCCCGCACGTCACCGTCGAGTTCGACGATGACGGCATCCGTTTGAGCGGGCCGATCCTGCCGGGTGTCACCGCGTGCGCGAGGTGCCGTCAGCTGCATCGGAGCGACGACGACCCCGGATTCCCCGCGATGGCGAGCCAGCTGAGCGGGGCGGTGGCGGGCGCAGTGCCTGTGTCGGAGCGAGCGGCGGCGGTCGTCCTGGCCCTCCGACGGCTGCGTTCCCTGACAGACACTCCCGATGTCCGGCTCACGCGCGACGGCGAGATCCGGGAACTCGCTCCGGCGAAGTCGCACCCTCGATGCGGGTGCCGAGCTCGGCCAGAAAGCGCGACGCCTCCCGCTGACGGCGCTGCGAGCTCGTCCGTGCCCAGCTGAGCGCCAGGGCACGGCGGGCCCGCGTGATCGCCACGTACAGGAGCCGGCGCTCCTCGTCGACCGCATCGAATCCCGTCGCGTAGCTGATCGGCAGCAGCCCCTCTGCGACGCCGACCACGAACACCCTGTCCCACTCCAGCCCCTTCACCGAGTGGATCGTGCCGAGCGTCACCGCCCTCAGCGTCGGCTCGTGCTGCGTGCTCTGCCTGTGGGCGAGCTCCGCAGCGAACTCCGCGACGGTCGTGCCCTCCGCTGCCCTGTCGACCAGGTCGAGGATCGTGTTCCACGACTCCCAGCGATCCCGCGCGGCCCCCGGCGCCTCCGGGGCCTGCACGGTCCAGCCGAGCGAACGGAGGACGTCGCTGACCACC
Organism: Mycetocola reblochoni REB411; assembly: GCF_900163835.1. Classification (GTDB taxonomy): domain Bacteria; phylum Actinomycetota; class Actinomycetes; order Actinomycetales; family Microbacteriaceae; genus Mycetocola_B; species Mycetocola_B reblochoni. The sequence goes on along the minus strand of NZ_FUKR01000036.1, from coordinate 30,047 downwards.
TTGAACAACGGCTCTTCCGTGCCGGCGACCGCGGCGGCACGGATCGACATCATCGCCTGCTTCACCTCGGCGCGCTCGAAGAACCGCGACGCACCGTGGACGGTGTACGGCACCCCCGCGTCCCCGAGGGCCGCCTCGAGTTCCGCCGACTGCGCGTGCACCCGGTAGAGGACGGCGATCGACTCCGGCTGTTCGCCGAGCTCCAGCAGCGACGCGATCCGGGTGGCGATCGCCGTCGCCTCCGCCCTGTCCGAACTGAAGCTGCGCAGGATCGGAGTCGGGCCCGCCGGCGCCCCGACAGGGGGGTGCAGGCTGAGGGCTCCCGGGCGACCGTGCATGAGCGCGTTGGCCGCCTCCGATATCTGCGGCGTCGACCGGTAGTTCGTCTCGAGCCTGATCTGCTGCGCATCGGGGAAGCGCTGCCCGAAGCCGAGCAGGTAGTCGCTGCGCGCCCCGGTGAAGGAGTAGATCGTCTGGCTGGCGTCACCGACGACGCAGAGGTCCCTGCGCTCCCCCAGCCAGGCCTCGAGCAGGGCCTGCTGGATCGGGGACACGTCCTGGTACTCGTCGACGACGAAGAAGCGGAACTGCTCCCGCACCTGGAAGGCCACCGACGCCTCCTGCAGGATCATCCCCGTGCACGCGACGATGACGTCCTCGAAGTCCATCTGGCGCCGCTCGTCCTTCAGCGTCTCGTAGCCGCGCATCAGCTCCTGCAGCTGCTCGAGCGTGAGCCCCTCCGGGACGGCGCGGCCGCTGCGGCCCATCGCGTCGATCGCGACGCCGGACACCTTGCGCCACTCGATGGCGGCGGCCGTGTCGCGCAGCGTCGCGGTGTCGAGCTTGAGCTTGAGACGTTCAGCGGCGTGCCCGAGCAGCCGGGCCTTGTTGTCGACCAGGCCGGGCGTCGCGCCACCGATGGTGTTCGGCCAGAAGTAGTTCAGCTGACTCAGGGCGGCCGCGTGAAACGTCCTCGCAGCCACGCCGGGAGCGCCGAGCGCGCGCAGCCGCGCCCTCAGCTCGGCCGCGGCACGGGAGGTGAACGTCAGCGCGAGGACGCGGTTCGGTGCGTAGGTCCCCGTCGCCACACCGTGCGCGATGCGGTGGGTGATCGTCCGGGTCTTTCCTGTCCCCGCACCGGCGAGGATGCGGACGGGGCCGCGCAGTTCGACCACGGCCTCGCGCTGCGCGTCGTCCAGTCCGTCGAGCAGACCGACGCCGCTCACGGGGAGACGGGGGTTCCCTGCCCCGGTCCGCCGTCGGCCGTCAGCCACGACTCGATGAGCCAGTGGGCGATCGAGCTCGCTCCCGGCAGGATGATCTCGTCACCGATGGCGCGCAGCTGCTCCCTCGTGAACCAGCGCAGGTCGAGGATCTCCTCCCCGTCGGCGCGAGCACCGTCCGGGTCCACGCCGTCGGCGACCCTGGCGCGATAGCCGAGCATGAGCGAGCGCGGGAACGGCCACGGCTGCGAGCCGAGGTACACCGGGTCGACCACGGGAACGCCCGCCTCCTCGCTGATCTCGCGGATCACGGCCGCCTCGAGCGACTCGCCCGCCTCGACGAACCCGGCGAGCACCGAGTAGCGGTTGTGCTCCCAGAGCGCATTCGAGCCGAGCAGGATGCGGTCCTCGTCGTCGTGGACGGCCACGATCACCGCCGGGTCGGTCCGGGGGAAGATCTCGTTGCCGCAGGACGGGCAGTCCCTGGCCCAGCCGGCCTTGACCACGGTCGTCGCGCTGCCGCAGCGGGGGCAGTACCCGGAGGACGTGTGCCAGTTCGACAGCGCGCTCGCCTCCGTCGCCAGCCCGGCATCCCTGTCGTCGAGGATCGTCGCGACGTCGCGGAGAGCGAGCCAGCGGGCGTCGGCGTCCCCGGCGAGGGCCACGGCCTCGGCGGCATCGTCGTCGACCGTCTGGAGGACAAACCCCGTGCGCTGCCCGTCCTCCCCCGCCGCTGTCGACCGGCCGAGGTAGGCGAGCGTGCTCGCGCCGTCCAGCCGGTCCGCGGGGACAAGGACGAGCGCGTCACCCGAGACGGCGAAGCGTCCGTCGCGGAGCAGGACCGCGCGGGTCGAGGGGTCCGCGATCAGCTCGCCGAGCGCGCCGGGGTCGAGGCGCCTGGCGTCGTCACGGTCGATGTCACTGCGGGAGAGCGGGGGCTGGATGGTGGCGGACAGGGCGGACTTCTTCCTCAATCGACGGACAGGGCGTGGCGATCGCCAGCGCCGGGGGACGGCGACCTACGCTAGACCCATGGCCAGGTCCCACTTCACTCTAGCCGCGCTCGCGACGACCGCCGTCGACGGTCTCGAGGTCGTCGGCAGCGGCCCGCTCGGCCGCGGGACCGCGGGCAACTTCGACTCGGCCCTGCTCCGCCTCGCGGACGGTGACGAGGTCACGATCAGGGTGCCGGCGACCGACCAGGCGGCGACGGAGCAGGCGATCGAGGTGATCGCGCTCGGAGCGCTGACCCCCGGCACGCGCAGCCTCCTGCCGTTCCGGGTTCCGACGGTCCGCGGCCAGGCGGCCACCAGGGAGGGACGGGCTGTGGTCTACGACTTCCTGCCCGGCTACGGCGTCGACGCCGAGCAGATTCCCGCCGGCGATGGCGTGGCCTCCTCGATCGGCGCGGCGATCGCGGCGATCCACTCGCTCCCCGGCGGCTTCGTGGGAGAGTCCGGTCTGCCGGTCCTCACGGCGATCGAGGCCCGTAACGAGGCCCGCAACGTGATCGACAGGGCCATCTCCACCCGCTCGGTCCCCACCGCGGTGCGTGAGCGCTGGCGCGAGGCGGTCGAGGACGACGAGTTGTGGCAGTTCCAGCCGACCGTGGTCAACGGCTCGCTCGGGGCCGACTCCTTCGTCCTCACCGACCACGAGGTCGGCACCATCGTCGGCGGCGTGATCGGCTGGGGTGCGTTGAAGGTCTCCGACCCGGCACGCGACCTCAGCTGGCTCGCGGGGGCGGGCGATGCCGCGACGAGCGTTCTCGCCGCGTACGAGCAGAACTGCCAGCGCCACCCCGACGGCGCGCTGCGGCGTCGGGCGCTGCTGCACGCCGAGCTGGAGCTCGCCCGCTGGTTGCTGCACGGCACGGACGTCCACGACGACGCGATCGTGGAGGACGCCGTGGCGATGCTCGACGGCCTCGTCGACACCGTCCTGGCGCGCCGGGTGCAGCCGCTGGTCGAGGCCGACGGCCCCGCATTGGCCGTCGCCGACGTCGAGGAGCTTCTCACGCGGACGCCCACCACACCGTCGCCGGTCGATCGGAGCTACGACGCCTCGGCGTTCGACGACTGGGAGGGCCGGTCGGAGGAGCTGGACATCGCCGCGCTCACGGATGCACCACCGGCCCGGGACGGGCAGCTCCCCGGCGACGCGCAGCTCCCCCGCGACGTCGAGCGGCGCGGCGGCGACGCCCCCTCGACCTCCGCCTCGGCGGCCGGCGCCCCCGCGGCGACCGATGCCGAGGGAGGGCACGACAACGAGTTCGAGAACTCAGGGACCCCGGCGGACGGCGCGCCTCGGGATTCCGCCGCACGCGACGACCGCTGAGCGGGCGGGAAGCCGACGGGCACCGCACGCCGCGACGCTGGTACCACGCCGCTGCGCCTCGGGAACCGCGCCGCCGGGTTGCCGCTCACGCGTCACGGGCGCGGGCACTCGAGGCGCCATCGCCCGGACGCGGGTGCCGGGCTCGCTGCGCACCTCGGCGTCGGACAGCGGTGGTAGCGTCGGAGTCGACGTCCCCTCCACACATCTCCAGACGATGAGGACACAGCATGAGTGAGGTTCCTGGCTCGGTCGACGCGGCCCAGCCGCCGACGACGATCACCGGCGTCGGGGTCAGCCCCGGACGCGTGATCGGACCGGTCCGACGCATGGCGGAGCCGGTGGCGGCCCCCGCCGAATCCGAGCAGCGCGACCCCGGTCGCAGCGCCGACGACGAGAAGGCCAGGCTCGCGGGCGCCGTAGACAGCGTCGTGGCCGAGCTCGGCCGGCGCGCGGAGCACGCGGCACCCGACGCCGCCGCGGTCCTCTCCACCACGGCCATGATGGCGGCCGACCCCACGCTCACCGCCCAGGCCGGGACACTGATCGACGACGGCGCCAGCGCGGAGCGCGCGATCTGGCAGGCGGCCGGGGCGATCGCGTCCCAGCTCGAGGAGCTCGGCGGTTACATGGCCGAGCGGGTCACCGACGTGCTCGACGTGCGGAGCAGGACGGTCGCCGAGCTCAGGGGCCTCCCCGCTCCCGGCGTTCCCGACTCGGACACGCCCTACGTCCTCGTCGCCGTCGACCTCGCCCCCGCCGACACGGCGACGCTGCGCCCCGACCTGGTGCTCGCGCTGGTCACCAGCGACGGGGGCCCCCAGTCGCACACCGCCATCATCGCCCGAGCCGCCGGCCTCCCCGCCGTCGTCGCGGCACGCGGAGCGGACGCCCTCGTCGACGGCACCGAGGTCGCCGTCGACGGCGGCACCGGCACCATCACGGCCCCGCCGAGCGAGGCGGACAGGGCTGGCGTCGTCCGGTGGCAGCAACAGCAGCTCGCCCAGCAGTCCTTCACCGGCGACGCTACGCTCTCCGACGGGACACCGGTCGAGCTCCTCGCCAACGTGGGCGGAGGGGCGGACGCGACCGCAGCGGCCGAGGCCGGTGCGGCGGGCGTCGGCCTGTTCCGCACCGAGTTCAGCTTCCTCGGCTCCGACCACGAGCCGAGCGTCGACGAGCAGTACGCCCAGTATCGCCCGGTCTTCGACGCCTTCGCCGGTCGCAAGGTCGTCGTGCGCACCCTCGACGCCGGGGCGGACAAGCCGCTGCCGTTCGTCACCGACACCGACGAGCCGAACCCCGCGCTCGGCGTTCGCGGGTTCCGCACCACTCTGTCCTCGCCCGAGGTCCTCGTCCACCAGCTCGAGGCGATCGCCAGGGCGGCCGCCGACAGCGAGGCCCACGTCAGGGTCATGGCCCCGATGATCTCCACGCCGGCGGAGGCGGAGCGCTTCGCCACCGTCTGCCGCGAGGCGGGGCTCGAGACCGCGGGCGTGATGGTCGAGGTGCCCTCGGCGGCGCTCAGCGCTCCGGCGATCCTGCGCCGGGTCGACTTCCTCTCGATCGGCACGAACGACCTCACCCAGTACACGATGGCCGCCGACCGCCAGCTCGGCGCCCTCAGCGGTCTGAACGACCCGTGGCAGCACGCGGTGCTCCGCCTCGTCGCGGAGACCGCACGTGCCGGAGCGGAGCGCCCGGAGTCCGTCGGAGGGCCGGCCCCCGTGGGCGTCTGCGGCGAGGCCGCGGCGGACCCGGCCCTCGCGGTCGTGCTCCTCGGCCTCGGCGTGACGAGCCTGTCCATGACCGCACGGGCGCTGCCGCGCGTCGCGACGGTCCTCCGGACCGTCTCCGCCGACGACTGCCGACGGCTGGCCGCCCTCGCCCTGGACAGCGAGGACGCCGAGGCCGCGCGCGCCGCCGTCCGCGCCGAGCTGCCCGTCCTGGAGGAGCTGGGTCTCTGATCGTCTGAGGGGGCCGACCGTCCGCGGTCGGCCCCCTCACTCATGCCGCTCGCAGCCCCGACGGTCAGCCGGGCCAGGCGGTCGGGCATGCCGCACCGCACCGCCGACCGCGCGGCGGGTCGCCGTCAGCCGCGCGCGGCCCCGATCCCTCGCCAGAGCACGAGCAGCTCCTCCTCGCCGTCGATCCGATCCGGCCGGATCACCACGTCGTCGGCGACGTAGTAGAACACCGCGTCGATGTCGTCGGCGTCCTCCCCCGACCAGCGTGCGTAGGCCAGGCGGTACAGCGCCAGCTGCAGCTGGCGCTCGTGGAGCTGCTCCGCGTCCTTCGGCACCGCCCCGGTCTTCCAGTCGACGATCTGGATGCGTCCCTGCCGCCGGTAGACCGCGTCGAGCTTGCAGATCACGACCCGTCCGTCGAAGACGACGTTGATCTCGAGCTCCACGTGCAGCGGCGCCAGCTCCGCCCACTCGGAGCGCTCGAAGGTGCGCTGGAGCTCCTCCAGCCGCCGCCTGTCCGCCTCAGCCATCGGAACGAGCGTCCCCGTCGCCTCCTCGGCGTCGTCCCGCTCGATCTCGGCGAGGTCGAGCAGGTCGGACATGCCCCCCGGCCGTGCCGTCGAGCGCTCCTCGACCCAGCTGTGGAAGAGCGTTCCCAGCCGCGTCTGCCGGTACGGCTTCTCCGGCAACGGGCGGCGGAGCGCGCGGGCGGTCGCCTCGGTGTCGGCGACGAAGTCCTTGAACCGCGACGCGGCGATGCGCTCGGGGACGGGGACGAGCTGCTCCCCCGCGTGCCGAAGGCTGCGCTCGGCCAACAGCAGCTCGATGTCCTCGTCCCAGCGGCTGCGCGCCCCGGAACCGCGCGCCGCGGACACCGCCTGGGCGGCGGAGCGCACCGCGGTGCCCCTCCCCCCGAGCGGATCCGTCGGCCACAGCACGCTCCGCCCCTCCAGCGGTGCGGGGTGGCTCGCGGATGAGCTCTCGGCGGGCAGCTCGCCCCCGCGACCGAGTGCCTCGGCCGCCTCGACGAGGTACCGGCTCGGGGACCGCGGTGTCTTCTGACTGGACCAGAACGAGCCGCTGAGCAGCAGGGCGTCGCGCGCCCTCGTCACGGCCACGTACGCCAGCCGACGCTGCTCCTGGCCGTTGCGCTCGGCGAGGCCGTCGCCGAAGCGCTGCATGGCCTCGTCGAACTCGCGCTGGGAGACGGCGTCCGCCCAGTCCAGTACGGGCAGGTCCTCGCGATCGCCCGCGAAGTCGTAGGGCAACTCGCCGAGGGCCGTCCAGCCTCTCGCGCTCCTCAACGGCGAGGGCAGCTCGTCCGTCACCAAGCGGGGGACGGCGACGCTGTCCCACTCCAGCCCCTTGGCGCCGTGGATGGTGAGCACCTGGACGGTGCCCGGCTCAGCCGGCTCCCCGGCCGGGCTCAGCCGTTCGCGCCGCTCCGCGTCATCGAGCCAGGCGAGGAAGGGGCCGAGCGTGGCCTGTTCCGCGATGAGCCGGAAGCCGTCGGCCAGCTCCACGAAGGCGTCGAGGCTCTCCTGGCCCGCGGTGTCCTCGGCGTTGGCGAGGACCTCGATGTCGAGGCGCAGCTCGGCGATGACGCTCGTCACCGTGTCGACGAGTTCGGACCCGGTGCGGCGACGGAGCCCCTGGAGCACGCGGGCGAGGTCACGCATGCGCTCCCTGCCCTCCGCCGTGATCGCCCGGACGGCGACGTGGTCGTCCGGCAGCACGAGGAGCGCGTCCAGGGCGTCGACGAGCGAGCTGCCGTCATCGCTCGCCGTCGAGCGGCGCAGTGCCTGTGTCGACGACTCCGGCAGCGGCTGCTGGGCGGCGTCCCGCCCGCCGAGCCAGCGGGCCGTCGCGGCGAGGGCGTCGACGTCCGCCACCCCGAGCCGCCAGCGGGCACCCGTGAGCAGCCGCACGAGGTCGGCACCGGCCGTCGGGTCGTGCATGACGCGCAGAGCGGCGACCGCGTCGACGACGGCAGGGTGCTCGAGCAGCCCGGTCAGGCCGAGGACGTGGGTGGGCACCCCTGCGCGCGCGAGCGCCTCCGTGAACAGACGGGAGCGCTTCACCGAGCGGCACAGCAGCGCGGCCGTCCGTTGCCCCCCCGAGGCGGAGGGCCGCGCGAGCTCCCCCGCGAACCAGCGGGCGACGGCGTCCGCCTCCTCCTGCACGGTCTCCGGGTAGGCGATGTCGATGCGGCCGGCCGCGGCGAGCGGCGAGGGCTCCAGAGCTTCGACGGGGATTCCGGGGATCGCGGGAAGCCCGTCGACGATGGCGTTGGCGACGTCGAGCACGTCGGAGGAGTTGCGCCAGCTCACGGACAGCGCGAAGGCGTTCGCCCCGGCGTCCCCGCCGAAGTCGCCGGGGAACCGGGAGATGTTGCTCGCGCTCGCACCGCGCCAGCCGTAGATGGACTGGTTGGGGTCCCCGACGGCCATGACCGGGTGCGCATGGAACAGCTCCGACAGGAGCCGGGTCTGCACGACCGAGGTGTCCTGGTACTCGTCGAGGATGACGACGCGGTAGCGGGACCGGTACTCGGCCCTCGCCCGCGGGAAGCGCCGCACGATCCGCTGTGCCAGGGCGATCTGGTCGCTGAACTCCAGCAGCCCCCTGCGGAGCTTGCGGCGGTGGAACTCCTCGGCCATGCGGACGAGCATGGGGAGCGCCCCGACGTCCCTCGCCGCCGACACGACCGAGGCGTAGTCAGTGCGTTTGCGCGGGTTGTCGATCGGCAGCGAGGCCACGGTTGCAAACCGCTCGGCGTAGGCGACGACATCGTCCGCCCGCTCGAGCACGTCGTTGTCGCTGAGGTGGTGCGCCAGCCGGAGCACGGCGTCGGTGATCGAGTCGATGCCCGCGTCGAGCTCGACCAGCAGCGGGTCGTCGCCCGCGACGACGACGTCCCTCGCCAGGCGCCAGGCCGACGCCTCGGTGATGACGGTCGCATCGGGCTCTCTGCCGATGGTCCGGGCGTACTCCCGGTAGAGCCCGCTGGCGAAGGAGTTGTAGGTGGAGATCGTCGCGGTGGCGAGGACGTCGTCGTCGCCGCCGAGGCGCGCACCGAGCTGCTCGACGCGCCGGATCACCCGCTCCTGCAGCTCGCCCGCCGCCTTGCGTGTGAAGGTGAGGCCGAGGACCTCGGGCACGCGCACGTGGCCGTTGGCCAGCAGCCAGACGATGCGGTTCGCCATGGTCTCGGTCTTGCCGCTCCCCGCCCCGGCGACGACGAGGGCGGGGGTGAGTGGCGCCTCGATGACCCGGCGTTGCTGCGGTGTCGGCGACGGCAGGCCGAGGGCGTCGGCGATGTCGAGCGCGCTGTATCCGGGACGACGGTCCTCGGGTTCGGTCACGGCGTCTCCTGCCTGTTCTGCTCGTCGTCGTGCTCTCGCCCGCCGGAGACGGCGGGGACGGTCTGGATGCGGTAGCGGCGCTGGGCCTCGAGGCTGCGCTCGTCGGCGTCCGGCGCGCCGCGGAACCGGGATCCGGCCATCCCCTCCGCCGCCGCCCTGACGCGGGCGATGAAGCCGTCGAGATCCTCGGACGACAGGGGGGCCTGGACCAGCAGCCGATAGCTGCGACCGCGCACCGCGTGCCCCTCGCCGACGAACAGCAGGGCCCCTCCGGCGACCGCCCCCTCCGGCACGCCGGGCACCTGTCCGCTGCGTGCGGCGAGCTGATACGCGATCAACTGCGCGTGCCCGGCGAGCTCGGCCCCGGTCGGCGCCCGCCGCCCTGTCTTCAGGTCGACGATGCTGATGGTGCCGTCCGCGTCGCGCTCCACCCGGTCGATCTGCCCTCTCAGCCGTGCGGGCGCGAGGTCGAGGGCGAAGTCGCCCTCCGCCGCGATCAGCTCGGTTCCGGCCGCGTCCCTGTCGCTGAGGTAGTCGGCGACGCCGGTGAGCATCGCGGACACGCGCCGCCGCTGGCGCTGCTCGAGCCAGTCCGACTCGAAGCGAAGCTCGTCCCAGCGCCGGCCGACGTGCTCGCCCATGGCCCTGGCGCTACGGTCCTCGGGGTCGTCGGACAGCGCGGCGTCCTCCATCGCGGCGTGCACGAGGGTGCCCACGGCGTTCGCGGTCTGGGACGGCTCCGGCGCGACGCGGTCGACGAACCACATCAGCGGCGAGGCCTCGAACGTCTCGATCCGGGACGGGGAGACGGACACGCGCGTCTCCGGGTCGTTCAGCTCGGCCAGCGGCGCCGTGGTGCTCTCCGGCCGGACCCCGTACCAGTCCTCGGGCCTGGCGCCGGGGACACCGGCGTCCGCGAGCCGGGCGATCGCCGAGGAGAGCTCGTCGGCGCTCACGCGGTCGTCGCCGTCGGCGCCTGCCCCCGCCTCGGCGAGGTCCTCCCCATGGACACGGCCGTCCCCGCCGTCCGCGTGCCGTTCCATCGAGGCGACGAGGTCGCGGCGCAGCATCGCGGTCATCGTCCGCAGGTTGAGCGGATACCGGGAGGTGGACGGCCGCGCCGCCGGAATGCTCCGGAACCGCAGGAACGGAGAGGGCTGGTCGTCCTCGCCCTCGACCGCGGCGAGCAGCAGGCGGTCGCTCGCCCGGGAGCAGGCGAGCACGAACAGCCGCAGCTCGTCGGAGAGCACCTCGGCCCTGCGGTCGATGTCGGCCAACGGCAGGCCGGACGTCACCGTGCTGAGGTCCTGGGCGCCCAGCAGCGAGCCGCGGATCTGGGGGTTCGGCCAGGCGCCGTCCTGGAGTCCCAGCACGGCCACCGTGTCCCACTCCGTTCCGACGAGCGCGCTCGGCGGTCCGACCCACACCGACTCGGCGGCGGCGGCGGGCGCCAGGGTGTCCTCGGCGATCACGGCCCCGCGCTGCTCGTCGATGAACTCGCCCGCTGGCGCATCGGGCTCGCGCTCCACGAAGCGGCGGGCGGAGGTGAACAGCGCCATCACCCCGTCGAGCTGCCTGTTGCTGTCCTCGGCGAGCACACCGGTCCCCAGCGCCTGCGTGCGCAGCGCCTCCGCGTCGACGAGCGACTCCCACAGCTGCCAGAGCAGCTCCTCGATGCTGGCCCCCTCCGCCGCGAGATCCGTCGCCGCGGCGATCGCTCGGGCGACGCGGCGGGCTCTGCGGGCCGGGGCGAGGTCGAGCGTGTCGAAGCCGGCGGGGTGCGCGATGGCGTCGCGGAGCAGCTCGTCGGCCAGCCGTGTCCCCCCTCCGGCGAGCTCCTCGTGCCGGAGCGCGAGACGCAGCCGACGGAGCCCGAGCCGGTCGAGGCCACCGAGTGGACCGGTGAGCACGGTGCTCGCCTCGTCCCCGCTGAGGCTCTCCCTGCCGAGCGCGACAGCCGCCAGGCGCAGAAGCTCGGCCGGCAGCGCGCGCTCGGCGGGCGACACCGCGGCGGTCGCCGCCGTCGGCACCTCCGACAGGGCCAGTGCGCGCTCGAGCGATGCCACCTGGGCGCCCGAACGGACGACGACGGCCATGCGGGACCAGGGCACTCCGTCGCGGACGTGACGTTCCCTGAGCGCACGGGCGAGCGAGCGCTGCAGTCGCGCCGTGGTCGGGGCGATGAGCCGCTCCAGCGGTGACCGCTTCGCCTCGGCTGACGCGGAACGGGACGACTCGGCCGCGCGGTGCGCGACACCGCCGGAGGCGCCCACCCGTTCGCTCGCCTCGCGCACGAGGGCACGGATCTCGGGTCCGTGCCGGTAGACGGTCCCGAGGACGACACCGGTGGCCCTGACGCCGAGCACCTGGCTCAGTCGGGCGATCGCGCCCGGCTCCGAGCCCCGGAAGGTGGCCGCGGCCACGTCGGGGTCGCCGGTGGCGATGATCTGCACGCCGCGTCCCGCGAGCGCGGCGAGCAGGCGCAGGGATGCCGGCCCCTGCTCGTGCAGATCGTCGACGAGGACGACGCGCGGCAGCGGACCCTCGCCGTCCCTGACCGTCCGTGTCGCCTCGCTCACCAGCTCAGCCGAATCGAGGAAGCGCACAGGATAGCTGTCGACGATCTCCTCGTACTCCTCGATCAGCTCGGCCGCGGCGGACCACTCGGGGCGGCGATGCACGGCGGCGAGCCGGCGGAGGTCGTCGGGACGCAGCCCCTCCTCCGTCACCCGCATCATGAGCTCGCGAAGCTCCGTGCGGAACCCGGTGAGCGAGCGCACGGCGGCGTCGAGCGGCTCGGGCCACTGCGGTCCGCTGCCGTCGAGCGCGTGCCCCGCGAGGATCTCCGCGATGATCCCGTCCTGCTCCGCCCCGGTCAGAAGCCGGGGCGCCTCGCGCCCGGCCCCGTCCGCGTTCTGGGCGACGAGACGGTGGGCGAACGAGGCGACGGTGCGCGCCAGGGGGCCCGAGGTGGGCACGGCGACGATCCGGGCCACGCGGTCGCGCAGCCGCGTGGCCGACCGGCGGTTCGCGCCGATGACGACGAGGTCGTCGGGGGCGATGCCCTGCTCGGTCACCAGCTGACGGGCCAGCATGAGCACGAGCGCCGTCTTGCCCGAGCCGGGGGCACCCTGCACGGCGACGGAGCCGCCGCCCGCGGCGAGCGCGAGCACCCTGCGCTGGGCCTCGTCGGCCGCGGGAAGCGCCTCGGCCTCCGCCGAGGGTGAGGAGAAGAGGATCTGGGCCACGTCCCCACGCTAGCGGCCGGCGCCGACAGCGCCGCTGTTCGCTGAGGGCGAGGCGGCCGGGTGCGCGTGCGCCGAGGCCGCTCCCCTAGGCTTGGGGTAGTCAACAGAAGGGCACCCACCGTGGATATTCGGATCGGCATCACCAACAGCGCTCGCGAACTGGCCTTCGAGTCGCAGCAGTCCAAGAAGGACGTCGAGGAGACCGTCGCCCGTGCACTGGGAGAGGGCAGCTCCTACTTCACCCTGAGCGACGTCAAGGGCCGCAGCTTCCTCGTCCCCACGGCCGCCCTCGCCTACGTCGAGCTCGGCGGCGAGGAGTCGCGCCGCGTCGGCTTCGTCGCCTGACATGGAGCTGTTCTTCGTCGCGGTGATCGGCGCCGTCCTCGGCGCGGCGGTGCGGTACGTGCTCCCGCTCAGGGAGAACTACGGCGTCACGGTCACGGTCGCGACGGGGACGGCCGCGGCGACGCTGTCGGCGGCCGTGCTCGAGCTGGCGGGGCTGCGCTGGGACAACCCGCTGCTCTGGATCATCGCACTCGTGCTCTCCGTCGCGGTCCCGGCGGGGATCGCCCTGGCCCTCTCGCGTCGACGTGAACGCGAGTACGCGGCGCTGCTCAGCACCGTCGCCGGTTAGGGCACCATCGACGGCGCTGACGCGGGCGGGACGAGCGATCGTCCCGCCCGCGTCGTCGTGCGCGGCAACCGGGTCGCGGAGCCCGCACCGGAGAACCGGCGCCGGCAGCCCCCTGACGTTCAGGCGGTGAGGCCGAGCACGTCCATCCGGCGGGAGTGGCGCGCGATGATCTCGGTGAACACCGGCTCGACCCGCCCCCGGCGACGTCGCCGGGGTCGCGGACGATCGCGTGCGCGAACAAGATCGTGTCCCCCAGCACCCTGCGCCCCCACAGCGCCAGGATGTGGGCCCTGCGCTCTTCGGCGTCGATGCGGCGGATGAGCACGTCCGCGAGCTCACCGTCGTCCCTGTTCGAGGTGATCGCGGCCGCATAGCGCCGGCCGGGCGCCGTGCCCATGCCCTCGGCGACGGCGACGAAGACGTCGTTGAGGAAGCCGAAGACGATGTACGCCGTGAGCACTCCCTCGATCCCCCTGCTGCCCCTGAGGATGTCAAGGAACGCGTCCGTTCTGGCCACGAAGGGCGCCATCTGCTCGACGGGGTCGTCCCCGCGCGACGTGATCTCGGCGCAGATGTCCTGGTGGATGCGCAGCGCCCTCGCCGCGGCGCTCGAGATGATCTGGGTGTCGAGGAGAGGCTCCGTCCGCCTGGCCGTCTCGGTGACGAACTGGTAGAACGCCAGCTGCGCGTAGGCGAGCTGGCCGAGGTACGCGCCCGTGTCCGGCGCGAGCTCGGCGACGTCGACCCGTGTCGTCGGCGTATTCACGCCGGGGAGACGGGGAGTGCTCTGACGCGTGGCGCGCCGAAACCAGGATTTCACGGCGTCAGTCTACGTGCACCCCGGCCCGCCTCCAGGGAATGCACCGCGTGCTGCGCTAGTGTTGCAGCCAGCCCCGGCGACGGATCGGGGTGCTACGCCGGAGGAACGAAGCAAGGCGTAGGCCGCTTCTTTCCAGACAGGCAGTACATCACCGTGACTTTCCGTGATCTCGGGGTCGACGCCGACATCGTCGACGCGCTCGCAGACAAGGGCATCATCGAGCCCTTCCCCATCCAGGAACAGACCATCCCCCTCGCCCTCACCGGGCAGGACATCATCGGCCAGGCCAAGACCGGCACAGGCAAGACCTTCGGCTTCGGCATCCCGCTGCTCCAGCGGATCGGCGCCGACCCGGCCCCCGGCGTCGTCGCGCTGATCGTCGTGCCGACCCGCGAGCTCGCCGTCCAGGTGACCGAGGACATCGAGCTGGCGGCGTCGAATCGCTCCACGGCGATCGCCTCGATCTACGGCGGCAAGGCCTACGAGGGTCAGATCGAGCAGCTGAAGGCCGGTGCGCAGGTCGTCGTCGGAACGCCGGGGCGCCTCATCGACCTCATGCGTCAGCGCCTGCTCGACCTCAGCCACGTCACCGAGATGGTGCTCGACGAGGCGGACAAGATGCTCGATCTGGGCTTCCTGTCGGACATCGAGACGCTGTTCGCCAAGGTTCCGGCCGTTCGGCACACCATGCTGTTCTCGGCGACCATGCCCGGCCCGATCGTGACGCTCGCGCGGCGCTTCATGACGCGCCCCGTGCACATCAGGGCGAGTGACCCCGACGAGGGGCTCACGCAGGCGAACATCAACCACCTCATCTACCGTGCCCACTCCTTGGACAAGGACGAGGTCATCTCCCGCATCCTCCAGGCCGAGGACAGGGGCAAGACGGTCATCTTCACCCGGACCAAGCGCGCCGCCGCCCGCCTCGTCGAGGAACTCGGCGACAGGGGCTTCAACGCGGCGGCCGTCCACGGCGACCTCGGCCAGGAGCAGCGCGAGCGCGCGATGGCGGCGTTCAAGGCGGGCAAGAAGGACGTGCTCATCGCGACGGACGTGGCCGCGCGCGGCATCGACGTCGACGACGTCACGCACGTGATCAACCACACCATCCCCGACGACGAGAAGACCTACCTGCACCGTGTCGGCCGCACCGGCCGCGCCGGCAAGACGGGCATCGCGGTGACCTTCGTCGATTGGGAGGACCTGCACAAGTGGGCCCTGATCAACAAGGCGCTGGACTTCGGACAGCCGGAGCCGACGGAGACCTACTCGTCGTCGCCGCACCTGTACACCGACCTCAACATCCCCGAGGGGACGAAGGGCCGGCTGATCCCCAGCCGGTCGGCGACGGCGGGGACCGGGTCGCGCAGCCAGGGCTCGCGCGGGTCGGACGGTGCCTCACGCTCGCGGAACCACTCCGGTGGCCGCACGACCGGCTCCGAGACGGCGAGGAACGACGCCCCCACCGGCGCCCGGTCCTCCTCAGCGGCCACGGACGGTGGCGAGGCGCCGCACGGCTCGTCCTCGTCCTCCTCCCGCCGTCGCCGCAGCCGCACCCGGCGCCGCGGGGGCCAGCAGGGCGAGCAGACCCAGGTCGGCGGGACGAGCACGCAGGGCGAGCAGACCCAGGCCTAACCCATCGGGGACTACGCCCCCAGTCACGACGCCCGCCGTCCGGTTCCGCCGGTCGGCGGGCGTTCGTCGTCGCTTCCGCCCACGAGCACTCGCGCGCGGCGCGCGGTTCCTGTCCTCTGGCCGGCCGGGGCGCCGGCCGCGCGGCGGGCCGCGCCGAACAGTGCCGGTCCGTACCGGTCAACGCCGGCCAGCAGCGGTCAGCGCTGATCAGCCAAGCGGGGGGAACACGGGCGAGGACCCCGTCCCCTGCACGATGATCTCCGCGAGGGCCGCGGCCGAGGTGGTGTTCTCGCCCAGCCGGTTGGGCTTGCCCTCGCCGTGGTAGTCGCTCGACCCGGTCATGATCAGCCCGAACCGCTGGGCGAGCTCGATGAGCCGGAGCCTGCCGGAGGGGGTGTTCTCCCTGTGATCGACCTCGACGCCGGCCAGGCCCCTGTCGACGAGCGCGCCCAGCCGCCGCTCGTCCGTCATCCTGCTACGTCCGTGAGTGGCGGGGTGGGCGATGACGGGTACGCCCCCCGCCGCCCGCACGAGCTCGATGCCCTGCTCGATCGGGGGCGCGTAGTGGGGGATGTAATACCCCGCACGCGGGTGGAGGATGCTCGCGAAGGCGTCGCTGCGCGTGGGGACGAAGCCGCGGGCGACGAGCGCGTCGGCGATGTGCGGCCGCCCCACCGTCGCGCCCGGCGTGGTCTGGGCGAGGACGTCCTCCCAGCTGAGCGCGTAGTCCTTCCCCAGCCGGTGCACGATCGTCTCCGCCCGGTGCAGCCGGGCGTCCCGGATACGGGAGGTCTCGGCGACCAGGTCGGGGTCCGCCGGGTCGAACAGGTAGGCGAGCAGATGGACGCTCGCGGGACCGTCGGCGGTGCTCAGCTCCATGCCGGGGATGAGCGTCAGCCCGGTGCGCTGCGCCGCGGCGGCCGCCTCCGCCCAGCCGGCGGTGGAGTCGTGGTCGGTGAGCGCCACGGTCGCCAGACCGGCCGCCGCCGCCGACTCGACGAGCCGATCGGGGCTCTCGGTACCGTCGGACACCACCGAGTGGGTGTGCAGATCGGCGGGAACGCCCGCCGGTGACCCTGTGCGCATCCCCTCATCTTAGATCTGCGCCCGGCCGAGGCGGTGCGCGGCCTCGCCCTCCTCCCGCGACATCGGCGCGGCCCGACGGTGAGACAATGGAGGCATGACCGAGGCGACACGAGACCAGACCAGCACGAGCGACGACACCGCTGCGGAGAACCGCAACCGCTCCACCACCCCCTCCTCCACCGCCTTCCAGGAGTTCATCGGCTCCGGCTGGGCCGACCGGGAGGCTGTGTCCGCCGAGGCGAACCCCGTCGCGGCGTTCTCCCTCGCCCGCCGTGACGCGGTGGCGGCGGCGTTCCCCGGCGTTCGCGTCGTCGTCGAGGCCGGGGCACTGAAGCCCCGCAACAACGACTGCGACTACCCGTTCCGGGCGCACTCGTCGTTCGCCCACCTCACCGGCTGGGGCTCTGCCAGCGAGCCGGACTCCGTGCTCGTGATCGACAGCCGCGACGGGGGACGCTCCGACGTTCTCTACTTCCGCGGCCCGGCGGGCAGGGACTCCACCGAGTTCTACGCCAACGCCACGGTCGGCGAATTCTGGATCGGTCCCCGGCCGAGCCTGGCGCAGGTCGCGACCGAGCTGGGCGTGCAGACGCGGGAGCTGGCCGAGTTCACCCCGGAGCGCGGCGACGTGACGCTCGACGACGCCGACGGAGCGCTCGCCCGCGTCACCTCCGAGCTGCGCCTGGTCAAGGACGCTTTCGAGATCGACGAGCTCCGTGCCGCCGTCGCGGCGACCGCGGCGGGGTTCGGCGACGTCGTCGCAACGGTCGACGACGCGATCGGCCGCGCGCGCGGCGAGCGCGTCATCGAGGGCGCCTTCGCGAGCCGCGCCCGGCTGGAGGGCAACCAGACCGGCTACGACACGATCGCCGCCGCCGGCGACCACGCCTGCATCCTGCACTGGACCCGCAACGACGGACGGGTCGACGCCGGCGATCTCGTCCTTCTCGACGCGGGCGTCGAGGTCGACAGCCTCTACACCGCGGACATCACCCGCACGCTCCCCGTCTCGGGGCGGTTCAGCGACGTGCAGCGCCGCGTGTACGAGGCGGTCCTCGAGGCCGCGGACGCGGCGCTGGCGATCGTCCGGCCCGGCATCCGCTTCCACGAGGTGCACGAGGCCGCGATGCGCATTATCGCCGCACGCACGGCGGAGTGGGGGCTGCTGCCGGTGAGCGCGGAGGAGTCGCTCCTGCCGGAGCTGCAGTACCACCGCAGGTACATGGTGCACGGGACGAGCCACCACCTCGGGCTCGACGTCCACGACTGCGCCCAGGCCCGGCGGGAGATGTACTACGACGGCGTCGTCGAGGAGGGCATGGTCTTCACGATCGAGCCGGGGCTGTACTTCCAGCCGGACGACCTCACGGTCCCCGAGGAGCTCCGCGGCATCGGCGTCCGCATCGAGGACGACATCCTCGTGACCGCGACCGGGGCGGAGAACCTCTCCGCAGCGATCCCCCGCACCGTCGCCGAGATCGAGGACTGGCTGTCCCGCTGAGGACGACGCCCGTCCTGAGCACAGCGTTCGGCCCCGGCATCATCGAGATGCCGGGGCCGGGGACGTTCAGAGCGCGGGGCGCTCCAGCGTGTTGCCCGCGTCGGCGGCGAGAGCACGGCGCACCTGCTCGCCGACGCCACGTTCGGCGATGATCACGTAGCTGCTGGCGACGACCTGCATCGTCGAGGTGAAGTCGCGCCGACGACGGCTGATCGAGTAGTTGACCAGCGCGAAGAGGATGCCGAATGCGGCGCCGATCGCGACGGCCGCGCCCAGGTAGACGAGGTTGGTCGCGGGGTTGATGATGATGAGCATCAGCCCGAGGAACAGTCCCAGCCATGCGCCGGACAGCGCACCTCCGGCCGCGGCCTTGCCGTAGCTCAGCGCCCCCGTCACCCGCTCGACGCTCTTCAACCCGTCGCCGACGATGCTCAGCCCTGCGACGGGGAGCTCGGCCTTGGCCAGCCGGTCGACCGCCTGGAGGGCGTCGGAGTAGGTGGCGAAGCTGGCAACGGTCTCGCCCTCGGGCAGACGCTGGGCATCCAGGCCGCGAAGGCGTCGGGTGTTCTGCGGTGTGCTCACTCCCCCATCATCCCACTCCGCGCCGCGATCGCACCCCCGGTGTCGCGGCTGACCCGGGGCCACGGCCCCGCGGCCCCGCCAGGCGGGGAGCGGGTAAGCGCTGTAGCGTGGACGGGTGAGCTCTCCCAAGGTCTTCCTCGCCCGTCTCGTCGGATGCAACGTCTTCGACCCGGCGGGCGACCGCGTCGGCAAGGTCAGGGACGTCCTGCTGATCAACCGCCGTTCGGCGCCGCCGAGCGTCCTCGGCCTCATCGTCGAGATCCCCGGCCGTCGTCAGGTGTTCGTCCCGATCGGCCGCATCATCTCCATCGCCGGTGGCCAGGTCATCACCACCGGCATGGTCAACCTGCGGCGGTTCCAGCAGCGAGGCGGCGAGGTCAGGGCGATCGCCGAGCTGCTCGGCCGCAAGGTCGACTTCGTCGACGGCAGCGGCGAGGGCGTCATCGAGGACATCGCGATCGAGCCGAGCACGCCGGGCGCGTGGGAGGTCTCGCAGTATTTCGTCCGCCGGCCCCGCACGGGCGGCGCGCGCTTCGGCCGCGGCAGCACCGGCTTCGCCGACTGGTCGGAGATCAGGGAGCGCTCCGGGCAGTCGGAGGCGCAGTCGGCCGAGCGGCTGGTCGCGACCTTCAGCGACCTGCGCGCGGCCGACCTCGCCCATGCGTTGCTTGATCTGCCCGAGCGGCGCATGCGCGAGGCGGCGGCGCAGCTGCCGGACGAGCGCCTCGCCGACGCGCTCGAGGAGATGGAGGAGGCCGACCAGCTGCGCGTCGTCGCCGGGCTGAGCGACGAGCGGACCGCCGAGGTGATGAACAGGATGCAGCCGGACGACGCCGCCGACCTGCTCGGGCAGCTCCCCGAGACCCGGACCGAGCGTCTGCTTGGCCTGATGGAGCCCGACGAGGCCGAGGACGTGCGCATCCTGCTCAGCTACGAGCCGGACACGGCCGGCGGTCTGATGACCACCGACCCGATCATCCTCTCCGGCGACGCCACCGTCGCCGAGGGTCTCGCCGTCATCCGGCGTCAGGAGCTCGCCCCCGCACTGGGCGCGGCGGTCTGTGTCACGCTTCCGCCGTACGAGACGCCGACGGGCCGCTTCCTCGGCATCGTGCACTTCCAGCAGATGCTGCGCTACGCACCGCACGAGCGGCTGTCGAGCCTCGTCGTCACCGACGTCGCCCCCGTGCTGCCGACGGCGCCCGCCGCGGAGGTGGCGCGGGTGCTGGCCAGCTACAACCTCGTCTCCGTCCCCGTTGTCGACACGGTGGGACGGCTGATCGGGCTGGTCACTGTGGACGACGTCCTCGACTTCCTGCTGCCGGAGGACTGGCGCAACGCCGAACCCGCGCCGGGGTCCCGTCCGCCGCGCAACCCCGCCCCGTGACGGACACGCGGCAGCCCTCGGACGCCGAGCTCGTCGAGCGGGTCACGGCGGCGCTCGGCACGGTCATCGACCCGGAGCTGCGCCGCCCGCTCCCCGAACTGGGCATGGTGGGCGAGGTGACGGCACGGGACGGCGCGGTCACCGTCGAGATCCGGCTCACCATCGTGGGCTGTCCCGCGGCGACGACGATCGAGCGCGCCGTCACCTCAGCCGTCGAGGGGGTCGTCGGTGAGGGCAACGCCGTCATCCAGGTGGGCGTGATGACCCCGGAGCAGAGGACCGCCCTGACCGAGCGCCTGCGCGGGGCCACACGGCGGATGCCGTTCGGCCCCGGAAGCCTGACGCGCGTGATCGCGGTCACCAGCGGCAAGGGCGGCGTCGGGAAGTCCACCGTGACGGCCAACCTCGCCGCGGCCCTCGCCTCTGACGGCCTCAACGTCGGCCTGGTGGACGCCGACGTGCACGGCTTCTCCATCCCCGGGCTGCTCGGCCTCGTCGACGCGTCGGGACGGGCGACCCCGCCGACCCGGGTCGGTGACATGATCGTGCCTCCACGCGCTCACGGCGTCGCCGTCATCTCGATCGGCATGTTCCTCGAGGACCCGGCCGCCGCCGTGGCGTGGCGCGGCCCGATGCTGCACCGCACGATCGAGCAGTTCTTGGGCGACGTGCACTTCGGCGACCTCGACGTCCTGCTCATCGACCTGCCGCCGGGCACGGGCGATGTCGCCATCTCGCTCGGTCAGCTGCTGCCCAACGCCGAGGTCGTCGTCGTGACCACGCCGCAGCACGCCGCCTCCGACGTCGCGGTGCGCAGCGGGACCGTGGCCAGGCAGAGCGGCCAGACGGTCGTCGGCGTGGTCGAGACGATGTCCCCCGTGGTCCTCGCCGACGGCAGCACCCTCGAGCTGTTCGGTTCCGGCGGCGGTGCGCGGGTCGCCGAGAGGCTGAGCAGCGCATCGCCCGGCACCGAGCCGGTCGCGCTGCTCGGCAGCGTTCCGCTCAGCTCCGTACTTCGCGAGGGCGGCGACACCGGCTCCCCCGTCGTGCTGGGCGCCCCCGCCGATCCCGCTGCGCGCGCGCTCAGGGCGATCGCCGAGCGCCTCTCGAGGCGGGGACGCGGTCTGAGCGGGCGATCGCTCGGTCTGTCGCCGCGCTGATCTGCTCAGCTGGCTTCGTCGTCGAACGGCACGGGCCCCGTCGCCTGGCCCGCGCGTCGCCGTCGCACCCGGGCGAGGTAGTCCTCGTCGAGCGCCCTGCCCGCGCTGCCGGCCACCGCGGCCGCCGCCCCCGCCGCACCGCTGGACCCGATGCCGTTCGCACCCGCCGCGGGCTCGCGCGCCGGGGTGGCACCGTCCTCCTCGAGCAGCGCATCCCTGATGATCCTGCGGGGATCGTACTGGCGCGGGTCCATCTGCTTCCAGTTGATGTCGGTGAACTCAGGACCCATCTCGTCCTTCATCCGGTCCTGCGCGCCGCGCGCCATCCGTCTGACCGACTTGACCAGCTCCGCGAGCTTGGCGGCGTAACCGGGGAGCTTCTCCGGGCCGATCAGGAACGCGGCGATCACGCCGATGATCAGCAGCTTGTCGAAGGTGAGGCCCACCCCGCAAGGATACAGGCCGTGCGCCGCACGGCGTCTGCGCGTCACCCCACTAATCTGGAGGGACACACGGAGGAGCTTGGGTGAGCGAACACGACGCCAATTGGCGCTACATCAACGACGTCGTCGACGAGTCGGAGGTGTACCGGAACGCGCGCCAGCACGCGCTCGAGCTCGGCATCGAGGCGGTGTCGCCGTCGCTCGGGGCGCAGATCTCCGTCCTCGCGGCCGCCGGGCAGGCCAGGAGCGTCGTCGAGATCGGCACGGGGACGGGCGTGTCGGGGCTGTACCTCACAGCGGTGTCCGAGCGTTCAGTGCTGACGAGCATCGACAACGAGCCCGAGCACCTCCAGCTGGCGAGGCAGACCTTCGTCTCGGCCGGCATCGCCGCGAGCAGGACCCGACTGATCAATGGCAGGGCCCTCGAGGTGCTGCCCCGCATGAACGACGACTCCTACGACCTCGTCCTCGTCGACGCCGACCCGGAGCACGTCATCGAGTACGTCGAGCACGGCCTGCGCCTGATCAGGCCGGGCGGCCTCGTCCTCGTCCCCCATGTGCTGCGCCACGGACGCGTCGCCGACCCCGCCCAGCGGGATGAGCTCACCGTGCAGTACCGGGTCCTGGTGGAGGAGATCGCTGCATCGGACGCGGTCATCGGCGCGCTCTCCCCCGCGGGCGACGGTCTGCTGCAGATCAGCACGCGCGCCGACTGAGTCGCGCGTCGCGCCGTGCCGTGTCGGCGCGGGAGCGGCCTCATCCCTGCCCGGGCCCACCAACGCGCCAACGCGCCAACGCGCCAACGCGCCAACGCGCCAAGAATGATGCTGCGTGTTCCGCGGGCGGACGGCGCCCGAGGGCACTCGCGGCCCCGAGGACGACGAAGGCGGGCGGGGACCATGTCCCCGCCCGCCTCCTGCTGCGTCATCTCACTTGGTGGACTTGCGCCCCGTGATCGCCCCATAGATCAGCAGGACGATGATCGCCCCGCCGATGGCGAGGGCCCAGGTGCTCAACGACCAGAACTCGTTCAGGTTTGCGTTGAACACGATTCCGCCGATCCAGCCTCCGAGCATCGCGCCGACGACACCGAGAATCAGGGTGACGATGATGCCGCCGCCCTGCTTACCCGGCAGAATCGCCTTCGCGATCGCTCCGGCAATCAGCCCCAGGATCAGAAATGCAAAAAATCCCATGTTCGTTCCTCTCGTGCAAGGTCCCCAACTCAGGACACGGTGACGAAGCGACACTGCGGTGTTTTCGCAGGCACCCCGCCTGGTTCTCCCAGTATGCCGTGCCCCCTCGACATCCGGGGTACCCGGGCGTCCCGGGCGTGGCACGCCGTCGAGGTGCGCTCCCCCGACAACGAGAGACGGGCCGGACGGGAGAATGATCTCCCGTCCGGCCCGTTCACCGGATCGCGGTCGGACTAGCCCGCCGCGACCACCGCACCGAGTACCTCGTGCAATTCCTTCGCCTCGTCGTCACTCACGGAGACGACCAGACGGCCCCCACCCTCGAGTGGGACCCGAACGATAATGAGCCGGCCCTCCTTCACGGCCTCCATCGGTCCGTCGACGGTCCTTGGCTTCATCGCTGCCATGCGGCTCCCCTTTCTGGCTGTCCTCCCATGGTATCGGAAAACCGGGCCGCGACCCGGCCGAGACGCCCAGATGACGCGCGACGCCGCGTCGGGGCGCCGACGCCCGAGCGACGGGTCGGGTCGATCACGGCGGCGTCCAATCGGCGCCGTCGACGCGCCAGCACGCATCGATCCACCACCACTGCAGGACGATGCACGCGGCGATCAACGCCGTGCGATAGGCGGCGGAGCGGGGCACGGCCAGCATCCCCACGACAGGGAACAGCGGCAGCAGCAGCCGGAAGGTCGACGACTGGGGGAAGAACACCGCGAGCAGGTACACGCCGTAGCTGAGCAGCCAGAGCCGGACCTCGATGCCCATCCGGGCGCCGGCCCGCGAGCGGAGCCCCCAGACGCCGAGCGCGACCAGCGCCGGGACCACGAGCCAGCCCAGCGGAACGCCGACCCAGCGCTGCGTCCACCAGTCCAGCCCCTGGAACCAGGCGGCGAAGGGGACCAGGTGCTGGTGGCCGATGTACACGCTGCGCCAGGCCAACTCCGTGTCCGTGTAGGCCGTGACGGACCCCGTGACGGCCCAGGCGATCGCCGGCCAGGCCAGTCCCGCGACACCGCTGAGCGCCGCCGTGACCGCCAGGGTCCACCGTTCCCTGACGGGGAAGCCGGCCCTCGCCCTCCTGACCATCCGTACGATCCACAGCAGGAGCAGGAACAGCGAGAACGCGAGACCGGTCGGACGGGTGAACGAGGCGACGACGATGAGCGGCGCCGCGGCGAGGTAATTCCGCCGCATGACGAGGAGAAGCGAGCAGACCAGCAGCAGCGCATGCAGCGATTCGGCGTAGCCGAGCTGCAGGATGGGCGACACCGGGGCGACCGAGAACAGTGTGGCGCCCACCAGGGCGGTGCCGTGGTCGAGGCGGAGCCGGAGCAGGCGGTACAGCACGAACACCGCAGCTGTGGCGCAGGCCACGGAGACGACCACCGCCGCGGCGGCCCAGCCCAGCCCGGTGAGACCCGTCAGCGCCCTGACCACCATCGGATACACCGGCATGAACGCCCAGGCATTCTCGCCGACGTGGCCGTCGTCGGTGATCGGCAGCTCCGAGGGGTACCCGCTGGCGGCGACGATCTGGTACCACCGCGAATCCCACATCGCGGCGAAGTCGGCGTACGACGGGGAGGCCCCCGTCCAGGGGTTGACCTCCTGGTCGCGGGCGAATCCGAGCAGCATCACCGTGGTCAGCACGCGCGAGCCCAGCCAGATCAGGCCGAGCTGCACCCACCACGGCCACAGGGCGACGGCCGCGACGGCACGCGAGACCGGACCGCGACGGGCGGAGCCGCCGGTGGCGGGGCTCACGGGACGACGCGTCGGTGCCGGAACCGGCTCAGCCATCGTCGTGGCTCAGCCACGCACGCAGGCTCCGCTCGCACTCGCGGATCTGGGCGGTCGAGACGCGCTCATCGTCGGCGTGGGCCAGGCTCGGGTCTCCGGGGCCGAAGTTGACGGCGGGGATGCCGAGCGCGGAGAAGCGGGCCACATCGGTCCAGCCGTACTTGGGGGCGGGCTCGGTGCCGACCGCAGCGACGAACTCGCGTGCCAGCGCCGCGTCGAGGCCGGGCCTCGCGCCCTCCGAACGGTCCACGACCGTCACGTCGAAGCCGTCGAAGTACTCGCGCAGCCACGCGATCGCCTGCTCGCTGGACCGGTTCGGCGCGAAGCGGTAGTTGATGTGCACCATGCACTCGTCGGGGATGACGTTGCCGGCGACCCCGCCCGAGATGCCGACCGCGTTGAGCCCCTCACGGTAGTCCAGCCCCTCGACGGTGACGGTGGCGGGCTCGAACTCGGCGAGGCGCTGCAGGACCGGGGCGATCGCGTGGATCGCGTTCTCGCCCATCCAGGCCCGCGCGGAGTGCGCGCGCCGTCCGAAGGTGCGCACCTCGATCCGCACGCTGCCGTTGCAGCCTCCCTCGATGGTCGAGTTGCTCGGCTCACCGAGGATCGCGAAGTCGCCGACGACGAGCTCCGGGTGCGCCGCGGCGAGCACGCCGAGACCGTTGAGCTCGGCGGACACCTCCTCGTTGTCGTACCAGATCCAGGTGATGTCGGCGCTCGGGTCCACGAGGTCGCGGGCGAGACGAAGCTGCACGGCGACGCCGCCCTTCATGTCGACCGTCCCGCGGCCCCAGAGCATCTCGATGCCCTCGTCGGAGACGTCGGCAGGGATCAGTCTGCTGGGCACGTTGTCGTTGATCGGGACCGTGTCGATGTGGCCGGCGATCACCACGCGCCGCTCACGCCCCAGCCGTGTCCTGGCGACGACAGAGTTCCCGTGCCGGACGACCTCGAGGTGGGCGCTGCCCCGCAGGAACTCCTCGATCGCGTCGGCGACGGTCCGTTCGTCGCCCGACACGGAGGGGATGTCGCACAGCGCTCGCGTCAGCTCCACGGAGTCGGCGAGGGGGTCGAGGGCGGTGAACGCAGGATCGGCCATGACGACAGTCTACGACCGCGGCACGCGCGGGCCCTCCGCCACTGGCTACCCTTGAGGCATGACCACCACCACCGCATCCTCCGGCACGCCCACGCACGCGTGGGGCTACGGCCTGGCCACCGTCGCGTCCGACGGCACCGTCCTCGACACCTGGTTCCCCGAGCCCGTGCTCGGCCGGATCCCGGAGGGCCGTGACCGCTGGATCGCCCCCGCCGAGATCGAGGCGCTCGCGGCGGCCGACGAGCGGCGTGCCGTGACGGTCGACGTCGTCACCGTCGAGATCGCGCTCGACGAGGCACCGGCCTCCACCTCCGACGCCTACCTGCGCCTCCACCTGCTCTCACACCTGCTCGTCGCGCCGAACACGATCAACCTGGACGGCATCTTCGGCCATCTGCCGATCGTCGCGTGGACGAACGCCGGCCCCGTCCACCCCGACGACACGACCCGGCTGCGGCCGAGCCTGCAGCGCCACGGCATCCAGGTGACGGGCATCGACAAGTTCCCGCGGCTGCTCGACTACGTCACGCCCGAGCGGGTGCGCATCGCCGACGCCTCCCGTGTCCGACTCGGTGCGCACCTGGCGCCCGGCACCACCGTCATGCACGAGGGCTTCGTCAACTTCAACGCGGGGACGCTCGGCAACTCCATGGTCGAGGGGCGCATCTCGCAGGGCGTCGTCGTCGGCGAGGGCAGCGACATCGGCGGGGGCGCGTCGATCATGGGAACGCTGTCGGGCGGGGGCACGGAGCGCGTCACGATCGGTGCGAGGGCCCTGCTCGGTGCGAACGCCGGGATCGGGATCTCCATCGGCGACGACACCGTGGTCGAGGCCGGTCTGTACGTGACCGCGGGAACCAAGGTGTCGATCATCGACGGCGGCGAGGCCCGCACGGCGAAGGCGCGCGACCTCTCCGGCGTCGCCAACCTGCTGTTCCGCCGCAACTCGCTCACCGGTGCAGTGGAGGTGCTGCCCCGCAGCGGCACCGGCATCACGCTCAACGCCGCGCTGCACGCCTAGGCAATGCCGAACGGGCGGGGAGGGAGAGCGATGCTCTCCCTCCCCGCCCGTTTCGCTTTCGTTCCGGGCCTCGTCCGCCCCCGGCGCGGCGTGCGAGCGGTCAGCGGCGGGGGAAGTCCCTGACCGCCGAGCCCGTGTAGAGCTGCTGCGGGCGACCGATCTTGGTCTGCGGGTCGGCGTTCATCTCACGCCAGTGGGCGATCCAGCCGGGGAGCCGTCCGATGGCGAACAGGACGGTGAACATCCGCGTCGGGAAGCCCATCGCCTTGTAGATGACGCCGGTGTAGAAGTCGACGTTGGGGTACAGGCGCCGCTCCTTGAAGTAGTCGTCCTCGAGGGCGATCTGCTCGAGCTCCTTGGCGAGGTCGAGCATCGGGTCGGAGATGCCGAGGTCCTTGAGCACCTCGTCGGCGCTGTCCTTGACCAGCTTGGCGCGCGGGTCGTAGTTCTTGTAGACGCGGTGCCCGAAGCCCATGAGCTTCACCCCGTCCTCCTTGTTCTTGACGCGCTCCACGAAGCGCTGCACGCTCTCGCCGGAGTCACGGATCTGCGCCAGCATCTGGAGGACGGCTTCGTTCGCGCCACCGTGCAGCGGACCCGAGAGGGCGTTGATCCCCGCCGAGACGGAGGCGTACAGGTTGGCCTTGGTCGAGCCGACCAGCCGCACCGTCGAGGTCGAGGCGTTCTGCTCGTGGTCCTCGTGAAGGATCAGCAGCCGGTCGAGCGCGCGGGTGAGGACGGGGTTCGACTCGTAGGGCTCGGCCATGGTGCCGAAGTTGAGCCGGAGGAAGTTGTCGACGAAGCCGAGCCGGTTGTCCGGGTACAGGAAGGCCTGGCCGAGCGACTTCTTGTGCGCGTAGGCGGCGATGACGGGCAGCTTGGCCAGCAGCCGGATCGTCGTCAGCTCGACCTGTTCGGGATCGTTGCTCGAGGAGCCGTTCTCGTAGTAGGTCGACAGCGCCGAGAGCGCCGAGGAGATCACCGCCATCGGGTGCGCCGTGTGCGGGAGGGCGGAGAAGAAGTGCTTGAGGTCCTCGTGCAGCAGCGTGTGCCGGCGGATCCGCTCGTCGAAGGCGGCCAGCTCGTCCGCGCTCGGCAGCTCGCCGTAGATGAGGAGCCAGGCGACCTCGAGGAAGGTGGAGTTCTCCGCCAGCTGCTCGATGGGGTAGCCGCGGTAGCGCAGAATCCCCTCGTCGCCGTCGATGTAGGTGACCTTCGACGCGGTCGCGGCGGTGTTGACGAAGCCGTAGTCGAGCGCGGTCAGGCCGGTCTTCCTCGTCAACGTCGAGATGTCGATGCTGTCGGCACCGTCGACCGCCGTCACGATCGGGAACTCGGCTTCTCCCCCTGGATAGCTCAGTCGCGCCGTCTGAGGCTCGGTTGATCCGGCTGTCTTCTGGTGCATGTTCTGCCCGGCGTCGCCCACGGCGCCTCCTCGACTCTCCTTGTGACGGACGGCGACCTGACGGAGGTGACCGTCATTGAGTCGTCGGATACAGCCTAGACCCCGATCAGGCCCATCGTGAAACCCGCCAAGGATCGCCGTCCCCCGCTGGCGGAGACCACAGTCGCCTCGCCGCCGGCGGCGGCGGTGGAGCCCACCGCCGCCGCACGGCCAGTCGTCCGGGCGGGGCCGCCCTCGCGGTCCGGCCGCGCCGGGAGGGAGGGGACCCGATCAGCGCCGACGTGCGGAGATGACGGCGTCGAGCGAGTAGCGCCCCGGCCCCGTGAGCGCCACAACGACACCGAGCACGGCGAGCAGGAGGGCGAACTCGTAGCCGCCGTCCGCGACGAAGAAGCCGGCGGCGAGGTGGACCAGCACGACGGCGACGGCCATGTTGATCGCGGCGAGCACACCGACGACACGGGTGCCCAGGCCGAGGACGAGCAGCACCGCCCCGACCGTCTCGATCGCGATGACCACGATCGCCGCCGTCTCCGCGGCCGGGACACCCATCGCCGCGAAGGACTCCTGCGTGCCCGGGACGCCCCAGGTGAACAGCTTCTGCAGGCCGTGGGCCAGCATGACGCCGGCAAGGGCGAGACGGAGCAGGAGGAGACCTGCGGAGGTCGCGTGGCCGGGTGAGGTCGCGTGGCCTGATGAAGACATACGGATGCGCTCCTTGCGGGGTCGTCGGGAGGGATGGTCTTCGAGGTTAACCACGCTCCACGCCCGCCGTCATCCGAACGGCCGTTCAGAGGCCCGAGCCCTGCGGACATTCCCAGCTTCCACGCCGACCAGCGCCCGACGATCAGCGCCCGACGACCGCACCGGACGATCGCACCGGCCCGTCGAGGGCGACCGATTCGGGGCCGGCCGATCAGTCCCGGGGCGACTCCGTCAGCCGCGCGGCGGCCGCCGCGATGTGCTCGTCGGTCGCGGTCAGCGACAACCGCGCATGCCGCGCGCCCGCCTCGCCGTAGAAGACGCCGGGCCCGGCGAGGATGCCGTGGTCGGCAAGCCAGCCCATGGTCTCCCAGCAGTCCGAGCCGTCGCTCACCCACAGGTACAGCCCCGCCTCGCTGCGATCGATCCGGAAGCCGGCCGCCTCGACCGCCGGAACGAGCACCTCGCGCCGTCGACGGTAGCGCTCGCGCTGCTCGGCGACATGCCCGTCGTCGCCGAGGGCGACGGTCATCGCGTGCTGCAGGGGCTGCGGCAGCATGAGACCCGCATGCTTGCGCACCGTCGTCAGACGCTCGACGATGGCGGGGTCGCCGGCCACGAACGCCGCGCGGTAGCCCGCCAGGTTGGACTGCTTGCTCAGCGAGTAGGCGGCGAGCACGCCCGTGCGCGAGTCGCCCACGACCCGCGGGTCCAGCACGCTCGGCGTTGCCTCCCCCGTCCACGGCTCGACCCAGCCGAGCTCCGCGTAGCACTCGTCGCCCACGATGACGGCCCCGAGCTCCCTCGCCCTGCGGACGGCGACCGACAGCTCGTCGACGCTCCACACACGACCGTCCGGGTTGCCGGGCGAGTTGATCCACACCAGGCGGGTGCCCTCCGGCCAGTCCGCCGGGTCGTCGACGCCGACGGCGCTCGCGCCGCACAGCGCCGCCCCCATCGCGTAGCTGGGGTAGGCGGCCGCCGGGTGCACGACGATGTCGCCCTCCCCCAGCCCGAGCATGAACGGCAGGAGCGCGACGAGCTCCTTGGACCCGATCGTCGGCAGCACCTCGTCGACGGAGAGCCCCGGCACACCGCGACGTCGGGCGAACCAGTCGACGATCGCCCGCCGCAGCTCGGGAGTGCCCACCGTGCTCGGGTAGGCGTGGGCGTCCGTCGCCTCGGCGAGGGCGCGCCGGATGAGCTCGGGGGTCGGGTCGACCGGCGAGCCGATCGAGAGGTCGATCAGCGCGCCGGGATGCGCGGCGGCCCGGGCGCGGTACGGCGCGATCGTGTCCCAGGGGTAGTCGGGGAGAGCTCCGAGTGCCATGCACATCCTCCGGACGGTTCGGGACGGCCATCGACCGTCGGCGTTGGCCTCCCGACGAACGGCGGGAAGCGGGTGGGGGTCAGTGTGCCGTCTGGGGTGGCAG
>NZ_FUKR01000041.1 GCF_900163835.1 Mycetocola reblochoni REB411 | reverse complement strand
TGAGTATTTGGAGTCTTGAGGGCCACTGATTATTGCGGTTCGGGGCCAGCCGATATTTGTTCTCGGGGCCAGGGGTATTGCCGGTGAGCGCCACCCCCGCGGGCGCGACGCTCACCGGCGCCGACTCAGCTGGACGCGGCGGTCTGTTCGCGCATGTTGACGTCGCCGGTCTCGATCCAGAGGGTGTTGTGGACGATGCGGTCCATGATCGCGTCGGCGTGGACCCCGGAGCCGAGGCGCTGGTGCCAGTCCTTCTTCGCGTACTGGGTGCAGAACACCGTCGAGGTCGCGTCGTATCGGCGTTCGAGGAGCTCGAGCAGCATGGATCGAACGTCGTCGGTGGGTGGGTCGAGCAGTCATTCATCGATCACGAGGAGCGTGAACGTGCTGTATTTCCGCAGCCACTTCTCCATGCCGGCGGGCTTGTCTTTCGCGGCGGCCCAGGTCTCTTCGAGGTCGGGCATGCGGATGTAGTGCGCTCGGTAGCGGTGCTGACAGGCCTGTTTCGCCAGCGCCGATCCGAGGTAGCTCTTCCCGGATCCGGTGAACCCTTGGAACACCACGTTTTGCTGCCTGCTGATGAACTGGCAGGTCCCGAGCTGCGCGATCACACCCCGGTCGAGGCCGCGTTGTTCGAGCAGGTCGACCCTGCGCAGGTCCGCGTTCGGGTATCGGAGCCCCGCCCGCCGGATGAGGCCCTCGACTTTCGCGTGGGTGAACGCGGCGTGGGCGTCGTCGACGGCGAGCTTGATGCGCTCTTCGAACACCATCCCCATCGTGAGGGCATCGTCTTGGATGTCGATCGCGTCGACCAGGGCGGAGATGCCCATCTCCCGCAGCTTCCGTTTCGTCTCGGAGTCGAGCCGGCTCATCGGGTGCCTCCGGCGTAGTAGTCGGCGCCGCGGACGTAGCCTGCCGGCTCCTCCCAGACGGATGGTTCGAACCTCGGTTGCCGTCGGCCGTTCTGGTCCTGATTGGAGTCCAGGATCGGCCGCAGATGCGCATACCTGGGCGACCTCACCCGCGACTGCAGCGCGATCCCAGCAGCAGCTTCGACCCGCGCAGCCGAGTAGCGGCGAGTCATCCGCAACACGGCCAGCGCAGCGTCCAAACCCTGCTCGTCGACCGGGACGGACTCGAAGATGCGGTTCACGATCGTCGTGGTGTCCTCCCCGATCCGAGCTGCCCACTCCCGAACCCGCTCCGCGTCCCATTGCCGATACTGGGGTCCGTCGGGCAGATCCGAGTCGTGCGTGCGGTACTCGTTGATCACCCCGGCTGGGGCGAGGAGATGGCTGGTGAGCCGCTGATCGGCGGCGAACACCTCGAGGGTGGTGTCGGTGACGCGCAGGTCGACGTTGCCTCCGATGTTGGCGTAGGGGACGGAGTAGAAGTTCCGCTCGAACACCACGTGCCCGTTGCGCTGAACCTTGCGTCCGTAGTGCCATCGGGAGATCTCGAACCCGACGGCCGGCAGCGGCCGTAGCAGCGGCTTCTCCTCTGCCTCGAACACGGAGAGTCTGGACCCGGCGCGCTTCTGGAACGGCTCGGCGTTGTAAGCGGTGACCCGCTCACGGATCACCGCGCGAAGCTCCGGCAGCGTCGCGAAGGTGCGGTCACGGAGCGTGGCGATCACCGCTGTCGCGACGTTGCCGACAGTGTTCTCGACGCTCGCCTTGTCTTTCGGTTTCGCGGGCCGGCCCGGCAGCACCGCCGCGGAGTAGTGCGCGGCGAGTTCCCGATACGCGTCGTTGAGTACGACCTCACCCTCGGCAGGGTGCTTGATCACCCCGGTCTTCAGGTTGTCCGGCACGATCCTGGGGACGCTGCCGCCGAACCAGTCGAACATCGCCGCGTTCGCCCGCAACCAAGTGTCCTGCCGCATATCCAGGGCCGGTTCAACGAACGCATAGCGGGAGAACGGCAGCGTCGCGACGAACAAGTAGACCCTCATCGCCTGGCCGGTGACCGGATCAGTGAGCCGCATCGTCTTTCCGGACCAGTCGACCTCGACCGTCTGCCCGGCCTTGTGACCGACCCGCGACGCCGCCCCGATCACCAGCACGTGACGCTGATACGACTTGCAGAACCTGTCGTATCCCATCGCCGTCTCACCCCTACTGTGGCAGGCGTCGACATACTCGCCGTGCAGCAGCTTCAACGTGACCCCGACCTTCGCGAGCTCCTTATGGACCTTCTCCCAGTCCGGCTGCGCGTGAACACTGTCATGCTCACCCCGCCCGGGGAACAGCCGCGCATACACGTCCGCCTCATCGAGCGCGGCGACGTCGTCCCAGCCGATGCCCTCCCGGTCAGCGGCATCGAGCACCATCGCCACGCTGGTGCGGGACATACCCTGCGCGGCGATCTGCCGACCCGTGAGCCCCTCCGAGCGCAACCGAAGCACGAGCTTCGCCTTGATCTTGCGTACCATCCGAATCACTCCTTCTGCCGCGTGATCAGCCACACGGCAGAAGGAGCCTAAGAAAGCGGCCCCGAACCCCAATACTCGGTGGCCCTCAACGACGCGATCGCGTCGACGGCAGGGTGGCCCCGAACCCCAATATCAGCGGCCCTCAGAAGCGCGAATACTCAG
>NZ_FUKR01000040.1 GCF_900163835.1 Mycetocola reblochoni REB411 | reverse complement strand
CCACGCCGGCGGTCCCCCCGAGGGCCACGGCCCCGGCCCCGGTTCCGGTGCCTGAGAGCGCCGTGCCGGTGCCCCCGGCCGCGGCCAGGCCACCGCCGTGAGCTGCAGTGACAGCCGGCGGCAGCGCGGCGGCGGCGGTGCCGCCAGCGGCTTGCGTCCACGCGAGGTAGGCCCCCGACCCGCCGACACCGACCGTGATCGGAAGCAGCACCAGCGCGATCCGCGACGAGACGTGGCTGGCCTCCTCCGCGACGAGGGTGCAGCGGGCACAGTCGACCAGGTGGGCGTTGAAGGCCGTCAGCTCGGTCCCGTTCAGCTTTCCCCTGGCGTACTTGCCGACCCGGGAGATCGTCCAGTGGCAGGCCGAGTCGGCAGGGACCTCGGCGATGTGCGCCTGGATCCACGCCTGCCGCAGTCCCTCCCGCGCGCGATAGGCGAGTGCGGCGACCGCGTTGGCCCTCATCCCCAGCAGGGGCGCGATCCGAGCGGGGCTGAGCCCCTCGACCTCGCCGTACCAGAGCACCTCCTGCCAGCGGGTGGGGAGGGTGCGGAACGCGCGGACCGTGAGGCTCTGGTCGAGCGCGCTCGCGCTGGCCTCCTCCGTGCTCCGCGGGTCCTCGAGCATGTCGAGCATGTCGACGGCGGAGTCCTTGCGCGCGCTGCCCCAGCTCGCGGCGGTGTTCCTGACGGTCGTGAACAGGTACGGGCGGAACGCTCCGCGCGGCCCGCCGCCAGCGAGCAGCGCGCGGTAGATGCGCGTGAAGGCCTCCTGGACGAGGTCCTCCGGGTCGATCGTCGAGCTCGACGATCGCGCGACGGTCATCCCGGCGGCGTAGTGCCGCGACCACAGCTCGGCGTAGGCCGTGGAGTCGTCGCGGCGGCTCGCGGCGACGAGCGCCTCATCGCTGCGGATGGCGGAGCGGGACAGGGGCATGGAGGTTCTCCGTGGCCGGGGGGCCAGAGACGGTTCCTGGCGCGGGCGGGGGAGTGGCGTCGGAAGATGTTCAGGGGTTAGACGTCAGTATCGCCCGATCCCGACGAATCCTCAAGATTCGCCCCCTGAACGGGGTTCATGGACGGCGGTTCACAGACGAAATGTGAGGAATTTCACCACTGAGCGAGAATCCTTAGCGTCAAGCTGATAGTTTTAACGTACTTGCCGAGCCACTCGTATTGGGACCCGCATGATCGTATTCCTCACTGTTTTCTTCGTCGCGTCACTGCTGATCCCCGCGCTCGGAAAACGGTGGGGGACCCGTGTCTTCCCCGTCATCGCTCTCGTGCCCGCCGCGGCGTTCGTCTACACGCTCACTCTGGGGCCGAGCGTCCTCGCCGGCGGCGCGGTCGTCGAGGAGCTGCCCTGGATCCCGATGCTCGACCTCTCGCTGCTGTTCCGCATGGATGCGCTGGCCTGGGTCCTGTCCCTGGTGGTCACGGGCGTCGGAGCGCTCGTCCTGCTGTACTGCCGCCGCTACTTCACCGACACCGAGCCGGGGCTCGGCCGCTTCGCGGCCACGCTCTTCGCCTTCGCGGGGACGATGTTCGGACTGGTCACCGCCGACGACATCATGATGATGTTCATCTTCTGGGAGATCACGAGCGTCCTCTCCTACCTGCTGATCGGTCACTACACCGGTCGCCGGGAGAGCAGGGGTGCCGCGCTGCAGGCGCTGCTGGTGACCACCCTCGGCGGGCTGGTGATGCTCATCGGCGTCGTGATGATCTCCGTGCAGGCCGGCAGCAGCTCGCTCTCCGTCATCCTCGACTCCGGGCTCAGCGGCCCGGCCACGACGGCGGCCGTCCTGCTCATGCTCGTCGGCGCACTGTCCAAGAGTGCCCTCGTCCCCTTCCACTTCTGGCTGCCAGCCGCGATGGCCGCGCCCACCCCCGTCAGTGCGTATCTGCACGCCGCCGCGATGGTCAAGGCGGGCATCTACCTGGTGGCCAGGCTCGCGCCGGAGTTCTCCGACGTCCCCGGGTGGCACGCGGTCCTGGTCGGCTTCGGCGCCTGGACGATGCTGCTCGGCGCCTGGCGCTCCCTGCGGCAGTACGACCTCAAGCTCGTGCTCGCCTACGGCACCGTCTCCCAGCTCGGCTTCCTCACCATCGTCATGTCCTACGGCACGCCGGAGAGCGCGCAGGCGGGGCTGGCGCTGCTCCTCGCGCACGCCCTGTACAAGGCCACGCTGTTCCTCGTGGTCGGCATCATCGACCACGACACCGGCACGCGCGACTGGCGCCAGCTGTCGGGGCTCGGCAAGCGCGCGCCCGTCCTGGCGACGATCAGCGCGATCGCCGTGGCGTCGATGGCCGGGCTGCCGCCCACGCTCGGCTTCGTGGCGAAGGAGAGCGTGTTCGCCTCCCTCATCGAGGGGGCCGCCGCGGGCGACCCCGCCGGCTGGGTCGCGCTGGTCGGCGTGACGCTCGGCTCCGTCCTGACCGTCGCCTACAGCGTCCGCTTCTTCTGGGGCGCGTTCGCGACCCGCAAGCGACACGTGCGCTGCGAGGTGCACCACGGCCCGCAGAGCATCCTCCTCGCGCCCGGCGTCCTCGCCGTGCTCACCCTGGTCCTCGGCTTCGCGGCCCCCGTGGTCGACCACATGGTGACGCCCTACGCCGAGACGATCGGCCAGACGCACGAGCACCTGGCACTCTGGCACGGCTTCACCCCCGCGCTTGGCCTGTCCGCCCTCGTCATCGCCGTCGGGCTGCTGCTGTTCCGCTGGCGCGCGGGCGTCGCACGGGCCCAGGACCGGGTACCGGACACCTTCGATGCCGCCCGCGGCTACTGGAAGATCATCACCGGCATCGACCGCTTCGCCGCCAAGGTCACGATCTTCGCCCAGCGCGGCGGACTGCCGCAGTACGTCGGGACGATCCTGTCGGTGTTCGTCCTCAGCGTCGGCGCCGCCGCCTGCCTCGGCCGGGTGTGGCCCGACAGCTTCCGGGCGTGGGACTACCCGGTCCAGCCGGTCATCGCCATCATCATGATCGTCGCCGCGCTCGGCGCGGCCAGGGCGCGCAGGCGGATGGCCGCCGTGCTGCTCGTCGGTGTCACCGGTTTCGGCCTCGTCGCGCTCTTCGCCTTCCACGGCGCCCCCGACCTGGCGCTCACCCAGGCCCTCGTCGAGACGATCACCCTGGTGGTGTTCATCCTCGTCATGCGCCGGCTCCCCGCCCGCATGTATGCCGAGCGTGAGCCGGGCAAGAAGGTGCGGAGGGCGATCATCGCGTCGTCGGTCGCCGTGGTGACCGGTGCGGTGGGCCTGATCGCCCTCGGCGCCCGACAGCACGCGCCCATCACCGCCGAGATGCCGCGACTGGCATACGAGGGCGGGCACGGCAGGAACATCGTCAACGTGATGCTCGTCGACATCAGGGCGTGGGACACGATGGGCGAGATCGCCGTCCTCGTCGTCGTCGCCACCGGCATCGCCAGCCTGCTCTTCGTCCGCACGCGCAACGTCGACCTCAAGCGCGTCCCCGGCGCCCGGCGCTCCCGCCTGGACCGGCGGGCCGTGCCCCCGGACCCGCACGTCTCCGATGCGGCGAACCGCGGGCCCCGTCAGGCCTGGCTGATCGGCGGGCGAACGCTGACCGTGTCCAACCGCTCGCTGCTCATCGAGGTCGTCGTGCGGCTGCTGTTCCACCCCGCGATCGTCGTGTCCATCTACCTGCTCTTCGCCGGGCACAACGAGCCGGGGGGCGGCTTCGCCGGCGGCCTGCTCGCCGGGCTGGCGCTCGTGTTCCGTTACCTCGCCGCGGGCAAGTACGAGCTGGCCGAGGCCGTGCCGATCGGCCCGGGCAAGGTCCTCGGGACGGGCCTCATCCTCGCCGTCGGCACCGCCGCAGGGGCGCTCGTCTTCGGCGGTGAGGCGCTGCAGTCGGCGTACTTCAGCACCGAGCTCCCCGTCCTCGGCTACGTGTCCTTCGGGACGTCGACGATCTTCGACGTCGGCGTCTACCTGGTCGTGGTCGGCCTGATCCTCGACATCCTCCGGAGCCTCGGAGCGCAGATCGACACCGACCAGGACAACAACGACGTCGGCAGCTCCGACGAATTCACCGGCAGCACGAAGGGAGCAGCCCGATGACCGCCTCGCTCACCCTCGTGATCCTCATGGCCGTGCTCTACGGTGTCGGCGTCTACGTCATGCTCGAGCGCAGCCTCACCCGGCTGCTCATCGGGTTCCTCCTGGTCGGCAACGCGACCAACATCCTCATCTTCCTGATGAGCGGGGAGCCGGGGAAGCCGCCGCTGGTCGGCGACGACCTCAGCGCCGATGGCATGGCCGACCCGCTTCCGCAGGCCTTCATCCTCACGGCGATCGTCATCAACTTCGGCGTGACGGCGTTCATCCTCGCCCTCATCTACCGCAGCTGGTGGCTGGCCAGGCTCGGCGACCAGGGCGACGTCCTGCCCGACGAGCACGCGGGCGAGACCGAGGAGCAGACCGAGGCCGTCTTCCGCTCGGTCGACGACGACGACGCCGCCATCCAGCGTGCGCTCGACGAGAGCGACGAGCACGCGGACGACGACAACGACAACTCCCGTGCGGCCGCCGCCGCGTCGGAGAAGAAGCGGGCCAAGGCCGCCGGCAGAGGCCAGGGCACGGACACGACGGGAGACGAGAAGTGAACGCGCTGGTCCCCCTCGTCGTCATCATCCCGCTCATCGCCGCGGCCCTGACGCTCGTCGTCGGCCGTCGCCGCCGGCTCCAGGTGCTCATCAGCACCATCGGCCTGAGCGCGGTCGTCGTGATCAGCGCGGTGCTGCTCGTCCTCGTCGATACTCAGGGCGCCATCTCGGTCAACCTGGGCGGCTGGGAGCCGCCGTGGGGCATCGTCCTCGTCGTCGACCGGCTCTCCGCCGTCATGCTTCTCGTGTCGGCGTTGATGCTCCTCGGCGTCCTCGTGTTCGCCACGGGGCAGGGGATCGCGGACGGCGACGCCGAGACGCCGACGTCGATCTTCCACCCCGCGTACCTCATCCTGGCGGCCGGCCTGTTCAACGCCTTCGTGGCGGGAGACCTGTTCAACCTCTACGTCGGCTTCGAGATGCTCCTGGCGGCCAGCTACGTGCTGCTCACGCTCGGCGGCACCGGCGCGCGGATCAAGGCGGGCGTGACCTACATCGTCGTCAGTCTCATCTCCTCGCTGCTGTTCCTCGCCGCCATCGCGTTCGTCTACGGGGCGACCGGCACCGTGACGATCGCCCTGGTCGGCGAGCGCGTGGCCGAGCTGCCCATGGGCGTTCAGGTGGTGCTGTGCATCGCGCTGCTGATGGGCTTCGCGGTCAAGGCCGCGGTGTTCCCGCTGTCCTTCTGGCTGCCGGACTCCTACCCGACCGCGCCCGCCCCGGTCACCGCCGTGTTCGCCGGGCTGCTGACCAAGGTCGGCGTCTACGCGATCATCCGCACCGACAGCGTGATGTTCCGTGACGTCCCTCTGCAGACCCCGTTGATGATCGTCGCCCTGCTCACGCTCGTCGTCGGCATCCTCGGCGCGGTGGCCCAGGCCGACATCAAACGGCTGCTGTCGTTCACGCTGGTCAGCCACATCGGCTACCTGATCTTCGGTGTCGCGATCAGCTCCGAGCTGGGGATGACGGCGACCGTCTACTACGTGATCCACCACATCATCGTCCAGACGACGCTGTTCCTCATCACCGGGCTCGTCGAGCGCATCGGCGGGACGACCTCGCTGTCGCGCCTCGGCGGGACGACCTCGCTGTCGCGCCTCGGCGGGATGATGAAGGCGGCGCCCTTCGTCGCCGGGTTGTTCTTCATCGGGGCGATGAACCTTGGCGGGATTCCGCCGTTCTCCGGCTTCCTCGGCAAGATCGGTCTGTTCAGGGCCGGCGTCGACCTGGGCACGCCGCTGAGCTACGTGCTCATCGTCGCCGGCATCGTCACCTCGCTTCTGACGCTCTACACGCTGGTGCGCGTCTGGAACATGGCGTTCTGGCGTCGCAAGGAGGAGGTCGACGACGGCTACGAGTCCCCGCTGCTCGACTCGCTGAGCGAGAGCCCCGAGGACGACGGCGCGGTCGACACCAAGGAGAACAGCGCGCTGATGTACGTCTCGGCGACGGGGATGGTCGGGCTCACGCTCGCGCTGACCGTGTTCGCCGGCCCGCTGTACGACTACGCGGCGCGCACCGCGGCTGATCTGTCCGACCCGGCGAACTACACGGAGCTGGTCTTCCCGAACGGTCTGCCCGAGCTCGAAGGGAGCGCCCCATGACCACGGTCTCCTCACGGCGCAGGCGCGTCGCCAGCTACATCGTCCTCCTGATCGGCCTCGCGCTGCTGTGGTGCCTGATCTGGGGGAGCTTCAGCGCCCTGACCGTGCTCACAGGGCTGATCCTCGGCCTGCTGGTGTCGGTGTTCTTCTACCTGCCGGCCGTCGAGCTGTCCGGCCGGGTGAACGTGTTCCGGCTGGTGGTGTTCCTGCTCCGGATCCTCTGGGACATCATGATCGCCTCGATGCACATCACCTGGATGGTCATTCGGCCGGGGTTCCAGACGAGCAACGCGATCATCGCGGTTCAGCTGCACACCCGGTCCGACCTCATCCTCGCGTGGACGGCCGAGGCGGTCTCCATCGTCCCCGGCTCGATCATCGTCGACCAGGACAGGGAGACCTCGACGCTGTACATCCACGCGATCGACATGTCGAACGAGCAGGACATCGACAAGTTGGTGCGACAGGTGCTCGCCGTCGAAAGGCGCATGCTGCTCGCGGTCGGCTCGCCGAGTGAGGCGGCCGACGCCAGGAGCCGCGCCCGCGAGGAGCGGGCGGCGCGGGCGGCGGCTCGGAAGGGAGGCCAGCGGTGACCGACACCGTCTTCGGGATGACCATGATCGTCCTCATCTGCGCGCTGTTCACCGCGGGAGCGGTGGCGGCCGTGTACCGCATCATCGTCGGGCCGGCCCTGCTGGACAGGGTCGTCGCCACCGACGTGCTCATCGCCACCGTCATGTGCGCGCTCGGCGCCGAGATGGCGATCAACCACCACACCCACACCCTGCCCGTGCTGCTGGTCCTGGCGATGTTCGCCGTCGTCGGGTCGATCAGCGCGGCGCGCTTCCTCGCGAACCAGGACGACGCATGACCGACTTCGCCGACACCGTCACCCTCGTCCTCGTCTTCTTCGGAGCGCTGATGTGCTTCGCCGCCGGCGTGGGTCTGCTGCGCTTCCCCGACGTGCTGGCCCGGCTGCACGCGGCCACTAAGCCGCAGATCTTCGGTCTCATCGTGATCTGCTTCGACATCGTGCTGTCCTCGCCCGGGATCGGGACCATCACCATGGCCGTGGCGATCATCGTGTTCCAGGCGCTGACCGCGCCCGTCTCGGCCCATCTGGTGTCCCGTGCCGCCTACCGCTCGGGCCGGTTCCGCCCCGAGTCGCTCATCCGCGACGACCTGGCCGTGCGGATGGCGTCGGGGGACGAGGCGAGTGCGGGTGCCGCCCCGGGCCGCGGCGACGGCACGGGCCCCGACGACGCGAGCGCGGGGCGCCCGACCGACTGATCCGTCGGCGGACGCCCCGCGTGATGACCCTGAGGACTTAGCAGCCCGCCTCGGCGACCGCCTCGATCTGAGCCGTGTCGGCCTTCTCGTAGACGTCGAGCTGACCGCGCCCCATCTGCTCCGTCATCGCCTGGGCGAAGATCTCCTGCGGCTGCTGCTCGCCGGCGAAGGGGCCGCCGCCGTTCGCGAGGTCGGCGCACTCCTGCGACTGGCCCGCCCGGACGTGCGACGCCTCGTGCGCCGCGACCGTGCGCGCGGCGTCGACGCTGGTGATGTCGTCGGCGATCGAGTTGCTCAACGTCACCTCGGCGTCGACGCCCTCTCCGACGCCGAGAGCCCTGGCCTGGCCACCATAACCGTTGTCGCCGCCGTAGCCGTTCACCGTGTCCTGCCAGGTGATGCTCACCTCCGCCTTGTCCGCAAGCGCCCGAACGTAGCGCTCCGCGACCTTCGTGCCGTCGTCGCCGGCGGCGGTCGCCTCGGTCCATGCGGTCTTCTCGCTCGCGGCGATCGCGCCGCGGGCCGCGTCGTCAGCGGTCGTGTCGGCCTCGTCGGACGTGGACGGGTCAGATTCTGACGACTCGGACTCTGCCGACTCCGAGTCCGAGGACTCCGACTCCGACGACTCCGAGTCGCTCGCCTCGGGCGCACCTGACTCCGGCCCGGCCTCGGTGTCATCGGTGGGGACGCTGTCGTCAGCGGAGGGGGAGGGCGTCGAGTCGTCGGCGTCCTCGGAGCTCGCGTCGTCCTGCGCATCGATCCACGCTCGCGGGTCGAGCCAGGGGGCACCGGAGGGCGGCGTGCGGACACTGCTGTCGGCGCTCGTGCTCGCGCTGCTCTCCGGGCCGCTGTCGCTGTCGTGCTCGCTGTGACTGTCGGTCACGAAGGCGTCGGCGTCGGGAGCGGTGGCGGAGCCCGACCGGTCGACCACGGTGACCGGGGCGTCGGTCGTGCCGCGCTCGAGAAGCGGTGCGGCCTGCACGGCCGGGACGGCGCAGAGCGCGGTCACGGCGAGCGCACCGCCGAGCACCGCTCCGGTCAGCGGTGCGCGGCGTGCTGTTCGGGTGTGACGGAACATCGTCATAGTGGGTGTTTCCTTCCCTGTTGATGGTTGCTCGCTGGCGCGGGGGCACGTCGAGTCGACTCGTCAGGCACGAGAGTGCGCCGTGCGGGTTCACGGCGGGAGTCATGTCCGCGGCGCCGATCGCGCCTGGGTGCGCGCGCCGTCTTCCGCGGTGGGACGAGGCGGTCATCGACCGCTCAACGGGTTGTGGCGGCGACGATAGCCACCGCTCCGCCGAACCATCCTGACGATCGAGTGTTCTGTGGAGGAAGCGGCGAGGACGTCGTTCGTCCGCCCTCGCCGCGCACCGATCGGGGGCCGCCGCGGACGACGACGGGGCTACGGAACGCGACCCCGTGCTGCTACGCTGAACCGTGTCGCAACTGGCGTAGAAGCGGGGTCCGCGCACCCCGCCCAAGATGGTCACCATCGGGGAGCGACTGACACGGATTCGGCCGCACGCCTGGGCCGATACGGATTCGATTCTGCCCATCCGCCGCTGTCGTAAGGAGCCCCGTCGTGACCGACACCTTCAACGCCCCCCTGTCCGAGGTCGATCCGGAGATCGCCGCCGTTCTCGAGCAGGAGCTCGGTCGCCAGCGCGACTACCTCGAGATGATCGCGAGCGAGAACTTCGTCCCCGTCTCGGTCCTGCAGTCGCAGGGCTCGGTGCTCACCAACAAGTACGCCGAGGGCTACCCCGGACGCCGTTACTACGGCGGATGCGAGTTCGTCGACGTCGCCGAGTCGCTCGCCATCGAGCGGGCGAAGAGCCTCTTCGGGGCCGCATACGCCAACGTCCAGCCCCACTCCGGCGCCTCGGCGAACGCCGCGGTCCTCTCCGCGATCGCGACCCCTGGCGACACCATCCTCGGCCTCGAGCTCGCCCACGGCGGCCACCTGACGCACGGCATGAAGCTCAACTTTTCCGGCAAGCTCTACGACGCCGTCTCCTACGGGGTCGACCCCGAGACCTTCCTCGTCGACATGAACGTCGTGCGCGACAAAGCCCTCGCGCACAAGCCGAAGGTCATCATCGCCGGCTGGTCGGCGTACCCCCGTCATCTGGACTTCCAGGCCTTCCGGGACATCGCGGACGAGGTCGGCGCCACGCTCTGGGTCGACATGGCGCACTTCGCCGGGCTGGTCGCCGCGGGGCTGCACCCCTCGCCCGTCCCCTACGCCGACGTGGTGTCCTCGACGGTGCACAAGACCATCGGCGGACCGCGCTCGGGCTTCATCGTCAGCCGCGACACCGAGCTGGCAAAGAAGCTCAACTCGAACGTG
This sequence comes from Mycetocola reblochoni REB411, assembly GCF_900163835.1. Taxonomy (GTDB): domain Bacteria; phylum Actinomycetota; class Actinomycetes; order Actinomycetales; family Microbacteriaceae; genus Mycetocola_B; species Mycetocola_B reblochoni. Next base: position 8,883 of record NZ_FUKR01000040.1, on the reverse strand, counting down.
TTCCCCGGTCAGCAGGGCGGGCCGCTCATGCACGTGATCGCGGCCAAGGCGACCGCGTTCAAGCTGGCCGCCACCGACGAGTTCGCCGACAGGCAGGCGCGCACGATCAGCGGTGCGCGCATCCTGGCCGAGCGGCTGACCTCGGACGACTCGCGGGCGGCCGGCGTCGACGTGCTCACCGGCGGGACCGACGTCCACCTCGTGCTCGCCGACTTGCGCACCTCGCCCCTCGACGGTCAGCAGGCCGAGGACGTCCTCCACTCGGTCGGGATCACCGTCAACCGCAACTCGGTGCCGTTCGACCCGCGCCCGCCGATGGTGACCTCCGGTCTCCGGATCGGCACCCCCGCGCTGGCGACCCGTGGTTTCGGGGACGCCGAGTTCACCGAGGTCGCCGACATCATCGCGCTGGCGCTCCGGCCGGGCGCGGACGTCCCCGGCCTGCGGCAGCGCGTGGCCGCGCTGACCGAGCGCTTCCCGCTCTACCCCGGTCTGGCCCAGTAGCGTGTCGGCGATCAGACTGGACGGCCTGGCCGCATCGGGCGCCATCAAGGCGGAGCTGCGTGAGCGCGTCGCCGTGCTCAGGTCGCGGGGCGTGGTCCCCGGGCTCGGGACGCTGCTCGTCGGCGACAACCCCGCGTCGCGCTCCTACGTCACGGGGAAGCACCGCGACTGCGCCGAGGTCGGCATCGAGTCGATCCAGGTGGAGCTGCCCGCCGACGCGGGTGAGGCGGACATCAGGGCGGCCATCGCTGAGCTCAACGCGAACCCCGCCGTCACCGGGTACATCGTCCAACTGCCGCTGCCCGACGGTGTCGACGAGAACGCGATGCTCGAGCTCATCGATCCGGCGAAGGACGCGGACGGGCTGCACCCGATGAACCTCGGCGCCCTCGTGGCCAACGTCTCCGGACCGATGCGCACGCCGCTGCCGTGCACCCCGGCGGGGATCGTGCAGCTGCTGCTGCGCAACGACGTCGCCATCTCGGGCTCCCACGTCACCGTGATCGGCAGGGGGCTGACCGTCGGCCGGCCGCTGGGCCTGCTGCTGACCCGCAAGGGCCTGGACGCCACCGTCACCCTCACGCACTCGCGTACCCCCGACCTGGCCGAGCAGGTCAGCCGCGCGGACATCGTCGTGGCCGCCGTCGGCGTGCCGCACCTGGTGAAGCCGGAGTGGGTCAAGCCGGGCGCGGCCGTGCTCGACGTCGGCGTGACCCGGGTGGGAACGACCGAATCGGGACGGGCCAAGCTCGCGGGCGACGTCGACCCGGCCGTGGCCGAGGTGGCCGGCTGGCTGTCGCCCAACCCCGGCGGCGTCGGACCCATGACGCGGGCGCTGCTGCTGGAGAACGTCGTCCTAGCTGCGGAGCGCGCTGGCGTCTGACACCGCCCGCTCGTCGCCGAGTTCTGGCCCCGTGGAGAACGTTCCGCGGGGCCAGCGCTCGCATCAGCCGTGCGTGCCGCTGTGCCGGGAGTGCGCGGCGAGGACGCCGTCCTGCAGGAGCAGGCCGATCGGAGGGCGCGAGGAGGCGTCGGTGTGATGCTCGCTCCCGCGGCTGCTCCAGCAACGGGTGGTCGCCGCGGGGGAGGGGATGAGGTGGGGTGTGGACACGTGATGCCAATCTGCGGGGGTTCGGTGCCTGAATAGTATGGGCAGCACCCGGGCTGCCGGTCACGATCCGAAACGGACCCATCATGATGAATTCTGGACAAGCGTCGGGCGGCGTTCGGGTGAAGTCGCTTCGGTTCCAGCCGCGCGGCACCGGATCCCGCTTCGCCGAGATGCTCAGAATCGGGGGAACGACGGGGGAGTGGCCGCCGCCGATGGTCGTTCCCCACCGCGTCGACTTTCACACCGTGCTGCTCACGCGAGAGGGGCAGGGTCATCATGTGATCGATTTCGACTGGCATGCGTGCGCGCCGGGCACCGTCAGCTGGGCGATGCCGGACCAGGTGCAGCGGGTGGTCCCCGATCCGTCGCTGAGCGTCGTGGCCCTGCTCGTGCGCCGCGACGCGCTGCTGATCGCGGAGGCGGCCGATCGGCTCGAGGCGCGACCGCCCGAGCGGGTGTCCTGGGCGGTCGGCCGGCAGGAGCAGGCCAGGCTCGCGGACTTCCTCGACGCCCTCAGCGCCGACATCGACGCGCAGCACGACGAGCTCGTCCGCTCGCGCGTGACCACCCTGCTGCTCGAGCTCGAACGCCGCTCGCGCCTGGACGAGGCCCCGCACGACGCCGAGTCGGCACACCTGCTCGCCGCAGTGAGGCTGGCGATCAACGAGCGGTTCCGCACGACGCGGCGCGTCGAGGACTATGCCGCCGTCCTCGGGTACTCGGCACGCACGCTCAACCGCGCCTGTCAGCGGTTGACCGGGAAGACGGTGAAGGCCCTCCTCCTCGAGCGGACGATGCTCGAGGCCAGGCGCCTGCTCGTCGACTCCTCGGCCACGGTCGCGTCGATCGCCACCGAGCTCGGTTTCAGTGAGCCGACGAACTTCGTCTCGGCCTTCCGCCGCGAGGTCGGGGTGACCCCGCAGCGTTTTCGCAGCGACCTGGTGGCGCGCGGCGTCCCCCTCGGCGGGCGCGGCCCGGCGGGGCCGCCGAGGGGGAACGTATAGTTGGCTCGGATGAGATGTGACCGTTCTCATCGGTGATTTCGGGCGGGGTTCGATGAAGAAGCAGACCGGAGCGGGGCGTGCCCCCAACATCAGGGACGTCGCTGCCCGCGCCGGTGTGTCCCACCAGACGGTCTCGCGCGTGCTCAACGGCAGCGATCGCATTCGGGAGTCCACGCGGCAGTCCGTCCTCGACGCGATCAAGGCGACCGGCTACCGGCCCAACAGCGCCGCCCGTGCGCTGGTCACCAGGCGCAGCGGGCTGATCGGCGTCCTCTCGACGCATCAGAACGCCCACTACGGCCCGCAGACCATGCAGATCGCCATGGAGCGGACGGCCCGCCAGGCCGGCTACCAGCTGGTCCTGGTGTCGACCTCGGGGGAGAGGGGCGCCGTCGACTCGGCGATCGAGCGGCTGCTCGCCCTCGACGTGGAGGCGCTTATCGTGCTCGCCCCGCGTACCGAGGTCTATCGCGCCCTCGCCGGGGTCGAGGCGCGCGTCCCCGTGCTCGCGCTTGACTCGAGCCGGAGGGAGGGCGCGAGCAACGTCGCCGTGGACCAGTTCCTCGGCTCACGTCTGGCGACGCGGCACCTCATCGACCTGGGGCACAAGGAGATCGTCCACGTCGGCGGTCCGCAGGACTGGATCGAGGCGGAGGAGCGCATGCAGGGGTACCTGTTCGAGCTCGGCGAGGCGGAGCTCGAGGTGACCCCGCCGATCCTCGGCGAGCTCTCCGCCGACTTCGGCTACCTGGCCGGGCGGGACCTGCTCAGGGGGCGCCGCTTCACCGGGATCGTGGCCATCAACGACCAGGTCGCCATCGGGCTCCTCCACGCCTTCAGGGAGGCGGGGGCCGACGTCCCCGCGCGGATCAGCGTGGTCGGCTTCGACGACATCCCCGAGGCAGCGCACATCCCGCCGGGGCTGACGACGGTGCGGCAGGACTTCGTCGCCGTGGGTGAGCGGGTGGTCGAGGCGGCGCTGGCGGAGATCGTCTCCGGCGCGCCGAGCGGCGCGATCCTGCTCGAGCCCACGCTCGAGGTCCGCGGCTCGACGGCGCCGCCGACGGACGCGGGCTGGTGGGCGTCCCGGCCCCTGTCGTGACGGTCGGTGCCGCCCCTGTCGCCACCGCACCGGCCGACGCTGCGGCCGGCCCTGTCGCGATGGTCCTGGTGGGGCGTTCGCCCCGTCGCGTTCGCGCCCTCCTCCGGCCGCCGGCGGCGGACGGTCACGGTTCGGTCGCGGGTTCTCCACGTGGAGTTGACACGGCCGCGTGACAGTCCTAGGTTGACGCTATAAATGTGAACGGTCACATTTACTCGGAGCAACGATGCTCCCCGACGACGAAGTCGAAGAAAGGCAGCAATGCACGCGATGCACAGCAGCGGCGCTGAGCAGGCAACGGGGACCACCCGATGAGCGCCACCGCCCCCATCCTGCAGATGGACTCGATCACCAAGGAATTCCCCGGCGTCAAAGCCCTCGCGGACGTCTCACTCAGCGTCGGCATCGACGAGATCCACGCGATCTGCGGCGAGAACGGCGCGGGCAAGTCGACGCTCATGAAGGTGCTCTCCGGCGTCTACCCCTACGGCAGCTACAGCGGCACGATCACCTACCGGGGCGAGGAGGTGCGGTTCAAGGACATCAGGGCGAGCGAGGCCGCGGGGATCGTCATCATCCACCAGGAGCTCGCGCTCATCCCCGAGCTCAGCATCACCGAGAACATCTTCCTCGGCAACGAGCCGACCACCCGTTTCGGGTCGATCGACTGGAAGGGCGCCCAGCGCGAGGCGCGCGAGCTGCTGGCCAGGGTCGGCCTGGACGAGGATCCCGACACCCTCATCAAGGACATCGGCGTCGGCAAGCAGCAGCTCGTCGAGATCGCCAAGGCGCTGTCGAAGCGGGTGAAGCTGCTCATCCTGGACGAGCCGACCGCGGCGCTCAACGAGTCCGACTCCCAGCACCTGCTCGACCTGCTGCGGGGGCTCAAGGGCAAGGGCGTCAGCTCGATCATCATCTCCCACAAGCTCAACGAGATCGAGCAGGTCGCCGACTCGATCACCATCATCCGCGACGGCCGCGCCATCGAGACGCTCAACGTCGTCAGGGACGGCGTCAACGAGGACCGAATCATCCGCGGCATGGTCGGGCGCAGCCTGCAGTCCCGCTTCCCCGACCGCGTCCCCGAGATCGGGGAGGTGTTCTTCGAGGTCAACGGCTGGACCGTGCAGCACCCGGTCTCCGCCGAGCGCATGGTCTGCAAGAACGAGAGCTTCACCGTCCGCCGCGGCGAGATCGTCGGGCTGGCCGGGCTGGTGGGCGCGGGGCGCACCGAGCTGGCGATGAGCCTGTTCGGCCGGTCGTACGGGGCCTACCGCTCGGGCACGATCGTCAAGGACGGCAAGCAGGTGCAGCTGCGCACCGTCCACGAGGCCATCGACAACGGCCTCGCCTACGTCAGCGAGGACCGCAAAGCGCTCGGGCTCAACCTGCTCGACGACATCAAACGCTCCATCGTCTCCGCCAAGCCCGAACGGATCTCCCGGGCGAACGTCGTCGACGAGTACCGCGAGCACGACGTCGCCGAGGAGTACCGCCGCAAGCTGCGCATCAAGACCGCGAGCGTCGAGAGCGGCGTCGACACCCTCTCCGGCGGGAACCAGCAGAAGGTCGTCCTGGCCAAGTGGATGTTCACCGAGCCGGACCTGCTCATCCTCGACGAGCCCACCCGCGGCATCGACGTCGGGGCCAAGTTCGAGATCTACGGGATCATCCAGGAGCTCGCCGCGCAGGGCAAGGGCATCGTCCTGATCTCCTCCGAGCTGCCGGAACTGCTCGGGCTCTCCGACCGGATCTACACCATCTTCGAGGGCGCCATCACGGGGGAGTACTCCGCCGCGACGGCCACACCCGAGGCGCTCATGAAGTCCATGACCTCCTCCGCACAGAAAGTGACAGCAGCATGAGCGGCATCTCCGATCTGAAGAAGATCTTCGGCACGGGCAACACCTCCAAGCTCCGCCAGTTCGGCATCCTGTTCAGCCTGATCCTCATCGTCGCGCTGTTCCAGTGGCTGACCGGGGGGCTGACGCTCTCGTCGACGAACCTCATCGCGGTGGTGAGCCAGTACTCGTACATCCTCATCCTCGCGATCGGCATGGTCATGGTCATCATCGCCGGGCACATCGACCTGTCGGTCGGGTCCGTCGCCGCGATCACCGGCGTCGTCGTCGCCAGGGCGATGGCCGAGTTCAACCTGCCCTGGCCGCTCGCCATCGTCTTCGGCATCGTCGTCGGCGCCGCGATCGGCGCCGGGCAGGGGTTCTGGGTCGCCTACGTCGGCGTCCCCGCGTTCATCGTGACCCTCGCGGGGATGATGCTCTTCCGCGGCGGCCAGGTCTTCATCGGCAACGGCAACACGGTGCCCGTCCCCGACGGCTTCCGCGCGATCGGGTCGGGCTTCCTGCCCGAGGTCGGGCCGGAGACCGGATACAACAACCTGACCCTTCTGATCGGACTCATCGCGATCGTGACGATCATCTGGCGCGAGCTCCGCTCCCGCGCCGTGCAGCGGCAGATGGGCTCGGAGATCGCCCCGGCGTGGGTCGCGGGCATCCGCGTCGCGCTGCTGGTCGGCATCGTCGTTGTCGCCACCCTGCTGTTCGCGGGAGGCCGCGTCGGCACGAGCTTCCCGATCTCCGGCCTCATCCTGGTCGTGCTCGTCATCGTGTACTCCTTCATCACCAGGAGGACCGTCTTCGGCCGTCACGTCTACGCCGTCGGCGGAAACTCCCGGGCGGCGGAGCTCAGCGGTGTGAACTCCAAGCGGATCAACTTCTTCGTCATGATGAACATGTCGATCCTCGCGGCGCTGGCGGGCATGATCTACGTGGCCAGGGCGGGCGCCTCCGGACCCAACGACGGCACCGGCTGGGAGCTGGACGCGATCGCCTCCGTCTTCATCGGTGGTGCGGCCGTCGCCGGCGGCGTGGGCACCGTGATCGGGTCGATCATCGGTGGTCTGGTCATGGCGTTCCTCAACAACGGCCTGCAGCTCATGGGTGCCGGTGCGGACACCGTCCAGATCGTCAAGGGCCTCGTGCTGCTGGTCGCCGTCGCCATCGACGTCTACAACAAGAAGCAGAACCGCTTCTCCATCATCGGGATCTTCACCTCCAAGCGCGGGGGCAACGCCTCCGTCGCCGCAACCACACCGACGTCGGGCGCCGCCCCGTCCGCGACCGCATCAGCGGAGACGGGCGCACCCGCCAAGGACTGATCAGAGCCGATCAGCCCGACACACCAAGAGAAAGTGACTCACATGCGCAAGAAACTGATTGCATCGGTGGCCCTCGCGGCCGCGGGCGCCCTCGTCCTGGCCGGCTGCTCCAGCCGCGGCGGCGACAGTGCTGGCTCGGACAGCACCGAGGGTGCGGCCGGCTTCGAGGCCGGATCGCTCATCGGCGTCGCCCTCCCGGCGAAGACGAGCGAGAACTGGGTGCTCGCCGGAGACCTGTTCACCGACGGCCTCACCGAGGCCGGCTTCAAGGCAGACGTCCAGTACGCCGCCGCGGGCAGCCCGGTCGCCGACCAGCAGGCCCAGATCCAGTCCATGGTCACCAAGGGCGCGAAGGTCATCGTCATCGGCGCGGCCGACGGCGGGCAGCTGAGCACCCAGGTCGAGGCGGCCAAGGAGGCCGGGGCGACGGTCATCGCCTACGACCGCCTGATCCTCAACACCGACGCCGTCGACTACTACGTTGCCTACGACAACTACGAGGTCGGCGAGCTCCAGGGCCAGGCGCTGCTGGACGGCATGGAGGCACAGAAGGGCGACGGCCCGTACACGATCGAGCTGTTCTCCGGCTCGCCGGACGACGCCAACTCCTCCGTGTTCTTCGACGGCGCCATGAGCGTGCTGCAGCCGGCCATCGACTCCGGTGACGTGGTCGTCGGCTCCGGCCAGACCTCGCTCAAGCAGACCGCGACCGACGGCTGGAAGCCGGAGAACGCCCAGCGTCGCATGGACTCGCTGCTGACGAGCACCTACAACGGGGACACCGAGCTCGACGGCGTGCTCTCGCCGAACGACACCCTCGCCAGGGCGATCATCACCTCGGTGAAGGGCGCGGGCAAGGACATCCCCGTCGTCACCGGTCAGGACTCCGAGGTGGAGTCGGTCAAGTCGATCATGGCCGGCGAGCAGTACTCCACGATCAACAAGGACACCAGGGCGCTGGTGACCCAGACGATCGACACGGTGAAGGCGCTGCAGGCCGGTGACGAGGTCGAGGTGAACAACACCGACGACTACGACAACGGAAGCAAGGTGGTCCCCGCCTTCCTGCTGCCCCCGCAGATCGTGACGAAGGACAACGCGGCGGAGGCCTACGCCAACGACCCGACGCTGTCCAAGCTCGTCGAGTAGCGGCTCCCGCCGCCGTCCGAGGAATCGGGCCCGTCCCTCGTGGGCGGGTCCGATTCCTCGTTTCGGGGCGTGGTCCTGCCGGAGTGCTCGTCCCGGGGTGGTCATGCCGGAGCGGGCCCGCCAGCCGGGAACCGGGATTTGCACTGTGGTGGCGATAGTGCAAAACTGCACTCCGTGAGTAAGAGTGCAGATTCGCCGACGGGGCTCTCCGCCCGCATGGCCGCGACCGCCGCGCGGATCACCACTGTCTCCCGCCGGCTCACCGCGGCCAGGGGGCTGGCCGGCTTCACGATCGACGAGCTCTGCGACGAGGTCGGCATCGCCCGCCGGACCTTCTTCAACTACTTCCCCGGCAAGGAGGACGCCGTCCTCGGCATCGACGAGACGGAGCGAGGCGAACGCCTGGCGGCCCGGTTCCTCGAGCGCGGCTCCCGCGGCTGGGGCGCCGTGTTCGACGACGTCATCGACATCGCCGGGGAGCACGCGGCCGAGATGGGGCTCGGGCTCGCCGAGCACGCCGACTTCCACGCGGCGCTCGAACGCGAGCCGCGGCTGCTCGTGCGGTTCATGGGACTCAACCGCGCACGGGACGAGGTGCTGGCGTCCCTGATCGCCCGGCGCGAGGACGTGCCGGAGGACGACCCCAGGCCCCGGGCGTGCGTGGAGCTGATCAGCATCGCGATGAGCACCACGATGTCCTCGCTGTTCGCCGGAGGCGTCGACGCCTCGCGTTCCGCCGGGGACGTCGTGGCCGACACCCTCCGCTCGACCATCGACGGCTTCCGGGCCGTTCTCGCCACCGACCCGCCATCCTCCCCGCCACCCTCCCCGCGAA
>NZ_FUKR01000008.1 GCF_900163835.1 Mycetocola reblochoni REB411 | reverse complement strand
CGGCATCGCCGAGGCCTGGAAGGAGACCAGAGGCGAGGGGGTGACCGTCGCGGTCATCGACAGCGGGGTCGCGGACGGTCCGGCGGCGTTCCGCGACGCGGTCGCCGGCGGCCATGATGCCTCGGGCGTCGGCGAGCCCGATGGGCGGGCGCCCGTCGGGCCACGGCCCGGGTCGGACCACGGCAGCTGGGTGGCCTCTCTTCTGGCCGCTCGGGGCACCGGCGAGGACGGTGAGGACGGCGTGATCGGTGTCGCGCCGGAGGCGACGTTGCTCTCCGTGTCGATCGGCTTCGCCGACAGCGCGTCCCCCGTCGACTTCGGCGACCAGATCGTCGACGCCGTGCGGTGGTCCGTCGACCACGGCGCGGACGTGATCAACCTGTCGCTCACGACCAACACGAAGAGCTGGCCGTCCAGCTGGGACGACGCGTTCCAGTACGCCGCCGACCACGACGTCGTCGTGATCGCTGCCGCGGGCAACCGCGGCGCGGGCACCGACGTGGTCGGTGCGCCGGCGACGATCCCCGGCGTGCTCAGCGTCGCCGGGGTCGACAGGGAGGGGACGGCCAGCAGGGACTCCTCCAGTCAGGGCATCACGATCGGCGTCGCGGCCCCGAGCGAGGAGCTGCTCGGGGTGTCGCCCGACGGCTCGGTCGCCCGCTGGGAGGGCACGAGCGGTGCCGCACCCATCGTGGCCGGCGTCGCCGCTCTGGTGCGCTCGGCCCACCCGGAGCTCGACGCCGCCAACGTCATCAACCGGATCACGGCGACGGCCAGGCCGGGGCCCGAGCAGGAGGAGGGCACGCAGAGCCCGCTGTACGGCTTCGGCATCGTCGACGCGGACCGGGCGGTGACGGCGAGCGTGGAGCCGGTCGGCGAGAACCCCATGGGCAGCCTGGAGGACTGGGTCGCCACCTACCGACCGGCGCAGGGTGAGGACGACGGCGAGGGAGCAGGCGCCGACGCGGTGCCGGAGACGGTCCCCCCGCTCGAGCCGGAGCCCGAGGCGGGCGCGGGCTCCGGGCCGGGCGCCGACGCCGTCATCTACGGCATCGTGCCGGTGGTGGCCCTCGGAGGAACTGCTACGCTTGTCGTGCTAGGGGCAATCGGTGCTACCCGGCATTTCCGGAGGGTCTCCGAGGAGGAGTAACCTTTTCCCCGACCCCTGATGATCACGTAGGAGAGGCTTTTTCGTGCCCAAGATTCTTATCGTCGGCGGTGGATACGCCGGCTTTTACACCGCGTGGAAGCTTGAGAAGCGCCTCCGCGCCGGCGAAGCCGAAGTTACCGTCGTCGACCCGCTGCCGTACATGGCGTACCTGCCCTTCCTCCCCGAGGTCGCGGCCGGATCGATCGAGCCGCGTCACGCGGTCGTCTCGCAGCGTCGGCACCTGAAGAAGAGCAACGTCGTCCGCGGCAAGGTCGTCAAGGTCAACCACGCCGAGAAGACCGCGATCATCGAGCCGAGCGTCGGCGAGCCCTACGAGTACCACTACGACCAGATCGTCGTGACCGCCGGTTCCGTCTCGCGCACCTTCCCGATCCCGGGTGTCGCCGACACCGCGATCGGCCTGAAGTCGATCGAGGAGGCCGTCGCCATCCGCGACCGCGTGCTCGGCAACTTCGACCGTGCCGCGCAGCTGCCCGCCGGCCCCGAGCGCGAGCGCCTGCTCACCTTCGTCGTCGTCGGCGGCGGTTTCGCCGGCATCGAGGTGTTCTCCGAGCTGCGCTCCTTCGCCTCCGCGTTGCTGAAGCGCTACCCGGAGATCTCCTTCGAGGACACGCACTTCCACCTGATCGAGGCGATGGGCCGCATCATGCCCGAGGTGTCGCAGGAGACCAGCGAGTGGGTGCTGAAGAACCTGGCCGAGCGCGGCGCGAACGTGCACCTGAACACGCAGCTGCAGGACGCGACGGACGGCGTGATCAAGCTGTCGACCGGTCAGAGCTTCGAGTCGGACCTCATCATCTGGACGGCCGGTGTCATGGCCAACCCCGAGGTCGTCCGCACCACCGACCTTCCGGTCGAGGCCCGCGGCCGCATCCAGACCCGCGCCGACCTGCGCGTCGGCACCGCCGAGGAGGTCGTCGAGGGCGCCTGGGCCGCCGGCGACGTCTCCGCGGTCCCCGACCTGACCGGCGGCCTGCCCGACGGCACCTGCGTGCCGAACGCCCAGCACGCCGTGCGCCAGGGCAAGCAGCTCGCCAAGAACATCGTCGCCGTCCTCCGCGGCGAGCAGCCGACGAATTACGTGCACAAGAACATGGGTGCGGTCGCCGGCCTCGGCCTGGGCACCGGTGTGTTCCAGTCGGGCAAGATCTCGATCAAGGGCTTCCCCGCCTGGGTCGCGCACCGCGGCTACCACGGTCTGGCCATCCCCAGCTGGGAGCGCAAGTTCCGCGTGTTCTGGGGCTGGTGGAACAACCTGTGGCTCGACCGCGACATCGTCTCGCTCGAGGCGACGCAGAACCCCCGCGCGTTCTTCGAGCGCTTCGCCTCGCGTCCGAAGCCCCCGGTGGAGGAGGCGCCTGCCGCTGCCCCCGCCGCTGCGGTGAACGACGAGAAGCCCGCGGCGAAGAAGGCCCCCGCGAAGAAGGCTCCGGCCAAGACCACGGCGGCGAAGACCACCGCGGCCAAGGCGACCACCGCGGCCAAGAAGCCCGCGGCGGCGAAGAAGCCGGCGAGCAGCACGGCCGCCAAGACGACGGCCGCGAAGACCACGGCGGCGAAGGCCACCGCGGCCAAGGGCACGAAGGCCGCCGCGCCGACGACCGAGGAGTCGGGTTCCTGACCCACTCCGGCTGAGGCGGTGGGGAGAGCGAGTTTCTCGCGCTCCCCACCGCCTTTCTCGTCTCCGGCCCCCGTAGTCCAACGGCAGAGACAGGCGACTTAAAATCGTTACAGGTGTGGGTTCGAATCCCACCGGGGGCACCGTGCGACCGTCGGGGCGGGACGTCAGCGCCCGGACATCGCGGCTGCTGGACGCGCTCACCGAGGGCGAGAGTATCCACGCGGAAAAACGGGGCCCGACCGGGCGCGAAATGCCCTGGACACGGTAGCGCCCGATCGGTGAAACATTGCGTCCCTATGGTGTGGGGACAGCAGGAGTCGCGCCCCGGTACCGCCGGGGCGCGGCGTCGTGAACACCGACCCCCGAGAGGCCCGACGTGCATTCGTCCCCCCACCACGACCCCCGATCCCGAC
>NZ_FUKR01000020.1 GCF_900163835.1 Mycetocola reblochoni REB411 | reverse complement strand
CAGGTGCGTTCGTTCATGCTGTGTCGCTCCAATCTCCGAAGAGGGACTGCTGGATCGGCGTCCCGAGCCGTTTGCGGATGAGGGGCAGGTGGTCGGCTTCGAGCTCGATCCCGACCGCGTTGAACCCCTCGATCAGGGCGGCTTCGAGGGTCGTCCCGGACCCGGCGAACGGGTCAAGCACAGTGCCGCCTGGCGGGGTGATGAGGCGCACGAGGTACCGCATCAGGGCGAGCGGCTTCACCGTGGCGTGCGCGACACCGTCAACCACGGGACGCTCGTCCGCGCCAGCCTTCGCGACGTAGAAGAACCGGGACGCGCCGCCGATGTCGTCGTACTCCGCACCGGTCGCGGTCATGCCCCACCCGTCACCGCTCTTTCCGCTGCGGGGTTTGCCCTTGCGCGATGTGGTGACGCCGGTCTGCTTGTCGAGCTCGGCGGCTTGCGATTCGTCCAGGATCACGTTCGACGGGAACCGGCCCGCATCGTGCGGCGCGTACGGGGTCGTCTGGTTAATGACGCCCATGGCGACCCGCTCGTGTGCGTAGTCGAGCAGCTTGTCGCGCCCGTACTCGGTGCGGTCACCGTCACCCCGACCGATCCTGCTGGCGTCGATGTTCAGAGCCCCAGTCCCGTGCGCGAGGACGTTCGCGGCGACCGTCCCGTCCGATGGCTTTCGAGCGACCACGACAGGCTCGAACGCAGGCTTGAGCGCCGTCCCCCAGCCGGCCCACTTCTCGGCCTCAGCGGTGGCGGGTGCACCCTTTTCGGTCCGCTCGTAGTTCCCGCCAGACATGGCTCCGTTCCCCGAAACGACTGCCCCCGCCCTTCCGCGCCTGATGCCCGCCGCCTTGTCAATTGCCTTGGCGACGTCCATCGACTTCGGGAACCCGGACCCGTACATCCACGCGATGCTTTCGCGGATCTCGAACCCGGCGTCCTCCACCGCGACGGCGAGGCGATGCCAGGTGCGTGTTGCGCCGAACGCGAGCAGGTGCCCGCCTGGCTTCAACACCCGGAGGGCTTGTGCCCACACCTCCGGGTCGTACGCGATGCCCGACGAATCCCACCCCTTGCCCATGAAGCCGAGCTCGTAGGGCGGGTCCGTGACGATCGCGTCGACCGAGGCATCCGGCAT
>NZ_FUKR01000039.1 GCF_900163835.1 Mycetocola reblochoni REB411 | reverse complement strand
CGCCGACCCGCCCCCGCAGAGGAGGCGTCGACGCGGACGTCATCGTCGTCGGCCTCGGGGCGATGGGCGCGGCGACCGCCTGGCGGCTGGCCGAGCGCGGGGTGTCCGTCATCGGCGTCGACCAGTTCGCCCCGCCGCACCCGCTCGGTTCGACGCACGGGCTCACCCGGCTGTTCCGCGTCGCGTGCCTCGAACACCCGGCGCTCGCCGGCTACGCCCTCGCCGCGCGGGAGCTGTTCCGCGAGCTGGAGGCGAGAACCGGACGTCGCATCCTGACCGAGACGGGCGGCGTCTTCGTCGGCGCGCCGGACAGCCAGGTCGTCGCTGGGAGCCGGGAGGCCGCCAGGGCGGCCGGCATCGACGTCGAGGTCATCGACGCGGACGAGCTCCGTCGCCGCTACCCGCAGCAGGCCGGGGTGCTCGACACCGACGTCGCCGTGCTCGACCCGAATGCGGGCGTCGCCGACCCCGAGCAGTACCTGTCCGCGGCGCTCGAGGCGGCGACCGCCGCCGGGGCACGGCTGGTCACCGGAACGCGGGTTCGCTCCGTCGACGTCGACAAGGACGGCGTCACCGTCACGACCGGCGCCGGTCGGCTGCGCGCGCGCCAGGCCGTGGTGACGGCGGGCGCCTGGCTGGACACCCTGGTGCCCTCGCTGCCGCTCGACCCGATCCGGTCGCCGCTGACCTGGTTTGCGCCACGGCAGGGGGAAGGGTTCGGTATCGCCGACTACCCGGTGTTCATCCGGCAGCTGCCCGACTCCACGATCGTGTGGTCGCACGGCGCGCGCGAGGGCGAGGACGTCAAGGTCGGCCTCGGCGACATCGGCGTCGACCACCCGCGGATCCGCGCCGACGAGCTCGATCGGGGCGTCAGCCCGGCGGAGACGGCGGAGCTCAGCGCCGTCGTCTCCCGGGTGCTGCCCGGCCTCGACCCGACCCCGAGCCGGGTCCAGCCGTGCATGATCACCCGCACCCCCGACGGGCAGTTCCTGCTTGGCCGCGTGGGGCCGCGGCTCGTCGTCGGCGGGGGCGACAGCGGCCACGCGTTCAAGCACGCGCCCGCGATCGGCGAGGTCCTCGCGCGGGCGGTGCTGGACGAGGAGCAGGTCCTGCGAACCGACTTCGTCGACCCGCTCCGCTTCGGCGCACCCTGACCGAACGCCCGACCGCGCTCTCCGTCGTGGACGGTTCGCTGTCGCCGAGCTCGGGTTGATGCCAGGCTGGAGGCCGGCACACGAGAAGAGGGGGTAGCACGTGATCGACGTGCAGGATGTGGTCAAGAGTTACGGGGGGCGACGCGTCGTCGACCGGGTGAGCTTCCGGGCCGAGGACGGGCTCGTGACGGGCTTCGTCGGTCCGAACGGGGCGGGGAAGTCGACGGTGCTGCGCATGGCGGCGCAGATCACCCGGGCGGACGAGGGTCGGGTGCTCGTCGACGGAGAGCCCTTCGGGCAGGCGCCGTTGCCGGCGAGGAGGCTCGGGATCTTCCTCTCCGCCGAGACCCTGCCCGACCGCATGACGGGCATCGGCTTCCTGCGCTACGCCGCGCGGAGCCAGGGCGTCCCCGTCGCCCGCGCCGCGGAGCTGATCGGCCTCGTCGGCCTCGAGGGGGCCGAGTCGAAGCGGATCGCGAGCTACTCCCTCGGCATGCGCCAGAGGCTCGGCATCGCCGTGGCGATGCTCTGCGAGCCGTCAAACCTCGTCCTGGACGAGCCGATCAACGGGCTCGACCCCGACGCCATCCGCTGGCTGCGCGGCTTCGTCACCGGGGTGGCCAGGGCGGGCAACGCCGTCCTGCTCTCGTCCCACCACATGGCCGAGCTCGGTCTGGTCGCCGACCGCGTCGTCATGCTCGACCGGGGCCGCGTGGTGCGCACCGGAAGCCTGGACGAGTTCGTCACCGTCGGTCAGCGCCGCTGCTACATCGAGGCGCTCGACCTCGACGCGGCCGTCGCCGCGCTCCGTGCGGAGGGCGTGCGCGCCGAGCCGTCGCGGCAGGGCGTCCTCGCCTTCGACATCGAACCCGAGCGGGCCGGAGCGATCGTGTATCGAGCCGGAGGGACGCTGCGCCACCTGAGCTCGGAGACGCCGTCGCTCGAGGACAGCTACTTCGCCTCGCTCGGCGCGGCCGAGGCGACGGGGGAGCAGCGATGAGCGCGGCGCCCGGAGGCCGTCGTACGGCCAGGGACGACCGTCGCCGTCAGACCCTCGGTGCGGTCGCCCGGGCGGAGCTGGCGCGGCTGATCGCCAGGGGAGGGCTCCTCGGCGGGCTCGTCACCGCGGTCGCGGTCGCGCTTCTGCTCGGCTGGGCGATGACGGGGCTGCTCGCCCTCGGCGAGGCGGAGACGCCGGAGTTCGCCGCGCCGACCACGGCGGGGGCCGAGGCCGCGCTGTCCGTCCTCGCGGTCGTGCTCGCCGTCGTCCTGGCCGTGGGGGCTGCACGGGACACGGGCACCGGGCTGCTGGAGAGCTCGCTCGCGCTCGTCCCGCGCCGGGGGCGGCTGCTGACCGCGCGCTGGCTCGGTGTGGTGCTCGTGGCCGCCGTCGCCGCGATCGTCGTGTTCGTCGTCGTCCAGCTGCTCGGCGTCGTGCTGCGTCCGCTCGCGAGCACCGACATCGGCACCGTCCTCGCGGTCGGGGTGATCGGCGTCGCCGGCATCGTCCTCATCGCGTTGATCGCCGCCGGGGCCGGCACCGCCTCCGGGCGCCCGGTCGTGGCGATCCTCGTCGTCGGGGTGCTGCTGCTCGTCGTCCCCGTGGCGTTCTCGATCGTCGCCGTCTCCGTGCCGTCCTGGCTGGCCGACGTCCTCACGACGCTGGCGGATGCGACCCCGATGCCGCTGTTCACCGCGGCCGTGAACGCGACGAACCTGACCGTCTCCGGTCCGGGGGCGTGCTTGCTGCCGCTGCTCGGCCTCGCCGCGTGGTCCGCGGTGGCGCTGCTGCTCGCCGTCCTCGCGCTTCGGCGACGCTGACCAGGGCCGGGCGGGCCCGTCGCGCACGGACGGTGCGGGCGGGCCCGGTCGGGCTCGCCACGGCGCGGAGGGTCGGTGGCCTCAGTCGCGGTCGCGGAGCGACTTGGCGATGCGCTGCGGGGAGACGGTCTCCGCCGTTCCCAGCTGCTGGGCGAACAGGCTGATCCGGAACTCCTCCAGCAGCCAGCGGGTACGGACCAGGAACGCCGGTGCGTCGGCGGCGAGCGGGATCGAGCCGCCGGCGTCGAGGAAGGAACGGGTGGCCGCATCGATCTGGTTCTGCCATGCCCTGTCCCTGTTCGGGTTCTCCGGCAGGCGCTGCGCGCGGTAGGCGATCCCGGAGACGTAGCGCGGCAGCTGGGCGAGCCGCTCCCGTCCCGTCGCGGAGATGAAGCCGGGGAAGACCAGGCCGTCCAGCTGTGCCTTCGCGTCGGTGACCGCGCTGAGGGTGTTCATCCCCGTCGCCGCCTTGAGCGCCTTCTCCGCGGCGCGCTGGCCGGTGAGGATCCGCGCCGTCGTGGACACGGTGTCGAACATCGCGTTCATGACCGACTGCGACACCCGGTCCCTGACCGCCTCGAACTCGGCGCGGAGGAAGAGCAGGCCGTCCGGCTTCAACCGGACGAGCACCTCGTCGACGCAGGCGCGGAGGCAGTCGTCGAACAGGGCGGTCGTGCTCGGGTACGGGCTGGCGGACAGCGTCAGCTTCTCCGCCGCGCTGAGGTGCTGCTGGACGTAGCTCACCGGCGAGGGGGTCGCCAGGAGCAGCAGTCGGCGAAGGCCGCCGGGCATGATGCGGGCCTGCTCGGCCGCCGTCGCGACGACGGTCAGTCTGACGCTGTCGCCGGTGTCCTCGAGCGCGGGGTAGCCGCGGATGACGTTCCCGCCCGACTCGGTGTCGACGTAGCGGGGGATCTCGTCCATGTCCCAGCGGGTGATGCCCTCGCGTTCGATGCTGTGAGCCGTCCGCGTCGACGCCTGGACGCGCTGCGCCGTCCGCTCGCTGAGCAGCCGCTGCAGCTCGCCGAGGTCCTTCCCGCTTCGGATCCGCCGGCCGCGCTCGTCCACGACGCGGAACGTGACCCTCAGGTGGTCGTGGACGCGGGACAGGTCGAAGTCCCCGGCATCCACCTCGACGTAGACCTGCTTCTTGATGGCGTTGGCCAGGTGCGCGGTGAGGGTGTCCGCGTCGGTCGTCGGCTGGTCGGGGAGGGCCTGCGGCGGGTCGCCCAGCGCGGTGACGAGGCGGCCGGCCCAGTCCGCGGCGGGCACGACGGTGCGCCGGATCTGCTTCGGCAGCGACTTGAGCAGCGCGGTGACGAGCTCGCGCCGCATGCCGGGCACCTGCCAGTCGAAGCCCAGGGGTGACACCCGGGGGAGCAGAGCGAGCGGGATGTCGACCCGCACGCCGTCGTCGGCGGAGCCGGGGTCGAAGCGGTAGCTCAGCCGGAAGACCTGATCGGCCTGCCGCCAGCTGCCGGGGAAGTCGCGCTCGTCGACGGCGGGCTCGTCGCCGGGGAGCAGCTCCTCCCTGCTGAGGTCGAGCAGCTCGGGTGTGCGGCTCCTGGCCTCCCTCCACCAGCCCTCGAAACTGCGCACGCTCGTCACCTCGGCGGGGATCACCCGGTCGTAGAAGGCGAGGACGGCGTCGTCATCGGCGAGGATGTCGCGGCGCCTGGTCTGCTCCTCCAGCCGTCCGAGCTCGGCCCGCAGCTGCCGGTTGCGGCGGTCGAAGGCGTAGAGGCGGTCGCGGCGGACGTCGTTCGGCCACTCGCCCTCGACGAGGGCGTGGCGCAGGAACAGCTCGCGCGCCGCCTCCGGGTCGATGCGGTCGTACTGGATTCGGCGGCCGGGCACGATGGGGACGCCGAACAGCGTCACCTTCTCGGTCGCGACGGCCGCGCCCTGGCGCTTCTCCCACCGCGGGTCGCTGTGGCTGCGCGTGACGAGGTCCCCGGCGATCGGTTCGGCCCACGCCGGGTCGATCGCGCCGACCGTCCGGGCGAACAGCCGGGACGTCTCGACGAGCTCGCTCGTCATGACCGCGTCCGGCTGCTTCTTGGCCAGCGTCGACCCGGGGAAGATGACGAAGCGCGTCCCGCGTGCCGCGACATAGTCGCCCGCGGACCTCGGGCCCTGCCGTCCCGCCTTCTTCGCCGCCGCCGCGCGGTCGGCCGCGGCCTGATCCTTGATGCCGATCTGCGAGAGAAGCCCGGCCAGCAGCGACTTGTGGATGCCGTCCGGGTCCACGGAGGGGTCGCCGATGGTCAGGCCGAGCGGCTTCGCGAGCCGGGTGAGCTGGCGCACGACGTCCTGCCACTCGCGCACCCGGAGGTAGTTGATGAACTCCGCCTTGCACAGGCGCCTGAGTGCGCTGGAGGAGAGTTCCTGCCGCTTGTCCTCGAGATAGTTCCACAGGTTCAGCAGGGTGATGAAGTCGCCGTGCGGGTCGGCGAAGCGCGCGTGCCGTTCGTCGGCCTGCGCCCGCTTCTCGACCGGCCGCTCGCGGGGGTCCTGGATGGTGAGGGCGGCGACGATGGCGAGCACCTCCCTGGACACGCCGTGTGCCGCGGACTCGATGATCATCCGGCCGAAGCGCGGGTCGACGGGGAGCCGGGACAGCTTCCGGCCGATCGCCGTGATGCGGCCCTCGGGGGTGACCGCGCCGAGCTCGCGCAGCAGCGTGAGCCCGTCCTTCACGCCGCGCGGGTCCGGCGGCTCGAGGAACGGGAACGCGGCGATGTCGCCGAGGCCGAGGGAGATCATCTGCAGGATGACCGCGGCCAGGTTGGTGCGCAGGATCTCCGGGTCGGTGAACTCGGGGCGGGAGGCGAAGTCCTCCTCGCTGTAGAGACGGATCGCCACGCCGGCCTGCGTGCGGCCGGCGCGTCCGGAGCGCTGGTTCGCCGAGGCCTGCGAGATCGCCTCGATGGGCAGTCGCTGGACCTTCGACCGGGTGGAGTAGCGCGAGATGCGCGCGGTGCCCGTGTCGATGACGGAGCGGATCCCCGGAACGGTGAGGCTGGTCTCGGCGACGTTCGTCGCGAGGACGATGCGCCGCTTCACCCCCGCCGCGGTCGACGGGCGGAACACGCGGTGCTGCTCCTCGGCGGACAGCCGCCCGTACAGCGGCAGGATCTCGGTGCTGCCGCCGCGGTCGGAGCCGTAGCGCGCGCGCAGCGCGTCGGCGGCGTCCCTGATCTCCGCCTCCCCGCTGAGGAACACCAGGACGTCGCCGGAGTTGTCCCTCGCCAGCTCGTCGGCGGCGCGCACGATGCCGTCGATCATGCTGGTCGCGTCGGGGGAGGAGCCGTCCTCGTCGGCCTCGGTGAGGACCGGCCGGTAGCGGATCTCGACCGGGTAGGTCCGCCCGGACACCTCGATGATCGGGGCGTCGTCGAAGTGGGCCGAGAAGCGGTCCACGTCGATCGTCGCCGAGGTGATGACGAGCTTCAGCTCGGGGCGGCGGGGTAGCAGCTGCTTGAGGTAGCCGAGCAGGAAGTCGATGTTGAGGCTGCGCTCGTGCGCCTCGTCGATGATGATCGTGTCGTATGCGCGCAGCAGCTTGTCGCGGTGCATCGCATTGAGCAGGATGCCGTCCGTCATCACCGTCAGCTGGGTGTTGGCGGAGGACTGGTCGGTGAAGCGGACCTGGTACCCCACGACGTCGCCGAGCTCGGTCCCGAGCTCCTCGGAGACGCGCTCGGCGATGCTGCGCGCCGCGATCCGTCGCGGCTGCGTGTGGGCGATGGCCGTGCGGCCCAGCTCGAGGCAGATCTTCGGCAGCTGCGTCGTCTTGCCCGACCCGGTCGCCCCGGCGACGATGACGACCTGGTTGTCGCGGATCGCCGCGGCGATGTCGTCCTTGCGCGCGCTGACGGGCAGCTCGGCGGGGTACGAGATGGTCAGGGGCATAGCCTCACCAGTCTACGCGGCTGCGGCCGTGTCGCCCCGCGGCGGCGGAGTGATTAGCCTGGGACGTATGACAAGCCCTCTGCACGTCCCCCGCCTGACCCTGAACACCGGAGCGAGCATCCCCCAGCTCGGTTTCGGGGTGTTCCTCGTGGACCCGGGGGAGACGGAGCGGCTGGTCTCGACGGCGCTCGAGCTCGGCTACCGGCACATCGACACCGCCGCGATCTACGGCAACGAGGAGGGCGTCGGCCGGGCCATCGCCGCGAGCGGGATCCCCCGCGACGAGCTGTTCATCACGACGAAGCTGTGGAACGCCGACCAGGGCACCGAGTCGGCCTACGCCGCCGTCGACGCGAGCCTGGAGAAGCTGGGCCTGGACTACGTCGACCTGTACCTCATCCACTGGCCCACCCCGCGGCGCGACCGCTACATCGAGAGCTGGCACGCGCTCGAGCAGATCAGGGCGAACGGCAAGGCCAGGGCGATCGGCGTCTCGAACTTCCTGGTCGAGCACCTGGAGCGCGTGCTCGCCGAGGGCGGGACGGTGCCGGCCGTCAACCAGATCGAGCTGCACCCGGCCCTCCAGCAGGAGGACGTCACCGAGTTCGGCCGCGAGCACGGCATCCTCACCGAGGCGTGGGGCCCGCTCGGCCAGGGCAAGTACCCGCTGTTCGAGGAGGAGCCGGTCGTCGCGGCCGCGACGGCGCACGGGGTCAGCCCCGCGCAGGTGGTTCTGCGCTGGCACCTGCAGCGGGGCATCATCGTGTTCCCGAAGGCGAGCACGAGGGAGCGGATCGCCAGCAACATCGACCTGTTCGACTTCGATCTCACCCCCGCGGAGATGACCGCGATCAACGGCCTGGAGCGGGACGGACGCGTCGGAAGCCACCCGGACGAGGTCAACTGAGCCGACGTCCGCGTCACACCGTGTCACCGGGGGAATCCCGTGCCGGCACGGGCGTTGGAGCCGTCAGCCCCGATCCCGGGGCGTCGACGGCGGGAGGACGATATGACACGGGCGGTTGTTTTCGATGAGTTCGGCGGACCGGAGGTGCTCCGGCTCGCGGACGTGGTCGTCCCCGACCCCGGCCCGGGGGAGCTGAGGATCGCGGTGACGCGCGCGGGGCTGAACCCCGTCGACGCGAAGATCCGCCGCGGCGGTGCCGTCGCCGAGGCGTTCGGTGCCGTCCTGCCCAGTGGCAACGGCAACGACTTCGCCGGCGTGGTCTCCGCGGTGGGACCGGGTGTGACCGGCGTCGCGCCGGGCGACAGGGTGTTCGGCGGACGCCGCTTCGAGGCGCAGGCGGGCGAGGTGGTCGCGCGAACCGACCAGGTTCTTCCCACCCCTGACGCCGTCGGCGACGACGTGGCCGGTGCCCTCTGGATCGCCGGGCGGACGGCCCTGGCCGCCGTCGCCGCCGTCGCACCGGGGCCGGACGGCACCGTCCTCGTGAGCGCGGCGGCCGGCGGGGTCGGGGTGATCGCGACGCAGCTCGCGCTGCGGACGGGCGCGCGGGTGATCGGCACGGTCGGTGAGGCGAACGAGGACTTCCTCCGCGCGCTCGGGGCGGAGCCCGTCCGCTACGGCGACGGCCTCGCCGACCGGTTGCGGCTGCTCGCCCCCGACGGCGTCACCGCCGTGCTGGACAACGAGGGGGCGGCGACGCTCGCCACCGCCGTCGAGCTCGGGGCCTCGCACGCCGGCGGTGCCGACGCCGACATCGAGCAGCTCCGCGAGCTGGTCGAGCTGATCGCCCGCGGCGAGGTGACGGTGCCGATCGAGCGGGTGTTCCCCGTCGACCGTGTGCGCGACGCGTACGAGCTGCTGGAGGCGGGACACCTGAGGGGGAAGATCCTGCTGGCCTTCTGAGCCACGGCGGCGGCACGTGCGCGTTTTACGTTTCGTGTCGCCGCCGGTCGCCGCGGCCGGGACGGCGGGTCTAGTTTCGGGGCATGACCGATCGCCCCGAGAACGCGCCCCTCAACGTCGTCGCCGTCTCCGGAAGCCTGCACGAGCCGAGCAAGACGACGGTGCTGCTTCGGTCCATCGTCGAGGAGTTCGGAGCGCGCACCCCGATCAACCCGCACCTGATCGAGCTCTCCGTGCTCGGCAGGGAGATCTCCGGAGCGCTCAGCCGCGACGAGCTCAGCGCCGCGGCCGAGCAGGAGGTCCGCCGCATCGAGCAGGCCGACCTGCTCGTCGTCGCGAGCCCCGTGTACCGGGCCAGCTTCACCGGGCTGTTCAAGCACCTCTTCGACTTCGTCGACCAGTACGCGCTCGTCGACACTCCGGTGCTGGTGTCGGCGACGGGGGGCGGGGAGCGGCACGCACTCATCCTCGAGCACAGCTTCCGGCCGCTCTTCGGCTTCTTCCAGGCGCTCACGCTGCCGATCGGGGTGTATGCGTCGACGAGCGACTTCACCGGGTACGAGCTGGTGTCGCCCCGGGTGCACGAGCGGATCTCCCTCGCCGTGGACCGCGCGCTGCCCCTCGTCGTCCGCTCGCAGCCGGTCGGCAGCGAGGTGTCCGAGTACGTCGGCGCGTGGTGAGAAAAGTTTTTGCCGCGCGAGCGTGACGTTCTCTCACGCCGCACGTCTCCTTCATAACCGACGCGATGCCCGATCAGGGCTCACGCGACAGATGAAAGGGAACAATCATGGCTGAGAACAGCACTGCTGACGTCCGCTCGAACACTCCTCGGGTCGACCGTTCCGTCAACACCCCGGCCGAGGGGTCCGGCGCGGGCAAGACCGTCATCGACGACTCGGTCGTCGCCAAGGTCGCCGGCATCGCCGCCCGCGAGGTCAAGGGCGTCTACGCCCTCGGCGGCGGCGCAGCGCGGGCCTTCGGCGCCCTCCGCGACGCCATCGGCAGCACCGACCACGGGCAGGGCGTGCACGTCGAGGTCGGCGAGACGCAGGTCGCCGCCGACATCACGATCGCCGTCGAGTACCCGGTGCCGATGCAGCAGGTCGCCGAGCGCGTCCGCGAGGCCGTGGGCCGCGCGATCACCGAGCTCGTCGGGCTGCAGGTCGCCGAGATCAACGTCGCGATCAACGATGTCCACATCCCTGGTGAGGAGAAGGACGACCAGGCCGAGGAAAGCCGCGTCCAGTGACGGGGACGGTCACCGGCTTGGCGGCGGGGGCCGCCCTGGCCTTCGCCGCCCTGGCGTTCGGGTTCTGGGGTTTCCTGCTCGTGGCCGTCTTCATGCTGATCGGGGCGGTCGTGGGCCGGGTCGCCGACGGGAGGATTGACCTCCGCGGAGTGGCCGATGCGCTGCGGGGCCGTCGGTCGTCATCATGACCGCCGCCGAGCTGCGCCGGACGGCGCGATCCGAGCCCGCGCCGTTCCCCGGCCGCACGCGGATCGCCCCCGGGGCGTTGACGACGGTGGCGCGAGCCGTCGTCGCCACCGCACTCGGCGTCCCCGCAGCGGAGGTCTCCGTCCGTCTCAGTGACAGGGACGGCGGCCTCGCGGTCGATGCGAGGACGCCCGTCGTCTTCGGCACGGCCCGGCGTGACCAGCTCGTCTGGGTTGACGAGCAGAGGGCGGCGATCGCCGACGGCGTGAGCGTCCAGACCGGGGCAGAGGTCAGTGCCGTCACCCTCGTGGTGACCGGTGTCGTCCCCGAGAGCACACGGAGGGTGAGATGACTGAACAGTTCAGCGGCGTCGCTCCGGCGACCCAGCGGTTGTACCGCAGGCAGCTGCGTCGGATCACCCACCGTTCGCGCTCGGTGCTCGTCGGCTTCGTGCTCGTGCTGCTGACGCTCGTCGTGCTGTGGCTCGGCGTCGAGACGGTCCTGTGGCTGCTCGGGGCTCCGGCCCTGCTCGTCGCTCCCGGTGCGCTCGTCGCCGCGGTGGTGGACGGCACGTCCAGTGCCGACCCCGTCGTCACAGGCGGTGCGGTGGCCGCGGTCGTCGTCGGCGTGGTCCTCGTGGCGCTCAGCCTCGGCGGGGCGCGTCGCGCCCGACACGGCCTGTCGGCCGAGCGGATCGCCGTTGTCGTCGACGATCGCGTGCTCGCCTCGGCGGCGGCCAGGGCGGCTCGGGTCGCCTCCGGCGTCGACAGCGGCCAGGTGACGGCGACGGTCGGCCGACGCAGCGTGCAGCTGCGCATCCGGCCGAGCTCGGGCTTCCGGATCGACGAGGGTGCGGTGGTGAGTGCCGTCGAGGACGAGCTGACCGCGACGGGGACCGAGCGCCTGCGGGTCAGTGTCCACGTCGACCAGAACGGAAAGGTGGGGGCATGACGAAGACGAATCGTTTCCTCAACCGCCTGCTCATCGGGCTGGTCGGGCTGCTCCTGCTGGCCGGAGGACTGCTCGTGCTGGCCACGACGATCCCCTGGCCGTGGAGGGACCAGACCAGGGAGCTCGTCGGCCGGTCGGCCGCGTGGGCGAGCGGGCAGGTCCAGCAGCTCGCGGACAGTGCCGGGCTGACGCCCGAGTCCGTGTTCGCGGCGATCTGTCTCGTCCTCGGCGGCATCGTGGTCATCGTCGCGGTGGTCGTCCTGTTCACCCGCGGCGGGGGCCGGACCAAGGTCCTCAGCGAGCGGCGCTCGACGTCGCAGCTGGCCGGCGGCGTGGTGCTGGAGGCGGGTACCGCGGCGCAGGTGCTGCGTGCTGCCCTGCTCGAGCGTCCCGACGTGGTGCACGTGGGCTCGGGGTCGTACCGGGTCCGCCGTCGCGGCGTCCTGGTGCTCCGGGTGCAGCTTCGTTCGGGGGCGGCGATCGGAGAGGTGGTCGCCACGGCGGAGGACAGCGCCCGCGGTCTCGACGTGTTCCTCGGTGAGCAGCCGCCCATCGTCCTCGAGATCGTCGAGGGCACGAGGGCGAGGCTCTCCGGGGACACCCGCACAGCTGCGGTGTCGACGGGGCAGCCCGTTCAGGCGGGCCGCCCCTCCGGGGGACACGCTCCGGCGGACGCCGCCACGACGGTCGACGGCGACGCGGTCAGAGGTGCCGAACCCGTCGGTTCGGGGGCAACGGCCTGAGCGATGATCGCGCGACCATGCGGCGCCGACCGGAGTGATCCGGCCGGCGCCGCGTCGTCGTTCCGGCCCGGCCCGACCCGGCTCGGCCGGGCATGTGCCGTCCCGCTCGTTCCACGGCGCCCGCCGCCCGCGGCCGGTTCGGCGCCCACCCTCGCCCCCGCTGTTGCGGGGATCGTTGCCGGTGCAGCGCGGGTGCGGGTGACGGTCGCGACGGACGTATACTCGCCTGCGTGCCCCCGGTGGTCGGCGTCCCACGCCCACGCCCCGGGCTGCGCCGCCCACCCGGCGGCGTCGTCTGCCGCCCGACGCGGCCAATCGAACAGGTGCCCTCGATGATCCCTCTGACCGAGTCGCAGATCCGATCCTCCTTCCTCAACGTGTCCCAGCGCGAGCGCGCCGCGATCGTCATGCCCGATCTCGCCGCCGTCGACGCCGACCGCCTCGACTACCTGGGCTGGCGGGACCCGAAGCTGCCGCGTGTGGGCTACATCGTCGTCGACCTCGACGGCGAGCCGGCCGGAATCCTGCTGCGCCAGACCGAGGGGACTCCGCGGGCGCGGGCCCAGTGCAGCTGGTGCGAGGACGTGCTGCTGCCGAACGAGGTCGTGCAGTTCAACGTGCGCCGCGCCGGAGCGGCCGGACGCAACGGCGACACCGTCGGAACGCTCATCTGCGAGCGGTTCCAGTGCTCCGCCAACGTGCGCGTCCCCCCGCGGGAGGCGTACCTCGGCTTCGACGTGGAGGGCGAGCGCCAGCGTCGCATCCGCGTGCTGCGGGCCCACGCGGAGGGCTTCCTCCGCGACATCCGCGACGGCTCGCGCGCCTGATCGGCGGCGCGCCCGGACTCAGGTGAGGACGCGCACGAGCAGGTAGCCCGCCGACGCGACGAAGGCCCACGCGCCGAGGGCGACGAGCAGCGCCCGCCACTGCTGCGTGAGCAGCTCGCGCAGGCGGACGGCCGCGCCCAGGCAGAACAGGGCGAGAGCGAAGAGCGCGGACTGCGCCGTCGCGATCCCGGTCAGCACCGCGGCAGGGAGCGGAACCACCGACCCCACGACGAGAGCCGCGAGGAACCCTGCGACGAACAGCGGGACGACCGGAGGCCGGGGCCCCGCGGGCGCGGGGGACCGGCGGTGACGGCGCCGGTGCACCGCTCCGGCGACGGCGACGACAGGGGCGAGGAGCACCACCCGGTTGAGCTTGACGACGAGGGCGAGGGCGAGGGCGGCCTGACCCGCCAGCTGCGCCGTCGCGACGACCTGGCCGACGTCGTGGACGCTCGCGCCCACCCACCGGCCGAACTGGGCCGCGTCGAGGCCGAGCGGGTGCCACAGCAGCGGCAGCAGGCCGATCGACGCCGTGCCGCACAGGGTGACCAGGGCGACCGGCGTGGCCTGCTCCCTCGTCTTCGCGCCGATCGCCGCCCCCATCGCCGCGACGGCGCTCGCCCCGCAGATGGAGAACCCCGCCGCGAGCAGCAGCCCCTCGGTCCGCGGCAGCCGGGCGAGTGCGGCCAGCGCCACCGTCACCGCGAGCGTGGCGACCACGAGGAGCACGGTGCCGGCGAACCCCGCCCAGCCGATGGACAGCAGCGTCGGGATGCTGACGGAGAAGCCGAGCAGAACGATGCCGATCCGCAGGAGACCGCGTGAGGCCAACGCCGTGCCGGCCCGCGCCGGACCGTCGAGCAGGCGCCGGGCGGCGGGCAGCTGGCCGACGGCGACGCCGAGGAGCACGCACCAGCTCAGCCACGGCAGCGCGGGCACGGCGACCGCGAGGGCCAGAGCGGCAGTGGCGCCCCCGGCGGCGACGGCGAGTCCGGGGCCGAGCGCACGCGCGTCAGCGGTGAGGGGCATCTCCGTCGTGCCTCACACCCAGGACGGGAACCACATGTGCAGGTGCCAGAAGTCGTAGCTCACCGTCATGCCCGTCCACAGCGGGTACCAGAACGCGCTGAGCACGATCACGCCCGCGAGGAACACGGCGAGGAGCATCAGCCCGCTCGTCCGGGTGTGCCGCGGCGACCGCGGCGTGCCGACGACGATCCCGATCACCGCCGTCAGCGCCAGGATGAGGTAGGGCTCGAAGGCGATCGAGTAGAACTGGAACACCGTGCGGTTGAGGTACATCATCCACGGCAGGTAGCCCGCGACGATGCCCATCAGGATGGCTCCGTGCGTCCACTCGCCGCGGGCGACGTAGCGGTACAGCAGGTAGAACAGGGCGGCGGTGCCCGCCCACCAGATCAGCGGGTTGCCGATCGACGTGATCGCCTGGGAGCAGGCCTGGGCGGCGCAGTCCCCCTCGCCCGCGGTGCTCGAGGCGTAGAACATGCTCGTCGGCCGCAGCAGCAGGCTCCAGCCGAGTGGACTGGCCTGATAGGTGTGCGGGGAGTCGAGGCCGACGTGGTAGCTGTAGGCGCTCTGGTGGTAGTGCAGCAGCGACTGCAGCGACAGCGGGATCCAGGAGAACACGCCGGTCGCCGCGTTGCCGGGCTGCTCGGCCCAGTGCCGGTCGTAGCCGCCCTCGGTGACGAACCAGCCGGTCCAGCTGGCCAGGTAGACGGCGGCGGCCACCGGCACCATCAGCACGAAGCTCACCGGTCCCTGGGTGAACAGGGCGCCGCGGACGAACAGCGGCAGCCCCAGCCGGCGGCGGCGCAGGATGTCGCTGCCGACGACGTAGAGGCCGAAGGCGGCGAGGAAGTACAGCCCCGACCACTTGACCGCGGTCGTCGCCCCGAACGCCGCGCCCGCCGCGATCAGCCAGGGCCGCCACCAGATCGCCGGGCCTGTCCCCAGCGGCGAGCCAACGACGGCCGCGGCCAGCCTCGCGCCGTAGTGACGTCTGTCCAGCAGCACGAAGACGAAGCCGAGCAGGGCGAAGAACATGACCGAGTTGTCGAGGATCGCCACGCGCGACATGACGATCGCGTGGCCGTCCACGGCCATGAGCGTCCCGGCGACGACCGTGAGCAGGCGCGAGCGCAGCAGCAGCCGTGCGGCGACCATGACGAGCGCGACGCCGAGGATCCCCACGACCGCGGTCGAGATCCGCCATCCGACGCTGTCGCCCGCGCCGAACACAGCCAGGCCGAGCGCGATGAGCCACTTTCCCAGCGGCGGGTGCACGACGTACGACGCGTCGGTGCCGAAGATGTCCGTGTCGCCCGCGTTGAAGCGCTCGTTCGGCTCGTCCGGCCACGTCGACTCGTAGCCGTTGTGGAGGAGCGTGTACGCGTCCTTGACGTAGTAGGTCTCGTCGAAGACGAGCTCGTGCGGGTGGCCGAGGTTCCACAGCCGGAGCACGGCGGCCACCAGGAGGACGACGGCCGGAGCGCCCCACGTCCACAGCCGGGTGAGCCACGGCCGTGTCATCAGTGCTGCCATGCGCTCGTCGAGGCGGCTCCCGGTCGGGACGGCGGGGACGGGCACGGGCGTCGTCACGGCCTCGGCCGTGGGCTCCGCCGTGGCCTGCGCCGTCGCGGCCTGGACCGTCGCGGCC
The DNA here is from genome assembly GCF_900163835.1 of Mycetocola reblochoni REB411. GTDB lineage: Bacteria > Actinomycetota > Actinomycetes > Actinomycetales > Microbacteriaceae > Mycetocola_B > Mycetocola_B reblochoni. Next base: position 6,163 of record NZ_FUKR01000039.1, on the reverse strand, counting down.
TCCCCGGTCCCGGCGGCGGCGTCGTCCGTCGACGCGGGCGATGACGGGTCGGACGTGGGCACCGCAACAGTCTAGACGGCGGCGGGCGACGCTCCGGGTGGGAGGATGGTCGGGATGATCATTCTCGCCGCCACCCCGATCGGCAACCTCGGCGACGCCTCGCGGCGTCTGGTCGAGGCGCTGGAGAACGCCACCCTCGTCGCCGCCGAGGACACCAGGACCACCGTCCGGCTGCTGCAGGCGCTCGGCGTCGCGAACCGACCGCGCCTGGTGGCGCTGCACGACCACAACGAGCGGGACCGGGCGGCCGAGATCGTGGAGCGCGCGCGCGACGAGGACGTCCTCGTGCTCTCCGACGCCGGGATGCCGACCGTGTCGGACCCCGGCTACCACCTGGTCGAGGCCGCCGTCGCCGCAGGTGTCGACGTCACGGCGCTACCCGGGCCGAGCGCGGTGGTGACGGCGCTCGCGCTGTCCGGGCTGCCCACCGACCGTTTCGCCTTCGACGGGTTCCTGCCCCGCCGCCCCTCCGAGCGTCGACGCACCCTGCGGGCGGTCGCCGAGGAGCGGCGCACGCTGGTGTTCTTCGAGTCGCCGCACCGCATCGCCGACGCGCTCGCCGACGTCGTGTCCGAGCTCGGGGCCGGACGCCGCGTCGCCGTCTGCCGGGAGCTGACCAAACTGCACGAGGAGGTCGCGCGGGGCTCGGCGGCGGAGCTCGCCGCCTGGGCGGCCGACGGCGTGAGGGGCGAGATCGTCCTCGTCGTCGCCGGGGCGGCCGAGCGCGAGGCGGACCCGGAGGACGCGCTGGCCAGGGTCCAGGCGCTCGTCGCCTCGGGCGTCAGGCTCAAGGACGCCACCGCGCAGGTCGCCGGTGAGACGGGCGCGGCCCGCCGCGAGCTCTACCAGCGCGCGCTGACCGCCAGGCAGGACCAGGGCGCACCCTCCGGCCCTCCGGGCGAGGGATAGCCCGCCGACGCGCGGCGGAGCGGGGTGCCCCGCCGGCCGTGGGCACCGGCGAGCCGTCGGGACCCCCGGCGGCCGGACGGGGACGAGCGTGACCCCCGGCCCCGCCCCGTCACATGGAGGGAGCAGGCCGCCCGTGGCTCTAGGATTGAGCACATGGCCACCGGCAGTTCCTTCTCCATCACGACGCCCATCTTCTACGTCAACGACGCCCCCCACATCGGGCACGCCTACACCGAGGTGGCGGCCGACGTGCTGGCGCGCTGGCACCGTCAGGCGGGCGACGACACCTGGATGCTCACCGGGACCGACGAGCACGGCGAGAAGATCCTCCGCACGGCGACCGCGAACGGCGTGACCCCCCAGGCCTGGGCGGACAAGCTCGTCGAGGACTCCTGGAAGCCGCTGCTGGAGACCATCGACATCCGCAACGACGACTTCATCCGCACCACGGAGCCGCGCCACGAGGAGAACGTGCGCCGCTTCCTGCAGAAGCTCTACGACGACGGCTTCATCTACGCGGGCGAGTACGAGGGCTACTACTGCGTCGGCTGCGAGGAGTACAAGCAGCTCAGCGAGCTCGTCGACGGCACGGGCGAGTACGAGGGCCTGAAGGTCTGCGCGATCCACACCAAGCCGGTCGAGCTGCTGCACGAGAAGAACTACTTCTTCCGCATGAGCGACTTCGGCGAGCGGCTGCTGGCGCTCTACGAGGAGCGCCCCGAGTTCGTCCAGCCCGAGTCCGCGCGCAACGAGGTCGTGCAGTTCGTCCGGCAGGGGCTCAGCGACCTGTCGATCTCCCGCTCCACCTTCGACTGGGGCGTGAAGGTGCCCTGGGACGACAGTCACGTCGTCTACGTGTGGTTCGACGCCCTCCTCAACTACATCACCGCCGCCGGCTACGGCAGCGACGACGAGGCCTTCGCCCGACGCTGGCCCGCCGTCCACCTGGTGGGCAAGGACATCCTGCGCTTCCACGCCGTCATCTGGCCGGCGATGCTCATGGCCGCGGGGCTCGAGGTGCCGGCGCGCGTGTTCGGACACGGCTGGCTGCTCGTCGGGGGCGAGAAGATGTCCAAGTCGAAGCTGACCGGCATCGCCCCGAACGAGATCACCGATACCTTCGGCTCCGACGCCTTCCGCTACTACTTCATGCGCGCGATCACGCTCGGCCAGGACGGCTCGTTCAGCTGGGAGGACCTGTCGGCGCGCTACCACGCGGAGCTCGCCAACGGCTTCGGCAACCTTGCCTCGCGGGGGCTGAGCATGGTGCAGCGTTACTTCGACGGGGTCGTGCCGGAGTCGGGAACGCCGGGGGAGGCGGAGCAGGAGATCGCCCGCATCGCGCTCGGCGCCGCCGAGAACGCCGACGCCGCCATCGACCGGCTCGCCGTCGGCGACGCCATCGCGCAGGTGTGGACCCTCGTCGACGCGCTCAACGGCTACATCACCGAGCAGGAGCCGTGGGCTCTGGCGAAGGACCCCGGCTCGCGCGACCGCCTCGCCACCGTGCTGTACACGGTGACGGAGGGCCTGCGCGCGCTCGCGGTGCTGCTGTCGCCGGTGACGCCGAAGGCGGCCGCCGTGCTGTGGGACTCGCTCGGCGCGACGGCGGGACTGGGCGATCTCAGCGCTCAGCCGGTCCGCGACGCCGGACGCTGGGGCCAGCTGCCAGCCGGAACCACGGTGAGCGTCCCCGCGCCGCTGTTCCCGCGCATCGACGAGAGCGCGCAGTAGCCGTCGTGAGCGCGCAGCACGAGCCGGCGCCGATCAGGGAACGGTCCGCGGACGGCCGGAAGGACCTCAGCTACCCGCCGCTCCCCGAGCCGCTTCCGGTGGCGGTGTACGACAACCACACGCACATCGAGTTCGCCGACGGCGAGTCGCCGCTGCAGCCGTCCGAGCAGCTGCGACGGGCGGCGAGCGTCGGCGTGCAGGGGATCGTGCAGGTCGGCACCGACCTCGCCACCTCGCGCTGGGGTGCCGAGCTGGCCGGGAGCGACCCGCGGGTCCTCTCCGCCGTCGCGATCCACCCCAACGACGCCCCGGGGCTGGCCGCCGCCGGCACGCTGGACGACGCCATCGCCGAGCTGCACGAGCTGGCAGGGCGCCCGCGCGTGCGGGCCGTCGGCGAGACCGGCCTGGACTTCTTCCGAACGGGGGAGGAGGGGCGTCAGGCGCAGTTCCGCTCCTTCGAGGAGCACATCCGCGTCGCCGCCGAGCGCGACATCGCCCTGCAGATCCACGACAGGGACGCCCACGCCGAGGTCGTCGCGACGCTCGAGCGGGTGGGTGCGCCCGAGCGCACGGTGTTCCACTGCTTCTCCGGCGACGCGGAGCTCGCCGAGCTGTGCGTCCGCAACGGCTGGTTCATGTCCGTGTCGGGGACGATCACCTTCCGCAACGCCTCCGCGCTGCGTGCGGCGGTCGCGCTCGTGCCGACGGAGCTGCTCCTGGTCGAGACGGACGCGCCGTTCCTGACCCCGACGCCGTTCAGGGGGCGGCCGAACGCGCCCTACCTGCTGCCGCACACCGTGCGTTTCCTCGCCGAGCAGCGGGGCCTGGACGTCGCCGAGCTCGCCGAGACGCTGAACGCCACGACGGAGCGCGTCTACGGCTCGTGGGGTGAGGGCCTCGCCGACGCCGCCGCCTCCGACGCCGCCGACGGAGAGGGCGTCGGCGCATGAGCGCGGTCAGGCTACTCGGGGCGGCGGACATCCGTAAGCTCGCCGCCGAGCTCGACGTCACCCCGACCAAGAAGTGGGGGCAGAACTTCGTCGTCGACCACAACACGGTGCGCCGCATCGTCGAGGTCGCCGGCGTGCAGCCGGGCGACGACATCGTCGAGATCGGGCCGGGGCTGGGCTCGCTGACCCTGGGCATCCTCGAGGCCGGGGCGCACGTCACCGCCGTCGAGATCGATCCGCGCCTGGCCGCGCGCCTGGAGCGAACCGTCGCCGAGCGCAGCGACGGCGCCTCCCTGACGGTGATCCCCGCCGACGCGCTCGAGGTCACCGAGCTGGACCGCGCGCCGAGGCGCCTGGTCGCCAACCTGCCGTACAACGTGTCGGTGCCCGTGCTCCTGCACTTCCTCGAGCACTTCCCCAGCCTGGCCTCCGGCGTCGTCATGGTGCAGGCCGAGGTCGGCCACCGCCTCGCCGCGGTGCCCGGGTCGAAGATCTACGGCAGCCCCAGCGTCAAGGCGTCGTGGTACGGGCGCTGGCGCCTGGTCGGGCAGGTGAGCCGGCAGATCTTCTGGCCCGTGCCGAACGTCGACAGCGTCCTCGTCGGCTTCGAGCGCGCGGACGAGCTGCCGGGCACCGAGGAGGAGCGCCGGGCGACGTTCCGCATCGTGGACCTCGCGTTCCAGCAGCGGCGCAAGATGCTCAGGGGCGCGCTGTCCCCGCTGTACGGCTCCGGTGCGGCGGCGTCCGCGGTCCTGGAGTCCGCGGGCGTCTCGCCGGAGGCGAGGGGCGAGTCCCTCGTCATGGACGACTTCCTTCGCATCGCCCGCGCCGCAGGCGTCTGAGCCGGGCGTCCGGCACCGCGCGGCTGGTCTAGATTTAACCCATGACGCCCTCGCCCCCCAGCCGCGCCGTTCGCGCGAGCGCCCCGGGCAAGATCAACGTCTTCCTCGGCGTCGGCGCGGTCATGGAGGACGGCTATCACGAGATCGCGACCGCCTACCAGTCGCTCGCCGTCTCCGACACGGTGACGGCGAGCCCCGCCGAGGGCTTCCGCATGACCGCCGCCCACCCGGCCAGCGGGGCGGCCGTTCCGGTTCCGGCCGCGGCGCTCACCCTGCGCGCGGCGAAGGCGCTCGCCCGCAGGGGGAGGGTCGCCGAGGGCGTGCACCTGCACGTCGACAAGCTCCTCCCGGTGTCGGGCGGCCTCGGCGGCGGCTCCGCGAACGCCGCGGCGGCACTGCTGGCCTGCCACGAGCTGTGGGGGCTGGACATGAGCCGCGAGGAACTCACCTCGCTCGCCTCGCGCATCGGAGCCGACGTGCCGTTCGCCCTCCGCGGCGGTTCCGCGATCGGCACGGGCAGGGGGGACCAGCTCAGCCCGGTGCTGGCGACGGGCGTGTTCCACTGGGTCATCGTGCTCAGCGGCGAGGGGCTGTCGACGGTGACCGCGTATCGCGCGCTCGACGAGCACAGGGAACGGCACGTGCAGGACATCGGTCCCGCGCAGCGCAGCCCCGTCGTGCCTGTCGAGGTGCTGCACGCCATCAGGGCGGGCGACCCGTACCAGCTGGCCGAGGCGATGCACAACGACCTGCAGGCGCCCGTGTTGCGGATGCGCCCCGAGCTGACGACCGTGATGGAGCGGGGGGAGCTCGCCGGGGCCCTGGCCGGGATGGTCGTCGGCTCCGGGCCGAGCCTGGCGTTCCTCGTCGCCGACGCGGAGCACGCTCACGCCGTCTCCGAGGAGCTGCGCGCCTCCGGCCACGAGGCTTACACCGTCACCAGTCCGAGCCAGGGCGCGCGGTTGGCCTAGCGTCCTCCGTGGTTGGCGTCGTCGCCGGCCGCGGGTTCGTCGGTTGAGGTGCTCTCCGTCGACGGGCGTGCCGTCGTGCCCGCAGAGGGCGCACCGCCCGGTGCGGCGGCGGGCGCGGCCGTACCGCCGTGCTCCGTGCTGCTCGGCACCGTGAGGGGGAAGCGCCGGTCGAGCCGCGGGTCGATCCAGAGGTGGACGGCGGCCATCAGCAGGAGCTGGCCCCCGCCCCAGTAGGCGGGGATGATGAGCCAGCCCATCCCGTTGAGCACCCCGGTGAGGACGAGTGCGGCCGTGACGAACACGACGAGCACGCCGACGCCACGGAACGTCGCGTTGACCCCCGCCGTGTACGCGTCGCGTCTGGCCTGCTGCCTCCTGCGCGCCTCGAGCCCGTCGACGGCCTGCTCGAAGCGGTCGTGCTCCACCCGGACGAACAGCTCGCTCACCTGCACGCCGAGGGCGTCGGCGAGTAGCCCGATGGTGCTCATGCTGGCGTCGTGGCCGGACTCGACCCGCTGGACGGTGCGGATGCCGACTCCGCTCGCGGCGGCGAGCTGCTCCTGCGTCCAGCCCTTGGCGCGTCGGAGTTCTGCGATACGTGTCTCGTTCATGATCCTGAGCTTAGGTTCGGCCAGGGCGCGGGCAACACGTCAGCAACCCGCCACCCTCCCGCCAGTCAGCCGCCACGGTCCCGCCA
>NZ_FUKR01000035.1 GCF_900163835.1 Mycetocola reblochoni REB411 | reverse complement strand
AGCCGTCCTCCACGCCTGCCTCACCTGGGCGACCCTATTAGGAGACACGCCCTAGCGCGGCGCACCGATTCGTTACAACCTCGGCCTTGAGTGCAAAGTTTCGGACGGCTGTGGCAAGTCCTTTGGAGTCGTTGGTCGGCCTGAGTATCGAGATGAACGCTCGAAGGTATGGGTGTGCTCGGAGATCCTCGCCAGCGATCGACAGCAGGTGGCCCTCGATCTCTGGAGCGAATCTTATGAAGAGTTCAGCGAAGCCCCTGTGCAGGAGGCGCTCAGCTCGGGCGCAATCGCCACGCAACACGAACTGTTCGAATGCGGCGACCGTGTCTCCCCGCTCGAGCAGCATCTCGGCTAGCGCATCGCGATCACTCTGGGAAAACTGGTTCCACTGCGTAAAGGTTCCCCAGGCCGATTTGCGCCACGAGTATCCGCCTCTGCCCGATCCGCTCAATGGGTCGACACCGAGTTGGACCGTCAGGTCCGAGAGCCGTATCGGTGGGAGATCCCGCGCGAGCATCGAAACATGTTCGTCCCTGAAACGCGGCATCAAGGACAGGAGATAGCCCAGGCGACTTGCGCCGCTTGCGCCAGTGCTTACCGGGAAGCGTGTTTGAATGACACTGCGCATCGGCCACAGCACGAGGCCTACGTTAAAGCCATCTGTGCGGGAGGCACGGGGAAAGCACCAGTGATCGACGGCCAAGGCGACGGCAAGTGGCATACCCGCGGTAGAGTCAAGGAGGCGCTGCTGCATTCGTCCGTTCATCGGCGAGACCTCCGTTCCACCTGAAGCGGCGAGGCTCTGCACCCGCTCGCAGTAGTCACGGATCTCACCCGTCGAGAACACGAGATCGCTGCTGCGAACTGCCGAGAACTCCTCGCCAGCGGGGAGATACCGTGACGGTTCGAGGGGATCCAGCGTGGCAGTCACGAGGCGCAGATCCGGATACTGCTCCAGCGCGCTCTTCAACGCCTGCGCCCTGCCATCGGCAACCCACCAGTCGAAGTCGTCGATAACCAGGGTGAGGCCACGCGAAACGACCTCGCGATTGCCGAACGAGGCAATCAGCTCTTGTACACCCCGCGCATCAGTGCGCGGGTCGACCACCAGCATGTGGGGCGTCCAGGAGTCACGAAGCCGCTCGACTACTTGCATCAGGAGCGTGCTTTTGCCGACCCCCGGCGCTCCGTGGACGGTCACCCAACGCTGGGGCGCGTCGAGCACTCGTCGCGCCAGGACCGGGCGCGGGATGACATCGATGAGATGACTGCCGGAGAGGTAGCTGGACCAGTCAGAGGGCATGAGGTTGTTCGTTCGTCACTATCGTTCCGGAATGAAGGGTCTCCGAAATGTCCAAAAACAAGAAAGACCTGGGGTGTGAATGAGTCACAGGTATGCAGAGCAAGCCCCTCTCAGAGCCTGCAACGCCCATAGAGGACAGCGCCATTCCTCCTGAACCCGCGACCCACGATCGAAGAGCGAGCCCAGCCCGCGCTAATTCACCCCCTCAATTTATACCTCATTCTGCACACTCTCTTCCGAATGTCCAAACAAATAGCGCCGGGCGCTCGATCGTGGGTTCCGCCCAGGGTCTGTCCGTTCCTTTGTGTATGGGGCTTCGGCTTAGTTGATTCCTAGGCGGT
>NZ_FUKR01000023.1 GCF_900163835.1 Mycetocola reblochoni REB411 | reverse complement strand
GCCGGCGGTCCACCCGCCGGCCGCGCCGCCCGCTCCCCGCGTCGAGACTCAGACGGTGACGGACACCTCGAAACCGTCCGCACCGCACTCGAGAACGATGCGCTCGCCGTTCGCCTCGGCCCCGACCACCCCGGACGGGTCCGCTCCGTGGACGACGAGGATGAAGCGCTCGCGGGCGAAGCCGTCGAATCCGTCCCCGTCGGACACGGCCGACACCCGAACAGTGTCACCGTCGCGGCTCACCGTCACCCTGGTCCGGACGACGGCTCCGTCGCTGGCGGCGAAGCTCTCGCCGTCGTCCTCGTGGAGCGTGGAGACGACGTCTGGCGCCCCCGCCTCCGGGACGAACAGGTGCAGCTCGACCTCGCGCGGCGCCAGGCCCCTGGTCGACGCCGGCGCCTCGCCGAGCATCGGGACGACCGCACCCGCCCTGGCGTACAGCGGGATCCGGTCGAGCGGTGCCAGCGCGGCGATGTGCCGCCCGCCGGACAGGTACTCGTCGGTGTGCCAGTCGTACCAGCCGCCCTCGGGCAGGTACACCGACCGGGTCACCGCCCCCGCCTCGACGATCGGGGCGACGAGCAGGTCGGCGCCGAACAGGTACTGGTCCTCGACCGACTCGACGATCGCGTCGTACTGGTACGAGAACGCCAACGGTCGCTGGACGGGTGCCCCGGTCTCCGACGCGGCCACGAACGCCGAGTAGATGTACGGCAGCAGCCGGTAGCGCAGCTGCAGCGCCTCGCGCGCGATCCGCTCCACCGCGGGACCGAACGACCACGGATACTGCGGTCGCTGGTAGATCATCGAGTGGTTGCGGCAGAACGGGGTGAGCGCGCCGTACTGCATCCACCTGGCGAACAGTTCGGCCCCGCTGTCGCCCGCGAAGCCGCCGATGTCGGCGCCGACGAACGCCTGGCCCGACATCCCCAGCCCGTTCGCCATCGCGATGCTCAGCCGCAGGTGGTCCCAGTTGGCGACGTTGTCGCCCATCCAGTTGGCCGCGTAGCGCTGGATGCCCGCCGATCCGGCGCGCGAGAGCACGAAGGTCCTCCGGTCGGGCATCGCCTCGAGCAGGCCCTGGGTGGTGCCCATCGCCATGAGCAGCGCGTACTGGTTGTGGTACCTCTCGTGGGAGAACTCGCCGCGGCCGAAGCGCATCCCCAGCGGACTGATCACGCCGGTCGCCGGCTCGTTCATGTCGTTCCAGATGCCGGCGATGCCCGAGCGGACGTGCTCCGCGTTGAGCGCGCCCCACCAGCGGCGGCCCTCCTCGGTCACCAGGTCGGGGAACGCGGTGTCGCCGGGCCAGACCTGGCCGATGTAGATGTCGCCGCCCTCCGTCAGGCAGAGCACCCCGCGCTCGACGGCGTCGTCGAAGACGCCGTAGCCCGGCTCCGCCTTGACCCCGGGGTCGACGATCGTGATCATGCGGAATCCGTCGTCCTCGAGCGAGGAGAGCATGCCGGGCACGTCGGGGAACAGCTCGCTGTTCCAGGTGAACACGCGGTATCCGTCCATGTACTCGATATCGAGCCACAGGGTGTCGCAGGGGATCTCGCGCTCACGGAAGCCCTGGGCAAGCTCGAGCACGTCGGACTGCTCGTAGCCGTGCCAGCGGCACTGGTGGTAGCCGAGCGACCAGAGCGGCGGGAGGGCGGTGCGGCCGGTCAGCCAGGTGTAGGCCTCGATGATGCCGGGGATGTCCGGGCCGGCGAAGATGTACTCCGTGTACTGCCCGCCCTCGAACCGCACGGCCGTGCGGTCGCCGTTGCGGAAGTCGTAGTGCCCGCTGTAGCCGTTGTCGACGAAGGAGCCGAAGGCGTGCCCCGTCGCGGGGTCCTGCTCGATGACGAAGGGGATCGACATGTAGTAGGGGTCGAAGTCAGTGCTCATCGGGTCGGCCCGCGGGTCCGCGGCGTCCCTGCCGCGGGTGAACTCGCCGGAGGACGTCGGGTTCAGCACGTCGACGTTCCAGAGGTTGTAGTCCTTGCCCTTGCGGTTGTGCGGGCCGGTCTTCTCCCCCAGGCCGTAGACCGCGCCGCCGGGGCTGCTGCGACGCGCGAAGGCGAAGGCGTCGTTCAGCGTCGCGTAGCCCGCCCGGCCGCCGTCCCCGTCGGGAGCGGTCTCGACGACGACCGTGCCGTCGGCACGGTGCACGTCGATGCCGAACGGCTCCGTCGTGACGCTGACCGTGACGGCCGGCGTCGAGACGGTCACCCGCTCAGCACCGATCTCGACGTCGACGTCCACCTCCTCCTGTTCCAGGTCGTCGCGGACGGCGTAGCTCGGCGACTCGTCGAAGACGCCGCCGCGGCTGATCTTCAGCCGCACGACATCGTCACGGATCGCGTCGACGCGCAGCAGCTCGGGACGGACGCCCCCGCCGAGCTCGGCGATGATGCCGGTGTCGGTCAGGGACACGTTCGTGACGGTGGTCAGTGCACGCAGTGCGGGTGAGGACATTCGCGGGGTTCTGCTCTTTCTCTCGGATGGGTGGACCGGCGGTGGCCGCGCTACTTGATGGCCCCGCGCATCACGCCGGACATGACCCACTTCTGGGCGAAGACGAACGCGATGAGGGTGGGGACCATGGCCATGAGGTAGGACGCGAAGGCCAGGTTGTACTCGGTGTTGAACTCGCCCTGGAACAGCTGCTGGACGACGGGGAGGGTCTGCAGCTCGGGGTTGGCGATCATCATCTGCGGGAGCAGGAAGTCGTTCCACGCGCCGAGGAACGCGAAGATCCCGACGGTCGCGTTCATCGGCCCGAGCAGCGGGAAGATCACGCGCCAGAACACCTGCCAGGTGGTGGCGCCGTCGATCCGCGCCGACTCCTCCAGCTCGAGAGGGATGGAGCGGAGGAAGGCGATGTACAGCAGGGAGTTGAAGGCGATCCCGCCGACGATGTGGATCAGCGTGACGCCGACGGGCCCGTCGATCCCGAGCATCGCCGTCAGCTTGATGAGCGGCAGGATGAGCACCGTGAAGGGCACGAACAGTCCCGACAGCAGGTAGATGTACGCCACCTTGTATGCCCGGCGGTGCCAGTTGCGGGCGATCGCGTACGCCACCATGGAGCAGACGACGATCGCACCGGCGACAGAGAACACGGTGATGAGCGCGGTGACCATCAGCGAGCGGCCGAAGCCGACCATCTCCCACGCCCGGGCGAAGTTGTCCCAGACGATCGGGCTGGGGAACTCCAGGCCGCTGCCCGAGCCGATCTGGGCGGGCGACTTGAACGCCATGACGATGGTGAAGTACAGCGGGACGAGCACCGTCAGGGAGGCGGCGATCATGAGGATCGTCAGCGGCCAGCTCGGCCGCCCCAGACGGCCTCGGCGCGGTCCGACGGGCGCGGAGCCGCCCTCGAGGGCGGCGTCGGCGACGCCGGGGTTCACAGTTGTCGAGCTCACAGCGACATTCCCTTCCTGCTCACGCGCAGTTGGACCAGCGAGATGATGAGGGTGATGACGAAGAACACCAGCGAGTTGGCGGCCTGGTAGGCGAAGTCGCCGCCGTTGAGACCGCCCATGATCCGCATCGAGACGGTCATGGTGGAGATCCCCGGTCCGCCGCCGGTCATGGCGACGATGATGTCGTAGGCGCCGAGGTAGCCGCGGAAGCCGAGGATGATGTTGATGACCAGGTAGACCGCGAGCATCGGCATGGTGATGCTGCGGAACTGGCGCCACGCGCTCGCCCCGTCGACGCTCGCGGCCTCGTAGAGCTCACGCGGCACGGCCTGCAGGCCGGCGAGGTAGATGAGTGTCGTCCCGGGGATGCTCGTCCAGGCCGTGACGAACACGATCGGGATCCACGCGGTGGAGGCGTCGGCGAGCATCGTCGTCGCCAGCGGCACGAGGCCGAGCGAGTCGGCGATCATGGGCAGCGTGCTGTTGAACAGGAAGGTGAACACGTAGGCGACGACGAGGGCGGAGAGCACCATCGGGATGAAGAACACCGTCCTGATGGGCGTGCGCCACTTGATGTTCGCGTTGAGCCCCAGCGCGATGGCCATCGCCAGAACGTTGACGACGACGACGCAGACGATCGCCAGGAAGAACGTGAAGCCGTACGGCGCCCAGATGTTCGGGTCGGTGAACAGCGCCACGTAGTTGCCGAGCCCGACGAACTCCCACTCGCCGAAGCCGGCGTAGCTGGTGAAGCTGAAGAAGACGCCGATGAGGGTCGGCACGATGAGGAACACGGTGAAGAGGAACACCGCGGGGAAGACCATGAGCCGGAACGCCCAGTCGCGTTGCGCGCCGACCCGCCGGGTGGGGACCGGTCGCGCGGCCCCGGCCGAGGCCGGGGTCCCCGCCGGCGGCGCGCCGGTCAGTGCTGTTGCCTGTGTCACTGCAGTTCTCCGATCACTGGATGCCCCTGAGTTCGTTCCGGCGTGCCTCGCGCTGCCACTCCTCGGTGAGCGACGTCGTGAACGCGGGCTGGTTCCGGTAGAGCGCGAACTCCTGGAAGTAGTTGGACTTGGGGATCGCGCCGAAGTAGGCGCTCATGCCCAGGTAGAACCGCTGGTCCTCGACGTAGGGCACGAGTCCGGCGAGGCGCGGGTCGGTGGGCGGGCCGACGCTCTCCAGGGGGGAGAACGCGGCGTTGGTGGTGTTGTAGTCGGCGTTGACCCGGTCCTCGTACATGAACTCGATCAGCCGGCGGGCCTCGTCCTCGTGCTTCGCCCCGGTGGGGATGGACACCACGAGGTCGAGCACGATGCGCGCCTGGGTGTCGGCGGGGTCGTTCGTCGTCGGGAGGGCGAACGTGCCCAGCTCGATGTCAGGGTTGACCGCCTCCACCTCTGACAGCGCCCACGGACCCTGGAAGTACATCGCCGCCGCGCCGTTGGCGAAGGCCACGTTCCCGTCGGCGTAGTTCTTGCTGCGCGCGTCGGGCTGGGTCTGCTCGAAGATCCAGTCCGCCTTGTCGAGGCTGCCACCGATGAGCCCCTCGAAAGACGACGGCGACGTCGGCGTGAGCGTGGGGCCGTCCTCGCGGAGCTTCGCGAAGTCGTCGGAGAAGTCGCCGACGACGTAGTCCATGACCATGTCCGTCGTCCACGGCTCACGGAATGTCCCGTAGATCGGCGTGATGTCGCGCTCGGTGAGCGTCTCGCACAGCTGCTGGAACTCGTCCCAGGTCTGCGGGACCTCGAGCCCCTGCTCGGCGAAGATCTCCTTGTTGTAGATCACGCCGGCGCTGACGAGCGAGAAGGGCAGGGCGTCGAGCTTGCCCCCTCCCCCTCCCCACTGCCGCACGAGGTCGAGGGTCGTGTCGGGGATGCGCTGGGCGGCCTCGGTGTCGGAGAGGTCGGTGAAGACGCCGCGCTGCGCGAGCACGCTTTCCGCCGATGCCCATCCGGCGATGCGGACGTCCGGCGGGTCGCCGCGGACGAGGTCGGGGATGAAGCCGGCCTCGTGGGGGTCGAGCTGGACGCGCACGTCGGGGTTCTCCTCCTCGAACTGGGCGATGAGGTCCTCGAACAGGGCGGGCGGCTTGTTGATGTTGACCGTGATCGTCGTCTGGCCCGTGTCGCTCGCGCAGGCGGCCAGCGGCAGCAGCAGCACCGCGCTCACGGCCGCTGCCGCGATCCGGCCGGTGGCGGGTAAAACCATCGTGTCCTCCTTGACACCAATTAATTTGGGCTTTCAATTTATAGCCTCAACTGAAGCTAGGGCAGACTGGGGAGCGTGTCAACAACCACCAGCGGCGCACCGGGCCATCGCGCCGCGACGACGCCGTCGACGATGCGGGCAGCCAACCGCTCCGCCGTGCTCAAGCAGGCCTGGGGGATGCCGCAGACGTTCACCGCCTCCGAGCTGATGGCCCTGAGCGGGCTCACCAGGGCCACCGTCCTCGACGTCTGCCGCGACCTGCTCCAGCGGGGCTGGATCCAGCCCGGAGCGACCGAGACCGCCGCCACGCGGGGCCGGCAGGCGCTGCGCTTCGCGTTCAACGCGCGACGGACGCTCGTCGTCGGCGCCGACATCGGCCACCACTCCCTCAGCGTCGAGGTGGCCGACCTGAGCGGCACCACCCTCGGCAGCGACACCCGTGTCTTCGACGAGGATGACGACGAGCAGCGCGGCTCCCACCTGACCGCCGTGACGCTGCGCGCGCTCGAGGCAGCGGGCGTGGACCGCTCCGAGGTCTCGACCGCCTGCGTCGGGATCGCCGCCCCCGTCACCACCTCGGGGACCCCTCCGACCGGAAGCAGCTTCTGGGGCTCGGTCGCCATCGACCTCGAACGGCTCGCCGTCGACTTCCCCGGCTGGGGGTTCCACGTCGAGAACGACGCCAACCTCGCCGTGCTCGCCGAGATGCACCACGAGGACATCGCCCCCGACGCCACCCTGATCGCCCTCCTGTCAGGCGAACGGCTCGGCGCAGGCATCATGATCGGCGGCAGGCTGCACCGGGGAGCGCACGGCACGGCGGGCGAGATGGAGTACCTCGACCAGGTGGTCGGGGTGGAGGGCAGCTTCGGCCTCGCCGCCCTGGCCCGCATCCTCGCGGGCGAGGCCCTGCGCACCGGGGCCGACAGCTCGCTCAGACGACACGTCGCCGAGGGCACGGGCGAGGTCAGTGCCGCCCAGGTGCTCCAGGCGGCCGCGGACGGCGACCGGCTGGCGCTCACCGTCCTCGACCGCACCGCCGAGCGCCTCGCCACCACGCTGATGACCATCGGAGGGCTCCTCGACCCCGAGCTCGTCGTGATCTCCGGTGGCGTCGCCGGGCTGGCACAACCCGTCGTCGCCGACGTCAACCGCCGGCTCGCCGAGCTCCTGCCCGCTCCCCCCGAGGTCAGGGCGTCATCCCTCGGCAGGGAGGTCGTGCTCAAGGGCGCGGTCCGGATGGCCATCGACCGCGTGAGGGCCACGGCACTGGCCGATCTGGCCTGACCGCGAGCGCGCCCCCGAGTCGCCGAGAAGCTGCCGATCCCTCGGCCCCGCGCTGCTAGCGTTGGAGGCGACCCGCCACCACGCGGACCCCCGAGGTGACCCCCGACACCCGCCTCGGTCGTTCATCGGCGCATCCCGCCGGTCGTTGCAGTCGAACCTCAGGAGAAATTCAATGGCGGATTCACCGCAGGCAGTAGCAAACATCGGAGTCATCGGCCTGGCCGTGATGGGCAGCAACCTGGCCCGCAACCTGGCCAGCCGCGAAGGCAACACGGTCGCCGTGTACAACCGCTCGCCCGAGCGCACCCGCACCCTCATCGCCGAGCACCCCGAGGCCGGCTTCGTCGCGAGCGAGGACATCGACGACTTCGTCGCCTCGCTGCAGAAGCCCCGCACCGCGATCATCATGGTCCAGGCCGGCCGCGGCACCGACGCCGTCATCGAGCAGCTGACCGAGCGCTTCGAGCCCGGCGACATCATCGTCGACGGCGGCAACGCGCTGTTCACCGACACGATCCGCCGCGAGCAGACCGTCAAGGCGACCGGCGTGCACTTCGTCGGCGCGGGCATCTCCGGTGGGGAGGAGGGCGCCCTCAAGGGCCCGAGCATCATGCCGGGCGGCTCCGCCGAGTCCTACGCCACCCTCGGCCCGATCCTGTCCTCCATCGCCGCCGTCGCCGAGGGCGAGCCGTGCGTGACCCACGTCGGCACCGACGGCGCCGGGCACTTCGTCAAGATGATCCACAACGGCATCGAGTACGCGGACATGCAGCTCATCGCCGAGGCCTACGACCTGCTGCGCAACGTCGCCGGCTTCACCCCCGCCGAGATCGCCGAGATCTTCGCCGAGTGGAACCGCGGCGAGCTGGAGTCCTACCTCATCGAGATCACGGCGGAGGTCCTGCGTCAGGTCGACGCCCGCACCGGGGCTCCGCTGGTCGACGTCATCCTCGACGAGGCCGGTTCGAAGGGCACCGGCGTCTGGACCGTTCAGAACGCCCTCGACCTCGGCGTCCCCGTCTCCGGCATCGCCGAGGCGGTCTTCGCCCGCAGCCTGTCCTCCCACCGCGCCCAGCGCGAGGCCGCGACCGCCCTCCCCGGCCCCTCCGCAACGGTGAGCATCGAGGACCGCGACGCCTTCGTCGAGGACGTCCGCCTCGCGCTCTACGCGTCGAAGATCGTCGCCTACTCCCAGGGCTTCGACGCGATCCGCGAGGGCGCGACGAAGTACGGCTGGAGCATCGACGAGGGCGCGATCTCGAAGATCTGGCGCGGCGGCTGCATCATCAGGGCGCAGTTCCTCAACCGCATCGCTGACGCCTACGCCGAGCAGCCCGGCCTGGAGGCGCTGCTGACGGCGCCGTACTTCACCGAGGCCATCGCCGCGTCGCAGGAGTCGTGGCGCCGGGTGGTCGTGCTCGCCGCCCAGGCAGGCATCCCCGCCCCGGCGTTCTCGTCGTCGCTGTCCTACTACGACGGGCTCCGCGCCGAGCGCCTGCCCGCCGCACTCGTGCAGGGCCAGCGCGACTTCTTCGGCGCGCACACCTACAAGCGGGTCGACGTCGACGGCGTGTTCCACACGCTGTGGTCGGGCGACCGCAGCGAGATCGAGACGACTCCGTCCAGCCACTAGCCCGGCCGGGACGACGGCGGGCGACACGCGAGGAGCGTGTCGCCCGCCGTCGTCTGTCCGTCCCCCTGGCTAGACTCGGGGTTCGTCCAGACAGCTTCCCTAGCCTGGATTCATTCTGTGCCAGCGGTCCGAAGGGGTGACGTTTTCTGAGCGAGACGAGCCGAATCGGGGCCACCCCCACCACACGACTGCACTCACTCGACGGCCTCCGAGGCGTGGCGAGCGCCATCGTCCTCATCCACCACGTCAGCCTCATCGTGCTCCCCGTCGCCACCGGCTCGGCCGGCCCCGTCTGGTGGCTGATCACCCAGAGCCCGCTGTCGGTCCTGTTCGCCGGACACGAGTCGGTCATCGTCTTCTTCGTGCTCAGCGGTCTCGTCGTCACGCTGCCGCTGATGAAACCGAGCTCGGACCTGGTGGCGTACTACCCGTCCCGGGTGCTGCGGCTCTACCTGCCCGTGTGGGGCGCGCTCGCGCTCGCGGCCGCGCTCGTGCTGATCGTGCCGAGGGACCTCGCCCAGGTCGCGGACGACTCCTGGCTGGCGACGACGAACGCGCTCAGCGTCGACCCGGGTGAGCTGCTGCGCCAGGCGAGCCTGACCTCGGCGCAGTACGACCTCAGCAACCCGCTCTGGTCGCTGCGCTGGGAGATGCTCTACTCGCTGCTGGCCCCGCTGTTCATGGTCGCCGCCCGCGCCTGCCGCCGCTGGGTGTGGCCGGCCGGCGCCGCAGCGGTCGCGATCGTCCTCGTCGGCCAGCTGATCGGCAACTCCTACCTGATCTACCTGCCGCCGTTCTTCATCGGCGCGCTCATCGCCGTCTCGCTTCCCCGGGTGCTGGAGCTGCGCACCGCGGAGCACCGGCCGTCCACGGCCACCTGGGCGTGGCTGCTGACCGGCTCGATCGCCCTGCTCATGCTCCGCACCCTGTTCTCCCCTCTCGTCGAGGACGGCGAACCGGTCGCCGCCGCGCTGTCCGCGCTCATCCCCGCCGGTGCCGCTGGCGTCGTGCTGTGCGTGCTGGCCTGGCCCGGCGCCGACCGCCTGCTGGCTCGCGCCGTGCCTCAGTGGCTCGGCCGCATCTCCTTCAGCCTCTACCTCATCCACGTGCCGATCCTCGTGACGCTCGCGTTCGCGCTCGGCGACGCGGCCTGGCCGGCGATCATGCTCATCGGCGTCCCGCTGTGCCTGCTCGCCGCCGAGGTGTTCGAGCGGGTCGTCGAGAAGCCATCGCACCGGCTCTCGCGGAGCGTGCGCCGTCGGATCGTCGAACGTCGACACTGAATCGTCATCGGCCGCACCGGGACCGCGTCGGACGCGCGACCGGGCAGCGGCGATAATCGTAGAGCCAGGACCGTCACAGGAGGAACCATCAACACCCGACTCACCGCCAGCCTCCGCCGCGTCCGCCGGCTGCGTTCCCGCGTCCGCCAGGGACTGCTCGCCGAGTGGGTGGCGCACTGCCGTCGACAGCCGATCGCGCCGGACACCGTGCTGTACGAGTCCTTCGGCGGCCGGGGGGCGCTCTGCAACCCCGAGGCGATCTTCCGTGCCGCGCACGCCGACGTGCGCCTGCACCGGCTCGAACACGTCTGGGCGATCGACCCGGCGCAGATGGGCTCGCCCTCGGTGCGCGCGCTCGCGCAGACGCCCCGGGTCCGGGTCGTCGAGCGCGGATCCCGCGCCTACTGGATGGCGTTGAGCACGGCGGGGACGCTGATCAACAACGCGACCTTCCTCCCGCAGTTCAGCAAGCGCGCGGGCCAGACCTATCTCAACACCTGGCACGGGACCCCGCTCAAGCACATGGGCTTCGACATGCCCAACGGCGCCGTGGAGTCCGCGAACGTGACCCGGAACTTCCTGGCCGCCGACTACCTGCTCTCCCAGAACCCGTTCATGACCGAGCGCATGTACCTGACCGGGTACCGGCTGCGCGGGATCCTGCCGGGGCGGATCCTCGAACTCGGCTACCCGCGCACCGACCTGCAGCACGACGGCGGTCTTGTCGCATCCGTCCGCCTCGCCCTCGACGACGCCGGCTACGACCTCGCCGGGCGCCGCGTGGTGCTCTACGCCCCGACCTGGCGCGGCGCCACCTTCGGACGCCCGCAGAACAACGCGGCGGAGCTGCTGGCGACGGTGGCCCGGCTCCAAGCAGCCCTCGGAGACGAGGTCCGCGTGCTGCTCAAGCCGCACCCCTCCGTCGCGCGGTTCGCCCGCGAGCTGCCGGAGGGGCACGGCGTCGTCGTCCCCGACGAGATGCCGACGAACGTCGTGCTCGGCCTTGCCGACACGCTCGTGACCGACTTCTCCTCCATCTTCTTCGACTACCTCTCGCTCGGACGGCCGATCGTGTTCTTCGCGCCCGACGCCGAGGACTACTCCATCGACAGGGGCATGTACTGGCCCGCGACGGAGCTGCCCGGAGCGCTGTGCTCCGACGAGGACCAGCTCGCCGGGGCGCTCCGCACGGCGCTCGCCGGGGACGAGGCCGAGGCACTGGCCGAGCGCCGTCGACGCTGGCAGGACGAGCTCACCGCCGAGGACACCGGAGACTCCTCCGCCCGGGTCGTCGAGCTGCTGTTCGCCGGCGCCTCCCCCGTCGGGGGTGCACACGCCGCCGGCGTGAGCGGGAGCGCGGCGGCGCTGCCGGGCAGCCGGACCGGCTCCCCCGGCACTCCGGCCACCGCCGCGGCGGCCCCGCCGGCGGAGAAGCAGCGGCTGCTGCTGTACCCCGGGGGCATGCGCCCGAACGGCATCACGGTCTCCGTGCTCAACCTGCTCGCCCGGCTCGACTACGACCGCTTCGACGTCACGGTGATCTGCGCCAAACCGCGCAGCGCCGCGGAGGCCAGGACCCAGGCCCTCGTCGACCCGCGCGCCCGGCTGCTGCTGCGGGTCGGCGGGATGAACGGCTCGAAGGCGAACCAGCTCGTCCGGCGCGTCTTCCAGCGCCCGGGGCTCATCCGCGTCGCCCAGCGCCTGGGCTCGCAGCGCCGGCTCTGGCAGGCCGAGGTGGAGCGCTGCTTCGGCGGCGCCCGCTTCGACCGGGCCATCGACTTCAGCGGGTACGCCCAGTTCTGGGCCCAGCTCGTGCTCGCGGCACCGGCGGACAAACGTGCCATCTGGCTGCACAACGACCTGGCCGCCGAGGCGAACCGTCCCGTCAACGGCCGCACGCCGATGAAACGCTCGCTCGGGGCCGTCGCCCGGCTGTACGCGAGCTTCGACTCGCTCGTGTCGGTGTCGCCGGCGCTCAGCCGCATCAACGAGGCGGCGTTCCGGGGCATCGCACCGCGCTCCCGCTTCGTCTCGGCGCGAAACGTCATGTCCGTGACCGCGCCGAGCGCGACGGCCGAGGAGGAGAACGGCCCCTGGCTCAGCCGGATGTCCGAGCAGGGCACCTTCTGGTTCATCACCGTCGGCAGGTACTCGGCCGAGAAGAACCAGGAGCGGCTGATCCGGGCGTTCGCGCTGGTGCACGCCGAACGCCAGGAGACCCGGCTCATCCTCGTCGGCTACGGCCCCCTGCATGCGCGCCTGACGGCCGTGGTCGAGGAGCTCGGCCTCGAGGACTCCGTGTTCCTGACCGGCGCGCTGTCGACGCCGCTTCAGCTGATGGAGGCGGCCGACGCGTTCGTCCTCTCCAGCGACTGGGAGGGCCAGCCCATGGTGCTGCTCGAGGCCGCGACGGTCGGGCTGCCGATCGTGAGCGTCGCCTTCGGCTCGGTGTCCAGCGCGCTGCCCGGCGACGAGCTGCACGTCGTCGAGCGCACCGTTCCCGCCCTCGCGGACGGTCTGCGCGCCGCACTGGACGGCGCCGTCACCGCGGCGAGGCTCGACATCGCCGACTACAACCGTTCGGCGCTGACCGAGTTCGCCGAGGCCATCGACGAGGGCGCCGTGCGCTGACCGGCACGGCGGGCTCCCCCTCGCCCCTGCCCGAGACGACGGGCCCCGCATCGGAATGATGCGGGGCCCGTCGAGTCGATCGGTGGACGGCTAGGCCGCGCCGTCGAACATGCTCGTCACCGAACCGTCCTCGAAGACCTCGCGGATCGCCCGCGCCAGAAGCGGCGCGATGGAGAGCACCTCGAGCGTCGGGAAGCGCTTGTCGTCCGGTACCGGCAGCGTGTCGGTGACGACGACGGAGTCGATCGCGTCCGACTGCAGCAGCTCGATGGCCGGATCGCTGAACACGGCGTGGGTCGCGGCGACGACCACGCCCGTGGCCCCGTTCGCCTTGAGCGCCTCGGCGGCCTTGACGATGGTGCGGCCGGTGTCGATGAGGTCGTCGACGAGCAGGCAGACCCGGCCGTCGACGTCGCCGACGATCTCGTGCACGGACACCTGGTTCGGGACGAGCGGGTCCCTCCGCTTGTGGATGATGGCCAGCGGGGCGCCGAGCTTGTCGCTCCAGATGTCGGCGACGCGGACGCGGCCCATGTCCGGCGACACCACGGTGAGGCTCGAGGGGTCGAGCTTCTCGCGGAAGTGCTCCAGCAGGACCGGCATGGCGAAGAGGTGGTCGACGGGGCCGTCGAAGAAGCCCTGGATCTGCGCGGCGTGCAGGTCGACGCTCATGATGCGGTCCGCGCCGGCCGCCTTGAACAGATCGGCGACGAGGCGGGCCGAGATGGGCTCGCGCCCGCGGCCCTTCTTGTCCTGCCTGGCGTAGGGGTAGAACGGGGCGACGACGGTGATCCGCTTCGCCGAGGCGCGCTTGAGGGCGTCGACCATGATCAGCTGCTCCATGAGCCACTCGTTGATCGGTGCGCTGTGCGCCTGGATGACGAAGGCGTCCGAACCGCGGACGCTCTCGTCGTACCTGGCGTAGATCTCGCCGTTGGCGAAGGTCCGCGAGTCGATCGGCAGCAGCTCGATCTTCAGCTCACGAGCGATCGCCTCGGCAAGGGCAGGGTGGGCCCGTCCGGTGGTGAGGACGAGACGTTTTTCTCCAGTGGCCTTGATGCCGGACACGTTCCTGCTTCCTGCCGGTCGGGGACCGGCGTCGTTCAACGATCGGACGATGCGCTCTGCGCGGCCTCGTCTGCCGCCGTGCCGGGTCGGTGCGTGGCGACCCAGCCCTCCATGTTCCGTTGAGGAGCGACGTTGATCGCGAGTGCGCCGGCCGGAATGTCCTTCCTGACCACCGTTCCCGCTCCCGTGTACGCTCCGTCACCCATCCTAACCGGTGCCACGAAGACCGTATGGCTGGCCACCCGCGAATGCGAGCCGATCTCGGTGCGGTGCTTGTCGACGCCGTCGTAGTTGGCGGTGATCGAGCCGGCGCCGAGGTTGACTCCCTCGCCGAGCTCCGCGTCGCCGACGTAGTTGAAGTGCGCCAGCTTGGAGCCGCGCCCGATGATCGCGTTCTTCGTCTCGCTGAAGGTGCCGATCGTGCCCTCGTCGGCGAGCTGGGTCCCCGGTCGCAGGTAGGCGAACGGCCCGACCGTGGTGTCTGCGCCGATGACCGCGAGAGTGGCGTCGCTGCGGCGGACGACGGCGTTCTCACCGACCTCGCACGCGTTCAGCGTCGTGTCCGGCCCGATCACGGCTCCGGTGGCGACGACGCTCGCCCGGAGGATCTGGGTGCCGGGGAGCACGGTGACGTCGGGCGCGAGGCTGACGTCGCGGTCGATCCACGTCGTCGCCGGGTCCTGGACGGTGACGCCCTCGCGCTGCCAGAAGCGGATGATCTCCGCGTTGAGCCGGGCCGCCGCGTCCGCCAGCTGCACACGGTCGTTGATCCCCTCCAGACGCCAGGCCTCCTCGGCCGCGTGCGCGCCCACCATCTCGCCGCGCTCGGTCAGCGCCTGGATGACGTCGGTGACGTACTTCTCCGACTGGGCGTTGTCGGTGCCGAGCCGCGGGAGCTCGGCACGGAGCGCCGCGACGCGGAAGATGTAGACGCCGGCGTTGATCTCGGCGACGCGGCGCTCCTCCGCGGTGGCGTCCTTGTGCTCGACGATGCGCTGCACGCGCTCCGCCTCGCCGCGGATGATCCGGCCGTAGCCGGTCGCGTCGTCGAGGATCGCCGACAGCAGGGACGCGGCCGCCCCGGAGCTCCGGTGCCGCTCGATGAGGCGCTCGAGGGTCGCCGGGTCCAGCAGCGGCACGTCGCCGTTGACGACGAGCACGTCGCCGTCGAAGTCGCCGGGGAGCGCGTCGACCGCCTGCTCCACCGCCCGGCCCGTCCCCGGCACCTCGTCCTGGTCCACGATGACACTGCCGGGGGCGTCCTCCGCGACGAGGGCGGCGATGCGGTCACGCTCGTGGCGGACGACGACGAGCAGGTGCCCGGCGCTCAGCGCGGACACCGTCGCCAGCACATGGGACAGCACGGGCGCGCCCGCGAGCGGGTGCAGCAGCTTCGGGGTCGCGGAGCGCATCCGGGTTCCCTGACCGGCGGCGAGGACGATGACGGCGAGATTCGAATCAGACATGCTCCGCCTCCAGGACTCGAACCTGGACTTCACAGCTCCAAAGGCTGTCGTGCTGCCATTACACCAAGGCGGACCGTGCCGAGGGCACCCCCACAGTCTGCCAGATGCCCGCCCGTGCCCTCCTCGTGTCCCCGGCCGTGCGACGGGATAATGGCGGCATGCGCGAGAACGAGGACGAGGTCGACAGGATCGTCGACGCCTGGCAGGCCGAGCGGCCCGACCTCGACTTCGCACCGCTGCAGGTGCTGTCGCGGGTGAAGCGCCTCGCCAAGCACCTGGACGGCGCCCGACGCCGGGCCTTCGCCACCGCCGAGCTGGAGGCGTGGGAGTTCGACGTGCTCGCCGCCCTTCGCCGCGCCGGCTCCCCCTATGAGCTCGGCCCGAAGGCGCTGCTCACCCAGACGCTCGTCTCCAGCGGCACGATGACGAACCGCATCGACCGGCTGAGCGAGCGCGGACTCGTCGACCGCCGTGCGGACCCGAGCGACGGGCGGAGCGTCCTCGTCCAGATGACGGCCGAGGGGCTGGACCGGGTCGACCGGGCCATCACCGAGCTGACCGCCGCCGAGCATCTGCTGCTCGGCGGCCTGACCGGCGCCGAGGGGAAGCGCCTGGGCGACCTGCTCCGCAAGCTCGCCGTGTCCTTCGACTCGCCGGCTCCGTGACGTTTGTCACGTCGGGGTCGTGACCGGCGCGCTACGGCCCCGCCCCCGCCGGCCGCCAGGCTGGGGGCATGTCACCCGCAGCATCGCCCGACGCAC
>NZ_FUKR01000034.1 GCF_900163835.1 Mycetocola reblochoni REB411 | reverse complement strand
CCCATGCCCTCACCCACACCCCGCACCCGCCGGCACCGCCGACGCCGGTCCCTGCTGATCGCGGCGACCGCGCTGACCGCCACCGCGCTCGCCCCCGCCACCGCCGCGAGCGCCGCCCCCGCGGTCCTCGGCACGCCCGTGCTGACCGCGCCCGCGACCGCCGAGGTCGGCGACGTCATCACCGTCGAGCTCCGCACCGACGCCGCCGGCGACCTCTACGCCTACGAGCTGGAGCTCAGCTACGATCCGGCCCTCCTCGCCCCGGTCGAGGACAGCGTCGCCCTTCCCGACGGCGGCCACTCGAGCGCACTCGTCGACGATGACGCGACCAGCGTCACGCACACCAGACTCGGCACCTCGCCCGGCCTGTCCGGCGAGCAGAGCCTGGTGTCGATCGACTTCACGACCCTCGCCGCGGGCGATGCGGCCGTCACGCTCACCGGCGGCGAGACCGTCGGCACCGAGCTGGAGCGCACCGCCGTCGACGACGAGCTGAGCGCCGTGACCGCCATCGCCGAGCCCTCCTCCACCGGCGCCGACGCCGGGGCAGACGGGGCCGACGCGGGCTCCGACGGCGGCTCGAACGGCACCGCCGATGCGGGCTCCGACGGGGCGGACGGCTCCGGTTCGTCCGGCGACGACTCGGCTGCCGCCGCCGATGCCACCCCCTCACCCACCGCCGCACCGGCCGCGGACACCCCGCTGGCCGACACCGGAGCGCAGGCCGGGGCGATCGCCGCGGCCGCCGCCCTCGCCGTCGCGCTGCTCGCGCTCGGAGCCGTGCTCGTCGCCCGCCGCCGCGGGGCCGAGTGATGCGCCCCGCCACCCCCGGGGCCGCCGCAACGA
>NZ_FUKR01000033.1 GCF_900163835.1 Mycetocola reblochoni REB411 | reverse complement strand
GGTGACGTCCCGCTGAGTGGTGGAGTTTCCTCAACACCGTGCGGGTCAGTGCTTTGATTATGCCGCGTTCAGCTCCGGGATCGCCACCTCCTCGTTTGTCGCGTTGAGGAGCTTCATGGAGTGCTCGCTGAAGTAGCGGCGGTCGGCGCCGTCCCATTCGTCGTGCTGCTCGATGAGGACGTGCCCTGCCAGGCGCAGGAGCGCGGCGGGGTTGGGGAATGTGCCGACGACGTCGGTGCGGCGTTTGATCTCTTTGTTGACGCGTTCCAGGGGGTTCGTGGACCAGATCTGCCGCCAGTGCTGCTGCGGGAATCCGCAGAACGCGAGGATGTCGTTCTTCGCGTCCTCGAGCATGTCCGCGATCTTCGGATGCGAGCGGGTCAGCATCCTGACGACCTCGTGGAACTGCGCGAAGACGTGCTCGGTGTCGGGCTGCGCGAAGATCGTGCGGATGATCGAGGCGACCATCGGTCCCGATGCTTTCGGGACGTTGGAGAGCACGTTGCGCATGAAATGCACCCGACAACGCTGCCAACTCGAGCCCTGGAACACGGTCTCGATCGAGGAGATCAAACCCGTGTGAGCGTCACTGATCACGAGCTTCACCCCGCCGAGTCCGCGGGCCTTCAACGACCGCAGGAAGCTTGTCCAGAACGGTTGCGATTCGGTCTCACCAACCTCGAATCCGAGGACCTCACGCCGCCCGTCCGCGGCGACGCCGATCGCGACGACGACCGCTTGGGAGACGACGCGTCGGCCGACTCTGGCTTTGCAGTAGGTCGCGTCGAGGAACACATACGGATATGTCGTGTCCGCCAGAGGCCGGTCCCGGAACGCGGCAACGTCCTCATCCAGATTCGCGCAGATCCGCGACACTTCGGACTTGGAGATGCCGGTGTCCGCGCCGAGCGCTTTGACGAGGTCATCGACCTTCCGGGTTGAGACGCCGTGAACATACGCCTCCATCACGACCGCGAACAACGCCTGATCAACGCGGCGCCGCCGCTCCAACAGCGACGGGAAGAACGACCCCTGTCGCAGCTTCGGGATCCGCAGTTCCAGCTCCCCGGCGGTCGTGGTCAGAGTGCGCGGACGGGTCCCGTTGCGTTGCGTTGTCCGCTCCGGGGAGCGCTCGAACGGGGCGGCGCCGATGAACGCGGCCGCTTCCGCATCGATCAGCTCCTGATAGAGCGTTTCGGTCGCGACCCGGATCCGGTCGGTGACATCGGTGAGTTTCAGTTCCCCGAGGAGCTCGAGGAGGGCAGACTGGTCAAGAGCCATCGTGCGTTGTGTCCTTACGTTGAGATTCCTAGACAGTTCTCACTGACCATCGCACGATGGCTCACCCACGTCTACGACGCAGACAACCCGATCGGAATCTCCACCACTCCACGGGACGTCACCG
>NZ_FUKR01000032.1 GCF_900163835.1 Mycetocola reblochoni REB411 | reverse complement strand
GGCGGGTCCTTGTCGGGGGCGGGCCGGCCGACAACTACACTGATGTGTGCCTTCACCGGCAGACCGGAGACCACGTGTGTCCCGGTGACCCCCGAAAGGAGCATGGTGCACGCAGTCGGCATTGACATCGGCGGGACCAAGATCGCCGGAGCCGTCATCGACGAGGACGGTGCGATCCTCGACCAGAGGCGCACGCCGACCCCCGCGGGGGACGCGGCGGCCGTCGAGGACGCCGTCGTCGAGATGATCGAGTCGCTGCGCGTGTCGACGCCGGTCAGCTCCGTGGGGATCGCGGCGGCCGGGTTCGTCGACGCCGCCAGGTCGAGCGTGTACTACGCCCCCAACATCAGCTGGCGCAACGAGCCGATCGCCGACCGCGTCGAGGCGCGGACCGGGCTGCCCGTCGTCGTCGAGAACGATGCGAACGCGGCCGGCTGGGCGGAGTTCCGTTTCGGCGCGGGCCAGCTCGTCAGCGACATGGTCATGGTCACCATCGGCACGGGCGTCGGCGGTGCCATCATCACCGAGGACCGGCTCTTCCGCGGCGGCTTCGGCGCGGCGGCGGAGATCGGCCACATGCGGGTCGTGCCGGGCGGACTGCCCTGCGGCTGCGGCCGCTTCGGCTGCTTCGAGCAGTACGGATCCGGGCGGGCCCTGCAACGCTACGCAGAGCAGATCGCGGCCGAGCCGGGCGAGGACGGCCGTGGCTTCCGCGCGGCGATCGAGGCGAACGGCTCGCTGAACGGCGGTCTGATCGCACAGCTCACCTCGGCGGGCGACCCGGGCGCGATCCGGGCTCTCCGGGAGCTCGGCACGTGGATCGGCGAGGGCTGCGCGAGCCTGAGCGCGGTGCTCGACCCGCAGATGTTCGTCATCGGAGGGGGAGTGGCGCAGTCGGACGCCCTCCTGCTCGGCCCGATCGTCGAGGCCTTCGAGGCGAGCCTGCCGGCGCGGGGCCACCACCCGGAGCCGCGCTTCGAGATCGCGCAGCTCGTCAACGACGCCGGCGTGGTGGGGGCGGCCGACCTGGCGCGCTCGCGCGGGACCGGGCGCGGCTGAACGGCCGAACGGCCGAACAGCGAAGAGGAGGGGAGGGCGCGAGTGTTCTACTGGTTGATGAAGTACGTGGTCGCCGGACCGCTGGTCAAGGCGCTGTTCCGCGTCTGGGTGGTCGGCGCGGACCGGGTCCCCGAGCGGGGCGCGGTGATCCTGGCGAGCAACCACCTCTCCTTCATTGACTCGGTCATCCTGCCGCTGTACCTGCGGCGTCGGGTGTCCTTCCTCGCCAAGAGCGAGTACTACTCGGGCACGGGTCTCAAGGGGTGGGCCACGAAGGCGTTCATGACCGCCACGGGGCAGCTGCCCATCGACCGCTCGGGCGGCAAGGCCTCGGAGGCGTCGCTCAACACCGCGCTGCAGGTGCTGGGGCGCAACGAGGTCCTCGGCATCTACCCCGAGGGCACCAGGAGCCCCGACGGCCGGCTCTACCGCGGCCGCACGGGGATCGCCCGTATGGCGCTCGAGTCGGGGGCGACCGTCGTCCCCGTGGCGATGGTCGACACGGAGAAGGTCATGCCCCTCGGCAGCAGGCTCCCGCGGATCCGCCGGATGGGGATCGTCTTCGGCGAGCCGATCGAGTTCAGCCGCTTCGCCGGCATGGAGAACGACCGCTTCATCCTCCGGGCCATCACCGACGAGATCATCCACGATCTGCAGGACCTCGGTGCACAGGAGTACGTGGACGTCTACGCCTCGAGCGTCCGGCATCTGCGCCCGGTGGGACTCCGCTAGGCTGGTTTTCGGTTGGGCCCGGAGCGGGCCTCGAGGGTGAAGGAATCTCCGTGTCTCACAATGCACCGCTGTCCGACGTGCCCCTGTCCGACGTGCTTGCCGGACTCGACGAGTGGATGTCCCTCCCGATCAAGCAGCAGCCGAACTGGCCCGACCCCGTCCGCGTCGCCCGCGTCCGGCAGGAGCTGGCCACGCAGCCGCCCCTGGTGTTCGCCGGTGAGGTCGATCAGCTCAGGGAGCGTCTCGCGGCCGCGGCCGCGGGCAAGGCGTTCGTCCTCCAGGGCGGTGACTGCGCGGAGACGTTCGAGGGCGCCACGGCGGACAACATCCGCAACCGGGTGAAGACGATCCTGCAGATGGCCGTGATCCTCACCTACGGAGCATCGACGCCCGTCGTGAAGATGGGCCGCATGGCCGGTCAGTTCGCGAAGCCGCGATCCAGCGACTCCGAGACGCGCGACGGCGTGACGCTGCCCGCGTACCGCGGCGACATCGTGAACGGCTACGACTTCACCGAGCAGTCCCGCACCCCCGACCCGCAGCGCATCCTCGACGGCTACCACATGGCCTCGTCCACGCTCAACCTGGTGCGTGCGTTCACGCAGGGCGGCTTCGCCGATCTGCGCGAGGTGCACAGTTGGAACTCCGGTTTCGCCGCGACCCCGGCCAACCAGCGCTACGAGCGGGTGGCGAAGGAGATCGACAGGGCCATCAAGTTCATGGAGGCGGCCGGCGCCGACTTCGACGCGCTCAAGCGCGTGGAGTTCTACACCGGTCACGAGGCCCTGCTGATGGACTACGAGCGCCCGATGACGCGCGTCGACTCGCGCACGCACCAGCCGTACAACACCTCGTCGCACTTCCTCTGGATCGGCGAGCGGACCCGCGACCTGGACGGCGCGCACGTGGACTTCCTGTCCAGGGTGCGGAACCCGATCGGCGTCAAGCTCGGCCCGAGCACCACTCCCGACACGATGCGCGAGCTCGTCGAGCGCCTCGACCCGCACCGCGAGCCGGGAAGGCTCACGTTCATCACCCGGATGGGCGCAGGGAAGATCCGCGACGCCCTGCCCCCGCTGCTCGAGGCGGCCGCCGGTCTGGAGTCGACCCCGCTGTGGGTCACGGACCCGATGCACGGCAACGGCATCACCACGCCGAGCGGCTACAAGACCCGACGCTTCGACGACGTCGTCGACGAGGTCACCGGGTTCTTCGAGTCGCACCGCGCGGCCGGAACTCACCCGGGTGGCATCCACGTGGAGCTGACCGGAGACGACGTCACGGAGTGCCTCGGCGGCTCCGAGCACATCGACGAGGAGACGCTGTCCACGCGCTACGAGTCGCTCTGCGACCCGCGCCTCAACCACAAGCAGTCGCTCGAGCTCGCGTTCCTCGTCGCGGAGCAGCTGAGCGCCTGAGGCGTCGGCGGCGCGACCGCGCCGTCGGGATCAGATGTTGGCGGTCAGCGTGATCGTGGACCCGGTCGGCGCGTCCTCTCCGGCGTCGGGGCTCATCTTCTCGACGGTCAGCCGCGCCACGTCCCAGAAGGACTGGGGAAGCGCCGAGTCGATGCTCACCGTGAAGCCGGCGTCCTCGAGCGTCTTCTTCGCATCGGAGATCGTGTCACCGACGACGTCGGGCACCTCGACCGGCTCGGGCCCGATCGACACGATCAGCGTCACGCTGTCCCCCGGCTTGAGCACGAGGGAGTCGTCGTCGATGAGCTCAGAGATCCCGATGACCTCTCCGTCCGCGCGCGTGTCGCTGTACCAGCGCTTGACGTCGTCGTTGACGGTGAGCCCCGCCTCGGTCAGCCGGGCCCTGGCGTCGTCGGTGGGCAGCGCGACGACGGAGGGGAGTGCGCCGGCGGACAGCGTGAGGTCGATGCTGTCGCCCTCGTGCGCCGTGCCGCCGTCCGTGACGGTGTCGTCCCCGAAGCGCGCCGACACCACACTGTCCACAGAGACGGAGTCGTCGAACGCCCGGTCGACCGTGCCTTCGACCAGGCCCGCCTTCGTCAAGGCCGCGGTCGCGTCGGAGTGGCTGCGTCCGCCGAGCGCGGGGATGTCGACGGGGCGTGCGCCCTGTGAGACGACGAGGGTGACGGACGAGCCGGCCGGTAGATGGCTGCCGGTGTCAGGCGATGTCGCCATGACCACGCCCTCGGCGACCTCGCTGCTGTAGTCCTCGTCGACGTCGGCGCGCAGGCCCAGCGAGGCCAGCTGCTCCTCGGCCGCGGACTGCTCGAGTCCCGTGAGCTCGGGCAGCGCCACCTGGGCGCCGGGGCCGAAGCCGAAGTACCAGCCCGTGCCGGCGGCGATGCCGCCGAGTGCGAGCACGAGCGCGAGGAGCAGCCCCCCGCGCCGTCTGCGACGGTTGGCCGTCGCGGTCAGGGTGGTGACGGCGTCGTCCGGGTCGATCTCCTCGGTCGCGCCGGTCCGTGGGGTGAGGATCTGCGTCTCGTCGCCGGCGTGCTGACGCACCTCGGGCGGGAGGGCGACGGTGTGCCTGCTCGCCGCAGAGGTGAGCCCGAGCATCTGCTCGATCTCGCGCAACCGGTCGAGCAGAACGGTCGCATCGGCGGGGCGCTCGTCGGGCTCACGCTCCGTCGTCCACAGCACGAGGTCGTCGAGCGAGTCGGGGATGGACGGCACCGTGGCGCTCGGGCGGGGGACGGACTCGTTGGCGTGCTGGTAGGCGATCTGCATCGGCTGCTCGCCACGGAACGGCTGAACGCCGGTCATCATCTCGTACATCATGATGCCGAGCGCGTAGATGTCGCTGCGCGCGTCGGCGACACCGCGGGTGACGAGCTCGGGGGAGAGGTAGGCGATGGTGCCCAGCAGCGCCTGGCCCGTGGACGTGTGCGCACTGGCCGCACGGGCCAGCCCGAAGTCGCCGATCTTGATCCTGCCGTCGTCGGCGAGGAGGACGTTCTCCGGCTTCAGGTCCCTGTGCACGATGCCGGCCCGGTGCGCAGCGGCGAGTCCGCTGGTGACGGCGTCCATGATGTCGACCACCTGCGTCGGCGTGAGCCGGCCGTGGTCCCGGATGAGCTCCCTCAGTGTGATGCCGGGGAGGTACTCCATGACCAGGTAGGCGATGTCGTCGTCCTGCCCCTGGTCGAAGACGCTGACCACGTTGGGGTGCGCCAGCCGCGCGGCCGAGCGGGCCTCCTGGATGAACCGCGTGGTGAAGGTGGAGTCGTCGGAGAGGTGGCCGTGCATGACCTTGATCGCGACCCGTCGCTCCAGGCGGATGTCCGTGGCCAGGTAGACCGTGGCCATGCCACCGCGCGCGATGCGCGAGCGCACCTCGTAGCGGTCGTCGATGAGCCGACCGATGACGGGGTCGCCTGAGGAGGTGCTGGTCACGCTAGCGAGTCTATGGTCGGCGGTGCGGCTGGACGCGGCAAAACACCGTGAACGCGGCGATGTTCCCGGTCGCGCGAGGTCGCCGTCTCCGGAGCCGACGTGCCATCATTGACGGGTGAGTGATTCTTCTGATGCCCCCGTCCGCTGGTTGACCGTTCCCGAGATCGCCGACCTGCTCGGCGAGAGCGTGTCCCGTGTTCGTCGGCTGATCGAGGACCGTCAGTTCATCGGTGTCAAGCGCGACGGTGTCTTCGCCGTGCCGGAGCTGTTCTTCCTCGACGGTGAACCGCTGTCGGCACTGCGGGGCACCATCATCGTGCTCTCCGACGTCGGCTTCTCCGACGAGGAGGCCGTCGAGTGGCTGCTGAGCGTCGAGGACAGCGTCGGGGACACCCCGATCGCGGCGATCCGTGCGGGGCGCAAGACGGAGATTCGCCGGATCGCCCAGGCCCTGGCGTGACGGGCTGCCGGTAGCTCGGCCGTCCCCGGCTCCGTCGGCGTCGGCGGGTGCCGGCGGGAACGCTCGGCGATCAGCGGCCGTGCCGCGCCCGCCGGGCAGGCGGTCGCCGCTCGGCTCCGCAGAACGCGGGGAGCTCAGGCCTCGCGACGCGTAGCCTCGTGGGCGAGCTCGGTGAGCCAGAGCGCGCTCGACCTGTGCGTGGTCGCTCGCGGCACGGCGGCCAGGGCGGTGTCCAGCTCGTCGGCGATCATGGTCTCGACGTCGGAGGCGGCGCCGGTGGAGCGGATGAGCTGCGTGAGCTCGGCGACGGCAGCGTCGTCGAGAGACCGGTCGCCGAGCGCCGTGTTCAGTCGCGACCGCGTCGCGGCGTCGCCCTGCTCGATGGCCCGTGCGATGAGCACCGTGCGCTTTCCCTCCGTGAGGTCGTCGCCGCTCGGCTTGCCCGTCAGCGCACTGTCGCCGAACACACCGAGCTGGTCGTCCCTGAGCTGGAAGGCGATGCCGAGCGGGAGCGCGTAGTCCCGGAGCGCCGTTACCTGTGAATCCTCCGCGCCCGCGGCGAGTGCGCCGAGAACCAGCGGGTGCTCGATGCTGTACCTGGCGGACTTGTGGGTGAGGACGTCGAGCGCCCGGGGCACGCGTTCCCCATCGACGCGTGTGGGCCAGGCCTGCTCCTCGACGATGTCGAGGTACTGCCCCAGGGTGACGCCCTGGCGCATGGTCGAGTACTCCTCGCGGACGGAGGTGGCGCGGACCGCGCCGAGCGTGCTCGCGGCGGCATCAAGGGCGTCGTTGCTCCACGCCAGGATCACGTCGCCGAGGAGCAGGGCGGCCGAGCGGCCGAAGGCGTTCGCGTCCCCGGCCCAGCCCCGAGCCCTG
Organism: Mycetocola reblochoni REB411; assembly: GCF_900163835.1. Lineage (GTDB taxonomy): Bacteria > Actinomycetota > Actinomycetes > Actinomycetales > Microbacteriaceae > Mycetocola_B > Mycetocola_B reblochoni. Next base: position 203,575 of record NZ_FUKR01000032.1, on the reverse strand, counting down.
TGCTCGTCGGCGAGCTGAACGTGCGCGGCGGGGTGGCCTCGGCGGGTGTCCGAGTTGTCGATGAGGTCGTCGTGAACCAGGGCGGCGGCGTGGAAGAGCTCCAGGGCAGCGGCGAGCTGGTCGAGGACTCTGCCCTCCGGGGTGCCCGCCTCGGGGACGTCGCCGGTGACGGCCTCCCAGCCGCGGTAGCAGAACAGGGCGCGCAGCCTCTTGCCACCGCTGAGAAAGCGCAGGGAAACGGCGGACACGGCGTCGAGTTCGTCGCTCATCGCGCGGAGAATGGGGGTGCGCGCGTCGATCAGTTCGGTGATGGTCGAGTCGACGCGCTGGCGGAGGAGGCTGCTTTCGGTCACGTGGCTAGCCTAGCCTCCGGCGGGAACGGTAGAATTGGTGCGATCGGCACGGACCGCATCGGGAAGAGGGAGACCATGCCACTGTCAGAGCAGGAGCAGCGACTTCTGAACGAGATGGAGCGCAACTTCTACAGCAGCGACGCCGACGTCGTCTCTCCGATGGGCTCGGGACGCGGTCGGCCCAGCTACCGCAACATCGTCATCGGCGCTCTCATCGTCCTCGTCGGCATCGGCGGGCTCATCGCCGGTGTCGGGCTCTCCAGCCCCATCATCGGGATCGTCGCCTTCGTCCTCATGCTCGGCGGTGTGCTCTTCGCCATCACCCCCTCGAAGTCGTCGTCGTCGACGCCGGCACAGTCGGAGAAGCCGCGCGCCGCCGCTCGGGCCGCATCGTCGGCCACCTTCATGGACCGGATGAACGACCGCTGGGACCGCCGCAACGAGCGCTGATCCCGAACCCCACCTCTGAGACGGGCCCGCTTCGGCGGGCCCGTTTTTTCTGCCCGGACGGCGGTGCCGCCGTTCCAACGGGCCTACCTCCCGGTGCGGACGCCGCCGCTCCCGCCGGTCCGACTTCCGGTGCGGACGCCGCCGAGGCCGCTGGCCCCGTGGACTGTCGCTGACCGCGCTCGGTGCGGTGCAGGCCGCTCCGCTCGTCGCGCGAGCTCCTCCACTGCGCTCCACCGCGCCGTCCTCCACTGCGCTCCACGGCGGTCGGCGCCGGGCGCGGCAAAGACTCCGTTCGCCCCGGCGGTGGAGCGATCGACGGTCGTCGTCGCCGTGATCCGCGATTTCTGCGGCCGGAACCGGGCCGCCGCGGCACCGACCCTCGGCGCGGCGCGGCGTCGAGTGGTGGAGGCTGCTTTTTCACTCCACTTATCTCCACCGGCATTCTCGCCCGTAAATACAGCGATCATGATCGGACGGCTCGCGTTTTTCTGCGCGTTTGTCGAGCTTTTTCCCATGAGGTGGAGTAAAGTGGAGCCAACGGGAAGCTTGGTGGAGCGAGAGGGGTGGACATGCTGCTCGGCACGTACTCGCCCAAGCTCGACGAGAAGGGGCGCATCATCCTTCCCGCCAAGTTCCGTGACGAGTTGGCTGGGGGAGTGGTGATGACGCGAGGGCAGGAGAACTGCATCTACGTGTTCAGCCAGCGCGAGTTCGAGCAGATGCACGAGAAGATCCGCCAGGCGCCCGTCACGAGCAAGCAGGCACGCGACTACCTGCGCGTGTTCCTTTCCGGTGCGCACTCCGAGAGCCCCGACAAGCAGAACCGGATCACCGTCCCCTCCGCCCTGCGCGGCTACGCCGGGCTCGACCGCGAACTGACCGTGATCGGGGCGGGCAACCGCGCCGAGATCTGGGACAGCGAGGCATGGGACACCTACCTGGCCGCCCAGGAGGCGGCGTTCTCCAACACCGATGAGGAGGTGATCCCCGGACTGTTCTGATCTGGACTCAGACGCCCAGCCATACGCCCTGGCACTCTTCCCCGATGCCAGGTCGGGATGGATGGGGATCTGGGACCAGATCGGTCCGAACGACCATGGCTCTCTCAGACATCCACATCCCCGTCATGCTCGAGCGCTGCATCGAGCTCCTCGCCCCCGCGATCGGGCACGAGGGCGCCGTCGTCGTCGACGCCACGCTCGGCATGGGCGGTCACACCGAGGTGCTGCTCGAGCGTTTCCCCTCGCTCCGGGTCGTCGGCCTCGACCGGGACACGGACGCGCTCGACATCGCCTCGCGGCGTCTGGAGCGCTTCGGCGACCGGCTGATCCCCGTGCACACGGTGTACGACGGCATCGACGAGGCACTCGAGGTCGCCGGCGTCGGCGAGGCCGACGGGTACCTCTTCGACCTCGGCGTCTCCTCCTTCCAGCTCGACGAGGACGGCAGAGGGTTCTCCTACTCCCGGAACGCGCCGTTGGACATGCGCATGGACCGCACGGCCGAGCTCACCGCCCACGAGGTGGTCAACGGCTACGACGAGCACGAGTTGCGGCGCATCTTCTACGAGTACGGCGAGGAGAAGCTCGCCCCGCGCTACGCCAGGGCGATCGTCTCCGCGCGTCGTACCGCTCCCATTGCGGACTCGGCGGCGCTCGTCGACATCATCCAGAACGCCACCCCTCGCGCCGTTCAGCGTGCGGGGCACCCGGCGAAGCGGGTGTTCCAGGCGGTGCGCATCGAGGTGAACCGCGAGCTCGAGGTCCTCGAGACCGCCATCCCGCTCGCGCTCGAGCGGACCGTGCTCGGCGGCCGGGTGGTCGTCATGTCGTACCAGTCCCTCGAGGACCGGATCGTCAAGCGGGCCTTCGCGGCCGCGACGGCCTCGACGGGACCGCGCGACCTCCCAGTGGAGCTTCCCGAGCACGCGCCCCGGTTCCGGGCGCTGGTCAGAGGAGCCGAGCTGGCCGATCAGGACGAGCAGGACAGGAACCCACGATCGAAGCCGGTGCGCCTGCGCGCCGTCGAACGAGTCAGGAAGGACCGCGCATGAGCGCCACATCCACCGCTCTCGCACCCGAGCTGCTTCCCGGCGGGCTTCCGGTCGACAACCCCGCGCCCGAACGGCACATCACCGCCGTGCCCGACGCGCCCGGCTCACGCCGACGGCCCCGGCTCACCGCGACGCTGACCGCGCTCGGCGGGCTCGGACTGATCATCGTCGCGCAGCTCGTGCTCGGGACGGCGCTCAGCCACGGGGCCTACGAGATCTCCGCGCTGCAGACGCAGGAGCGCAACCTGGGCTGGACGCTGCAAGACCTCAACGAGGACGTTCAGACGATCTCCTCGCCGCAGAACATCGCCAGGCAGGCCCAGGAGATGGGCATGATCGTCGACGGCTCTCCCGCCTACCTCCGCCTGAGCGACAGCGCGGTGCTCGGCGTGCCCGGAGCGGCGACCGACGACGCCGCCGTGCCGTTCGGTGACGCCGGCATGGTCGGCAACTCCCTCCTCGACGCCGAGGATTCGGCGAAGACGGCGCCGGTCGACGGCTCGTCGTCGACGGCCACCGCCAGCGGAGACGTATCGTTGGACGACGGTCTGCCCACTCCCGTCACGCGCTGATCAGCGCGATCGAGGGCAGGGGGAGGAAGGTACCGCCATGGCACGATCCGCGCTCGTCACCGCCAGGCGCCGGGGATTCCTGATCATCGCCGGCGTGATGGCGATGATCCTCGTGTTCTCGTTCCGGCTGTTCGACCTGCAGGTGGTCAGGGCCGACGCGCTGGTCGCGGCAGCCCACGAGAAGACGACCGGGGTGACAAGGATCCAAGCGCACAGGGGCGACATCGTGGACACGAACGGCGAGGTGCTCGCCGAGTCGGTGACCCAGTTCAGCCTGACCACCTCGCCCAAGGACGTCGCCGACCAGAAGGTGCGCAACGCCGACGGCACCACGACGACGGTGACCGTCGACGAGATGCTCGACTCGGTCGCCGAGATCACGGGCACCTCTGCGTCCGACATGCGGGACACGATCGACGCGGCGCTGGAGAAGGACCCCGCGTCGAACTACGCCGTCCTGGCGACGGGCCTCGACTCCGAGCAACGGCTCGCGCTGCCCGAGCTGGGAATCCCGTGGCTGTACTACGAGCAGGCCGACAAGCGCGTCTACCCCGACGGGGCGGTGGCGGGGAACGTGGTGGGGTTCCGCTCGGGTGACAACGAGGAGTCCCTCGCCGGGGTCGAACTCATGGCCGACTCCTGCCTGTCGGGGACCAACGGCCAGACCAGCTTCCAGCGCACGACCGACAACGTCGCCCTGCCGGGCACCACGCAGATCGACCACGAGCCGGTCGATGGCGGAACGGTCACGCTGACCATCGATAGCGACCTCAACTGGTACATGCAGCAGCTGGTGTCCTCGCAGGTCGAGCAGACGAAGGCCGAGTACGGCATCATCGTCGTCACCGAGGCGAAGACGGGCAAGGTCAGGGCCATCGCCGAGTCGAGTGCCGTCGACCCCAACGACTTCACCGCCACGGACAGCAAGTACCAGGGCTCGCTGGCCTTCCAAGGCACCTTCGAGCCCGGCTCCGTGTTCAAGGCGCTGACGGCGGCATCGCTGGTCGACGCCGGCGTGGCCGACCACAGCTCCCGCGTCGTGGCCGACTACTGGTACCACGCCCCCAACGGCGCGAACATCAAGGACGCGCTGCCGCACGATCCGGAGAACCTCACGCTCGCCGGCGTGCTCCAGCAGTCCTCGAACACGGGGCTCAGCCAGCTCGGTGAGAAGCTCAGCCCGGAGAAGCGCTACGAGTACCTGACGAAGTTCGGCTTCGGCCAGCCGACGGCGATCGGATTCCCCGGTGAGGCCTCGGGGATCCTCCGGCCCGTCTCCGAGTGGACGGGGCAGAGCTACTACACTCCGATGTTCGGGCAGGGCGTCTCGACGTCGGCGATGCAGGTGGCGAACGCCTTCCAGGCCGTCGCCAACGACGGCGTCAAGCTGCCCCTGCAGCTCATCGAGGGCTGCGAGACGGCCGACGGTGAGACGAGCATGACCACGGACGACTCCGACGGCGAGCGGGTCATCTCCGCGGCGGCCGCGCAGGAGACCCGCAAGATGATGGAGACGGTGGTTACTGACGGGTTCCTCGCCGACGACCTGACGCTTCCCGGCTACCGTGTCGCCGCCAAGTCGGGGACCGGCGAGCAGTTCGACGAGGCCGGTACCCTGAAGACGACGTTCTTCGCCTCGATGGCGGGCATGGTCCCCGCCGACGATCCGGAGTACGTGGTCACGGTTCACCTCAAAGACCCCCTCACCCTGCTGTCCTCCGCGGCGGCGGCGCCCGTGTTCAAGCAGGCCGTGACCCAGGTGATCAAGCACTACGAGATCCCGCCCTCGACCACCCCGGGATCTGACTATCCCGGCTATTGGAAATAGCATGATGAGCGGGCGGACCACAGCACCGCCCCTGACGTCCGGGCGCGCACGGCGCACCGGACGGGAAGAACGGAAATGATACAACTGAGCATCGCCGAGATCGCCGAGATCGTCGGCGGAACCCTCGTCACCAGTGAGAGCACCCTCCCTGCGGACGCCGTCGTCGACGGGGTCGTGGACACCGACTCCCGGCTCATGCGGCCCGGGGGGATCTTCGTCGCCAAGCCGGGGGAGGAGACCGACGGTCACCTGTTCGTCGGCGCCGCCCGCGAGGCCGGCGCCGTGCTCGCGATCGTCGAACGCGAGCTGGACGAGGAGATCGCGCAGATCGTCGTCGCCGACGTCGTGCTCGCGCTCGGCGAGTTCGCCCGGGCGGTCGTCGCCAGGGTGCACGCGGGGGGTGCGCTCCGCGTCGTGGGGATCACCGGGTCGAACGGCAAGACCACGACGAAGAACATGCTCGCCGCGATCCTCGAGCGCCACGGCGAGACCGTGGCCGCGAAGGCCTCGTTCAACAACTGGGTCGGCGCACCCCTGACGATGCTGCGCATCACCGAGTCGACCCGCTACCTCGTCGCCGAGATGGGGGCGAGCGCACCGGGCGAGATCGCGAAGCTCGTGCGGATGGCCGTCCCCGACATCGGAGTCGTGCTCAAGGTCGGCCTGGCCCACGCCGGCGGCTTCGGCGGCATCGAGGCGACGGCGAAGGCGAAGACCGAGATGGTGGCCGACCTGGCTGAGGACGCGGTCGCCGTCCTCAACGCCGACGACCGCCGCGTTCTGGCGATGCGTGACGCCACCTCGGCACGCGTGCGCCTGTTCGGGCTCGGCGCCGACGCCTCTGTGCGAGCGGAGGACGTCGTCTCGGGCAGGGACGGCACCCGTTTCACGCTCGTGATCGATGACCAGACCGCACCCGTCCACCTGCGGGTGCTCGGCGAGCACCACGTCTACAACGCCATCGCGGCGGCGGCGGCGGCAACCGAGCTCGGGGTTCCCACCGCCGACATCGCGGCGACCCTGTCCGAGATCACCCGAGCCGAACGCTGGCGGATGGAGGTGCTCGGCGGGGGCGCCGACGGCGTCACCGTCATCAACGACGCGTACAACGCGAGCCCCGACTCGATGGCCGCCGCCCTGCGCACGCTCGCGCAGATCACCGGGCCCGACCGCCGCAGCATCGCCGTGCTCGGCGTGATGAGCGAGCTCGGCGAGTTCTCCGGCGAGGAGCACGACCGCGTCGCGCTCCAGCTCGTCCGTCTCGGAATCGACCAGCTCGTGGTCGTCGGACCCGAGGCTCGCCGACTGCATATCACGGCCATCAACGAGGGTTCGTGGGATGGTGAGTCGGTGTACACAGACACTCAGGACGAGGCCTTCGAGCTGCTCCGACGCATCCTCCGCCCCGGCGACACCGTGCTGGTGAAGTCGTCCAACTCCGCCGGGCTCCGTTTCCTCGGTGACCGGCTCGGGGAGGCGTTCGCGTGATCGCACTGCTCACCGCCGCCGGGCTCGCGCTGCTGTTCACGCTGACGCTCACCCCGGTGTTCATCAATCTGTTCCACAAGCTGCAGTGGGGCCAGTTCATCCGCTCCGACGGCCCCAAGTCGCACTACTCCAAGCGGGGCACCGCCACGATGGGCGGCATCGTCGTCATCCTGGCCTCCATCTTCGGCTACGTCGCGGCGATCCTCATCACCGGCGACTCGTTCACGGTGTCCGCCCTGCTCGTGCTCCTGATGATGGTCGGACTCGGTCTCGTCGGCTTCATCGACGACTTCATGAAGACGCGCAAGCAGCAGAGCCTCGGTCTCGGCGGCTGGGCGAAGATCGTCGGGCAGGTGCTCGTGGCGGTCGTCTTCGGTTTGCTCGCGATCAACTTCCCCAACGCTCAGGGCGCGACACCGGTCAGCGGGGCGATCTCGTTCACCCGCGACCTCGACCTCAACCTGCTCCTGATCAGCCCGATCGCGATCGGCATCGTCGTCTACCTGCTTTGGACGACCCTGCTCGTGACGGCCACCTCGAACGCGGTCAACCTGACCGACGGGCTCGACGGCCTCGCGACCGGCGCGTCGATCCTCGCGGTCGGCTCCTACGTGATCATCGGGTTCTGGCAGTACAACCAGTCGTGCTTCTCGCCCGCCCTCGCCGAGGAGCTGGCGTACAAGTGCTACGACGTCCGCGACCCGCTCTCCGTCGCCGTCGTCGCCGCGGCCATCTGCGGCGCCCTCGTCGGCTTCCTGTGGTGGAACACCTCTCCCGCCCAGATCTTCCTCGGCGACACCGGCTCGATGGCCCTCGGCGGCGCGGTGGTGGCGCTGGCGATGGTGACCCGCACCGAGCTGCTGCTGCTGCTCATCGGCGGACTGTTCATCATCGAGGCCGGATCGGTCATCGTGCAGCGGGCGTACTTCAAGGTCACCCACGGCAAGCGCATCTTCCGCATGAGCCCGATCCACCACCACTTCGAGCTGAAGGGCTGGGCCGAGGTCACCGTCGTCGTGCGGTTCTGGATCGTCGCCGGGCTGTTCGTCTGCGCCGGTGTCGGAGCCTTCTACGTCGAGTGGATCTCCCGATGAGCCGCGACCTCGGCGCGCTCGATAGCTGGCACGCCGACTGGTCGGGTCTGCGGGTCGGCGTGATCGGCCTCGGCGTGACCGGTTTCTCGGTCGCCGACACCCTGACCGAGCTGGGTGCCGAGGTGCTGGTCGTCGCCCCCGAGGGCGAGTCGGAGCGTGCGCGCCTCGTACCGGTGATTGGGGCGGAGCTGCTCGTCGACCCGCTCGGCGACGTCGTGCCGGCCGGGCTCATCGACTTCGCGCCCGAGGTCCTCGTCGTCAGCCCCGGCTTCACCCCGCGGCACGGGGTCGTGCGCTGGGCGGCGGAGTCGGGTGTGCCCGTCTGGGGCGACATCGAGCTGGCCTGGCGGGTGCGCGACAAGCATGGAGACCCCGCCGAGTGGATCCTCGTCACCGGCACGAACGGCAAGACCTCGACGACCGAGCTGACGGCGAGCATGATCGCCGCGGCGGGACTGCGCCCGGCGCCGTGCGGCAACATCGGCGTCCCCGTGCTCGACGCGGTGCGCGACCCGGCAGGCTTCGACGTCTTCGTCGTCGAGCTCTCCAGTCACCAGCTGCACTACCTGGGCAGCTCGCCGAGCGCGATCGCCGTGACGCCGCTGGCCTCCGTCTGCCTCAACCTCGCCGACGACCACCTCGAGTGGCACGGCGGCGCGGCCGCCTATCGCGACGCCAAAGCCCTCGTGTACCGCAACACCCGCGTCGCGTGCGTCTACAACCGTGCCGACGCGGCGACCGAGCGGATGGTCGCCGAGGCGGACGTGGTCGAGGGGGCGAGGGCGATCGGATTCGGCCTCGACGTCCCCGGCCCGAGCGGCATGGGACTGGTCGACGGCATCCTCGTCGATCGGGCGTTCCTCGACGACAGGCGCACGAGTGCGCTGGAGATCACCACCCTGGCGGAGCTCGACAGGCTCGGCCTCGCCGCGCCCCATATCGTCGCCAACATCCTCGCCGCCAGCGCCCTGGCACGGGCCGCGGGCGTGCCGGTGCAGGCGATCGCCCAGGCACTGGAGACGTTCCGGCTCGACCCGCACCGCATCGAGCTCGTCGCCGACGCGGACGGCGTCCGCTGGGTGGATGATTCCAAGGCGACGAACCCCCACGCCGCGCACGCCTCGCTGTCGGCCTACCCCTCGGTGGTGTGGGTGCTCGGCGGTCTGCTCAAGGGCGTGGAACTGGACGAGCTCATCGCCCGGCACCGCTCCCGGCTGAAGGGCGCGGTCGTCATCGGCATCGAGCGGGACGGGATCCTGCGCGCCTTCGCGGACAACGCGCCGGGCGTTCCCGTCGCCGAGGTCATCGGCGCCGACGGCGTCGACGTGATGGCGGAGGCGGTCTCGATCGCATCGGGTCTGGCCGCGCCGGGCGACGTCGTTCTCCTGGCGCCCTCGGCCGCGTCCATGGACCAGTTCCGCGACTACGCAGACCGGGGCGAGCGCTTCGCCGACGCCGTGCGGTCGCGCACGCGGAAGGACGGCGATGACCGAGCAGCAGACGACCTCTAAGCGCAGCGTCGCCTCGGCGGTGAAGGTCCGGGTCGACCGGCTGTTCCGGGTTCAGTCGGTCGACTTCTACCTGCTGCTCGGCGTGACCGGCCTGCTGCTGGTGATCGGCCTGATCATGGGGATCTCGGCGAGCACCGGCCGCAGCTACGGCAACACGGGCGGCTTCGTCTTGACCATCGTCAGGCAGATCGCGTTCGTGGTCGGCGCACTCATCGTCCTCGTCGTCTCCTCGCTGGCCCCTGTCCGCTTCTGGAAGCGCATCGCGTGGCCGATGCTCGGATTCGCCCTCCTGCTCCAGCTGCTCGTTTTCACGCCGCTCGGCGAGGAGATCGACGGCAACAGGGCCTGGATCACGATCGGCGACTCCTTCAGCCTGCAGCCGGCCGAGCTGGTCAAAGTCGCTCTCGCCGTCTGGATCGGAGCGGTCCTCGCGGCGAAGCAGCCGTTGATCGGGCAGTTCCGGCACGTGCTCATCCCCGTCGTTCCGGTCGCGGCCCTCGCGCTCGGTCTCGTCCTGGCCGGGCACGACCTCGGCACGGTGATCGTCATGACGTTCGTGGTGTTCGGTTGTCTGATCTTCGCCGGGGTCAAGGTCAGGCACCTGCTCATCCCCGTCGTCCTCGGCGGCATTGTCGCGGCGTATTTCGTGATGACCAGCCCCAACCGCCTCAACCGCATCAGCACCTTCCTGCAGGAGGGGTGCTCCGACTACACGAACCTCTGCTTCCAGCCGCTGCACGGGACCTGGGCGCTGGCCAGCGGGGGAGTGTTCGGCCTGGGGCTGGGCAACTCGCGCGAGAAGTACTGGCTGCCCGCGATCCACAACGACTACATCTTCGCGCTGATCGGCGAGGAACTCGGCCTGATCGGGGCGGTCGCCGTGCTGCTGCTGTTCGGCCTGCTCGCCGTCGTCTTCATGCGCATCATCACGCGGTCGTCCGACCCGTTCGTCCGGATCGTGACCGGCGGCGTGTCCGTGTGGCTGCTGAGTCAGGCGGCGGTGAACATCGCCGTCGTGCTCGGTTTGCTGCCGGTCCTCGGCGTCCCGCTGCCGCTATTGTCGTCGGGTGGGACCGCGCTGCTGACGACGGCGCTGGCCATCGGGATCGTGCTCTCGTTCACCAGGGAGAGATCGACGCCCGACCACGACACGATCACCGTCACGTCGACGACACGGAAGGCCACCGAGTGACCAGATACCTCCTCGCGGGCGGCGGAACTGCCGGCCACGTCAACCCCCTCCTCGCCACGGCCGACGAGCTGATGCGCAGGGAGCCGGGTGCGGAGGTCGTGGTGCTCGGGACGGCGGAGGGCCTCGAGGCGCGACTCGTCCCCGAGCGGGGCTACGAGCTGGCGACGATTCCCAAGCTGCCGTTCCCCCGCAGGCTGAACGGAGACGCCCTGCGTTTCCCCGGTCGTTACCGGCGGGCGGTGGCGACCGTCTCCGCACTGATCCGCGATCGCGGGATCGACGCGGTCGCCGGGTTCGGCGGCTACGCCGCCGTTCCGGCGTACGCCGCCGCCAAACGCACGGGCGTCCCGCTGAGCATCCACGAGGCCAACGCGAAGCCCGGCCTCGGCAACAAGCTGGGGCAGCGGTACACGCCCTTCGTCGGCGTGGCCTTCCGCGGCACGCCTCTGCGCAACGCCCGCTTCGTCGGGATGCCGCTCCGTCCGGAGATCACCGGTCTCGATCGTGCGTCGGTGCGCGGAGAGGCGGCCGCGGCCTTCGGCCTCGATCCGTCGCGACCCGTCGTGCTTGTCACCGGGGGCTCACTGGGCGCGCGCAGCGTCAACTCCACGGTGTTCACCGGGCGGGGCGATCTGATGGCGGCCGGATATCAGGTGCTGCACATCGTGGGCGGGCGCAGCGACATCCGCCAGCCGGAGGGGGATGACGACTACCGCGTCCTGTCGTACTGCGATCGCATGGACCTCGCCCTGGCCCTCGCCGACCTGGTGATCTCGCGGGCGGGGGCGTCGACGGTGAGCGAGCTGTCGGCCCTCGGCATCCCCGCGGTCTACATCCCGTACCCCGTCGGCAACGGCGAGCAGCGGTTCAACGCGGCGGAGTCGGTTGCCGCGGGCGGCGCGGTGCTCGTCGACGACGCCAACTTCACTCCGGAGTGGCTGCGCGGGACGGTCGTCCCGATGCTGACCGACCCCGACCGTCTCCGAGTGATGGGGGAGAGGGCTGCCTCGACCGGCACACGGCACGGGTCGGAGCTCATGGCCGATCTGATCGCAGACAGTATCGCCGGCCGCTGAGCGAACGGGGCTCCCAGACCCGCGTAATACCCTGGGACACAACGGCGACGAGCACGAGCAGAGAGCTAGACCATGATCAAACCAGACCTTGAGATGACGATCCCCGACGATCTCGGACGTGTGCACTTCGCCGGTATCGGCGGGTCGGGGATGAGCGGCATCGCGCAGATGTTCCATCGCGCGGGCATCGTCGTCACCGGCTCCGACACCCGCGACTCCGCGGCGGTTCAGGCGCTGCGCGCCGACGGCGTTCCGGTTGCGATCGGGCACGCGACCGAGAACCTCGGCGACGCCGACACCCTGGTCGTCACCGGGGCCCTCTGGCTGGACAACCCCGAGTACGTGGAGGCGCTTCGCCGCGGGATCCCCGTGCTGCACCGCTCGCAGGCGCTCGCCTGGCTCATCGGCCGCACCCGGCTGGTCTCCGTCGCCGGCGCCCACGGCAAGACGACATCGACGGGGATGATCGTGACCGGGCTGCTCGGTCTCGGTGCCTCGCCCAGCTTCGTCAACGGCGGCGTGATCGAGTCGCTCGGGGTGTCCAGCGGCGCCGGAACCGACCCGCTCTATGTGATCGAGGCCGACGAGTCGGACGGCTCGTTCCTGCTCTACCACACCGCGATCGCGTTGATCACGAACGTGGACGCCGACCACCTGGACCACTACGGCACGCGCGAGGCGTTCGACGACGCCTTCGTCCGTTTCGCCGACCACGCGAGCGAGCTCGTGGTGATCTCCGCGGATGACGCGGGGGCCACGCGTGTGCGCGAGCGGCTCACGCACCGCAACGTGGTCACCTTCGGCGAGGCGGAGGGGGCAGACGTGCGCCTCGTCGAGGTCGCTGACTCCGGCCTGGCGTCCTTCACGGTGGAGATCGGCGGTCGCCGGCTGAGCGCGACACTCCGTGTGCCTGGCCGTCACAATGCGGTGAACGCCGTCGGTGCGCTGGCGGTTCTCGTCGGTCTCGGCTTCGACGCCGAGCCCGCACTCGAGGCGATCGCCGGTTTCGGCGGCACCAAGCGGCGTTTCGAGCTCCACGGTGTCCGCCGAGGGGTCAGCGTCTACGACGATTACGCCCACCACCCGACCGAGGTCGCGGCCGCGCTGTCCGCCGCACGGGACGTGATCGGCTCGGGACGGATCATCGCGGTGCACCAGCCGCATACCTACTCGCGCACGCAGGCGATGTCCGCGGAGTTCGCGGAGGTGCTCGAGCGCTACGCCGACCACACGATCGTTCTCGACGTCTACGGTGCCAGGGAGGACCCGGTGCCCGGAGTGACGGGCCGCCTGGTGTCCGAGCGTTTCGTCGACCAGGACCGGGTCTCCTTCGTCCCCGACTGGGACGAGGCGGCGGTCCGTACCGCCGAGGTCGCCGGGGACGGCGACTTCGTGATCACCCTCGGCTGCGGTGACGTCTACCGCATCGTGCCTCAGCTGCTGCAGGCCCTCGGCACCGACGGGGCCTGATCGGTGAAGCGTCCCCCCGGTTTCGGACCCCGCCCCGGCGACGAGCCCGGTGACGAGGAGCAGAGTGCACCCTCCGGGTCGGCGCCGGATCAGGCGCCTGAGCAGGCGCCGGTCGACCTGCTCTCGGCCAGGGCCAGGTCACGACGTGCGGCGTCGGCGATCCCGACCGTTCCGACGTCGCCCGATGCCGACCGGTCGCCGGGGGCGTCCGGCTCGACGAGCGACGCGTCTGCCCGCTTGCCGCGGGGAGAGTCGCCGTCCGGAACGCGTATCGGGCGGAGTGAACCGACCACCGATCCGATCGTCGTCGACGCGGGTCGGGGGCACACCGCGGATGAGCGGTTCAGCGGGCCCACGGACGCGCCCCGCCTTCCCCGGAGGCGCCGTGCGTCTCGTGCGCCGCGCCCGGTCCGCCGGGAGGCGCGACGGTTCACCTCGCGGTCGAGGGGCCCGCGCCGCTGGTGGCTGGTGGGTGCCGCTGCCGTCGCGGGGGTCGGCGCGCTGGCGCTGGCGCTCAGCTACACGCCGATCTTCTCGGTGCGCGAGGTCAGTGTCATCGGCGCGGACCGTGTCGACGTCTCGCGAGTCGAGGCAGCGCTGTCGGACCAGCTCGGTCGCCCCTTCCCGTTCGTGGACGAGGCCGAGGTGAAGGCCGCGCTCATCTCCTTCCCCCTGATCGAGACCTACCAGTTGGAGGCCCGCCCTCCGAGCGAGCTCGTGGTCCGGATCGTCGAGCGCACGCCGATCGGCGCGCTCGAATCGGACTCGCGTTTCTCGGTCGTCGATGGGGCCGGCGTCGTCGTCGAGGTGACAGGGGACAGGCCGGAGGGCGTCCCGCTCATCGTGGTCGACGGGGGGACGCAGGGGCGTGGCTTCGTCGCGGCGTCCGAGGTGCTTCGTTCCCTGCCCGAGGATGTGGCGTCCCGTGTCGATCGTGTCCAGGCGGCGACGACGGACAGCGTGACGCTGAGTCTGGACGGCGGGCAGACCGTGGCGTGGGGGAGCGCGGAGGAGTCGGCGCTGAAGGGGCGCGTGCTCGAGGCGCTGCAGGCGAACTTCCCGGATGCGAAGGGCTACGACGTCTCGTCTCCGGACGTGCCGCTGACCTCGTAGGGGCGAGTTGCGCCGCAATATTCGCGACACGCCTACTCGCGCCTGCCGCGGTGGTCACGCTGGCCCTACCGTCGGTTATGGAAATGCATACTCAGCATAACTTTAAGCCTTAGGTAAAGGTTGAAGGTTATCTACGGAGGCCCGACGTGACAAACAATCAGAACTACCTTGCGGTCATCAAAGTCGTCGGCATCGGCGGCGGTGGTGTCAACGCGGTCAACCGAATGATCGAGCTCGGCCTCCGGGGTGTGGAGTTCATCGCCATCAACACCGATGCGCAGGCGCTGCTCATGAGCGACGCCGACGTCAAGCTCGACGTCGGCAAGGAGCTCACACGAGGGCTCGGCGCCGGTGCGGACCCCGAGGTCGGGCGCCGTGCGGCAGAGGACCACGCGGAGGAGATCGAGGAGGCCCTCGCCGGTGCCGACATGGTCTTCGTCACCGCGGGTGAGGGCGGCGGGACCGGCACCGGTGGTGCGCCGGTCGTCGCACGCATCGCCAAGTCGATCGGCGCGCTGACCATCGGTGTCGTCACCAAGCCGTTCGGTTTCGAGGGCCGTCGCCGTCAGGCACAGGCCGAGCAGGGCGTCGCCACGCTGAAGGAAGAGGTCGACACCCTCATCGTGGTGCCGAACGACCGGCTCCTCGAGATCAGCGACCGCGGCATCAGCATGCTCGAGGCCTTCTCCACCGCCGACCAGGTGCTACTCGCCGGTGTTCAGGGAATCACCGACCTCATCACCACTCCCGGCCTGATCAACCTGGACTTCGCCGACGTGAAGTCGGTCATGCAGGGCGCAGGCTCGGCCCTGATGGGAATCGGCTCGTCGCGTGGCGCCGACCGTGCGATCAAGGCCGCGGAACTCGCCGTCGCCTCGCCCCTGCTCGAGGACAGCATCGAGGGCGCACACGGTGTGCTTCTGGCGATCCAGGGCGGATCGAACCTCGGAATCTTCGAGATCAACGACGCGGCGCGTCTGGTCCAGGAGGCGGTGCACCCCGAGGCGAACATCATCTTCGGTGCCGTCATCGACGACACCCTCGGCGACGAGGTCCGCGTCACGGTCATCGCTGCGGGCTTCGACGGCGGCGAGCCGCAGAGCCGTCACGTCGTGGTCGAGGAGACCGTGTCCGGTGCCATCGAGACCCCCGCCGACGAGGCGGGGGAGTCGTCTGAGCAGGCCGCCCCGGCGAAGACCTGGAGCGTTCGCGAGGAGCGCTCGTCGACCCCGCAGGCTGCGGCCGACCCCGGCTTCGCGGACGACGACGATCTCGACATCCCCGACTTCCTGAAGTGACCTCCGGCACGGTGGCGGAGCGCCTGGCGGATGTCCGCCAGCGCGTCTCCGCCGCTGCGCGTCTCGCCGGTCGCGACCCATCCGAGCTGACGACCATCGCGGTCACCAAGTTCCATCCCGCATCACTGGTCCGTGAACTCGCCGAGGCCGGGCTCCTCGACGTCGGCGAGAACAGGGAGCAGGAGGCGACCGCGAAGTCGCAGGAGCTCGAGGATCTGGATCTGCGCTGGCACTTCATCGGCCAGCTGCAGTCCAAGAAAGCGCGGCGCGTCCAGAGGTTCAGCCGGTGGATCCACTCCCTCGACCGCGAGAGCCTGCGAACCGCGCTCGCGCATGATGACGGGCCGTCGACGAGCGTGTTCATCCAGGTGAACCTGACGAGCGACCCCGGTCGGGGCGGACTGTCGTCCGGCGAGCTGTCGGCGTTCGCCGATCGCGTCGCGGGCACCCCCGGGCTCGACCTCGTCGGCGTCATGGGCGTCGCGCCGCTCGACGAGGAGCCGCGTCGAGCCTTCGCCCGGCTCAAAGCACTCTCCGACGCGCTCGTGCGGAGTCATCCCGGTGCGGCCTCGATCTCGGCCGGCATGTCGGCTGACTTCGAAGACGCCATCGCGGAGGGCGCGACACACCTGCGGATCGGGAGCGCCATTACCGGCAACCGGCCCGAGCGCCGATAGCCTCGAAACGAAGACCTGCAAACACGGAGGACGCGATGAGCAACCCGCTGAAGAAGACGATGGTGTACCTGGGACTTGCCGAGGAGGAGCTGGTCGAGCAGCAGGAGGCTGCCGAACGCCCCGCGGCGAAGCAGCCCGTCGCCGAGCAGCCGGCGGCTGCGCCCGCCGCGGTGCCCGCGCCTGCGCCGCGCGCGTCCGTCACGCCGCTGCGTAAGACGACGGTCACCCGTCAGGCGGCCCCGGCCGGTCTCAACGAGATCCTCACGGTGCACCCCAAGCAGTACAAGGACGCGCAGGGCATCGCCGCGACCTTCCGCGACGGCATTCCCGTCATCATCAACCTGTCGCAGATGAGCGAGGGCGATGCGCGTCGCCTGATCGACTTCGCCAGCGGACTGTCGCAGGGGCTCAACGGCAAGATCGAGCGCGTCACGGGTAAGGTCTTCCTGCTGTCTCCCGAGCACATCTCCGTGCTCGGCGACGAGGCCGCTCCGGCCGACGCGCAGGACCCCAGCACCTTCTTCGCGCAGTAGCGCCGCGCCGCTGTGACACTCGTGCGGGTCCTTCTGGGCAACGTCCTGTATTTCGCGTTGCTCCTGTACTTCTTCATCATGTGGGCGAGGTTCATCCTCGAGCTGATGCGTTCGGTGAACCCCGGCTGGCGGCCCAAGGGCGCCGGCGTCGTGGCAGCCGAGATCGTCTTCACGGTGACCGATCCTCCGATCAGGTTCTTCCGCAAGCTCCTCCCGCCGATGCGCTTCGGCCAGGTGGCGTTGGACTTCGGTTGGAGTATCACAATGCTCGGTGTTATCGTCGCGATGACCATCGCCAACGTGATCAGAAGCGGTGTGTGACCGGGTAGTAATGTAAGAGGTGGCTGGTTGAACCCGGGTTCAGCCGGTCATGCGTACCGTTTGCTAGCGTGAACGCGTTTGCAACAAGTCAATCGAAGTAAAGGGTGGCAAAGCCATGGCGCTGACTCCGGAAGATGTCGTTAACAGGCAGTTCCAGCAGACCAAGTTCCGTGAGGGATACGACCAGGACGAGGTGGACGACTTCCTCGACGAGGTGGTCGTCGAACTCCGTCGACTCAACCAGGAGAACCAGGAGCTGACCGAGCGCCTCGCGCAGGCCGAGCAGTCGACGGGCACCGCCGAGACCCCCGCGCCGGTCTCCGCCGTTCCCGCCACGCCCGCCCCCGTGGCCGCGGCTCCGGTCGCCGCTTCCTCGGGCGAGGACGACTCCGAGAGCTCCGCCAGCCTGCTGCAGCTGGCCCGCCGTCTGCACGACGAGCACGTCCGCGAGGGCGCCGAGAAGCGCGACCAGCTCGTGGCCGAGGGGCACGCGACCGCCGCACGCGTGATCGCGGAGGCCGAGGCCACGCAGCGCGAGCAGATGGCCAAGCTCAACGAGCAGCGTGGTGTTCTCGAGAAGAAGATCGATCAGCTGCGTCAGTTCGAGCGGGAGTACCGTCAGAAGCTGCGCTCCTACATCGAGTCGCAGCTGAGCGAGCTCGACGAGGACAAGCAGTCGCCGTCCGCCTTCGCGGGCAGCGACTCCGCCTCGGCGTGACCGAAGCTTCACAGAGGAGGGCGGGGCGTGTAGCCCTCGCCCTCCTCGGCGTTGTCGCCGTCGTCGCGTACCTCGTCGACCAGCTGACCAAGCAGGCCGTCGTCACGTCGATGACCGAGGGGGAGAGGATCCCTGTTCTCGGTGAGGCGCTCGTCCTCCACTTCGTCCGCAATCCCGGAGCAGCGTTCTCGATGGCGTCGGGCTCCACCTGGATCTTCTCGATCCTGGCGTCGGCCGTGGTCGTGTTCATCATCGTCTTCGCCCGCAGGATCGCCTCGCCGGCGTGGGCGGTCGTTTTCGGTCTCTTGCTCGGGGGAGTGCTGGGCAACCTCACCGACCGGCTCGTCCGCGAGCCGTCGTTCGGTCTCGGACACGTCATCGACTTCATCTCGACACCGTGGATGATGCCGGCGATCTACAACGTGGCCGACATCTGCATCGTGTCGAGCATGATCCTGCTCGTGCTGCTCACGCTGCGCGGCGTCAATCTGGACGGCAGTCGCGAGACGTCGCGACAGACTGCATCTCCTGCCGCCGGAGACGACGAGCGTCCCGGCACGGGGACGGACGTGTCCTCCTGATGGAGAGCAGATCCTTCGTCGTGCCCGACGAGCTGGACGGCGCGCGTGCCGACCAGGCGATCGCCCACCTGACCGGTCTGTCGCGCAGTTTCGCCGCGGAGATCCTGGTATCGGACGGCGCGGCGATTGCCGGCAGGCTGGCCGTCAAGTCGGACAGGGTTCACAGCGGCGACACCCTCGACGTCGCGTGGGAGCCGCGACGAGAGCCGGAGGTCGTCGCGGAGTCGGTCGCCGGGTTCGGCGTCGTGTACGACGACGACGACATCGTCGTCGTCGACAAGCCGGCCGGCGTGGCTGCCCACCCCAGCGTCGGCTGGTCGGGCCCGACCGTCCTCGGTGCCCTCGCGGCCGGCGGGTATCAGGTGGCTCAGCTGGGGCCGTCCGAGCGCGCGGGAATCGTGCATCGGCTCGACGCGGGCACGAGCGGGCTGATGGTCGTCGCTAAGAGCGAGCGTGCCTTCATCGGGCTCAAGCGGGCGTTTCACGACCGCGAGGTCGACAAGATCTACCACGCGGTCGTCCAGGGGCACCCCGACCCGTTCAGCGGGACGATCGACGCGCCGATCGGGCGTCATCCGCGCCACGACTGGAAGTTCGCGGTCACGGCACAGGGCAAGCCCTCGGTGACGCACTACGAGACGCTGGAGGCGTTCCCGTACGCCACCCTCCTCGAGGTCCACCTGGAGACCGGCCGTACCCACCAGATCAGGGTGCACATGGCAGCGCAGCGGCATCCCTGCGTCGGCGATCCTCTCTACGGTTCCGACCCGAGCCTGGCGGAGCGTCTCGGGCTACACCGGCAATGGCTGCACGCCCACCGGCTCGGCTTCGTGCACCCGGGCACGGGCGAGGACGTCGTCTTCGAGTCGCCCTACCCCGTGGATCTCAGGGACGCCCTGACGATTCTCGAACGCGACTGAGCCCTCCGGCCCGATCGCGTCGACGGGGCACGGCATCCGGCGCGCGGACCGGTGTGCTCGCCTCGCCGACGACCGGGGCGAGCGGTTAGGATTGACACTTACCGCGAGCTGAATTCGGAGTGTGGTGGCCACGTCTTCCCAGTCTTTCGTGCATCTGCACGTCCACAGTGAGTACTCGATGCTCGATGGGGCGGCGCGGATCTCGCCGCTCGTCGACGCCGCCGTCGCCCAGGGGATGCCCGCCGTCGCCGTGACCGACCACGGCAACATGTTCGGCGCCTTCGACTTCTGGCGCACGGCGACGAACGCGGGCCTCAAACCGATCATCGGGACGGAGGCCTACCTCACACCCGGAACCGCGCGCGGCGACAGGACCCGGGTGCGCTGGGGAGACGGCGGGGGAGACGACGTCTCCGGCAGCGGCGCCTACACGCACATGACGCTGCTGTCCTCGACGAACGAGGGCATGCACAACCTGTTCCGGATGTCGTCGCTCGCGTCGATCGAGGGGTACTACTTCAAGCCCCGCATGGATCGTGACCTGCTCAGCACGTACTCCAACGGGCTCATCGCTACGACGGGGTGTCCTGGTGGCGAGATCCAGACCCGGCTGCGTCTGGGACAGTACGCGGAGGCGCGTCAGGCGGCCGCCGACTTCCGGGACATCTTCGGGCGGGAGAACTTCTTCTGCGAGCTCATGGACCACGGGATCGGCATCGAGAAGCGCGTCAGGGCGGACCTGCTGACGTTGGCGAAGGACCTGCGGCTCCCGCTCGTCGCCACGAACGACCTGCACTACACGCACGCGGAGGACGCGAAGAGCCACGCGGCACTGCTGTGCGTCCAGTCGGGGAGCACCCTCGACGACCCCAACCGCTTCAAGTTCGACGCGGACGAGTTCTACCTCAAGTCGGCCGAGCAGATGCGGCACCTGTTCAGGGACTTCCCCGACGCCTGCGACAACACCCTCGCGATCGCCGAGCGCTGCAACGTCAGCTTCAACACCAAGGCGAACTTCATGCCCCGCTTCCCCGTCCCCGAGGGCGAGAACGAGGAGAGCTGGTTCGTCAAGGAGGTCGAGAAGGGGCTGCACTTCCGCTACCCCAACGGCATCCCCGACGCGGTGAGGCGGCAGGCCGACTACGAGGTTGGCGTGATCGTGCAGATGGGGTTCCCCGGCTACTTCCTCGTCGTCGCCGACTTCATCAACTGGTCCAAGGACAACGGCATCCGCGTCGGACCCGGTCGTGGTTCGGGTGCGGGCTCGATGGCGGCGTACGCGATGCGCATCACCGACCTCGACCCGCTCGAGCACGGTCTGATCTTCGAGCGCTTCCTCAACCCCGACCGTGTCTCCATGCCCGACTTCGACGTCGACTTCGATGACCGGCGGCGCGGCGAGGTCATCCGCTACGTCACCGACAAGTACGGCGACGCCCGCGTCGCCCAGATCGTCACCTACGGCACGATCAAGGCCAAGCAGGCACTGAAGGACTCCTCCCGCGTTCTCGGGTTCCCCTTCGGCATGGGGGAGAAGCTGACGAAGGCGATGCCGCCGCCCGTCATGGGCAAGGACATCCCGCTGACAGGGATCTTCGACCCCTCCCACCCGAGGTACAAGGAGGCGGTCGACATCCGGACCGTCGTCGAGACGGACCCCGAGGCGAAGACCGTCTTCGACACGGCTCTGGGCATCGAGAACCTCAAGAGGCAGTGGGGCGTCCACGCGGCGGGCGTCATCATGTCCTCCGATCCGCTCATCGACATCATCCCGATCATGAAGCGGGAGCAGGACGGCCAGATCGTCACCCAGTTCGACTACCCGGCCTGCGAGTCGCTCGGGCTGATCAAGATGGACTTCCTCGGGCTGCGCAACCTGACGATCATCGAGGACGCGCTGAACAACATCGAGTCCAACCGCGGCTTCCGCCCCGTGCTCGAGGAGCTCGAGCTCGACGACCGCCCGGCGTACGAGCTGCTGTCCCGCGGTGACACGCTCGGCGTGTTCCAGCTCGACGGCGGGCCGATGCGGTCGCTGCTCCGACTGATGAAACCGGACAACTTCGAGGACATCTCCGCCGTCATCGCGCTGTACCGTCCGGGCCCGATGGGGGCGAACTCGCACATCAACTACGCGCTGCGCAAGAACGGCCAGCAGGACATCACGCCGATCCATCCGCAGCTGGCCGAGCCGCTCAAGGACATCCTGTCGACCAGCTACGGCCTCATCATCTACCAGGAGCAGGTGATGGCGATCGCGCAGAAGGTCGCCGGCTTCTCGCTCGGCCAGGCCGACATCCTGCGTCGTGCCATGGGAAAGAAGAAGAAGTCGGAGCTGGACAAGCAGTTCGCCGGCTTCGAGGGTGGGATGAAGAGCAACGGCTACTCCGACGAGGCCGTGAAGATGCTCTGGGACATCCTGCTCCCGTTCTCGGATTACGCGTTCAACAAGGCGCACTCCGCGGCCTATGGCCTGGTCTCCTACTGGACCGCGTACCTGAAGGCGCACTTCCCCGCCGAGTACATGGCCGCACTGCTGACCAGCGTCGCCGATTCCAAGGACAAGATGGCGCTCTACCTGAACGAGTGCCGCCGGATGGGAATCCAGGTGCTGCCGCCGGACGTCAACGAGTCCATCGGCTTCTTCCGCGCCGTCGGTGAGGACATCCGTTTCGGAATGGGCGCCGTCCGCAACGTCGGCTACAACGTCGTCGACGGCATCGTCCAGGCGCGGACGGAGAAGGGGCGGTTCGACTCCTTCTCCGACTTCCTCAAGAAGGTGCCGCTCCAGGCGGCCAACAAGCGCACGGTCGAATCGCTGATCAAGGCGGGAGCCTTCGACGACATGGGCTCATCGCGTCGGGCGCTGGTCGAGGTGCACGAGGGCATGGTGGAGTCGGCCGTGTCGGAGAAGCGCAACGAGGCGAAGGGGCAGGTCGGCTTCGACTTCGACAGCCTCTTCGACGAGGGCGAGAAGGACGAGGCGATGTCCGCCATCCCCGTCCGTCCCGAGTGGAGCAAGCGCGACAAGCTCGCCTTCGAGCGGGACATGCTCGGGCTCTACGTCTCCGATCACCCCCTGGCGGGTCTGGAGGTGCAGCTGGCGAAGGCGGCCTCGACGGGCCTGGCGGAGCTGCTCGCCTCGGAGACCGTGGCGGACGGCGAGCAGGTCACGATCGCGGGGCTCGTCACCTCCGTGCAGCACCGGACGGCGAAGACCTCGGGCAACCAGTACGGCATGATCCAGGTCGAGGACTTCGGCGGCGAGATCACCGTGATGTTCATGGGCAAGGCGTACCAGGAGTTCCAGCACGCGCTCGTCGCGGACAACATCGTCGTCGTGCGCGGACGGGTGAGCCGACGTGACGACGGGATGAACCTGCACGCGAACAGCATCTCCACCCCGGTCATCGAGCAGCAGGGCGACGTCGCGCAGGTCAGTTTCTACGTGTCCGAGACCCGCGCCACCCACGCGACCGTGTCGGCGTTGGCAGAGATCCTCGATCGGCACAGCGGCCCGACCGAGGTCAGGCTCAAGCTGGTGAAGGGCGAGACGGCCCGCGTGTTCGAGATCCCGCATCCGGTCAAGGTCAGTGCCGATTTGTTCGGGGAGCTGAAGTCTCTGCTCGGCCCGAACTGCCTGGGCTGAGCTAGGATCTGGGTGGGCGACCGGGGGGTCGCCGTCGCAGTGTGTCGGGGTGTGCAGCGTGTCACCGTGCGGTGTTCCCGGGGCTGCGGAACGTCAGGGTTTTTCGGGGGGACAATCGTGGTGATGGCGGACGTATCGACGTCGGAGGCGCCCGTGGCGGCCGTCGTCGCGGGCGGAGTCGGGCAGGGCACACGGCGTGGTGATGGGCTCACCCCGCGTGAGACGGTGGCCGTGTTCGCCTCCGCGGTGCTGATCGGTCTCGGGGTGTTCACGGTCGTCGATGCGCACGGCACGGATGCCGGTGCCGCGATCGTCTCCGTCGTCCTGC
The DNA here is from genome assembly GCF_900163835.1 of Mycetocola reblochoni REB411. GTDB lineage: Bacteria > Actinomycetota > Actinomycetes > Actinomycetales > Microbacteriaceae > Mycetocola_B > Mycetocola_B reblochoni. Next base: position 180,350 of record NZ_FUKR01000032.1, on the reverse strand, counting down.
TGGCGCTGGCGGCGTCGATGCTGGTGCTCCGTCGGATCAGACCGAACAGGAGCTGGCGGTGGGGGTCGTTCTCTCCCGACCAGATGATGTCGGTCGCGGCGTCCGTCGCCACGGTCGCCGTCGCCCTCGACGCGGGCGACGGGCGGTCTGCGGGGGGACTGCTCACGGCGCGAGCGGTTCTCGCGGTCGTGCTCCTGACGGTCACCGTCGTCGCGCCGGTGCTCCCGGCGTTCCGGGCGGAGTTCGCGTCCCGTCCCGCCTCGCAGGCGCACCCGGTGGCCAGGCGCGCCGCGTCGGGGTCGATCGTCCGTGGTGCGGGGCTCGTTCCCGGCGGGCGCTGGCGTCAGCCGGCGCCGCGCTATCGGCGCCGCGCGAGCGACGGCTTGACGGCGGAGGAGTCGGTGCGTGTCCTCGCCGAGGCCGACGCCCGCATGGCGGCAGACGCGGCGGCCCACAGCGGTGCGGGCGACGACGGCGAGATCTTCGACGGCGAGGTCGACGGTCCGGCGCCGATGCCCGCGGGCGGTCACGTCTCGGCCGAGTCGGGCACGACCGGACTCGCGGACGTCTCCGAGTCGGCGGCCCCGTCGGTGCTGCCGCCGGAGCCGTTCTGGGTGCTTCCCCCCGTTCCCCGGCAGGTGGTCGACGAGGCGACGGGGCGGCCGTTGTTCATGATCACTCCCGCCGCGTGGGCGCTCGTCGTCGCCGAGCGGGGGAACGAGTTCGTCATCCGGAGCGAGGACGGTCAGGTCGGTGTCGTCGACGAGCTGGACGGGTTCGTCCGCGCCTGACCCCGTCGCGGCGCGGACGGCTGTCCGGCGGCGCGAACCGTGTCGCCGGACAGCCGTGTGAAGGACGGACCGGGCCGCCCTCCAGCGCGGGCGAGGCCCGGTCGCGCGCACGCGGCACGATAAGATGGGCCGGTCATGATGAATCTCATCGATCTGCGTTCCGCGCCGGCCCACACGCTCGCGTTGTCCCTTCCTCGACCAGAGCTCGACGTCGCCGCCGCCTCCGCCGCGGCGGCCGAGTTGATCGACGAGGTCAGCTCGGAGGGCGTTACCGCGCTCCGGCGGCATGCGGCCCGTTTCGACGGCGGCGCCCCCGAGCACCTCAGGGTGCCGACGAGCGAGATCGCCGAGGCGGTCGCGTCCCTCGACCCCGAGGTCGCCGACGCCGTGCGCGTCGCCGTCGAGCGCGTCCGCGCGGTCAGCGCTGCCCAGGTCCCGCCGGCCAGCACGACCGTGATCGGGGACGGCCAGGTGGTGCGTCAGCGCTGGCAGCCGGTCGGCCGGGTCGGTCTCTACGTCCCCGGCGGGAAGGCGGTCTACCCCTCGAGCGTCGTCATGAACGTCGTTCCCGCACAGGTGGCCGGCGTCTCGTCGATCGCTCTGGCGTCACCGGCGCAGTCGGAGTACGGCGGCTCCGTCCACCCGACCATCCTCGCGGTCGCGGGGATCCTCGGCGTCGACGAGGTGTACGCCATCGGGGGGGCCAGCGCGATCGGCGCCTTCGCCCACGGCGTGCCCGAGCTCGGGCTCGCCCCTGTGGACGTCGTCACGGGCCCGGGCAACATCTTCGTCGCGGCCGCCAAGCGCCTGGTCAGGGGAACGGTGGGCATCGACTCCGAGGCGGGGACCACGGAGATTCTCGTGATCGCCGACGACAGCGCCGATGCGGGCTTTGTCGCGGCCGACCTCGTCTCCCAGGCCGAGCACGACGAGGCCGCCGCGTCGGTTCTCGTCACCGACTCGGCCGAGTTCGCCGAGCGGGTCCGCGCCGAGCTGGCGCCCCGTCAGCGCCGTACCGCCCACGCGGACCGTGTCGCTGCCGCCCTGTCGGGTCCCCAGTCCGCGATCGTGCTCGTCGACGACCTCGACACCGCGGCGACGGTCAGCAACCACTACGCTCCTGAGCACCTCGAGATCCAGACCAGGGACGATGCGGCGGTGCTCGAGCGCATCACCAACGCCGGCGCGATCTTCCTCGGTGCCTACTCGCCGGTCAGCCTCGGCGACTACATGGCTGGATCGAACCACGTCCTGCCGACGGGGGGACAGGCGCGCTTCTCCGCCGGGCTCGGAGCCATGAGCTTCCTCCGCTCCCAGCAGGTGATCGAGTACTCGCGCGACGGCCTGCGCTCCAGCGCGGGGCTCATCACGGCGCTGGCCGACGCGGAGGGCCTTCCCGCTCACGGCGAGGCCGTCACCGAACGTTTCGGCGGAGCCGGACGAGAACAGCGAACGGAGTAGCACCGTGCATTGCCCCTTCTGCCGCCATCCCGACTCCCGCGTCATCGACTCGCGGACGAGCGACGACGGCCTCTCCATCCGACGACGGCGTCAGTGCCCCGAGTGCGGGCGGCGGTTCAGCACGACCGAGACCGCGAGCCTCAGTGTCATCAAGCGCAGCGGCGTCGGCGAGCTCTTCAGCAGGGACAAGGTCGTCGCCGGTGTGCGAAAGGCCTGTCAGGGTCGCCCGGTCACGGACTCGGACCTGGCCATCCTCGCTCAACGGGTCGAGGAGAGCATCCGTCAGACCGGTGCCTCGCAGATCGATGCGAACGAGATCGGTCTTGCGATCCTCACCCCGCTGCGCGAGCTGGACGAGGTCGCCTACCTCCGCTTCGCGAGCGTCTACCAGGCATTCGACTCGCTCGACGACTTCGAGGCGGCGATCGGAGCACTCCGAGCGTCGCACACCGCGTCCGATGCCGTGTCCGACGCCTGACCCCTAAGGATCCCGCTGGCATGTACGAGTTCTTCTTCCGCCACGTCCTCACGCGTATCGATCCGGAGCGTGCACACCACCTGGCGTTCTCCGTGATCCGCGCGATTCCGCGCGTCGGCGCTGGCTCGCTGGTGCGCCGGCTGACGGTGCCCCGCGCAGATCTGCACGTCGACGCGCTCGGTCTGCGCTTCGAGACGCCCTTCGGCATGGCGGCGGGCTTCGACAAGGAGGGCAGGGGAGTGGAGGGGCTCGCCGCGCTCGGCTTCGGGCACGTCGAGGTGGGTACGATCACCGCCCATGCTCAGCCGGGCAACCCGAAGCCGCGGCTGTTCCGGCTGGTGCCCGATCGTGCGGTCATCAACCGGATGGGCTTCAACAACGACGGCGCACCTGCGGTCGCCGACCGTCTCGCGGCGCTCAGGCGGCGTCGTCCGCGGACCGTGCTTGGGGTCAACATCGGCAAGAGCAGGGTCACCGATGTCGAGGATGCGCTCGGCGACTACGTCGCCAGTGCGCGGCTGCTTGCGCCCCACGCGGACTATCTGGTGGTGAACGTCAGCTCGCCCAACACTCCCGGCCTCCGCGGCCTCCAGGAACTCGATCGGCTCGAGCCGCTGCTCAGGGCCGTCGCCGAGGCCTCCGGGGCCACGCCGCTGCTGGTGAAGATCGCCCCCGACGTGCTCGACGAGCAGATCGATCGGATCGCCGAGCTCGTCGTCCGGATCGGACTCGACGGCATCATCGCGACGAACACCACGATCTCCCGCGAGGGACTCGAGACGGACGAGTCGGTTGTCGAGGCGGCGGGCGACGGGGGGCTGTCCGGCGCGCCTCTCGCTGACCGGTCCCTGCAGGTCCTCCGTCGTGTCAGGGCTCGCGTTCCCGCCGAGCTCTGCGTGATCTCGGTCGGCGGTGTCGACTCCGCGGCGGACGTCGCCGAGCGGCTTGACGCCGGGGCGACGCTGGTCCAGGGCTACACCGCGTTCCTGTACCGCGGGCCGTTCTGGGCTCGCCGCATCAACAGGGGGCTCGCCGTCCGGGCATCCGGCACCGCCGCCGGGAGCGCCTGACCTCGGCGGACGATCGACAGCGGGGTGCACCGCCGCGGGGCAGGGGATTTGACGCGTCACACGACTCCGCGGGGCAAACGATACGGCGGGACAGACCGAGTGGTCTGTCCCGCCGTGTGGTTCTCTCGGGCCGGCCCGATCAGGCCTTGAGGTCCTCGATGGGCTTGAAACGCTTCACGCGGGGCTTGGGCAGCCGGAGCAGGCGCAGCTGGAACGCGCGCATCGCCGCGTACCAGCGCACGCCCTTCTCCACGCGATCAACGCCCACCGCCTGGGCGATCCTCCGCTTGACGCGTCGACCGAGGAACACCGCGTCGAGCACGGAGAGCAGGAAGTACGCCCACAGTACGAGCATGACGATCGACTGGAACTGGGGGGAGGGGATCACTGTCGCCAGAATCACGACGAACATCACGGGGATGAGGTACTCGCCGACGTTGAACCTCGAGTCGACGTAGTCCCTGATCCACTTCTTCTGCGGCCCCTTGTCCCGTGCCGGAAGGTAGCGCTCGTCACCCGCCGCGAGACCGACCCGCGCACGCTCGCGCTCCTCGGCGAGCTGGGCCTTCGCCTGCTTGCTCGCCTCCTTGCGGTCGGAGGGGACGAGCGGGCGCCTGTTCGCCGCCTCCCTCTCCTTGCGGGTGGGCGTCGCCTTGCCCTTGCCCTGGGCCTCGTGACCCGTGCTGGCGATGCCGTCCGGCTGGACGGTCTCGGGGGCGCTGTCGTCGGTGCTTCGTCTGCTCACGTGTGGTCCTCGTTTTCGCGGTCCTTCTAAGATTACTCGCATGAACGACGTAGCTTCGAACCCCGAACCGTTCGACTCCTCTGTGCTGGGCGCGGCGGTCAGGGACGAGTTCCCCCGCATCGTGAACGACCTCGGCGACCTCGTGCGGATCCCCAGCGTCGCATGGAGCGCCTTCGACCCCGCCGAGGTGCAGCGAAGCGCCGAGGCGGTGGCCCGTCTCGCCCGCGACACCGGCGCCTTCTCGATGGTCGACATCAGGCGTGCCCCTGTCGGGGACGGTGACGAGCTGGGGCAGCCGGCTGTGGTCGCCCGCCGTGACGCCGCACCCGGTTACCCGACGGTGCTGCTGTACGCGCACCACGACGTTCAGCCGCCGGGCGACAGAGACCACTGGGACACGGAGGTCTACGAGCCGACGCTGATCGACGGCCGGATCTACGGCAGGGGCGCCGCCGACGACAAGGCGGGCGTCATGGCGCACATCGGCGCGATCCGGTCGCTCGTGAGCGTGTTCGGTGACGATCTGCGCGTCGGCATCCGACTCTTCATCGAGGGGGAGGAGGAGTTCGGATCGCGCTCCTTCGCGGCGTTCCTCGAGCAGAACGCGGACGACCTCGAGGCAGATGCGATCGTCGTCGCCGACTCGGGCAACTGGGACGAGCAGACTCCAGGGCTCACCGTGGCGCTGCGGGGCAACGTGACCTTCGCCCTCACCGTCCGCACGCTCGCGCACGCCTCGCACTCGGGGATGTTCGGCGGCGCGGTGCCGGACGCGATGCTCGCCGCGGTCCGCACCCTCGACACGATGTGGGACGCCGAGGGGGCGGTGGCGATCGACGGCCTCACCCGGCACGAGGCCGACACGCCCGACTACGCATCTGAGCGGCTGCGGGACGAGGCGGGTCTTCCGGAGGGCGTCAGCGAGATTGGTCGGGGATCGGTGGCGTCGCGCCTGTGGTTCCAGCCGAGCGTCACCGTCACGGGAATCAATGCGCCGAGCGTCGACCAGGCGTCCAACACTCTGCTCCCCGCCGTGACGGTCAGGGTGAGCGTACGCGTCGCACCGGGCCAGCCGGCGGCCGAGGCGTACGCGCACATCCGACGGCACCTCGAGGCGAACGCCGCGTTCGGAGCGCAGCTGGAGTTCGCCGACGTCGATCTCGGCGACCCCTTCCTCGTTGACACGACGGGGCCAGCCGTCGCCGCCATCACGACGGCGATGACGAGCGCCTGGGGCGTCGAGCCCGTCGAGCTCGGCATCGGCGGTTCGATTCCGTTCATCGCCGACCTGGTTCAGACGTTCCCGTCGGCGGAGATCCTGGTCACGGGTGTGGAGGACCCCAACTCCAGGGCCCATTCGCCGAACGAGTCGTTGCACGTCGAGGGTTTCCGCAAGTCGGTCACGGCCGAGGCGCTGTTCCTGGCCGCGTTGCGTGCACGGGGTGCTGACGCGTCGGCCGCGGACGCGTAGGATCGATCCACAGGGGCGCGGGACATCCGCACCGTGACAGAGGAGGCAGCATGACCGACACCGTGATCGAGGAGCGTGCGCACGGCGTGCTCCTGAGCGACGCAGCCGCGGACAAGGTCCGCTCGCTTCTCACCCAGGAGGGACGTGACGACCTGCGCCTGCGCGTCGCCGTCCAGCCCGGCGGGTGCTCTGGGCTCATCTACCAGCTCTACTTCGACGAGCGTTTCCTCGACGGCGACGTGGCCGTCGACTTCGACGGGGTCGAGGTCGTCGTCGACAAGATGAGCGTCCCGTACCTGGACGGGGCCTCCATCGACTTCGAGGATACCATCCAGAAGCAGGGCTTCACGATCGACAACCCGAACGCGCAGGGCAGCTGTGCGTGCGGGGACAGTTTCCACTAGGGAACGCGCAGAAGCGGCGGGTCCGGGGGCTGATGGCCCCTGGGCCCGCCGTCGTCGTGGGGACCCACGTTCGGATCGCCGCACCCGGGCCCAATGCGGCGACCCGCCTAGCGGGTGGTCACGACGGGGTGTTCGCTTCCGGCTAGACTGCTAGGGAACGAACAGCGTTTTCGAAAGGTCCCAGGTGCGTACGAATCGTCGACTTCGATGGGCAGCGATCCCGGTAGCAGCAACGCTCACCGTGTTCCTGGCCGGTTGTACACAAACGGAGCTCAGTGGCTTCCTCCCCGGTTTCGAGGATGTGAACGCCTCGCCGGTGACCAATCACACCGAGACTGTGCGCTCGCTCTGGGTCGGCGCCTGGGTCGTCCTGCTCGGTGTCGGCATCCTCACCTGGGGGCTGACGATCTGGGCCATGGTCGCGTACCGCCGCCGTAAGGGCCAGACGGGCCTGCCGCCACAGATGCGTTACAACATGCCGATCGAGATCTTCTACACGGTCGTGCCGCTCATCCTCGTCGTCGGCTTCTTCGCCTTCACCGCCAGGGACCAGCAGGCGATCGAGACGCAGTACGAGGACCCTGACGTCAGCATCACCGCGTACGGCAAGCAGTGGGCGTGGGACTTCGTCTACAACGACTCGGTCGACGGCGACGACGTCTGGTACGCCGGCAAGCAGGCGGAGCCGGCCGAGGACGGCTCCGTCGACCAGGACTCCCTGCCGACACTCGTCCTCCCCGTGGACCAGACCGTCAAGATCCAGCTGGAGTCGCGCGACGTGGCGCACTCGTTCTGGGTGATCGACTTCCTCTACAAGAAGGACATGATCCCCGGCAAGACCAACTACATGTCGTTCATCCCGACCAGGGAGGGGACGTTTGCGGGCAAGTGCGCCGAGCTCTGCGGCGAGTACCACTCCCTCATGCTGTTCAACGTCAAGGTCGTTTCCGAGGGCGAGTACGAGGACTACCTCGAGTCGCTCGCTGCCGAGGGCAACAAGGGCGACTTCGGCTCCGACTACAACCGCAACCAGAACCTGCCGGGCGTGACCGCTCCGGCCGGCGAGAGCCACGAAGGCTAAGGACACCTCAGTTCATGTCTGTAATCACTGATATCCCCGAGGGCCAGAAGTCGGTGCTCAACCGATCGAAGGTCGCCCGCAAGGGCAACGTCTTCGTCAACTGGATCACCTCGACCGACCACAAGACGATCGGGTACATGTACCTGATCGGCTCGTTCACGTTCTTCTGCATCGGCGGCGTGATGGCCCTCATCATCCGCGCCCAGCTGTTCGAGCCCGGCCTGCACCTGCTGGCCTCGCGTGAGCAGTACAACCAGATGTTCACGATGCACGGCACGATCATGCTGCTGATGTTCGCGACGCCGCTGTTCGCCGGCTTCGCCAACATCCTCGTTCCGCTGCAGATCGGTGCGCCCGACGTGGCGTTCCCGCGACTGAACGCCTTCGCGTACTGGCTGTTCATGTTCGGATCGCTGATCGCCATCGGCGGGTTCCTGACGCCGTCCGGTGCGGCGTCCTTCGGCTGGTTCGCCTACGCGCCACTGTCGAGTCAGACGTTCTCGCCCGGCATGGGAGGGAACCTCTGGGTCCTCGGTCTCGGCCTCAGCGGATTCGGCACGATCCTCGGTGGTGTGAACTTCATCACCACGATCATCACTATGCGTGCGCCCGGAATGACGATGTTCCGCATGCCGATCTTCACGTGGAACGCCCTCGTCACCTCGCTGCTCATCCTCATGGCCTTCCCCGTCCTCGCGGCGGCGATGTTCGGCCTCGGCGCCGACCGCATCTTCGGCGCGCATATCTACGACGCCGAGAACGGGGGAGCGATCCTCTGGCAGCATCTGTTCTGGTTCTTCGGCCACCCCGAGGTGTACATCATCGCGCTGCCGTTCTTCGGAATCGTCTCCGAGATCCTTCCGGTGTTCAGCCGCAAGCCGATCTTCGGTTACAAGACCCTGATCTACGCGACCATCGCCATCGCGGCGCTGTCCGTGACGGTGTGGGCTCACCACATGTACGTGACCGGATCGGTGCTGTTGCCGTTCTTCTCGTTGATGACGATGCTGATCGCCGTGCCGACGGGTGTGAAGATCTTCAACTGGATCGGAACGATGTGGCGGGGATCGGTGACGTTCGAGACGCCGATGCTCTGGACCATCGGCTTCCTCATCACGTTCGTCTTCGGCGGTCTGACCGGAGTCATCCTGGCGTCGCCGCCGCTCGACTTCCACGTGTCCGACACCTACTTCGTCGTCGCCCACTTCCACTACGTGGTCTTCGGAACCGTCGTGTTCGCGATGTTCGCCGGCTTCTACTTCTGGTGGCCGAAGTGGACCGGCAAGATGCTCAACGAGCGCTTGGGATACTGGCACTTCTGGATCCTGTTCATCGGCTTCCACATGACCTTCCTCATCCAGCACTGGCTCGGTGTGATGGGCATGCCGCGCCGCTACGAGTCCTACGCTCCCGAGGACGGCTTCACCTGGATGAACCAGCTCTCCACGGTGGGATCCATGGTCCTGGCCGCGTCGATGATCCCGTTCTTCCTGAACGTGTACATCACGGCGCGCAAGGCACCGAAGGTGACCGTCGACGACCCGTGGGGTTACGGCGCGTCGCTCGAGTGGGCGACCAGCTGCCCGCCGCCGCGACACAACTTCACCTCTATCCCGCGTATCCGTTCTGAGCGTCCCGCGTTCGATCTGAACCACCCGGAGGCCGCCGCGGCGACACACGGGATCGGCCCGGCGAAGGACGCCCCCGATGCGCCCGTCACCGACAAGGAAACCGGAGAGGTCAAGTAATGCGTTCGAACACGGTGATCCTCTGGGTCCTGGCTGTCTTCTGCCTGGTCGTCGGTGCGATCTACACGGTCTGGAACCTGATCGACCCGGAGTACGGTCGCGTGGAGTGGGCCGGGACGGTCACGCTGACGCTGACGGCCGTCCTCGCGGCGTTCCTCGCGTTCTACCTGGAGTTGGTGCAGCGCAAGCAGGGCGGGACGCTTCCCGAGGATTCGCTCACCGCGGACATCGATGACGGCGACCCCGAGATCGGGCACTTCAGCCCGTGGAGCTGGTGGCCGCTCATGCTCGGTGGGTCCGCGGCCGTGGTCTTCCTCGGTCTCGCCGGAAACTTCTGGCTGTCGATCATCGGAGTGGTCTTCCTGGTCGTCTCCGTTGTGGGCTGGACCTACGAGTACTACCGCGGGAACTTCGGGCGCTGAGCGTGGCCGACATCGTGGTCCGACGCGGTCTCCAGAGCGATCTGGAGGCCGTGTTCGGCTTGAGCACCCAGCTGGTCACCGGTCCGCAGGGTCCCCAGCTAGACGACTTCGTGACGGTGTTCAACAACGTCGTCCGGTGGCGTGAGAACGAGACCAACGTGCTGTACGTCGCCGAGGAGGACGAGGTGGTCATCGGCTACACCCTGATGACGGTGTCGCGGCTCCTGCACACACCCGGTCTCACGGCGCAGATCCAGGAGCTCGTGGTCGACGAGTCCGCCCGCGGCCGCGGTGTCGGTTCCGCACTGGTTCGAACCAACGAAAGCTATGCGCAGCAGCGCGGGATCCGTCGGATCACCATGGGGACTGCACGGCTCGGTGGATTCTACCGCCGGCTCGGATACCAGGTGACGGCCGAGTTCTACAGCAAACAACTGCCCATCGGCTGATACCTCGCCCGATCGCCGGAGCCACACGCAGGGACCCGCTCGAAACGAGCGGGTCCCTGCGTGTATGACCGGTGCGACGGTGTTGACCACGGACCAACGCGAGCCCAGACGGCGGCGGCGTCTGCCGGCAGGCGCCGCAGGCAGGGGGCATCTCGGAGCCCGGCGCCCGGTGCCCGGTGCCGGGTGCCCGGTGCGAGAGCATCTTCGCAGCGACACCGGCCGGGATGCATCACGGTCCGGGCGGGCCCAACTCTCGAAGCGAGTCTGGCGGCGCCCGCGGTCATGGGCGTGCTCGTGGTCGTGCCTGTGGCCATGTCTGTGATCCTGTCCTCGTCGTGCTCGTCCTCGTCCTCGTCCTCGTGCCGGCCCGAGTTCTCCGGGCGGGATCTGCCGGGTTCTTCCTGGCGTCGTCGACGCGCGGAGCCGTGAGCTCAGCGTTCTGACGTCTGGCGTCGGGCATGCCGCGCCAAGCGACGAGCGCCAAGAACCAGGCTCCTCGCGGCAGACGGGTGTGCGTGGCTCGCACCGGGAGTGCAGACAGGGACCGTTCGGCCGACGGACCGGGCTCTCGACCGTCAGGGCTCACGACCGTCCGCGCCTCGGACGGGGAGTGCCCGCGCGGGCTTTCACCCTCATGACGGAGACCGCGACGGTGCCCGTGGTGTGATGCGGTGTCAGCAGCGACGATGAAGCCGCCGTGCGGTGGAACCCTGCATCGTCGGGAGGCTCGCACTGGTGCAGCTCGCCAGGGTCGGACGCCACGATGTCACGTTCACCGTCGTCGCAGGGACAGGGCCTCGCGCTCGTCGTCAGACGGCTCCGACCCCGTGCTCGCATCCGTGGCACAGGAGCTCGCTCCAGTTACATCGATGTGCTCGCACCCACAAACCCGGCTGGGCCCCGGCCGTCTCACAGACGGTCGGGGCCCAGCGGTGCTCCTGCGGTGGCGATCAGTGGCCGTCGTGGCCGCTCTCGAGCTCCTTCTTGGTGGCCGGCGCGATCCGGTCCTCGAAGAACCAGCGGGACAGGGCCGAACGCAGCCGCGCCTTGTTCGTGATCTTGCCCTCGGCGTTGGGCCGGAGGATCACGGGTGCGTGCGACTCGAAGCTGACCAGGCGCCACCTCTCGTACTCGTCGAGGGGCTCGTGCACCTCGATGAATTCGCCTCCGGGCAGGCGAACGATGCGGCCCGACTCGAAGCCGTGCAGAGCGATCTCGCGGTCCTTCTTCTGCAGTGCGAGGCAGACGCGCTTCGTGATGAAGTACGCCACGAACGGTCCGAGGATCAGCATCGCCTGCAGCGCATGGATCACGCCCTCCATCGTCAGATGGAAGTGTGTCGCGATCAGGTCGGAGCTGGCCGCCGCCCACATGGCCGCGTAGAACGTGACACCGGCTGCACCGATGGCCGTACGGGTCGGGGCGTTGCGGGGACGATCGAGGATGTGGTGCTCGCGCTTGTCACCGGTGATCCAGGCCTCGATGAACGGGTAGATCAGCACAAGCACGATGAAGATGCCGATGATGATCAGCGGGGCGAGGATGTTGAACGACCAGGTCCGGTCGAACAGCACGAACTCCCAGTGCGGCGGTACGAGTCGGAGCGCGCCATCCGCGAACCCGATGTACCAGTCCGGCTGCGTACCGGCTGACACGGGGGAGGGGTCGTACGGGCCGTAGTTCCAAATCGGGTTGATGGTGAAGAACGACGCGATGAGCGCGATCACACCGAAGACGATGAAGAAGAAGCCGCCGGCCTTCGCCGCGTACACCGGGAGGATCGGGAAACCGACGACGTTCTTCTCGGTGCGGCCCGGCCCGGCGTACTGCGTGTGCTTGTGCACGATCACGAACACGAGGTGCAGGGCGAGGAACAGGACGAGGATCGCCGGTAGCAACAGGATGTGCAGGGTGTAGAGGCGTCCGACGATCGCCGTCCCGGGGAACTCGCCGCCGAAGAGCAGGAACGAGATCCAGGTACCGACGAGGGGGATGCCCTTGATGATGCCGTCGATGATGCGCAGGCCGTTTCCGGAGAGCACGTCGTCGGGGAGCGAGTACCCGGTGAAGCCCTCAGCCATGGCCAGGATGAACAGGACGAAGCCGATCACCCAGTTGAGCTCGCGCGGCTTGCGGAACGCACCCGTGAAGAACACCCGCAGCATGTGCAGGCCGATCGACGCGACGAACAGCAGGGCCGCCCAGTGGTGCATCTGGCGCACGAGGAGCCCGCCGCGGATGTCGAAGGAGATGTCGAGGGTCGAGGCCATGGCGATCGACATCTCGACGCCCTTGAGCGGCACGTACGACCCGTCGTAGTGCACCTCGGCCATGGACGCCTGGAAGAAGAACGTCAGGAACGAGCCGGTCAGGAGGATGACGACGAAGCTGAACAGCGCGACCTCGCCGAGGAGGAAGGACCAGTGGTCGGGGAAGACCTTACGGCCGAACTCCTTGACCGCACCGGAGATGCTCGTCCGCTCGTCGAGGTAGTTCGCGGCCTTGCCGGTGAAGCCACCCGACTTCTTCGCGGTCGAGGCTGACGCCTGTGATGCTGTGGCGGTACTCAATGACGCTCCCAGAAGCTCGGTCCGACGGCCTCCTGGAAGTCGCTCTGCGCGATGAGGTAGCCCTCATCGTCGACGGCGATCGGAAGCTGCGGAAGGGGACGGGCGGCCGGTCCGAAGATGACGGCGCAGTGGTTGGTGACATCGAACTGTGACTGGTGGCACGGGCACAGCAGGTGGTGCGTCTGCTGCTCGTACAGGGCGACGGGGCATCCGACGTGCGTGCAGACCTTCGAGTAGGCGACGATGCCGTCGTACGACCAGCCCTTGCGGTCCTCGCGCTCGTTGAGGTCCTCCGGCTTGAGCCGCATGAGGAGGACGATCGCCTTGGCCTTCTCCTCGAGCATGTGGTCCATCTCGCTGAGGCCCTCGGGGATGACGTGGAACGCGGAGCCGAGCGTCACGTCCGATGCCTTGATGGGCACACCGGAGGGGTCGCGCGCCAGCCGGGTGCCGGCCTCCCAAGCGGTCTCGTTGAGCAGTGCGACCGGGTCCTGGCCCTCGGGCGCAAGGCCGCGGAAGAGCACGACGGCGGGGAGCGGGAACGCCACGAGCGCGCCGAGCAGGCTGTTGCGGATCAGGGTGCGACGGCCGAAGCCGGACTCCTCGTTCGCGGTCTCGAAGATCTCGACGGCGCGCGCGCGGGTCTCATCGGTGCCGCGCACGGGGTGGCGCTCGTCGATCGTCTCGTGATCGGCCATGAGCGCCTTCGCCCAGTGCACGGCACCGATGCCGATGCCGAGAAGGGCCAGCGCGACGCCGACACCGATGAAGAGGTTGTTCAACCGGACGGAGAGCAGGTTCTCCGGCTCGATCGGGAACAGCATGTACGCCGCGATGGCCCAGACGCTGCCGATGATCGAGAGGTAGAAGAGGGTGTAGACGGTCCGCTCGGCGGTCCGCTCCTTCTTCGGGTTGAGGTCCGTGACCCGCTGACGGTGCGGGGGGAACCCGGGGTTCTCGACTGCATCGTTGGCGACGACCGCCGTGCCCGTGGAAACGTTGTTCTCGGGGCCGTGGTCTGACGAGGCGGCAGCGGCGAGCTCCGCGCCGCTGTTGTCGTCGTGTGCCATTGTGCTCCTTACTCCTGCTGTGCTGTGTGTGGGTGTCTGGGGGATCTAGTTCGACTTCGCGGTGATCCACACCGTGACGGCGATGATCGAGCCCAGACCGAAGATCCAGATGAACAGACCCTCGGCGACGGGGCCGAGAGAGCTGAGGGGGTGCCCACCGACCGAGACCTCGTTCTCCATGAACTTGAGCGCGGTGATGATGTCGCGCTTGTCTTCGGGGGAGAGGTTCATGTCGTTGAAGACGGGCATGTTCTGCGGGGCGGTGATCATGGCCTCGTAGATGTGTGCCTCGGACACGCCCATGAGCGAGGGGGCGTACTTGCCCTCGGTCAGTGCGCCACCGGCGCCGGCCACGTTGTGGCACATCGCGCAGTTGATGCGGAACAGCTCGGCACCGTTCGCGGCGTCGCCGTCGGCGTCGAGGTACTGCTCCTCCGGGATCGCGGGGCCGGGGGCCACCGAGGCCACGTACTCGGCCAGCGACGAGATCTGGTCGTCGGTGAACTGCACCGGCTTCTCCGGTGCCTGTACGTTGTGCGCCTGCATCGGCATGCGTCCCGTCCCGACCTGGAAGTCGACGGCGGCGGCGCCGACGCCGATCAGGCTGGGCGCCTCGTCCGAGCCCTCGAGGTTGAAGCCGTGGCACGTCGCGCAGTTGGCCTGGAACAGCTTCTCGCCGTCCTCGACGCTGGCCTGGCTGACGACGGTCGACTCGGTCTGCGCGGTGGCCGAGGAGATGCCGGCGTAGGCGCCTCCGGTGGCGATGAGCCCGATGGCGATCAGAGCGACGTTGGCCAGGGGGTGACGTCGGCCCCTCTTGGCAGCGGAGTCCTGGCGCTTCTTCTTCGTAAACATGGTTGATGTGCTCCGGTGTTATTGCAGGAAGTAGATGACGAGGAAGAGGCCGATCCAGACCACGTCGACGAAGTGCCAGTAGTACGACACGACGATCGCGCTCGTGGCCTCCTTGTGACCGAAGTTCTTCACCGCGAAGGCGCGACCGATGACGAGGAGGAAGGCGATGAGGCCACCGGCGACGTGGAGGCCGTGGAACCCGGTCGTCAGGTAGAAGGCGGAGCCGTACGCGTCGGAGGCGATCGTGACGCCCTCCGAGACCAGGGTGGCGTACTCCCAGATCTGACCGGCGACGAACATCGCGCCGAGCGTGTAGGTGAGGAAGAACCACTCGACCATGCCCCACTGCGAGGGCTTCGGGCCCGTCGAACGCGCCTGCAGGCGCTCGGCGGCGAAGACGCCGAACTGGCAGGTGACGGAGGACAGCACGAGGATCGTGGTGTTCACGAGAGCGAACGGCACGTTCAGCAACGCGGTGTTGTGCTCCCAGAGCTCGGGGGCGACCGACCTGAGGGTGAAGTAGATCGCGAACAGCCCGGCGAAGAACATAACCTCGCTGCCGAGCCACACGATCGTCCCGACCGCAACGGTGTTGGGCCTGTTGATCTTGGGCGCTCTTGTCGCATAGTTCACTGAAGTGCTCGTCACATGCTCCATTATGGCTGATAGTTCGACGTGGTTTTTGCACCTGGCTCTCGCGTTTCGCTGTTCTCTGGATTAGGCTCACCTAAGTTTGGGCCGTTTCCGCCCGTCGTGGTGCGCGAGGACCGGGGGAGTGGCTCGATAGACTGGGCACATGATTGCTGCTCCCACGTGGTCCTCTGTTCTTCTCGCGCTTCTCGACGGCACTGATCTCACTGTCTCCGAAGCGAGCTGGGCCATGGAGCAGGTCATGAGGGGCGAGGTCACGCCGGCTCAGCTCGCCGCGTTCCTCGTCGCCCTGAGCGCGAAGGGCGAGACCGTCGACGAGATCGTGGGGTTCCGCGACGCGGCGCTCGACCACGCGGTGCCGCTTCCCGTCTCACCGTGGGGCGTCGACATCGTCGGAACCGGGGGAGACCGGTTCGGAACGGTGAACGTCTCGACCATGGCCGCTCTGGTCGTTGCGGGGTCCGGCGTGCCGGTGATCAAGCACGGCAACCGTGCGGCGAGTTCGCTGTCGGGATCGTCGGACGTCCTCGGGGCGCTGGGCATCCCCGCGCAGCTACCGGCGGAGAGGGTCGCAGCCGTTCTCGAGGACATCGGGATCACCTTCGTCAACGCCTCGGCCTTCCACCCGGGATTCCGGCACGCGGCAGCGGTCAGGGCGGAGCTTGGCGTACCGACCGTCTTCAACTTCCTTGGTCCGCTGTGCAACCCGGCGCGTCCGGAGGCCTCGGCGATCGGCGTCGCCAAGCTCTCGGTCGTGCCGCTCATGGTCGGCGTGTTCCAGACCAGGGGGGCGACCGCTCTGGTGTTCCGCGGCGACGACGGCCTCGACGAACTGACCACAACGGGGCACAGCCACATCTGGGAGGTCAACCGCGGCTCGGTCACCGAGCACGACCTTGACCCGAGGGATCTCGGCATCCCGCTGGTCGACATCTCCGCGCTGATCGGGGGGACTCCGGACGAGAACGCCGCCGTGGTCCGGCGGGTGCTGGACGGGGAGAAGGGGCCGGTCAGGGACATCGTCCTACTCAACGCGGCCGCCGGGATCATCGCGTACGAGCTGTCGCTCGACGCGACGCTCGCGCAGGAGCCCATGCGTGATCGCTTCGTCGCGGCGATGGCGACGGCGGCCGGGTCGATTGACAGTGGCGCGGCGCAGGCCAAACTGGACTCGTGGGTGCGTTCGGTCCAGAGCTGACGGCCCGCCCGGACGGGCAGTGGCGCCCTCCGGTGGGACCTGACCCAGGGAGTGGAGCATGAAGAAGCTGATCAACGATCCTCACAACGTTGTCGCGGAGTCGATCGCGGGGTTCCTGCGGGCCGAGTCCGGCCGGGTCGCACGGGTGGGGGACACCCTGGCGGTCCGGCGCGTCGACGCCCCCGTCCAGGGCAAGGTCGCGCTCCTCAGCGGGGGAGGGAGTGGACATGAGCCGCTCCATGCCGGCTTCGTCGGGCGCGGGATGCTCGACGCCGCTGTCCCCGGTCCGGTGTTCACCTCGCCGACGCCCGACCCGATCGTCGCCGCGGCGCAGAGCGTCGACTCCGGGCGCGGTGTCCTGTTCATCGTCAAGAACTACACGGGTGATGTGCTGAACTTCGAGACCGCGGCCGAGCTCGCCGAGCTCGAAGGCGTCACGGTGGAGAGCGTGCTCGTCGACGACGACGTGGCCGTCCGCGACTCGCTGTACACGGCGGGCAGGCGCGGCGTCGCCGGGACGCTTCTCGTCGAGAAGATCGCCGGTGCGGCGGCGGAACGGGGAGACGACCTCGAGGCCGTCGCCTCGGTCGCGCGCACGGTCGTGTCCAGGGTGCGAAGCATGGGGGTGGCGCTCAGTGCCTGCACGGTGCCGCACGCCGGGGTGCCGAGCTTCGACCTCGCCGACGACGAGATCGAGATCGGCATCGGCATTCATGGCGAGCCCGGACGGGCTCGCATCCCCGCTGAGGACGCCGACCACATCGCGGCGCGACTGCTCGCCCCGATCCTGGAGGACCTCGAGGTCGCGAAGGGTGAGCGTGTCCTGGTGCTGGTGAACGGCATGGGCGGGACGCCGTTGTCCGAGTTGCACCTGTTGTTCGGCTCGGTCGCCGCGCTCCTCGACGAGCGCGGCATCATCATCGACCGCTCGCTCGTCGGCAACTACGTGACGGCCCTGGAGATGCAGGGCGCGTCCGTGACGATCCTCCACCTTGACCCGGAGCTCACCGAGCTGTGGGATGCACCCGTCGATACGCCCGCTCTGGTCCGGCGCGGCCCGCACGGGGAATGACCGATCACCGATCAGGGACAGAGAAGAGGCAGGGAACGATGACACTTGACACGGCATGGGCTCGACGCTGGATCGCGGAGGCGGCAGCGACACTGGTGGGGGAGAGGGATCGCCTGAACGGTCTCGACCGCGCGATCGGTGACGGGGACCACGGGGAGAACCTGGACCGAGGCTTCCAGGCGGCGGCGGACCGTGTCTCCGGACTGGCCGACGCGACGACTCCCGCCGAGGTTCTCAAGGTCGTCGCCTCGGCCTTGATCTCGACGGTCGGGGGCGCCGCCGGCCCGCTGTACGGCACGGCCTTCGCGCGGGCCTCCCGGGCGACGGCGGGGGAGCCGGAGTGGAGTGCCGAGACCCTCGCGACCGCACTCACCGCTGCAGCCGAGGGTGTCGCCGAGCGTGGAAAATCCACGCGGGGGGAGAAGACCATGAATGACGCCTGGGGTCCGGCAGCCGATGCGGCATCGGCTGCGTCGGGGGCGGGGGAGTCCGCGGAGAAGGCGCTCGTCGCCGCCGCGGACGCAGCGCGCGCCGGCGCAGAGGCGACCGAGCCCCTCGTCGCGACGAAGGGGAGGGCCAGCTATCTCGGTGACCGCTCGGCCGGCCACAGGGATCCGGGTGCCGAGTCCACCGCTCTGCTTCTGGCTGCCGCCGTGACGGCTGTGTCGTGAGCGTCTCCGTCATCCTGGTCTCGCATTCGGCTCTGGTGGCCGAGGGGACGCGGGACATCGCCGCGCAGATGGCGGCCGATGTCCGCCTGATCCCGGCCGGAGGCAGAGCCGACGGGGGGATCGGCACGGACTACGCACTGATCGAGGCCGCCTGCGAGAGCATCGGCGACGGCGAAGCGGTGATCATCGCCGACCTCGGCTCCGCCGTGATGACCGCGGAGTCGGTGCTGGAGCTCATCGACCGTCCCGAGAGGTTCGTGATCGCGGACGCCGCCTTCGTCGAGGGTGCCGTGGCGGCGGCCGTCGCCGCGCAGACGGGGCAGGGCTTGGCCGAGGTCGTCGCGGCGGCGGAGAGCTCCCTGCGGCGCACCGCAGGGGACGACGCGCAGGGGAAGCCGACGGCATCGGCTGTTGAATCGGCGGCGGTTGGGCCGCAACCGACTCCGACGGGCGCGGCATCGACTGGTTCGGCGTCGGATTCGTCTGGGGCCGTGCACGGTGAGGCGACCCTGGTCAACTCCGAGGGATTGCACGCGCGCCCTGCCGCGGATTTCGTGCGCCTGGCGAGCACCTTCGACGCCGATGTGACGATCAACGGGGTCAACGCCAGGAGTCTGCTCGGCATCATGGGCCTGGGGCTCGTCTCCGGGGCGACGGCGTCGATCGAGGCCACCGGCCCGCAGGCCGCCGACGCGGTCGACGCGTTGTGCGAGCTGATCTCCTCCGGTTTCGGCGAGGCGTGACGCATCCGTGGTCCGCGACGGCCGCGTCGCGGACCACGGATCTGCGGAGCTCGGGGAGGGGAAGGACCCGTTTCCCGATCGCGTAGTTGACATAATGTGCATTATCGGACAACGCGCACGATGGAGCGCCGCCGACGGCGGACCGATCCCGGCGTATCCGTCGTCGTGCGTCGCACGGAGCAACTCCCGAGCCTGTGACTCGCTACGGTTGGCAGAGGACGGCCGATCGCCGTCCCAGAAATCAGGAGGGTTCAGACATGAGTGACACACAGCACGAACGTCAGACGATCGCCGATGACCTCGGCCTCGGCAATCTGGTCGGCGGCGTCCGGCAAGGAATTCGACTCGGCCTCGCACTATCGGGAATCGCCGCTCTGGTCATCGGAGTGTTGCTGACGTTCTGGCCCGGGGCGAGTCTGACCGCGGTCGCAATCCTGTTCGGCCTGTACTTCGTCGTGACCGGCGTGGTCTACGTCGCCATCGGAGCGTTCGTGACGGGCACGAGCGGCGGGACGCGAGCGCTTAACGTGATCCTCGGCATCCTCCTCGTGATCGTCGGCGTGATCGCGATCAAGAACATCGAGGCCACCCTGCTGGCGATCGTCCTGATGGTCGGCATCGGCTGGATCGTCGAGGGCGTGCTCGCCATCACGGTCGCCGGACGCAGCGCGTCGTGGGGATGGTCCGTCGCCTTCGGTGTCGTCAGCGTGATCGCCGGCCTCGTCGTCCTGTTCACGCCGGGGCTGTCCCTGCTCACCCTCGCGCTCGTCGGCGGCATCTCCCTCATCGTGATCGGAATCGCCCAGCTGGTGCGCGCCATCACCCTCGGGCGTGGTGCCTGACGCACAGCAACAGACGCCACGCGGGCGGGAACCTCGCCGACGAGGTTCCCGCCCGCGTGGCGTCCGGTGTGGTGGTCAGCCGCGGAAGTCCGTGACGTCACCGACGTAGCGTGTGTTGTCCGCGGGGACGGGCTCGACCGCGGCGAGGGACACCTCTGCAGCGAACTCGTTCACGTTGTAGAGGCGGCCGGCCGACTCCTTGCGGGCGCCGATGGCGCCGGGGTTCGCCCGCTCCAGCAGCGTCGCCGTGATGGTGCCCTCGATCATGTCACCGGACACGACGACGAACCCGATACCCCGCTCGGCCAGCGCAGGAATGCGCTCGCGCAGGGCATCCTCGCCCGCCCGCTTGGACAGGGCGACCGGGAGGTACTCCGGCATCGTCTCGACCTCGCGGATGAAGTGGGCCTGGTGGCTGGTGACGAACACGACACGCGAGCCCTCGTGCAGCAAGGGCAGCGCGGCATCGAGGACGTTCAGCTGTGCGTCCCTGTTCAGCACCATGGCGTAGTCCTCCGCCATGCCCGACTCCATACCGCCCGAGGCATTGAGGACGAGGATGTCGAGCGAGCCGAACGCGTCGGCGACGGTGCCGAAGATGTCGGCGACGGAGGCCGGGTCGGTGAGGTCTCCCCCGACGATGATCGCCTCGCCGCCGTCCGCGACGATACTGTCGGCGAGCTTCCTCGCCCTGGCCTCCTTGTTGCGGTAGTTGATGGCCACGCGTGCGCCCGCCGCGGCGAGGTTGCTCACGGTGTCGGCGCCGATGCCGCGTGACGAGCCGGTGACAAGGGCGGTCTTGCCGGTCAAGGATCCGACGGGCAGAGGTGACGTCACGTGATCTCCTGGGGTCTGTGTAGGGGTGCTGCGGCCCGGATTCGAGCGCCGTACGAGCCTAACAACTCCCCCATGCCCCCGCCGAACTGCTAGCGTCGAGGCAGACGCATAGGGCGAGACGTGGGGCGACGGAGGCTGTGTTGATCGAATTCCTTACCGAGCACAGCTGGATCGTCTGGGTCGGCCTGATCCTCATCCTGCTCATCGTCGAGATGCTGACGCTCGACTTCATCTTCGTCATGATGGCGACCGGCTCCGCCGTCGGCCTGCTCGCCGACATCCTCGGCGCGCCCTGGTGGCTGGCGATCACGATCGCTGCGGTCACCGCCCTGCTGCTCATCCTCTTCCTGCGCCGACCGCTGCGCCGCGCGCTGCATCGGAACGGAGACGATCCGACGTCCAACGTCGATGCTCTCGTCGGTTCCGTCGGGGTCGCCGTCTCCCCCATCACGTCACTGTCGGGCCAGGCCAGGCTCGGCAACGGCGAGACCTGGACGGCGCGCAGTGCAGGCGACGACATCGCCGCCGGTGGCGTCGTCGTCGTGGAGTCCGTCTCCGGCGCCCACGTCATCGTTCGAGCCCGCCCGCAAGGAAAGTAGGAGTACATGGTCGAGCAACCCGTCAACATCGCGGCCGTCGTCGGCTGGATCGTCGTCGCGATCGTCGTCGTGCTGGTGATCGTCGCCCTGTTCAAGTCGGTCAGGATCATCCCGCAGGCGAACGCAGGGATCGTCGAGCGGCTCGGCAAGTACCACAAGACGCTGCAGCCGGGGCTGAACATCGTCGTGCCGTTCATCGACCGGCTGCGTCCCCTCATCGACATGCGCGAGCAGGTGGTGTCCTTCCCGCCCCAGCCGGTGATCACGGAGGACAACCTCGTCGTGTCGATCGACACCGTTGTGTACTTCCAGGTGACCAACGCCAAGGACGCCACCTACGAGATCGCGAGCTACCTCGGCGCCGTCGAGCAGCTGACCACGACGACACTGCGCAACGTCGTCGGTGGCCTAAACCTCGAAGAGGCGCTGACCAGCCGGGACAACATCAACGGTCAGCTGCGGGTGGTGCTCGACGAGGCGACCGGCAAGTGGGGCATCCGTGTGGGACGCGTCGAGCTGAAGGCGATCGAGCCGCCCGTGTCCATCCAGGACTCGATGGAGAAGCAGATGCGCGCCGAGCGGGACCGCCGCGCGGCCATCCTCATCGCGGAGGGGACCAAGCAGTCCGCGATCCTGGAGGCAGAGGGAGCCCGCGAGTCGGCCATCCTCCGGGCCGAGGGAGACGCCAAGGCGCAGGTGCTCCGTGCGAACGGTGAGGCGGAGGCCATCACGACCGTGTTCGCCTCGATCCACGAGGGCAAGCCGGACGAGAAGCTCCTCGCCTACCAGTACCTGCAGACCCTGCCGCAGCTGGCCGACGGCAGCGCGAACAAGCTGTGGATCATCCCCTCGGAGCTGACCGAGGCGCTCAAGGGCATCGGCAAGGGCTTCCTGCCCGGAGGGCCGGCCGCCGGACCCGACGCCGGACCGCACAGGTCCCCCTCCCCGGCCGGTGCCACGGATCACGACACCGGTTCGGCCGGGCCCGCCGCCGACGACGCCGGTCCGGGGCTGAACGCCGACCGGCTGCAGGAGATCGCGCGACAGCTGATCTCGGGTCGCCGTTCCGCGCGGAACGACGCGGCGGCACGCGACGCGGCCGAGCCCACTCCCGGCGCGGCCGGTCCCACGACGGACGCCCCTGCGGAGGATCGTCCGACGGACTGACCTCCGCTCCCCCGCCGTGAGCCCATGAGCGGGTTCCGTCGCCGCCCCGTCCGTCCGGACGGGGCGGCGACCGTTCCGGACGGCCACGGAATCTTTCGTCCGGTCCGCTCGTTGTGACAGATGAGGGGCTGACGCGCGCCGTCCTGGTACTTGACTGTGAGAACCGCTGGTCGAACCGACGTTTTCGCGTCCGTCGCGTCATTGTTAAGAGGCGAGGCGAGAGGAGTCACACAATGGCAGATCGCAGTTTGCGTGGGATGAGGCTGGGCTCACAGAGCCTGCAGAGCGAGGACGGCGTCATCTTCTCTGAGCGGACGGAACAGCACTACCGGTGCCCCGAGTGCTCCAGGGAAATGATCCTGATGTTCGCGGCCGACGCCGAACCGCCGGAGACCTGGACGTGCCGATTCTGCGGTGCCGAATCCGTCCTCCTCGTCGATTCGAAGCCGGTCGACGTCACGCACGAGGACGGCAAGCATGCGAGGACGCACTGGGACATGCTCCTGGAGCGCCGAAGCCGCGAGGAGCTCGAGGAGCTGCTCGAGGAGCGGTTGCAGTACCTCAGAGAACGTCGCGGACAGGCCAGCGCCTGAGCGCGGTCATCCGCTGATTCCCGGCCCCGCGTCGAGGGGGCCGAAACGATGCCGTCGACCGTCTCGCGGTCGGCGGCATCGTCATTCCTCAGGCCGCTCCCCCGCCGACGGCGGGGGGACGGTCGCCTCGCAGCACGTCGCCGCGTCGGCGTGCGGCGACGACCACTGCCGCGGCGAGGGCGGACAGGCCGCCGACCGTGACGAGCGTGCTCACCGCCGGCCCGATCACGATCGCGGGGGTGGTGCTGCGTGACAGCGGGAGATCGACCGCCATCTGCGTGGCCGTGTACGCGGGAAGCGCGGCGATCGTCGTTCCGTCCGGGCCGATCGCCTGCGACGTCCCCACCGTCGAGAGGTTGAGCAGGCTCCTGCCCGTCTCGATCGCCCGCATCCGTGCGATCGCGAGCTGTTGCTGGTTCTCGTCGGTCTCGCCGAAGTCCGCGTTGTTGGTCTGGGCGATGATCACCGATGCGCCGTCGCGGACCGCGTCCCTGGTGAGCGCGTCGTCGACGATGTCGAAGCAGATCGACACCGCGGCGGTGAGCTGGCCGATCCGCAGCGCCGCCGAACCGGTGCCCGGCGTGTACTCACGCTGGATCAGCCCGATCAGCTCGGGGGCGAAGGGCTCCCAGAACGCGCGATCCGGAACGTACTCGCCGAACGGGACGGGGCGGTGCTTGTCGTACTGGGCGCTGACGCCGGTGCCCTCGTCGTCGCTCTCGACGAGCAGCGAGGAGTTGAACAGCTCGCCGTCGCGCTCAGTGATGGCGCCGACGAGCAGCGGTGCGCCGATGCTCGAGGAGAGGTAGCCGAGCATGGCCTCCGTCGTCGCGTCGCGTCGCGGGTCCAGCTCGGCTGACGCCTCCGGCCACACCACCAGGTCCAGGTCCTCGCCGATCAGAGGGAGCGTCGCTTCGAACTGCGCGTCCCTGACCTCGCCCTGCTCCGCCCGGTCGAAGTATCCTGCGGGCCCGTTGCCCTGGACGGCACCGACCCGGAGCGAGCCGGCCTCGGCCACATTCCAGGCGGGCCAGGCGGTCAGTGCGACCACGGTGATCGCCGGGACCAGCACGCGCCAGAGTCGACCCGGCGTGCTCCGGGAGCGGACCGGCTCGACCGCGTCGGCGGGGCGGTCGGGGAAAGGGACCCGGGGCACGCGTGTCGCGGGGAACGGCGCGCCGACCGTCAGTCTGGCCCCGCCGACGGCCGCCTCGACCAGCGCGGCGGTGAGGAAGACGAGCAGGAAGCCGAGTCCGTCGAGGCCGACCCAGGCCACGAGCGGGGCGAGCGGGCTCTCCGACTGACTCAGCGCTACCCGACCCCAGGCGAACCCGCCGTAGGGCCATGCGCCGCTGACCGACTCCCTGGCGATCCAGAGCCCGGCCACGATGGCAGGCAGAAGCAGCATCCGTCCGGCACTGCCCGGCCAGTGGCGCGGGACCACGCGGTAGGCGAGCGCGATCAGGCCGGAGCCCACGCCGACGAAGAGAGCCTCGAGGATGCTGAGCGCCGCCCACGGGACCACGCCGAGGAACAGCGTCGCCCACTGGATGTGGATGAGGTAGAACGATGCCCCCGCGAGCGTCCCCAGGCCCATGCCGCCCCAGAATCCCCGACCGCGCAACGCGACCAGCAGGACGGCGATGCCGGGGACGATGAGCGGCCACAGGTCCGCGTCAGGGAAGGCGAGGTCCGTGAGGGGGCCGTATCCGACGGCGAGGACGACGGCCGCCCACACCGGCACGATCGGCCCGCCCTCGGCGGCGGGGACATCGAGCGGGGCACGGCCGGAACGGCGCGCGGTCGCGCGCGGGGAGCCGCTCACAGCGAGCTCGACGCGACGATGCCTCGCCGCAGGGAGTCGACGGCTGTGCGGGCGTTGCGTCCGACGCCTCCGGGCGCGACCTGGGCGATCTGGTCGAGAAGGTCGATGGTCTGCTTGGTCATCCGCACGAAGTCGCCCGCGGCGAGGTTCGCGCGCCGCAGCACGTCGTCGAGGTCTCCGCCACGCGACCAGCGGTGCATCGCCGGGGCGAGCGAGGCGTTGACCGGCGCCGTTCCCGGCAGCCTGTGGGCTCGCTCGATGCCGTCGAGCCGCTCCCAGAGGGCCACGGTCGTCGCCAGCGCCTCCCGGAACGCCCCCTTCGGAAGGAACTGCTCCGGCACCTCGTCGTCGTCGCGCCGGGGCTCGTACACCATGCACGCCGCCATCGCGGCCAGGGACGCCGGGTCCAGGTCGCGCCAGGTGTGCCGCCGCAGTGCCTCGGCGACGAGGAGGTCACGCTCGCCGTAGATGCGGGCGAGCATGCGACCGGTGTGACTGGCCTCCACCTCGCCGTCCGGTGTCGTGATGAGGTACTCGGCCTCGTGAAGCACCTCGGTCACCCGGTCGAACACGGCGGCGACCGCGCCCGTCCGTGCGGCGATGTCGCGCCGCAGCTGCGCCGTGCTCGCGGACAGCGTGTTCCAGCGGTTGGCCCAGCGCGCGTGGTCCTCCCGCTCGGAGCAGGCGTGGCACGGATGGGTCTTCAGGCGCCGCCTGTCGCGGTCGATCTCCGCCTGCAGCTCCTGCGCCTGGCCGCGGTTGCGCGTTCTGCCGAGCCGCTTCTCCGCGTCGGAGAGCCGGGAACGGATAGCGATGTACTCGGTGAAGTCGCCGAGGTGGCACTGCATCGCCTCGCGATAGCCGTCGAGCGTGCGCTCCTGCTCCCTGACCTTGCGGGCAACGCCGACGACCTGACGGTCGGCCTGGAACTGGGCGAAGGACGACTCGAGGATCTCGCGGGAGCGGTCCCTGCCGAACCTCTCGATGAGGTTGATCGCCATGTTGTAGCTGGGGCGGAAACTGGAGGTGAGCGGGTAGCTTCGCCGCGAGGCCAGCTGGGCGACGGCCTCGGGCGCGAGTGAGTCCCTCCACTGCACGACGGCGTGTCCCTCGGCGTCGATGCCCCTCCTGCCCGCGCGCCCGGTCAGCTGGGTGTACTCCCCCGGCGTGATCGGCACGCGCGACTCGCCGTTGAACTTGTCGAGTCGTTCGAGCACGACCGTCCTGGCCGGCATGTTGACGCCGAGCGCCAGCGTCTCCGTGGCGAAGACCACCTTCAGCAGGCGCTCCTGGAACAGTTCCTCGACGACCGACTTGAACTGAGGGAGCATGCCGGCGTGATGTGCCGCGACACCCCGTTCGAGCGCGTCCCTCCACCCCCAGAACCCCAGAGTGGACAGTTCCGACTCCGTCAGCGTGAGCCGGACCCGGTTGACGATCGCCCTGGTGCGCTCCCGCTCGGCCGGCGTCGTCAGCTCGATGCCGGAGCGAAGCACCTGCTCCACGGCGTCGTCGCACCCGGCCCGGCTGAACACGAAGAAGATCGCGGGCAGGAGATCGTGCTGCTCGAGGATGTCGACCACCCGCCACCGCGGGGCACGCGCGATGCGTGGACCGCGACGCTCGCGGGTGTCCTGGCGGGACCGGCGGCCCCGTCCCCTGCCGCTGCGTGCCGAGGCGGCACCGCGGTTGAGCTGGACGAGCTCGGGGTTCACCCGTCGGTCCTCGGGGTCGCCGTCGAAGAGGTCGATGAGCTGGGTGCCAAACAGCGCGTGCTGTTCCAGCGGAACGGGCCGGTGCTCGGAGACGATGACCGCCGTGTCCCCCCGGACGGTTTGGATCCAGTCGCCGAACTCCTCGGCGTTGGAGACCGTGGCGCTGAGGGCGACGAGGCGGGTCTGCGGGGAGAGGTGGATGATGATCTCCTCCCAGACGGCGCCCCGGAAGCGGTCGGCGAGGTAGTGCACCTCGTCCATGACGACGAATCCCAGGTCGTCAAGCAGATCGGAGTCGGCGTAGATCATGTTGCGGAGCACCTCGGTCGTCATGACCACGATGCGGGCGCGCGGGTTGATCGAGGTGTCCCCCGTGAGCAGCCCGACCTCCGCCGCGCCGAAGCGTTCGGCGAACTCCTGGTACTTCTGGTTGCTGATCGCCTTCATCGGCGCGGTGTAGAAGACCTTGTCGTGCGTGGTGCGCAGGGCAAGGAAGATCGCGAACTCGGCGACGATCGTCTTCCCCGCCCCCGTCGGTGCCGCGACGAGGACGCCGTCACCGTCCTCCAGCCGTGCACACGCCTCGAGCTGGAAGGGGTCGAGGTCGACGGTGAGCGAGGCCTGGAACGCCTGGAGGCCCGGCCGGGTCGTCAGCCTCGAACGGGCGTAGCGCTCGGCGGGGCTGGGGGTGGCGTCAGGGGTCACAGGGGGGCCGTTTCCGCCGCGAGGGCATCGGAGCGCCGACGCGCCCGCCGGTCATGCAGCCAGGCGACGCCGTACGCGGCGAAGTAGAGCACGATCATCGGGATCGCCAGCAGGAACATCGAGATCACGTCGGCCGCGGGCGTCGCCAGCGCGCAGAACAGCACGATCACGAGGATGGCGATCCGCCAGCCGCCGATGATCGCAGCTGCGGAGAGCACACCGACGAAGTTGAGCAGGACGAGGAACACCGGCAGGACGAAGGCGATGCCGACCGCGAGCATGAGCTTCAGGACGAAGTCGTAGTAGTAGGACGCCTGGTACAGGTTGGTCGCGTTCTCGGACGGGGTGAACCCCGCCATGAGTTCCACGATGTGCGGCATGACCAGCCAGCCGGCCGAGCAGCCGATGAGGAAGAGCGGGACCGCGCTGCCGAGGAAGCCGAGCGCGTAGAGCACCTCCTTGCGCGTCAGACCGGGGACGAGGAACGCCCAGATCTGGTAGAGCCACACGGGTGAGGACGCCACGACCCCGACCGTCAGCGCCACCTTGAGCCGGAGGTCGAAGCTCGAAGTGACGGTGTCGAAGTTGAGGGAGGCGTTGCGGGACTCGGCGATCGTCTCGATCGGGATGGTGATCTGCTCGATCACCCAGCCGGAGACGACGAAACCGAGGACCATTCCCAGGCCGACGCCGATGGCGGCCAGCACCAGACGTTTGCGGAGCTCGACCAGGTGGGCTCCGAGGGACATCCGGCCCTCGCGGTTGCGGGTGGCGCGGGGACTCACCGACGCTCGCTAGGCGCTGGGTCGGGTGTCGCCGCCGGTCGTGTCGCTCGTCGCGGTCGGTCCGGGGGCGGTGTTCTCCGTCGGAGCCGCCGGCGTGCTCGTCGTCCCGTCAGCGGCGTCCGTGCCGGATGCGGCACCGTTCTTGGTGCTCACCTCGCTGCGGAAGATCTTCATCGACTGGCCGAGGCTGCGCGCCAGCGCCGGCAGCTTGGGCGCGCCGAACAGCAGGATGATGATGAACAGGATGATGATCAGGTGGGGTCCACCGAGGTTGCTAAACATGAGAGTCCTCCGGGTCGTCAGTGCAGTCTACCCGCTCAGTCCGCCCGGTCGCTGGACGGCGGCACCGTCTCGTAGGCGTCCAGAGCGGACTGCGCCCAGGAACGCACCTCATCGCGAAGCTCGACCGGGTCGACGACCTCCATCAGGCCGGCGAAGCGCGCCGCGATCCGCGAGACCACGTCCGGGTGCGCCAGGCGGAGGCCGATCTCGACGCGGCCGGCCGCGGGCACCTCATCAGGCACGGAGTCGACGTACTCGCCGAGGAACGGCAGGATCTGGACGTCGACGAGGACCGTCACGCAGGTGTCCTGATCGGACGGGGAGAACAGCGCGTCGGGCACCGCGACGTCGCCGGGGCGCGTGCTGATCGCCTGACTGCCCTGCGTCACCGCCGACATCCGGTCGACGCGGAAGGTCCGCACGGCCTCGCGGCGCCTGTCCCACGCGCGCAGGTACCAGTCCGAGTCGACCGAGTCGACGCGGAGCGGGTCGACGACGCGGCGCTCGCTCGTGCCCCGTGCGGTGCGGTAGTCGAACTCGACGCTGAGGCCGGCGTCCACCGCCGCTGCGACGGTCGCGAGGATGCGATCGGCATCGCCCGCGCTCTGCACGGCGAGCTGGCTGGGCTCGGCCGAGGCACTGCGCGAGAGCTTCGTCATCACGGAGTCGAGGACCTCGTGTCCTCCGGCCGAGGGAAGCGCCGACAGGTACTGGAGCCCGGCCAGCAGCGCCGCGGCCTCCCGCGAGGAGAAACGCGGTGGCTCGTTGATGACGACCCGGTGCGTGATGACGATCTCGTCGTCGTCCTCGAACGCTCCCCAGTCGATGTCGAAGAGATCGCCGGGCAGGTACGCGTCGGTCTCCCCCGGCACGCCCGACACCGCGATGAGCCGGACCGCCTGGCGGACCTCGGCCTCGCTCACGCTGAAGTGCTCCGCCACCTCCGCGACGTCGGCCCGCTCCCTGTCGAGAAGGTACGGAACGAGAGCGAGCAGGAAGGCGAGCTTGTCCCTGGCACCCTGCGGTGCGCGCGCGGCCATCAGCGGTCCCCCCTCTGCTCGGACGCAGCCGGAGCACCAGGGCGCTGCGTCGACCCGGCGCCCGCGGAGTGAAGGGCGCGGACACGTCCGAGGCGCAGCCGCACCGCGTCGACGAGCGACGCCGGCGAGTGCACGACGATGTCGGGCCCGTACCCGGCCAGTTCATCGGCGAGAAGCTCACCGTCCGTGTAATGGACCCGGAGCGTGCCGTCGTCGTCGGCATGGGCCCTCGCGCCGAGCCGCAGCCGGGCGTCGCTTCCCTCGCTCGCGACGATCACGGCCTCCTGGCGCTCCCAGAGCCGGTCAAGGCCCTCGAGCGCCGCGGCCGCCGCCCCGTCGAGCGGCCAGGTGTGGGCGGTGGTGAGCTCGCGAACCGGACCGACGATCCGGGACAGAAGGAAGGTCCGCGGCGCGTCCGCGGACGCGTCGTGCGCGTACAGGTGCCAGCGGCCGTGGTGCTGCACGAGTGCCAACGGAGCGACCCGGCGCACCTCGGCGTCGAGACGGCCGGGCTTGAGGTACCGGAACTCCGCCAGACGCTTGCGGTCGAGCGCACTGGAGAGCGGGGCGAAGGAGTCCTCGGCGATCGAGACGCGCGGGGCGTAGCTGATCGGCGTCTGCGCGGTGTGGGCGCCGAGGGAGCGCAGCTTGAGCAGCGCCCGCTGCGACTGCGATGACAGCGCCCCCTCGCGCCAGACGGTGCCGGCCAGGCTGAGCACGGCCATCTCCTCCGGGGTGAAGGTGAGCTCGGTCGGCAGCTCGTACTCCCCGCGTGGAATGCGGTAGCGCAACAACTGGTTGTTGCCCTGCTCCCCCGGGGGCTCGGTCGTCTCGATGGGGATGCCGAGCTCCCTGAGGTCGTCCTTGTCCCGCTCGAACTGCCGCTCCAGGCTCTGGTTGCCTCCGGAGGAGTCATAACGCTGACGGTATCCCTGCACCGTCGACAGGATGTCCGACTTGCTCAGGCCGTGCTCACTGGCCAGCAATGCCAGCACCAGCGAGAACAGGCGCTCCTGCGCCGGAATGCCGGGACTCCGTGCCGCCATCTGGTCGCCGCTCCCCTGCTACTGTCCGTCGCCGAGGTTGCCCAGGACGTCGAGGACGATGATCTGGGTCGCTCCGCCGGGGATCTGCCCGGCGCCCTCCGCACCGTAGCCGTTCTCCGGCGGGACGACCGCGACGACGCGGGAGCCCGCGGTGCGGTCGCTGAGCATGGTGGTGAAGGTCTGGCCCATGGCATCGTCCGCGGCGATGCTGCTGACGTCGAGCAGGCTCGGCGTGTTGTCCTGCCAGCTGGAGCTGACGATCTGGCCGTCGTCCCACAGCACGATCATCGCGTTGACCAGGACGGGGCGGTCGGTGTCCACCGGTGCGCCGTCGCCGGCGATGAGCTCCGCCACCCGGAGCGTGGACGGGGCGGGGGTTGAGGGGATGTTGATGCCGGGTGTGCCCTCGGCGTCCTGCACGACGGCGGGCAGACCGGAAGCGAACACGGCCTGCGGCGACCCGGAGGCCACGCGCGGCAGCACATCGTGCACGTCGATCGCGACGACGATGGTCGAGTCGGCGGCGACACCGTAGCCGGCGAACGCCTGGGCCAACGGTGCCGCGTCCTCGCCGCCGAGGGTGACGACGAGGCGGGACCCGCCGGTGGCGCACTGGAGGGCGTCGTCGATGACCGGCGCCTGCGCCGCGAGGGCCGTCGCCAGCGTGGGCGCGTCGATGCCGGTGGAGACGACCTCGTCGCCGGTCGTCCCGTCGTAGATGCTGAACGTCACCGACGGAAGCGTGTCCTCGGTGACGACCGGGCCGTCACCGGCGACGGCGACGGTGCGCTCGGTGACCGTGCCGTCCAGCGGTGCGCTGAAGTGCGCGTCCGGCTCCTCGGCGAGGTCGGACGACACCCGGACGGCCGTCG
The DNA here is from genome assembly GCF_900163835.1 of Mycetocola reblochoni REB411. Taxonomy (GTDB): domain Bacteria; phylum Actinomycetota; class Actinomycetes; order Actinomycetales; family Microbacteriaceae; genus Mycetocola_B; species Mycetocola_B reblochoni. The sequence goes on along the minus strand of NZ_FUKR01000032.1, from coordinate 149,092 downwards.
AGGTCGAGCCGCCCTGGACGACGGGCTCGCAGTCCGACGCCGACGTCGCGGGCGCCGTCGAGCACGCGGTCAGGCCGGCGAGCACGAGGACGGAGGACAGCAGGACGGCGGGAACCTTGGACACGTAACCTCACTTCGACGGCGGTCGGCGATCACCGACGACACGAGTTTAGTCGCCGGAGGGGACAGAGCCCGCATCGGGGCCCTGCTGTTCCTTCGACAGCGACAGGGCGGCTGCCTTCGCGGCCTCCCTCTGACGCTTCCGGATGCTCTTGTCGCTCATGGTGCGCTCCCCCAGCGCCCCGGGCGTCCAGATCTCGACGTCCGCGTCGCTGTAGGACGACTTGCTCGCCCTGCGCTTGAGCTCGGGCAGCACGGCACCGTCGGCGAGGCGCCTGGCCGTGAGGAGGAACCCGGTATGACCGATCATGCGGTGCTCCGGGCGCACGGCGAGACCCTCGACGTGCCACCCCCGCACCATGGTCTCGGTCGACTGCGGGTTCGTGAACCTGCCGGACGCCCGGATGGCCTCCGCGACCCTCGAGAGCTGGGTGACGGTCGCGATGTAGCACAGCAGCACCCCTCCGGGCGTCAGCGCGTCGGCCGCGGCCTCGATGCAGTCCCAGGGCGCGAGCATGTCCAGCACGACCCGATCGGCCTCGCCGTCGGGCACGGTGCCCGGCAACGCCTCGGCCAGGTCGCCGACCGTGACGGTCCAGTTGTCCTGGGCGTGCCCGAAGAACGTGGTGACGTTGTCGACGGCGACATCGGCGAACTCCTCACGGCGCTCGAACGAGAACAGCCGCCCCTGCGGTCCGAGGGCGCGCAGGAGCCACATCGACAGCGCGCCGGAGCCGACCCCCGCCTCGACGACGCGCGCGCCGGGGAAGATGTCTGCCTGCGCGATGATCTGCGCGGCGTCCTTCGGGTAGATGATCGCGGCGCCGCGCGGCATCGACATGACGAAGTCCGACAGCAGCGGACGCAACGCGAGGTGCTCGACGCCGACCGAGTTGCTGACCACGGAGCCGTCCGGCAGCCCGACGAGGTCGTCGTGGTTGATGAACCCGCGATGGGTGTGGAACGACGCGCCCGGCTTGAGGGCGATGGTGTGCAGTTTGTTCTTGGGTCCGGTGAGCTGGACCCGGTCGCCGTAGCGGAACGGCCCGCTGTTGGCCGGTGAAGCGGTGGTCATGCTCGGGGGGGTTCCTTCGTTCGTGCGGCCCGTGTGCAGGGCGATCAGACGGTCGGCATCCACGCCGGCGAGCGTGGGAAGTGTGTGGTGGTCGGGGCCGGAGGGGATCGGCACGGCGTGCGGCACGGCGACGGCCGTTGCCCCGGACGCGACGGCGGCACGCAGGCCCGTCGGCGAGTCCTCGAGCGCGATGCAGTCCGCGATGTCGACGCCGAGGCGCTCCGCCGCGAGCAGATAGGGATCGGGGTGGGGTTTCGGCAGCGGGACGGCATCGCCGGTGACGAGCGTGTCGAAGGTGCCCTCCGGCAGCAGCGCCGCGACGGCGCGCGCCATCGGCAGGATCGACATGGTGACGATCGCCTGGGGCACGCGGCGCTCCGCGAACTCGGCGATGAGCTCCCGTGCGCCGGGACGGAACGGAAGTCCCCTCTCGGCGATGAGGCCCATGACACGTCCGGTCAGTGTGGTGACGAGGTCGTCCGGCTCCAGGTCGACGCCGGCGGCGCGGAGGACCTCCGCGCTCTCCCACAGCCCCGATCCGACCATTCGCATGGCCTGCTCGTGGCTCCAGGTGCCGCCGTGCTCCTGAACGAGCGCGGTCTCGCACTCGATCCAGAACGGCTCGGTGTCGACGATGGTGCCGTCCATGTCCCAGAGGACTGCGGCGGGTGCGGGAATGCTCACGGGGCACCATGCTATCTGGTCCCGCGGGGCCTATCCTGGTCAGATGCGGGAACGGATTCGGCGGACGGCTGCGTGAACGGCCGGGTACTCATCGTGGCCTTCGACGGCTGGACCGACGCCGGCGAGGCGTCCACGCGCGCCGCCACGGAGCTGAGGGACAGGGCCGGCCTCCGTCTGGCCCGCTCGATCGACCCCGAGCCGTACTACGACTACCAGTTCTCCCGGCCCCGGATCAGCATCCGCGGCGACGGCACCAGAGAGATCGTCTGGCCGGGGGCTCAGCTCTACACGCCGGCGGACGACGGACGGCTCCTCGTCCTGCTCGCGCAGGAGCCGGCGCGCAGCTGGCAGGCCTTCGTCGCCGAGATCCTCGACATCGCGCTCGCCCATGACGTGGAGCACATGATCCTGCTCGGCAGCCTGCTGGCCGACGCCCCGCACACCAGGGAGACCCCCATCACGCTGAGCTCCGACAACGAGGAGGTCAGGGACCGGCTGCAGCTGGAGCGCAGTCAGTACGAGGGACCGGTCGGGCTGTCCTCCGTGCTGGCAGACAGCGCGGAGACGGCGGGCATCCCGACGCTGATGATGTGGGCCCAGGTCCCGCACTACGTGCACAGCACGCCCAACCCGAAGGCCGCGCTCGCCCTCGTGCGCAAGGTGGCCTCCCTGGTCGGCGTGGCCGTCGAGCCGGAGGCGCTGGCGCGCGAGGCCGAGCAGTGGCAGCAGGGGGTGGACACCATCGCCGACGACGACGAGGAGATGGCCGAGTACATCCAGCAGCTCGAGCACACCAGGGACACGGTGGAGTCGCCAGAGGCGAGCGGTGAGGCCATCGCCGAGGAGTTCGAACGCTACCTGCGCCGCGACGACGACAGGGGCAAGGGCGACAGGGGCGAGGGGCCGCTCGGGTCCTGACCGTCAGCCCGTCACCGGCACCGATCACTCAGCTGGGAAGGGCCACCCCGAGCAGCGCGAGCACGGCGTGACGGAGCACTCCGGTGTCGTCGGTGCCGCGCTCGGCCGCCTCATCGAGGATCGCCAGCGCCCGCGGCGTGTCCAGGTCGTCGGCGAGTGCCTCGCGAACCGAGCGGAGCGTCGTCTCGACCGCGGCCGGCAGCGTCGGGGACGCGCGTTCGGCGGTGCGGAACGCCACGGACCAGCGGGCACTGCGGTCGCGAGCACTGTCCAGCCGCGCGTCCGACCAGTCCTGGTCGGCGCGGTAGTGGCGCTCCAGCAGCGCGAGCCGGATCAGCGCGGGCGCGACCCCTGCCGCACGAAGCTCGGACACGAGCACGAGGTTGCCGAGGGACTTCGACATCTTCTCGCCGTCGAGGCCGACCATGCCGGTGTGCAGGTAGGCGGCGGCGAACGGGGCCGGTGTCAGGTTGCTGGCGTGCGCTGCGCTGAGCTCGTGGTGCGGGAACACCAGATCGCTTCCGCCGCCCTGGACCGTCACGGGGGCGCCGAGCGCCTCGGTCGCGATCACCGCGCACTCGACGTGCCATCCGGGGCGGCCGTGCCCCGCGGCTGTGGTCCAGCTCGGCTCGCCCTCGCGGGCGGCCCGCCAGAGCAGCGGGTCGAGCACGTGCCGCTTGCCCTCCCGCTGGGGGTCGCCCCCTCGCTCGGCGGATAGCCGGATCATCTCCCCCAGATCGAGCCGGCTGGTCGCCCCGAGATGCCAGTAGGCGTTGCGGGCGGCGTCGACCGAGAGGTACAGGTCGTCCCCGTCGGCGTCGTCGGTCGCGACCCGGTAGCCGATCCCGGCCCGTTCGAGCTCGGCCGCGGCGTCCGCGATGCGCTGCACGGCATCCGTCACCCGGACAAAGTGCTCGGGAGGGATGACGCCTAGCGCGGTCATGTCCTCGCGGTAGAGCCGGGTCTGCGACTCGGCCAGCTCGCGCCAGTCCAGTCCCCTCTGCTCGGCGCGTTCCAGCAGTGGGTCGTCGACGTCGGTGACGTTCTGCGCAGCCGTCACGTCGACGCCCGCGTCCTGCCAGACACGGCGGAGCACGTCGAAGGCCAGGTAGGTCGCCGCGTGCCCGAGGTGCGTCGCGTCGTAGGGGGTGATCCCGCAGACGTAGAGGGTGGCGGTGTCGCCCTCCACCGGGTCGACGAGCGCGTCGCGTGCGGTGTCGTGCAGGCGCGGGCGGAGGCCGACGCCGGGGAGGACGGGGATGTGGGGGCTGGTCCAGCTGGGCACGGGAACGGTCGGATTCCTTCGGCGATCAGGCGGCGATGACGCCAGTGGAGAGCAGGACGACGAGCGTCCCGCCGAGCAGGATGCGGTACACGACGAAGGGCATGAAGCTCTTCTTCGAGATGTAGCTCATGAAGAACACGATGACGACCAGTCCGATGACGAACGCCACCACCGTCGCGATCAGGGTCTCGAGCGGACCGTACACCTCGGGCAGACAGCCGGTCGCCCCGGCCACGCACGGCGAGCTGATCGACTTGTACACCTGGTACAGCCCGCTGGCGAACACGGCGGGGATCGCCAGGAGGAACGCGTAGCGCGCGGCGGCGGCGCGCTCATAGCCCATGAGCAGGCCGGCGGTGATCGTTCCGCCGGAGCGCGACACCCCGGGGATGAGCGCGAGAGCCTGGGCGAAGCCGTAGCCGATGCCGTGCCCGAGCCCCAGCGACTCGAGTTTTCGGTTCTTCGCGCCGATCCGGTCGGCGACGCCCAGCAGCACCCCGAACACGATGAGCATGATCGCGACCCACCACAGCGAGCGGAAGGTGGTCTCGATCTGGTCCTGGAAGACCAGGCCGAGGACGCCGATCGGCAGCGAGCCGAGGATGATCAGCCAGCCGAGCCGTGCCTGGGGGTCGGTGCGCGGCACCGCTCCGACCAGCGACTTCGCCCAGTTGCCGATGATGCCGGTGATGTCCTTCCAGAAATAAACCACCACCGCCAGCTCCGTGCCGATCTGCGTGATCGCGGTGAAGCGGGCACCGGGGTCCTCCCCCGTTCCGAGCATCTCGCCGACGATGCGCAGGTGCGCGCTCGACGACACGGGGAGGAATTCGGTCAGGCCCTGGACGATGCCCAGGATGATGGCGTTGATGACGTCCACGCGACTCGCTTTCTTGGCGTGCTTCTGACGGTGCGGCTGTCAGTAGGAGAGCAGCAGGTCCCTCAGGACCTGCCTGCCAAAGACTAGTGCGTCCAGGGGCACGCGCTCGTCGACCCCGTGGAAGAGGGAGGGGAAATCCAGCTCGGCCGGCAGGCGCAGCGGGGCGAAGCCGTAGCCGGCGATGCCGAGCCGGCTGAGCGCCTTGTTGTCGGTCCCCGCGGGGAGCAGGTACGGCAGGACCCGTGCGCCGGGGTCGTGGGCGGCGATGACCGTGTCGACCGCGTCGACGAGCGGACCGGCGAGCGGATTCTCCAGCCCGACGTCGCGGTGCAGGATCTCGACGTCGACGTGCTCGCCCACCAGCTCGTCGATCAGGGCGAGCACGGCGTCCTCCTCGCCCGGCAGGGTCCTCACGTCCACGAGCGCCTCCGCCCTGTCAGGGATCACGTTCGACTTGTAGCCGGCCGTCAGCACGGTGGGGTTCGCCGTCGTCCGCAGGGACGCCTGGATGAACGCCGAGGCGCTGCCGGTGGCGAGGGCGATCTCGTCCGGCCCGGCCTGCTGCGGGTCGACCCCGAGCAGCTCCGCGAGCTGCTCGAGCAGCGCCGTCGTCGTCCCGGTGAGGCGAAGCGGCCAGGACTGTCGCCCGATCGCGGCGATCGCCTCGGCCAGGCGCACGACGGCGTTCTCGTGCACGACGCGCGAGCCGTGCCCGGCCGGTCCGTGGGCGACCAGGCGCAGCCAGAGCAGGGCCTTCTCGCCCGTCTGCATGAGGTACGCGCGGCGGCCGCCGACCGTGATGGAGTATCCGCCCACCTCGCTGACCGCCTCGCCCGCGCCGTCGAAGAGCTCGGGGCGTTCGGTGACGAGGTGGTGGGAGCCGTAGACGCCGCCGTTCTCCTCGTCGGCGAAGAAGGCGACGATCACGTCCCTCGCGGGACGGGCGCCGGAATGGACGATCTCCTCGAGCGCGGTCACGATCATGGCGTCGACGTTCTTCATGTCGACCGCTCCCCTGCCCCAGAGCATCCCGTCCGACACGACGCCGCCGAACGGGTCGACGCTCCATGCCCCCGCCTCCGCGGGGACGACGTCGGTGTGCCCATGCAGCACGAGCGCCGGCAGCGAGCGGTCGGCGCCCGCGATCCGGCCGACGACGCTCGTGCGTCCGGGGGCCGCATCGATGAGCTCGGGGGCGGCGCCGATGCCGCGCAGACGGCCGGCGAGCAGCTCGGCGGCCTCCGTCTCCCCCGCCGACCGATCCTGGCCGTAGTTGCTCGTGTCGATGCGGATCAGGTCCCTGGCGAGCCGGACCACCGGCTCGTCGGTCAGCGGTTCGGGGGCGTCGGCGTGCTCGAGCATGACACCACCGTAACCCCGACTCTCCCGGGGCGCGCCCGATTCTGAAGGCCCTCGAAACCGTGCTAGTGTCTTCCTTGGCTCGCGGGACACCGGGAGCAGCAGGATCATCTCGCGCGGGTGGCGGAATAGGTAGACGCGCTAGCTTGAGGTGCTAGTGCCCGTATTAGGGCGTGGGGGTTCAAGTCCCCCCTCGCGCACGCGAATGATCGAGACCCCCGGCAGGAACACCGTTCCGGCCGGGGGTCTTCTGCGTGTGGGGGTGGTGTCGCGCGGCCGCGCGTGTGCTGCGTCCGTGGGCGACGTCCTCGGCCTGCGCCGTGGACCAGGGTTAGCGCCGTGGACCAGGGTTAGCGCCGCCGACCGGGGTTAGCGCCCGTTGAGCTTCTTCCGCAGGAACTCGATGCGCTGCTGCAACTGGGTGACGCTCGCCTGGGCGACGGCCGGCCCCCCGCAGACGCGCCGCAGCTCCGCATGGACGAGCCCGTGCTGCTGGTTGGTGTTCGCCGCGTACAGGCCGACGAGGGAGTTCAGCAGTGAGCGCTGCTCCTTCAGCGTGCGGTACAGCGGGGCGGGCTGCTCCTGGCTCGGTGCCGGACGGGACTCGATCCTGCGGTTCTGCCTGGCCTGCCGTTGCACCAGCAGCTCGTGCACCTGCTCGGGCTCGAGGATCCCCGGCAGCCCGATGAAGTCGTGCTCCTCCTCGGTCTCCGGCTCGGCGAGCGAGCCGAACTCCTGACCGTCGTAGATGACCCGGTCGAAGGTCGCGTCCGACCCCATCGCCTCGAAGGTGAACTCACTCGTCAGCGCGTCGGAGGCGCGGTCGGAGGCGTTCGCCTCCGCCATCATCGCGTCCTCGGGGGTGAACAGGTCGCCGTCGCCCTGCGAGATCCTGTCGAGGGCGTGCTCGCGCTCCTTGTCCATCTGCGAGGCCAGCGCCTGGAGGATGGGGACGTCGGGCAGGAACACGCTCGCCGTCTCGCCCCGGCGCCTGGCACGCACGAAGCGGCCGATCGCCTGCGCGAAGAACAGCGGTGTCGACGAGTTCGTCGCGTACACGCCGACAGCGAGACGGGGCACGTCCACGCCCTCCGACACCATGCGGACGGCGACCATCCACCGCGCGGAGCTCCGGGAGAACTCCTCGATCCGGTTCGAGGACTCCTTCTCGTCGGAGAGCACCACGGTCGCCTTCTCCCCCGTGATCCCCTCGAGGATCGCCGCGTACGCCCTCGCCGTGGTCTGGTCCGTGGCGATGACCAGGCCCCCGGCGTCGGGGATCTGCTGCCTCACCTCGGACAAGCGCCGGTCGGCGGAGCCGAGGACCTGGGGGATCCAGTCACCGTTCGGGTCGAGCGCCGTGCGCCAGGCCTGAGAAGTGATGTCCTTCGTGTTGCCCTCGCCGAGCCGGGCCTCCATCTCGTCGCCGGTCGTCGTGCGCCAGCGCATGTGCCCGGCGTACACCATGAAGAGGACCGGGCGGACGACGCCGTCCACGAGCGCGCGACCATACCCGTAGTTGTAGTCCGTGATGCTCGTCCTGATGCCCTCGGCGTCCGGGGCGTAGCTGACGAAGGGGATCGGCGCGGTGTCCGAGCGGAACGGCGTCCCCGACAGCAGCAGTCGGCGGGTCGCCCTGTCGAAGGCCTCACGGATGGCGTCGCCCCAACTGAGCGCGTCCCCGCCGTGGTGGACCTCGTCGAGGATGACCAGCGACCGGCCGGACTCGGTGATGTCCCGATGCAGCTCGGCCTTCACAGCGACCTGGGCGTAGGTCACCGCGACGCCGTGGTAGTGCGATCCGTAGCGGCGGTCGCGGTTGCTGAAGTTGGGGTCGAGCCGGATGCCGGCGCGGTGTGCCGCCTCCGCCCACTGGCGTTTGAGGTGCTCGGTCGGGGCGACGACGGTGATCCGGTCGACGACCCGGCGGGACATGAGTTCGGCGGCCAGACGGAGGGCGAAGGTCGTCTTGCCCGCGCCGGGCGTGGCGGCGGCAAGGAAGTCGCGCGGCTCGTCGCGGAGGTACTGCTCGATGGCCTCCGCCTGCCAGGCGCGGAGCTTCTGCGCGGTGCCCCAGGCGGCGCGCTCGGGGAACGCGGGAGACAGGTGCTCCGCGGCAGAGGTCCCCAGCCCCGAGCGGTACTCACCGCCCGTCGGCGCGTCGGTCACCGCGTCGAGTCGTCCGTCAGCATGATCGTCGTTCACTTGGCGAGAGTTTACCCGCCGCCGCCGACGTCACCCCCGCCGGCCGCGCGTCCGCGGAGTGTCCCCCGCGTGTCGGAGCGGGTAGTGTCGTGGTGCCCGGCCGCACGGATCCTGCGGCCGCGCAGCAGCACGATCGCGGAGGAGCACATGAGCCAGACGCAGCATCCCTGGTCCCGGTACGTCGCCATCGGCGACTCGTTCACGGAGGGGATCGGCGACCCCGAGCCCGACGCCCCCGGGGGCAACCGGGGCTGGGCCGACCGTGTCGCCGAGCAGCTGAGCCGCGGCGGCGACGACTTCGCCTACGCCAACCTCGCGGTCAGGGGCAAGCTCATCGCCCAGATCGCGAGCGCGCAGATCGAGCCGGCCCTCGAGCTCCGCCCCGACCTGATCACCTTCAGCGCCGGAGGGAACGACGTCCTCCGGCCGGGCTCGGACCCGGACGCCATCGCCGAGCTGTTCGAGGCGAGCGTCCGCCGGCTGCGGAGCGAGGGCGCCACGCTCGTCGTCTTCACCGGCGTGGACGTCGGGTTCTCCCCGGTGTTCAGGGCCATCCGCGGCAAGGTCGCCATCTACAACGAGAACGTCCGCGCCATCGCCCAGAAGTACGACTGCATCGTCGCCGACATGTGGGCCCTGCGTGAACTCCAGGACCAGCGGTACTGGTCGATCGACCGGCTGCACATGAATCTCCTCGGCCACCACACCGTGGCCATGATGGTCCTGGAGGCGCTGAACGTGCCCCACGACCTCACCCCGCTCGAACCGGAGCCGCTGCCCGCCTCCAGCTGGCGGCAGGCGAGGAGCGACGACCTGAGCTGGGCGCGCGAGTACCTCGTGCCGTGGGTCGTGCGGCGGATCAGGCACCAGTCCTCCGGGGACCACATCACCGCGAAGCGCCCGAACCCCTCCGCCTTCGCGGCCAGGGCGCGGGACGAGTCGGCGCCGCCGACCGAGTGATGCGGGCAGGGCCGCCTAGCCGAGGTTCGGGTTCGCCAGCCGCCACCACGGGGACGGCTCGTTCAGCCCACCCCTGACCGCGACGGGCACGGAGGTGCGATGCCCGGGCACGGTGGAGACGAGCGTGCCGACCTCGTCGCCGCTATCGGCCGTGCTGACCGGCTCCGCGTCGACCGTGATCGTCGGCTGCTCGTCGCGCCAGAGCACCTCGACGAGGTCCGCCGTGATGTACAGGCTCGCCCTGTCGCCCCACGCGCTGCGGTACTCGCCCACCGCGGTGCCCGCGGGGATGAGCGTCTCCGCATGCAGCGAGCCGGTGGTCGACTCGATCGCCGTCCTGACGGCCTCCGACCGCGCGGAGGGGGTGTCCTGGCCGAGGACGGCACCGACAAGCGTGACGTCCCGACCGTCGACGTCGACCTCCGCCGAGAACAGCAGCCCGGCGCCCGCGGCGTTCGAGGTGCCGGTCTTGATCCCGGTGACGCCGGAGACGCCGAGCAGCTCGTTCGAGTTCTCGATCGTGCCGATCATCGGCAGCTCCGCGCTCGTCTGGGACGCGATCGCGGACAACGCGGTGTTCTGCATGGCCAGCCCGGCGAGGGTGAGCAGGTCACGGGGGGTCGAGACGCTTCCCGCGTCGAGCCCGCTCGCGTCGGTGACGACGGTGTCGTCCATGCCGTGCTCCTCCAGCCAGCTCCGGGCGGCCTCCAGGAAGGCGTCGTCAGACCCGAACGCCCACCGCGACAGGGAGATGGCGTAGTTGTTGGCCGAGGGAAGCATGATCGCCTCGAGCACCTGCCGCTGGGTCAGGCTCGTGCCCGGATACACCGGCGCTGAGGTGCCGTCCGCCGCGAGCACGTCCCAGAAGAGCGCCGCGTCGTCGGCGGTGATCGCGATGTCCGGACCGTCCTCGTCCGCGGCCAGCGGGTGCTTGTCGAGGATGACCAGGGCAGTGATGACCTTCGTGATGCTCGCGATCGGACGCGGGGACGCGTCACCGAACTCCGACAGCGGCTCCGAGCGCGACAGGATGCTGATGGCGCCGGCGCCGGTGTCCGGCCAGTCGGTGTCCGGCAGCGCGGAGGCCGCGGACGTCGTCGTCGAGGGGAGGGCGATCGACGCCGACGCCGCGGGCAGGGGTGCGGTCAGCGCGGTGTAGCCGTAGTAGCCGGCCCCGCCGAGGACCAGAACGGTCGCGAGCGCCCCGGCGACGGCGCTGATCGTCCGGCGTCGGCGTGTCCCGGTCGCGCGGCGGTCGGTGGCGCTCATCGGTCACGCCCGTCCTGCTCGCCGTCGCGCGGTCTCAGCGCCCAGAGCGCGACAGCGCTCGCCGCGGCCACGTTGAGCGAGTCGACGCCGTGCAGCATGGGGATCATCACGGTGCTGTCGGCGCTGGCCAGGGCTCGCCTGCTCAGACCGTCGCCCTCCGAGCCGAGGACGAGCGCGATCCGCTCCGGAGCGTTCGCCGCGGCCTCGTCCAGTGTGACCGCCCGCTCGTCGAGAGCGAGAGCCATGATGTGGAAGCCCGCGTCGTGCAGGATCGCCTCCGCCTCCGGCCACTCGGGCAGGCGCGTCCAGGGCACCTGGAGCACGGTCCCCATGCTGACGCGGACGCTGCGCCGGTAGAGCGGGTCGGCGCAGCGCGGCGTCACGAGGACGGCATCCGCGCCGATCCCTGCCGCCGCGCGGAAGATCGCACCGACGTTGGTGTGGTCGACGACGTCCTCGATGACGACGACGCGTCGGGCGTCGCGGAGAAGGTCGGCCGGGTCGGCCAGCTCGGGGCGGTGCATCGCGGCCAGTGCGCCCCTGTGCAGGTGGAAGCCGGTCAACGACTCGAGGAAGTCGTCGTCGCCGACGTAGACCGGGACGTCGGGGCTCGCCGCGAGCGCCCTCTCGATCTGCGGGAGCCAGCGCTCCCTGGCCAGGACAGAGCGGGGCCGGTGGCCGGCGGAGATGGCGCGGTCGATGACCTTCGCCGACTCGGCGATGTAGAGCCCTCCCTCCGGCTCGAGCGCCTTGCGCAACGCCACGTCGGTGAGTGAGGTGTAGTCGAGGAGGGCCTCGGGGGGCGCCTCCGCGGCGGGGATGATGTTCACGGGTTCTCCTGCCGGTCTGCCGCTCAAGTCTCCCAGCATGGGAAACAAATCAGAAACCGTCCGCGTTTATGATCGTGGCAGGAAGCGGAGGGACAGCGATGGGACGTGCGACGTCACTCCTGGACGGGGCGACCGCGGTCGACGCCGCGAGGGGCCTGCTGCACGGTCGGCGCATCGCCGTGATCACCGGGGCGGGGGTCAGCACCGACTCCGGCATCCCCGACTACCGGGGCGAGGGGTCCGAGCCGCGCAACCCGATGACGTTCCAGCAGTTCATGGCCTCGGCCGACGCCAGGAGGCGGTACTGGGCGGGGAGCCACCAGGGCTGGCGGCGATTCCGGGCGGCGCGTCCGAACCCGACCCACACCCTGCTCGCCGACTGGGAGCGGGACGGTCTGCTCAGCGGGGTCGTCACCCAGAACGTGGACGGGCTGCACGCGGCGGCCGGGTCGAGCAGGCTCGTCGAGCTGCACGGCACCATGTCGCAGGTCGTCTGCACGGCGTGCGGGCAGATGTTCGCGCGCGAGGACATCGCCGGTCGTCTCCTCCAGGACAACCCGTGGCTGCCGGGGGGCGACGGCGAGCTCCACCCCGACGGCGACGCGGAGGTCGGCGACGTGTCGGGGATGGTCGTGCCGTCCTGCACCGTGTGCGGGGGCATTCTCAAGCCCGACGTCGTGTTCTTCGGCGAGTACGTCCCCGTCGACCGTTTCGCGCTCGCCAGCGACATCGTGCACGCGGCCGACGCGCTCCTCATCGTCGGCAGCTCCCTGGCCGTGAACTCCGCCGTGCGACTGCTCGACCGCGCCAGGCGGCGGCGGGTTCCCGTCGTCATCGTCAACCGCGGGGCGACCAAGGGCGACGCGAAGGCCGACGTTAGAATCGAGGGCGGCGCAGCGGAGACCCTCGCGGCGCTCGATCCTCGATGACCACGGCACCACGGCGGTGACCGGGAAGGACACCGCATGACCAGCTTCACCCTCGTCCGTCACGGTGAGACCGAGTGGAACAGGCAGGGGCGCATCCAGGGCCAGACCGACATCCCGCTCAACGACACCGGTCGCGCGCAGGCGGTCCGCGCCGCGGAGGCGCTCGCCGGCTCGGAGTGGCACGCCGTGGTGTCGTCCGGGCTGTCCCGCGCGGACGAGACCGCGAGCATCATGGCCGAGCGTCTCGGCATTGACGGGCCGGTGGCCGTGCCGGGACTCCGTGAGCGCGCCCACGGCGAGCTGGAGGGACTCACCGTCGAGGAACGTCGTGCGCGCTTCGAGGCCGATGAGGCGGTGCCGGGTCTGGAGAGCAGGGAGGCCGTCGTGGAGCGCACCCTCGACGCCCTCGGCGCGCTGGCGGCCGACTTCCCCGCGAGCCGGGTCCTCGTCGTCACCCACGGGGGTCTCATCGGGTCGCTCGTGCGTCATCTGAGCAGGGACGAGTCCGTTTGGGACGGCCGGCTCATCCCGAACGGTTCGGCCTACGAGCTGTCCTGGGACGAGCGGGGACCGCAGCTGGTCTCGGCCGCCGGTGCGCCCTGGCGTGAGACCGACCGGGCTCCGCTGGCCGAGCCCAGGGTCTGACAGGCCGGTCGCCGTTTCTCTGGCCGCACGGGACGCGTTCCGTTGATCGCTGCACCGGTCGCCGCGGCCCTTCTCGCGGTGCACCCGTCCTGCCCGCGCGTGCGACGTCTCGCCCCCGCCGTGTCGCGGCGTCCCGACCGGTTCAGAGCGGTGAGGAGAGGAACGCCTCGATCAGCGCCGCGGCCGTCGTCGGGGCCTCGTAGTGGATGAGGTGCCCGACGCCGGGGATGACCTCGAGCCGCGCGTCGGGGATGCTCCGCTGCAGGACCCGCTGGTCCTCGACGGTGGAGATGTCGTCCTTTTCCGCGGCGATGAGCAGGGTCGGCGTGTGGTTGGCCGTGGCGTCGTCGAGGCAGGTCCGCGACACGCTCGCCCTAAACGCCTCGAGGACGACGTCCCTGGTGGCGAAGGCGCTGAAGTGGGCGGCGTGCTGCTCGTTGATCCAGCGGCGCAGCTCCCGGTCGGGGGTCTTCGCCATGACCTCGCTCATGACGCGGACGATGATCGGGCTGCTCAGGATGGCGTTGCCTGCGCGTGCGGGCAGGGCCGCGCCGACGCGGTAGTAGGCGACGGCGAGGGCCGTGAGCACGGATCGCGGCCCGGACAGCGCCGGCGAGGCGATCGGGTTCACCAGCACGGTTCGCCGGGGGGCGAGTCCTTTCGCGATGGCCGCCGACACGATGATCGATCCGAAGGAGTGGCCGAGGACGTCGGAGTCGCCCTCCGGATCGACGGCGGCGTGGAAGCCGACCAGCCACTCCGCGTAGGCCTCGACGCTGTGCTCACGGTGCAGCGGCGGCGCCTCGCCGAATCCGGGAAGGTCCGGCACGATCACGTTCCTGCCGCCGAGCTGCTCGGCGATGAGCTCCAAACCGTGGTGGTCGCCGCGGAAGCCGTGGACGAGGATCAGCGCACGGCCCTCCGGATCGCCGTAGTGCCACGCAGGGAACGCCTCGCCGTCGACGTCCCAGAGGCGACGGACGGGGGCTGGGGGCGTGGACGAGCTCATCGGCTCATCGTAGGGGACGTCGCCGCGCGACCCGCCGAGGCGCGACGGGGCGGCCGCTTCCCCGCGGCGCGTGCGGCGGTGCGCGTCACGGAGCGCGATGTCGGCTGTCGGCCGCGGCCCGTAGAGTGGATGCCGTGAACAACAGCGACAGCCTGCCGGCCTGGGCGAGCACCCTGGGCGTCTTCGACCTCGAGACCACGGGCATCGACGTCCGAAGCTCCCGCATCGTCAGCGCCTTCGTCGGCGTCATCGGTCCCGACGGACGGACGGTCGAGTCCCGCAGCTGGCTCGCCGACCCTGGGGTCGAGATCCCCGAGCAGGCCAGCGCCGTGCACGGGATCAGTACGGAACGTGCCAGGGCGGAGGGGCGTCCCGCCGCCGAGGTCGTCGCCGAGATCGCCGGTGCGCTCGGTGAGCTCTTCTCTCGCGGACTGGCGGTCGTGGCGTACAACGCGCCCTACGATTTCAGCCTGCTCGCCGCGGAGACCGACAGGTACGGCGTTCCGGCGGTCACCGCGCATCCCGTCGTCGACCCCCTCGTGATCGACAAGCAGGTCGACCGCTATCGCAAGGGCAAGCGCACCCTCGAGGCCGCCGCGCAGTGCTACGGCGTGGAGCTTCACGACGCTCACGACGCCGGTGCCGACGCGATCGCCGCGGGGAGGGTCGCTCAGGCCATCGCTCGGGCGCATCACGACGCACTCGAGTTGCCGGCGCCGGAGCTTCACCTCGCCCAGCAGACGTGGTTCCGTGAGCAGTCGGAGCGTTACCAGGACTTCGTGCGTCGCACGCGCGACCCCACGTTCACCGCGTCGACCGGCTGGCCCGTCCGCGGCTGACGGCCCCGACGGGGCCCGGCGTCGAGGACGTCGCACCGCCGCGCCGCGCCCATCCGGGATCCGCGGGTTGTGACCCCGTGTGTTGTGAACCCGTGTGTGGTGTCCCTTCCCGGACACGTTGTCGGGTGTGCACGCGGACTCCAACGGCACGCAGGTCCCGGTGGTGGCGCCGGCCCTCGGTTCCCGGTGGGCGACATCCCATCGCACAACGACGGCGGGGCGGTCACCCGATGGTGACCGCCCCGCCGTCTGCCGCCGCTCGCTGAGCGACGATGGTGGCTACTTGCCGAAGTTCTTGAAGCGCTGGTTGAACTTCTCGACGCGGCCGGCCGAGTCGAGGATGCGCTGCTTGCCGGTGTAGAACGGGTGCGACTCCGAGGAGATCTCGACGTCGATCACGGGGTAGCTGTTGCCGTCTTCCCACTCGATCGTCTTGTCGCTTGACACGGTCGAACGGGTCAGGAACGTCGAGCCCGAGGCGAGGTCACGGAACACAACCGGGGCGTACTCGGGGTGGATGGCGGTCTTCATAGGGACTTCCTTGTTGATCATCGGGGATAGAGACGTCTGCACCTGAACGGCCAGAAAGAATCGCGGCACCAGGCCACTGAGCTACTTTAGCAGACGTGAGGGCGTCATGCTCGGCGGGCGCGCGCGGCGAAACGGCCGTCGGAGACGGACAGCTCGACGGGGAGCCCGAACGTCGACTCGAGGCTCGCCTCGGTGATGGCCTCGTCGAGGGGGCCGGCGGAGACGATCCTGCCGTCGGCGATGAGCAGGCCGTGGGTGAAGCCGACGGGGATCTCCTCGACGTGGTGCGTGACCATGACGATCGCCGGCGCCGCGGCGGAGCTGGCGTAGCCGCCGAGCAGGCCGATCAGCTCCTCCCTCGCGCCGAGGTCGAGGCTCGCGGCCGGCTCGTCGAGCAGCAACAGCTCGGGGTCGGTCATCACGGAGCGGGCGATCTGGACGCGCTTCTGCTCGCCGTCGCTGAGGGTGCCGAAGTTGCGGTCGGCGAGATCGGTCAGGCCCCACTCGGCCAGGACCCGACGCGCGCGGCGGATGTCGAGCTCCTCGTAGTCCTCGTTCCAGCGGCCGGTGACGGCGAACGCCGCCGTGACGACCGCGTTGAGGACCGTCTCGTTCTGCGGGAGCCGCCGGGCCAGCGTGGAGGTGGCGAAGCCGATGCGGGGCCGCAGCTCGAACACGTCGGACTGGCCGATCGTCTCGCCGAGCACGTCGACTCGGCCGGAGCTGGCGTGCAGCTGAGTGCTGGCGACCTGCAGCAGCGTGGACTTGCCCGCACCGTTTCGCCCGAGGATCACCCAGCGTTCCCCGTCCGCCACGCTCCAGCTCACGTCGTCGAGGATGGTCGTCCCGGATCGGACGACGGACACGTCACGCAGCTGCAGAACATTCGCCATGGTCTCTAGCCTAGCGATCCCCGGCGGCCGGACGCTGCTGCTGTGCGGAGCGTCGGCGCCATCGGACGCGATCGGTCGGGACGGTTTCCGTGCGCGCTATTGTCGAGCTGGTCGCGTGCGCCCGGCTGCCCGTCGTGCGGTCGCGTGACCATTCGATCGAGAGGACTCCCCCGATGACCACTCCCCCGTCAGCCCCGGCCCGCTTCCTCGTCGTCCTCGACGCCGACTCGACGCTGTTGGCCTCGGAGGCGATCGAGGAGCTCGCGGAGGAGGCGGGGACCAGGGACAGGGTCGCGGAGGTGACGACGCGGGCGATGCGGGGGGAACTGGACTTCGCCGCGAGCCTCCGCGAGCGGGTGGCGACACTCGCCGGACTCGACGAGGGTGTCTTCGCCCGCACGATCGCTCGGGTCGAGCCGAACCCCGGTGCGCATGAGCTCATTGCGGCGGTGCACGATGCCGGCGGTCGTGTCGGTGTCGTGTCGGGGGGCTTCCACGAGGTGCTCGACCCGATCGCTGACGGCCTGGGGGTCGACGTCGTCAGGGCGAACCGGCTCGAGGTCGAGGGCGGGCGGCTGACCGGACGTGTCACCGGGCCGGTCATCGATGCGGCGGCGAAGGCGGAGACGCTGATCGAGTGGACTGCGCGATACGGGCTGCCCCCGGTGAGGGCTGTGGCGGTCGGCGACGGCGCCAATGACCTGGAGATGATGGCCGTGGCCGGGCTCTCCGTGGCCTTTAACGCGAAGCCGGCCGTGCGCCGGCGCGCGGGCATCGTCGCGGGGCGCGTCGACCTGGCCCAGCTGATCTCCGTGCTGGGGATCTGAGCCGGAGAGTCACCACCGTCGCCGGGCATCGCCCGCCCCGGCCCTCAGCGGGGGCGGGTAGCCCCGCATCGGGGCGCCCCTCGCGGGGGATCCCTTAGTGCCCCATGCCGAGACCGCCGTCGACAGGGATCACGGCGCCGGAGATGTAGCCGGCCTCGTCGCCTGCGACCCAGCGGACCACGCGCGCGACCTCGTCCGGCGTGGCGAAGCGCGCGGCGGGGATCGTGCTGAGGTACTGCTTCTGGGTGTCCTCGGGCAGCGCGTCGGTCATGTCCGTCTGGATGAAGCCGGGGGCGACGACGTTCGCCGTGATCCCCCGTGCACCGAGCTCACGGGTCAGCGAGCGCGCCATCCCGACCAGGCCCGCCTTCGAGGCGGCGTAGTTGACCTGTCCGGGCGAGCCGTACAGGCCGACGACGGAGGAGATCAGCACGATGCGGCCGAAGCGCTTGCGGATCATCCCGGTCGCGGCGCGCTTGACGACGCGGAAGGCGCCGCCGAGGTTGGTGTCCACGACGTCGGTGAAGTCCTCGTCGCTCATCCGCATGAGCAGGGTGTCCCTGGTGATGCCCGCGTTGGCGACGAGGACCTCGACCGGTCCGAGTTCGGCCTCGATGCGGGTGAACGCCGCGTCCACGCTCGCGCTGTCGGTGACGTCGGCGGCGACGGTGAGCGAACCGGCGGGGCCTTCCCCGCTCCTGGCCGTCACGGCGACCCGGTGCCCCTCGCGGATGAACTCCTCGGCGATGGCGTAGCCGATGCCGCGGTTTCCGCCGGTGACGAGAACGGTTCGGGGCGTCGTGGTGGTCATGGTCCTCTTCTCTCGGGTGGGCAATGGCGGGCGCGCATCCCGTCCATCGTGTCGGATGGACGTAGGCTGGTCATGGAATGAAACGCCCATCGATCACATCGCTGCCCGCGTCGCCGAGCGACGACCGCAGGGCCAGGATGCGAACCTACTCCATCATGATGGCGATCAGGCTCGTGTGCCTGTTCGCCCTGCTCTTCGTGCGCGGATGGTGGGTGTGGATCTGTGTGGCCGGTGCGGTCTTCCTTCCCTACATCGCCGTGATGCTCGCCAACGCGACAGCCTCCCCCGTCGGCTCCGAGGTCGACACGCCGGGCAGCATCGTCCGTGCCGGCGCCGGCGCTGGCGCTGAAACCGGGCTCGGCGATGACGGGCCGGGCTCGGACGGGGCTGCCGCCGACCCCGCAGGCCAGGCTCCCTCCCCTGACGACGGCGCGTCGTCCGGTGACGGTCCGCACGGCACCCCCGGCGAGCGGGGTCGATCGTGAGCCTGCTCAACGCGCTCGGCGGGGCCCCCGAGCGGTACACCTGCTCCCGTGCGCGGTGCACCGCGCGGGCGCGGACCACGATCCTCTGGCGCAACCCCGCGATCCACAGCGAGGACAGGACGAAGGCCTGGCTGGCCTGCGACGAGCACCTGGAGTACCTGGACGGCTTCCTGCGCTCCCGCGGCTTCCCTGTGCGGCACGAGCGCATCCCCGACGGGGTTCGCGCGGGCGACGACGGGGCAACGACGACGGAAGAGGAATCGCGATGATCGGTTGGAGGTTCCTCCTCTCCGCGCGCTGGGGCGGCTACCTGGCGCTCGCGATGGTGTTCGCCATCGTGTGCTGCCTCCTCGGCAACTGGCAGTTCGCCCGCAGAGCGGAGGCGCGGATCGAGATCGACCGCATCCTCGGCAATTACGACGCGACCCCCGTCCCGCTCGCCGACGCCATGCCGGACGCCGACAGCTTCTCCCCCGACGACAAGTGGCTGCCCGTAGAGGTGACGGGCGAGTATCTCGTCGACGAGCAGATGCTCGTGCGCAACCGGCCGCGCAGCGGAACACCGGGGTTCGAGGTGCTCGTGCCGTTCCAGACGACCGGCGGCGCGGTGTTCCTCGTGGACAGGGGATGGCTCACCATCGGCAACCTTCAGGACACGCCCGACGTGGTTCCGGAGGCCCCCGGCGGTGAGATCACCGTGGTCGCCCGGCTGAAGGCGGCCGAGCCGGCGCTCGCCGGGCGGACGGCGCCGGAGGGCCAGGTCGCGACGATCGAGGTCCCGGCGATCCTCGATGAGCTGGGCCACGACGGCTACACCGCCGCGTACGGTCTCCTCGTCTCCGAGACACCCGCCCCCGGCGGCGTCCAGCCCGCGCTGAACCTCGAGCCCGTCCTCGACGAGGGGCCGCACCTGTCCTACGCCGTGCAGTGGTACATCTTCGCCCTGCTCGGCTTCGGCGGCCTCGCCTATGCCGCCAGGCAGGAGTACCGCACGCTCAACGAGGACGACCCCGCGGAGCAGGAGCGGGCCAGGCAGCGCAGGGAGAAGCGCGAGCGCGGCCCCCGCAGCGACGCGGACATCGAGGACGCCCTGCTGGACGGCGACCGCGAACGCTGAGCCCGTCGGCTAGGCGCCCGGCGATCCTGCGGACAGCTCGTCGCGGAGCAGCTGAGCGCCCTGCACGAGCGCGACCATCTTGTCCCTGGCGACAGCACGGGAGAGCGGGGCCATGCCGCAGTTCGTGCTCGGGATCAGCTTGTCCGCGTCGACGTAGGGCAGGGCACTGCGCAGCGTCGCGGCGACGTCCTCCGGTGACTCGATGTCAGAGCTGGCGACGTCGATCGCGCCGAGCATGACCTTCTTCCCGCGCAGCAGCTCGACGACCTCCACGGGGACACGCGAGTTGTGGCTCTCCAGCGACACGATGTCGAGCGTGGAACGCTGCAGCAGGGGGAACGACTCCTCGTACTGGCGCCACTCGGCCCCGAGGGTCGCCTTCCAGTCGGTGTTGGCCTTGATGCCGTAGCCGTAACAGATGTGCACGGCCGTCTCGCAGCGCAGGCCCTCGGTCGCCCGCTCCAGCGCCGCGACGCCCCAGTCCTTCAGCTCGTCGAAGAACACGTTGAACGCCGGCTCGTCGAACTGGATGATGTCGACGCCCGCGGCCTCGAGCTCCTTCGCCTCCTGGTTGAGGATCGTGGCGAACTCCCACGCCAGCTGCTCACGGCTGCGGTAGTGGTCGTCGTAAAGGGTGTCGATCATCGTCATCGGGCCGGGAAGGGCCCACTTGATCGGCTGGGAGGTGAGCGCCCTCAGCCGGGCGGCGTCCTCGGCGAAGACCGGGTGCTCGCGGCTGACCGCGCCGACCACCGTGGGCACGCTCGCGTCGTAGCGGTTGCGGATCCGCACCGTCTCGCGCCGGTCGAAGTCGACGCCGCTGAGGTGCTCGATGAAGGTGGTGACGAAGTGCTGCCGGGTCTGCTCGCCGTCGCTGATGATGTCGAGCCCCGCACGGCGCTGCTCGTCGGCGGCGAGAGCCAGCGCATCGAGGCGGCCCTCGGCGAGCTCGTCACCGGAGAGCTTCCACGGCGACCAGAGCTTCTCCGGCTCGGACAGCCAGGACGGCTTGGGGAGACTGCCGACGAGAGCGGTGGGCAGGAGAGCGTTCATCTGTGGGTCCTCGTGTGTGTGGTGCGCGTCTGCGCGGGCGATGCGGTGCGGTGGTGCGGTGGTGCGCGCGGTCGCTCAGACCGCGGCGGCGGTGGCGTTCGCGCCGTCACTCGCGGCGACCCATTGCTCCAGCACGGTGCCGTACGGCTGCATCAGGTTGAGCTCGGTGAAACGGCCCTGCGTCGTGGCGAGCTGGCTGCGCTCCACGCGGTCGTACTCGACCTGCGTCGGCGAGAAGTCGTCGTTGCTCAGGCTCGGACGGTAGATCGCGGGCGCGGCCGCGTTCGCGTTGTAGATCTCCGGGCGGTAGATCCGCTGGAACGACTCCATGGTGGCGATGGTGCCGGCCAGCGCGAGGTTGCTGTAGTCGTTCAGCAGGTCGCCCCGGTGGTAGAACGCCAGCGGCGCGACGGCTCCGCGCGGCATGAAGTAGCGCACCGTGAGGCCCATCCGGCCGAAGTACTGGTCGGTCAGCGAGTAGTCGTCCTGCTGGTACTCGACGCCGAGGACCGGGTGCTCGTTGGCGAGCCGGCGGTAGCTGCGCGAGGTCGACACGCTGATGCAGATGACCGGCGACTGCGGGAACCGGGCGCGGTACGCCTCCGAGTCGAGGAAGCGCTGGAACAGCCGGCCGTGCAGCTCGCCGAAGTCGGCGGGGATCCCCGCATCCGGCGCGCCGGCCCTGTGCTCGGGCAGGAGGACGCTGAAGTCGTAGTCGCGGATGTAGGAGGAGAAGTTGTTGCCGACGATCCCGGGCGACCGCTCCCCCGTCGTCGTGTCGAGGACGGTGACGTCCAGGACCTCGATCAGCGGGAAGGCGGTCTCGGCCCCCGCCTGGTCGATGTGCAGGTCGACCGAGACGATGTCCAGTTCGAGCCGGTAGCGGTCGCGGGTCGGGTTGTCCCAGTTCGCGAGGTCGTTGAAGCGGTTGTCGATCATGGCGACGGCGTTGCGGAGGTTCTGCTTCCGGTGCTCGCCACGCGCCAGGTTGGCGAAGTTGGTGGTGCTGCGCGAGCTGGCGGACGGCGAGTAGTCCTCGTCGAAGCGGGTGGTGCTGATGCTGAACGTACAGTCGCTTGTCATGGTGGTCTGCTGCCTCAATCTCTTCGGGCGGTCGGCGAATCCGGCGGTCGGGGAATCCGGCCGTCACGCTCGCACCGCGCACGTCTGGGTGACGGCGCCGCGTGGGTCCGCACCCCGGGTGACTGAGGGCTCTCGGCCCGGGATTTCGCCGTCATCTGCCGCGTTCCGCGGCGTGATTTCAGTGTATGGGCAGGCGCGAGCCATAGCCTCATCGGGAGTAACGATGCGTAGCTCTAGTGAACGACTATGGGGTGTCGTCGCCGAGGAGCTGGACGCCGAACCCCGAGACGACCGCGCGCATCTCCTCGACGAAACGCTGCGCCTGCGCCGACAGCGCGGTCGCCGACTGGCCGATCCAGCCGATCTCGATCCGCTCGTCCACCTCGAGCGGGACGGCGACGATCGAGGGGTCCAGGTCGTCCGAGATGATGCCGGTCGAGATGGTGTACCCGCCCAGCCCGATCATCAGATTGAAGATCGTCGCACGATCGCTGACCCGGATGTCCTGCCGCGACGACCGGGTGGAGAGGATCTCCTCCGCGAAGTAGAAGGAGTTGTTGGCCCCCTGGTCGAAGGTGAGCCGCGGCAGCTGCTCGAGGTCGTCGAGCGTGACCTGATCGCGGCCGGAGAGCGGGTTCGACCTGGCGATGAAGATGTGCGGCGTCGCGAGGAACAGCGGCCGGAACACCAGGCCGGAGTCGCGCAGAAGCTTGTCGATGACGTTGCGGTTGAAGTCGTTGCGGTACAGCACGCCCAGCTCGCTGCGCAGCGTGCGGACGTCCTCGATGATGTCCCAGGTGCGCGTCTCTCGCAGGCTGAAGGCGTACTCGGGGGCGTCGGTGGCCTTCACCATCCGAACGAAGGCGTCGACGACGAAGGAGTAGTGCTGCGTCGAGACCGCGAGAAGCCGCTTCGACGGGGGTCGGCCGAGGTACCGCTGCTCCAGCAGCTCAGCCTGCTCGACCACCTGACGGGCGTAGCCAAGGAACTCCGCCCCGTCCTCCGTGAGCGTCACCCCGCGGGCCGAGCGGACGAACAGCACGGCGCCGACCCGGGCCTCGAGGTCCTTCAGTGCCGCCGACATCGTCGGCTGTGACACGTAGAGCAGGTCGGCGGCGGCACTGATCGAGCCCTCCGCGGCCACCTCGACGAAGTACCTGAGCTGCTGGAGCGTGATCCCCCGCCCCGTTCCCAATCTGTCCTTCGCCATAGCTCAACGCTATCCCACGGCGCCGCGGGGGCGAGCCGACCGATGGGCGGGGCGGGTGCTACGCGAGTGAGATCAGGTCCGCGTAGTCCTTGTTCCAGTGGTCCTCGACGCCGTCGGGCATGATGAGCACCCGCTCCGGGTTGAGCGCCTCGACGGCGCCCTCGTCGTGGCTGACCAGGACGACGGAGCCCTCGTAGTGCGCGAGCGCGTCGAGGATCTCCTCGCGGCTGGCGGGGTCGAGGTTGTTCGTCGGCTCGTCGAGGAGTAGCACGTTCGCCGCCGAGACGACGAGCATCGCCAGGGCGAGCCGGGTCTTCTCCCCACCGGAGAGGACCCCGGCCGGCTTGTGCACGTCGTCGCCGACGAACAGGAACGAGCCGAGCACCTTGCGGGCCTCCGTCTCGGTCAGGTTCGGCGAGGCGGACACCATGTTCGACAGGACCGAGCGATCGGTGTCGATGGTCTCGTGCTCCTGGGCGTAATAGCCGACCTTCAGGCCGTGACCGGCGATGATCTCGCCCGTGTCCGGCGTGTCCACTCCGGCGAGGATGCGCAGCATCGTGGTCTTGCCCGCACCGTTGAGACCGAGGATCACGACGCGGGAGCCCCGGTCGATGGCCAGGTCGACCGCCGTGAAGATCTCGAGCGATCCGTAGCTCTTCGACAGCTCCCTGCCCAGCAGCGGCGTCTTCCCGCTCGGCGCCGGCTTCGGGAAGCGCAGCTTGGCCACGCGGTCCGCGGCCCGCACCTCCTCCAGGCCGGAGAGCATCTTCTCCGCCCTGGCGACCATCTGGTGCGCCGCCGCGGCCTTGGAGGCCTTCGCCCCGAACTTCGCCGCCTGCTGCTGCAGGGCCGTGGCCTTCTTCTCGACGTTGGTGCGCTCCTTGCGCCTGCGCTCCTCGTCGGCGGCGCGCTGCCGCTGGTAGTTCTTCCAGTTCATGTTGTAGACGTCGATGACGGTGCGGTTCGCGTCCAGGTAGAACACCCGGTTCACGGTCTCGCCCACCAGCTCGACGTCGTGGCTGATCATGACGACCCCGCCGGAGTACGCCTGGATGAACTCGCGCAGCCAGACGACGGAGTCGGCGTCGAGGTGGTTGGTCGGCTCGTCGAGGAGCATCGTGTCCGCGCCGGAGAACAGGATGCGTGCCAGTTCGATGCGGCGACGCTGACCGCCGGAGAGGGTCTTGAGCTCCTGGTCGAGGATGTGGTCGGGCAGGTTGAGGTTGGAGGCGATCGATGCGGCCTCAGCCTCGGCAGCGTAGCCGCCGAGCGCCATGAAACGGTCCTCGGACCGGGCGTAGCGCCGCATCGCCTCGTCCGCGACGGCGGCATCCGGGTCACCCATGCGCTCGGTCGCCTGACGCATCGTCTCGACCAGGTGCCCGAGCCCCCTGGCGTCGAGGATTCGCTTGCGCGCGGTGTCCTCCGGGTTGCCCGACCGGGGGTCCTGCGGCAGGTAGCCGATCTCCCCCGAGGTGGTGATGGTGCCCGCGTTGGGCTGCAGCTCGCCGGCGAGGGTCTTCGTCAGTGTGGTCTTTCCGGCACCGTTCCTGCCGACGAGACCGACCTTGTCGCCCGCGGCGACGCGGAAGTTGACCCCCTCCATGAGCGTTCGCGCGCCCACGCGGATCTCGAGGTCCTGCACTGCAAGCACAGTCGTGCTCCATTCCTTTGTGGCGTTTCGACAACGGGGTGCCGGGGGTCAGCCTCCTAGTATAAAAGCTGCACCGGCCCCCGGATGACCGCTGCACCCCGATCACCCAGAAGAAGGAGCTGCCTGTGAGCTACGCCCCCGCCCTGACCCGTCCGGTTCTCGCCGACGTCCTGGTCCGCAACCGCAGCCTCGTCAGCGATGTGGCGCTCGTCGGTGCGGGTGCCGCGCTGGTCGCTCTGCTCGCGCAAGTCGAGGTCCCGATGTTCCCCGTGCCCATCACCGGGCAGACGCTCGGCGTCGTGCTCGTCGGCGCGGCGCTCGGTGCCAAGCGTGGTGCCATCGCGATGACGACGTACATGCTCCTCGCGGTTGCCGGCGCCCCCGTTCTGGCCGGATTCAGCGGCGGGCCCGCGAGTGTCCTTCTGCCGTCCTTCGGCTTCGTCCTCGGCTTCATCCCCGCCGCCGCCATCGCCGGCTGGTTCGCCGAACGCCGCTGGGACCGCTCCCTCGGCTGGGGCTTCCTCGGCTTCATCGCCGCGAGCGTCGTGCCGTTCCTCGTCGGGGTCCCCTACATGATGCTGATCCTCTCCACCGTCTTCGGCACGCCTGTCGGGCTCGGTGGCGCAATCGAGATGGGCGTGCTCCCCTTCGTCATCGGCGGTGTCGTCAAGGCAGCCCTCGCCGCTGCGTTGCTTCCGCTGGCCTGGCGGGGCGTCGCCGCGCTCGACCGCGACTCCGAGTAGCCGGACACGGCGGCACGCCGCCGATCGACCACGATGCGCCGTCCCCGAGGGGGCGGCGCATCGTCGTTGACGCGTGAAGTCGGGGTAGCTCGTCGGTTGCGTCTCGGGGTCTTCGTGCTCGGTGCCCCCTGTGCCGTGCCCCGGCCGGACTGCCCATTCGGCCCCCGCGTTGTCCCGGTGAGCAACCGCACCCGTGCCGGCACCACGCGGCCCGTGCCGGCACCACGCGGCCCGTGCCACAACCGGCGGCCCCCGGCCGCAACCGGTCAGACCCGCTCGGCGGCCCCCGGACGCAGCGAGGCGAGGCGTTCGACGACGACGCGGATGGTGTCAGGGTGGCAGCCGAGGTTGAGCCGGATGCAGCCCTCGCCCTCCCCGAAGGTCGGGCCGTGCCCGACGGCGACGCGTCCCTCGTCGAGGATCCGTTCTGCCGGGTCGCTCCCCCACCGTTCCGCGCCGAGATCCACCCAGGCCAGATAACCGGCCTCGGGGGTCCGGTACTGGGCCTCGGGAAGGTGCTCGGCGAGCAGCTCCCCCAGCAGCAGGCAGTTGCGCCGGACCGCGGCCCTGATCTCCGTGAGCCAGGCATCCCCGGAGGCGAACGCGGCCGAGGTCGCGATCGCGCCGAACTGACTCGTCCTCCACACCACCTCCTGCGGGAGGCCCAGGGCGACCGCACGGGTGCGCTCGGACTGCGTGACGATGAGCGCGCACTTCAGCCCGGGGATGTTGAAGCCCTTCGAACCGGCGTGCAGGGCGATGCCGTGCTCCCGTGCGGCCGGCGAGACGCTCGGGTAGGGAGGGAACACGACGCCGGGATGGGTGAGCGGAGCATGGATCTCGTCGCTGACGACCCACCCGTCGTGCCTCTCCACGACGGCGGACAGCGCGGCGAGCTCGGTGGCGGTGTGGACCACCCCGGTCGGGTTGTGCGGGTGGCAGAGCAGGAACACGCTGGCGCCGTCGGCGAAGGCCGCGTCGATGCCGTCGATGTCGAGCCGCAGCGCACCGTCCCGCTCCACGAGCGGGACGTGGACGGGCGTCGACCCGGCCTCGACGATCAGGTCGACGAAGGGGGCGTAGACGGGAGGCGTGATGACGACCCGACCGCCCTCGGGAAGGATGCGGCGGAGCGTCTCGACGATGGCGACGCTCACGTCCGTCGTCGCGGTCACGTCATCGGCGTCGACCGCCCAGGCCCAGTGCCGCTGAGCGAAACCGGCGAACGCGGCACGAACCGGGTTCGACGGCCCGTGGTACCCGCCCGTGTCGCCGAGCTCGACGGCCGCGTGCAGTGCCGTGCGGATCGGGGGCGCCAGCTCCACATCGAGCTCGGCCACGTGCAGGGGGATGACGTCCGCGGGGAATGCCCGCCACTTGCTGCTTGTGCGCTCACGCGCCTGTGCCTCGGTGAGAAAGATCGAACAGTCATCCATGTCTCGAGCGTATTGACGTGGCACGGCGGCAAGCCGCGGGGGTGTCATCTGACGAAACAGTGCGGGAGGGACGACGATCGTCTTCCCTCCCGCATCCTGGCCGCCCCGCGGCGTCCGCGCGTCCGCAGCGTCAGATGGCGAAGCCGAGCGCCCGCATCATGTCGCGGCCGTCGTCGGTGATCCGTTCGGGACCCCACGGCGGCATCCAGACCCAGTTGATGCGGAAGGAGTCGACGACCCCCTGCAGCGACTGGGCCGTCTGCTCCTCGAGCACGTCGGTCAACGGGCACCCGGCGGACGTGAGCGTCATGTGGATGACGAGCGCGTCATTCTCGTCGTCCCAGGCGAGGTCGTAGATCAGGCCCAGGTCGACGACGTTGATCCCCAGCTCGGGGTCCATGACGTCCTTCAAGGCCTCCTCGACCTCGTCGAACTTCTGCGGTGACAGCGTGGTGGTCATGCGGGAAGCCTACGCGTCCGTCGCTGCGCTGAGGTAGCGGTCGTAGCCCTCGTCCTCGAGCCGGTCGGCGAGCTCGGGGCCGCCCTCCTCCGCGACCTTGCCCGCGACGAAGACGTGCACGTGGTCGGGCTTGATGTAGCGGAGGATACGCGTGTAGTGGGTGATGAGGAGCACGCCGAGGTCGGTGTTCTCCTTGGCGCGGTTGACGCCCTCGGAGACGATCTTCAGCGCGTCGACGTCGAGCCCGGAGTCGGTCTCGTCGAGCACGGCGAAGTGGGGCTTGAGCAGCTCGAGCTGCAGGATCTCGTGGCGCTTCTTCTCGCCTCCGGAGAAGCCCTCGTTGACGTTGCGCTCGGCGAAGGACTTGTCCATGCGCAGCTTCGCCATGGAGGCGTTGACGTCCTTGATCCAGGAGCGGATCGCCGGCGCCTCGCCGTCGACGGCGGTCTTTGCGGTGCGGAGGAAGTTGGTCACGGTGACGCCGGGGATCTCGACGGGGTACTGCATCGCCAGGAACAGGCCCGCCCGCGCGCGCTCGTCGACGCTCATCTCGAGCACGTCCTCGCCGTCGAGCGTGATGCTGCCCGAGTCGACGGTGTAGCGCGGGTGCCCGGCGATCGTGTACGCGAGCGTGGACTTGCCCGAGCCGTTGGGGCCCATGATGGCGTGGGTCTCGCCGGAGCGGATGGTCAGGTCGACGCCGCGCAGGATCTCCTTGGTGCCCTGGTCGGTGTCGATGCTGACGTGGAGGTCTCGGATCTCGAGGACAGACATGATTAGGAAATCTCTTTCGTTACGGTCGGGTCGATGAAAATATCGCCGTCGGTGATCTGGACCACGTAGACGGGAACGGGTTCGTAGGCCGGAAGCGTGAGCGGCTTCCCTGTGCGGAGTGAGAACTGCGAGCCGTGCGCCCAGCACTCCAGGGTGTCGTCCTCGACGAACCCCTCGGACAGCGAGATGTCGCCGTGCGTGCAGGTGTCGCCGATCGCGTGGACGTCGCCCTGCCCGTCGAGCACCAGGGCGATCGGCACGCCGTCGACGAGGACGCGCTTGGCCTGGTTGACGGTGAGGTCGGTCACCGCGCAGACGCGGAGGCTCACGGTGCGGTGGCCGCGGAGCCGCCGCGCAGCTCGGCCTCGATCGCCTCCTCGAGGCGTGCCTCGAGCGCGGAGTCGCCGATCTGCTGGACGATCTCGATGAGGAAGCCGAGCACGACGAGCCGCCGCGCCTGGTCCTCGGGAATCCCCCTCGCCTGCAGGTAGAACAGCTGCTCGTCGTCGAAGCGGCCCGTCGCGCTCGCGTGGCCGGCGCCGGCGATGTCGCCCGTCTCGATCTCGAGGTTGGGGATCGAGTCGGCCCTGGTGCCGTCGGTGAGGACCAGGTTGCGGTTCTGCTCGTAGCTGTCGGTCGCGGTGGCGTCGCGCCCGATGAGCACGTCCCCGATCCAGACGGTGCGCGCGCCCGTCCCCTGCAGGGCGCCCTTGTAGCTGACGCGGCTGCGCGAGTTGGGGGCGTCGTGGTGTACGTAGACCTGCTGCTCGAGGTGCTGGCCGGCGTCGGCGAAGTACACGCCGAGCGCGTCGACGCCCGAGCCCTGCTCGGCCAGGTGGGTCGAGGGGTTCACCCTGACGACGCCGCCGCCGAGCGAGACGACCACGTGCTTGAGCGTGGCGTCACGCCCCACCCGGGCGAAGTGCGACGACAGGTGCACGGCGTCGTCGTCCCAGTCCTGCACGGTGACGACGGTGACGTGCGCGCCCTCGCCGACGACGACCTCGACGTTCTCGGTCAGGCGCGCGGTGCCGCTGTGGTCGAGGATGACGGTGCCCCGGCTGTGCGGGAGCGCCTCGACGACCACGTGGGCCGCCCGGGGGGCGCTGCCGAAGCCGTGCCGCCGAACGGTGGTGTTCTCGTCGCTCTCACCGTCGACCGTGATCGCGAGGACCTGCTCCGTGTTCGTCCACGCGGCGGCGGCGGCACGGTCCTCCGGGGTGCCGGCACGGCCGGTGCGCGCCTCGGTGCGGTCGACCCACGCGACGGTGGTGCCGGGCGCCGACACGACGTCGATGGGGGTGGGCCCTCCGTCGAGCGTCTCCGCGAGCAGGTCGCGGAAGCGGTCGACGGGGCTGAGCTTCCAGACGGCCTCGCGGCCGGTGACCTCGTCGAAGTCGCCGACAGAGGTGGAACGGAACCGCTCCGAGCGCGTCTGCACCGGGACGAACGCGCCGGCGCCGTCACTGTGCCGACGCAGGCCGTGCTGTCCCTCGGGAAGGGCAGTGGGTGATTCGGGGGCCTGGGTCGACATTAACCGACGGATCCTTCCATGCCCATCTCGATGAGCTTGTTGAGTTCGAGTGCGTATTCCATGGGCAGCTCACGGGCGATCGGCTCGATGAAGCCGCGCACGATCATCGACATGGCCTCCGTCTCGTCGAGGCCTCGGCTCATCAGGTAGAACAGCTGCTCCTCGCTGACGCGCGAGACCGTGGCCTCGTGCCCGAGCTGGACGTCGTCGACGCGGATGTCGATCGCGGGGTACGTGTCGCTGCGCGAGATCGTGTCGACGAGCAGGGCGTCGCAGACGACCGAGTTGGCGGAATGGTGCGCGTTCGGCTCCACGCGGACCTCGCCGCGGTAACCGGCCCGTCCGCCGCCGCGGGCGATCGACTTCGAGACGATCGACGACTGCGTGTACGGCGCCATGTGGATCATCTTCGCGCCGGCGTCCTGGTGCTGGCCGGGGCCGGCGAAGGCGACGGAGAGCGTCTCGCCCTTGGCGTGCTCCCCCATCAGGAAGATGGACGGGTACTTCATCGTCACCTTGGAGCCGATGTTGCCGTCGACCCACTCCATGGTCGCGCCCTCCGCGGCCGTGGCGCGCTTGGTGACCAGGTTGTAGACGTTGTTCGACCAGTTCTGGATCGTGGTGTACCGAACGCGGGCGTTCTTCTTCACGATGATCTCGACGACGGCAGAGTGCAGCGAGTCCGACTTGTAGATCGGCGCGGTGCAGCCCTCGATGTAGTGCACGTAGCTGCCCTCGTCGGCGATGATCAGCGTGCGCTCGAACTGACCCATGTTCTCCGTGTTGATGCGGAAATAGGCCTGCAGCGGGATCTCGACGTGGACGCCCTTGGGCACGTAGACGAAGGAGCCGCCCGACCACACCGCGGTGTTGAGCGCCGCGAACTTGTTGTCGCCGGAGGGGATGACGGTGCCGAAGTACTCCTCGAAGATCTCCGGGTACTCCTTGAGCGCCGTGTCCGTGTCGAGGAAGATCACGCCCTGCTCCTCCAGGTCCTCGCGGATCTGGTGGTAGACGACCTCGGACTCGTACTGCGCGGCGACACCGGCGACCAGGCGCTGGCGCTCGGCCTCGGGGATGCCGAGCCGCTCGTAGGTGTTGCGGATGTCCTCGGGCAGGTCCTCCCAGCTCTGGGCCTGCTTCTCCGTGGAGCGGACGAAGTACTTGATGTTGTCGAAGTCGATCTCGCTGAGGTCGGCGCCCCAGGTGGGCATCGGTTTGCGGTCGAACTGGGCGAGGGCCTTCATCCGGCGCTTGAGCATCCACTCGGGCTCGTCCTTGCGCGCCGAGATGTCGGCCACGACCTCGGGCGAGAGTCCGCGGCGGGCGGACGCGCCTGCCGCGTCCGAATCCGACCAGCCGAACTCGTAGACGCCGAGGCTCTCGAGTTCGGGTCGGTCAATGAGTACCTCTGACATGACTCCCTCTTTCTGCCGCTCACAAACAGGATCTCTGTCCGCGGCTGTCCCGCGCTGTCATCCGAGCGGGCTGTTCTGCGTCCCGCGCGGCGGAACTTACACTTGGTGTGACGGTGCCCGATCGAGTGCGTTGCGGAGCAACCACGCTCTCAGGCATCACCAGCCTCCGATTCTATCGCGTTTGGCTGGTGCCCGACAGGGCGACCGGCCGGTCGGGCCGGTCATTTCGAGGAGTTAAGGAAAGGCGCAATCGTGTCCACAGCATCCCCGACACCCCGGAGGCTCGCCCGCTGGCTGCCCGCGTCGATCGGCCCCGCCGCCCGCCGCTGGGGCTGGGCCAACCTCGTCGCCCAGACCGGCATCGTCGGCACCGGCGGACTCGTGCGCCTGACCGGCTCCGGCCTCGGCTGCCCGACCTGGCCCCGGTGCACCGCCGACTCCTACGTCGCGACCGCCGAGATGGGCATCCACGGCGTCATCGAGTTCGGCAACCGGCTGCTCACCTTCGTCCTGGTGATCATCGTGATCGGGCTGTTCCTCTCGGTCGTGCGATCGCGCCGTGACCGCCCTGAGCTGTTCGTGCTCACCATCCTCATCGGCGCGGGGATTCCGGCGCAGGCCGTGATCGGCGGCATCTCCGTCTGGACACAGCTGAAGCCGTACGTGGTTGGCCTGCACTTCGTCGTCAGCGTCGGTCTCGTCGCGCTCTCGACGGTGGTGCTCTTCCGCATCTACGGTCGCCCCGGCCCCCGGGCCCTGGCGGTGCCCGGGTGGTTCTTCGGTGTCACCCACCTGATGTCGGTCGCCGTCACGGTGACGATCCTCGTCGGCATCGTGACGACCGGCTCCGGTCCGCACGCCGGCGACGCCGGCGCCGCCAGGAACGGCCTCGACAGCGAGCTGCTGCAGCACATCCACAGCTGGCCGGCCTACCTGACTCTCGCCTTGACCGTCGTGCTGCTCGTCGCGGCGCAGGCGCGTCGGCTGCCGCCGCTGCGGTGGCTGTGGGCGCTGCTGGGCGTCGAGGTCGTCCAGATCGTCGTGGGGATCGTCCAGGCGCGGCTCGGGCTGCCCGCCTTCCTCGTCGGAGCGCACATGGTGCTCGCCTGCGTGCTGACCGCGGCCATGGTCGCGGTGATCATGAGCCTCAAGCAGCCGGTACGCCGGCTGGACGGGTCGGAACCCGCCCGGGTCGCCGAGACCGTCTGATCGTCCGGACTCGCCCCGGCCCCGCAGTCCGATTCCGGGGCTCGGACCTCGCGGCCGGGCCTCGCCCGACCGGACCGCCGTCGCGATTGCCGGCGGAGCGTGTCACGTTCAATCGCGCTGGCCGGGCTCAGCCCTGACGCCGGGGTACGGCGGCGCTGCGGGTCAGCGCGAACAGGCCGGCCCCCGCGGCAGTGAAGACGATCGCCAGGATGCCCCAGCCGACGGCCCCGAGCTCCACGGCGGTGCCGGTCACGAGTAGCGGAGCGACCATGATGCCTAACGCGGTTCCCGTGCCGAAGACACCCTGGTAGGCGCCGATGCTTCGCTGATCCGCCAGCTCGAAGCTCAGCGTCCAGCCGGCCGCCGCCGACATGACCTCGGTGAGCGAGTACCACACGGCCGTTCCGACCAGCAGGATCGTCACGCCGACGACGTCGAGCGACCCGGCCGCGGCCCACAGGCCGAAGGTGACGGCGAAGCCGATCCCGCTGAGAAGCATGATCCGGCCCGATGCGGCCACCGAGTCCGCGCGTCGCGACAGGGGAATCTGCAGTGCGATGACGACCACGGTGTTGATCACCAGCTGAGCGGCGACGAGGACGTCTGGTGCCCGCGTGTGGGCGACGAGCCAGAGCGGCACCCCCACCTCGAAGATCCCGAAGTGCAAGGAGACGACGCCGCACAGCACGGTGACGGCGAGGAACCGCGGGTCTTGCAGCGGTGAGCTCCCTCGCTCCCGCGCGCCATCGTTCCCGTCGCCCCCTCCGTCGCCCGCACGAACCCGACGGCTGTGCGGCGCATCCACCCGCCGGGAGTCGAGTCTGACGAGCAGAAAAGCCGCGGCGAGGTACACGATGCCGGCGAGGAAGAGCGCCACGCGGTACGACGCCGCTGTGCCGAGCGCGAGCGGGACGGCGGCGAGCCCCGTTCCCACGGCGATTCCCGCGTTCGTGATGGTGCGCAGCGTCGCCCTCACGCTCACGCGCATCGGTCCGGAGAAGCCACGCCCGATGATCGCGGACCGGACGGAGCCGGCCGCCTGCTGGCAGGCCGTCGCCAGGGAGGCGACGAGGATCAGGCTGACGATGTCGGTGATGAGGAGGTAGGCGGCCAGCGAGAGCCCCTGCGCGACGCTCACGCTGATCAGCAGTCGCCGTGCGCTGAGCCGATCCGCGAGGGCGCCTCCGAGGAACGACGAGACGACGCCGACTCCCCCGGCGACGCTCAGTGCCGCGCCGACGGTGAGCGGCGTGAGGCCGACGATCTGGTTGAGGTACAGCGCGGTCAGGGCGAAGAAGGCACCTCTGCCGACGGTCGACAGGGCGGTCACCGCGGCGAGGACACGCAGGGTGGGGTCGGCCCGGAGCAGCGATCGGAGTGTCCCGGCGGAGGGCGCTTCCTGTTCGGGGATCGGGACGGCCCCCGTCGTCGGCTCGGCCGTCGTCGGTGTGGCGGCACGGTCAGAGCGGTGCGTGTCGTTTGCGGGGTCGCGGCGGGTTCGGGGCATGTGTCAGTTCTGCCCTGGTCGCACGCCGTCCGCCACCGATGTAGCGTATAGCTTCATGCTCCGGTACCAGTTCGACGCCGCCGCGCTCTCCGCGGTGCGCTTCGGTATCTCGCCGCTGAACGAGATGGGCCTGGGCCTGCGCGCATTCCGCGCGCCGGAACGCTATCCGCTGCAGCACGGCTGGCTCCAGCGGATCGCCGACGTCCGACATCTTCTCGACGAGGAGATGCTCGCCGCACTCGTGGACGACCGTCGCTGGGTCGCCGATTTCGTCACTCCCCGGCCGACCGCCCCCGTCGGCGACATCGACGATGAGCTGGACACGCTCGCCTCCCTCACCCCCGAGCAGCTGGAGCGTGACCTCCGCGTCGTCCACGGTCGGATACCCCCGCCGTTCGTCGGCCGTCACGCCGACGTCATGGACCGGCTACTGACTGCACTGCGCCGCGCATGGCGGCTGTGCTTCGAGCCGCACTGGTCGCGGATGCGTGCCGTGCTCGAGGCCGACATCGCGCACAGGGGCAGGGTCATGGCGCGCGAGGGGATGATGTCCATGGTCGGAGGGCTCACCCCCGCCGTGCACTGGGCGGGGCACAGCCTCGACGTGACGTTGAGCGCGCCGTTCGGCCGCGATCGGCCGGTCGGCGTGGACGGGCTGACGCTCGCGCCGTCGGTGTTCGTGATCAACGCCTCCACGATGATCGACCTCGATCGCTCCCCCACGCTGATCTACCCCGCCCGCGGTCAGGGCGCCATGTGGGCGCCGCTCGACCGGTCCGCCCCCGGCGCGACCGATGCGCTGCTCGGGCCGACGCGCGCGGGACTGCTGTCGTCGCTGGCCGAGCCGCGATCGTCCACCGAGCTCGCCTTCTCGCTCGGGGTGAGCCCCTCGGCCGTCAACCAGCACCTCCGGGTGATGCACGCTGCCGGCCTCCTGAACAGGACCAGGCACGGTCGGAGCGTGCTGTACTACCGCAGCGCCCTCGGGGACGCGCTCCTGGCCGGTCGCGGCACGCGGATCTGAGCTGGCCCGGCTGCCGGGCACGGAGCGGACACCGCTCCACGCGGACAGCCGCGCCACACCGGCGGCAGAGCTCGACGGGACGCGGAGTTAGATGAGCCGCGGAGTCAGAAGGGCAGCAGCGGGTCGACGCCGACCGCGACGAACAGCAGCGTCAGGTAGCTGATGGAACCGTGGAACACGCGCATCGGCGAGACATGGTCCTCACGGATCGCCCGGTTGTAGAGGCGGTGCGTCTCGAAGATGAACCAGCCGCCCGTCACGACCGCGACGATGCTGTAGACCAGGCCCATCCCCCCGACGGGGATGAGCAGGAGCGAGCACGCCACCGTCGCCCAGGCGTACAGGATGACCTGGAGCCCGACCTGCGCCCTGCCGCGGACCACGGCGAGCATCGGCACACCGGCCGCACGGTAGTCGGCGCGGTACTTCATCGAGAGCGGCCAGTAGTGCGGCGGGGTCCAGAGGAACACGACGGCGAACAGGATCAGGGCCTCCCAGCTGAGGGCTCCCGTCACGGCGGCCCAGCCGATCACCACGGGGAAACAGCCGGCGATCCCGCCCCAGACGATGTTCTGCTCCGTCCGGCGCTTGAGGATGAGCGTGTAGATCACGACGTAGAAGAAGATCGCCAGAACGGAGAGCGCTGCGGCCATGAGCGTCGTCGTCAGCGCCAGCCAGACCGTCGACGCGACCGCGAGGGTCCAGGAGAACACCAGCGCCTCGCGCGGGCTGAGCACGCCGGTCACCAGCGGGCGGTTCTTCGTCCTACCCATGATCCGGTCGATGTCACGGTCGAAGTAGCAGTTGAACGCCGCGGCCGAGCCGGCGCTCATCGCGCCGCCGACGACGGCCGCGAGGACGAGCCCGAGCGGAGGCATGCCGCCGTAGGCCAGGATCATCACCGGAACGGTCGTCACGAGCAGCAGCTCCATGACGCGGGGTTTCGTCAACGCGATGTATCCGCGGACCTTGTCCCGCACCGTGTACGTGGGGGTGCTGATCACCGTTTCGACAGTGCTGTCCATGACTCCTCTTAATGCGGTCGCCGATCCGGCCCGCGACGCGATGCTCTCGGGTCAAGTGTACGCGAGGAACGGCCAGGAAAAGCCCAGCCGATCGCGGCTCGCCGGAAGGCTTCCGGCCTCGTTCGCGTTGTCACCTATGGCTATGCTTGGTTGGGTGTTCGGAACGACCGTGGCGGCACGCCCGGTCCTCTGCGCTGATGCGGGAGACACCGTCTCCGGCGCCGCCCGGCACCGCACACAATCCGAGCGGAAAAACGCGGACTAACCACCGCCTGCACGAATGAGAAGGGTAAGCAATAGTGGCTTCACTCCAGTGGGAACCCATTGACAGCAAGGCGGTTGACACCGCACGCATCCTCGCCGCCGACGCGGTCGAGAAGGTCGGCAACGGCCACCCCGGAACCGCGATGAGCCTGGCACCCGTCGCCTACCTCCTGTTCCAGAAGATCATGCGCCGCGACCCCAGCGATCAGGACTGGCTCGGTCGCGACCGCTTCATCCTGTCTGTCGGGCACTCCTCGCTGACCCAGTACGTCCAGCTGTACCTCGGCGGCTACGGCCTCGAGCTCGACGACCTGAAGGCACTGCGCACCTGGGGCTCCAAGACCCCCGGTCACCCCGAATACGGCCACACCGCCGGCGTCGAGATCACCACCGGACCGCTGGGCCAGGGACTGGCCTCCGCCGTCGGTTTCGCCTACGCGGCCCGCTACGAGCGCGGCCTGTTCGACCCCGAGGCGGCCGCGGGCACCAGCCCGTTCGACCACAACATCTACGTCATCGCCGGCGACGGCGACCTGCAGGAGGGCGTGACGAGCGAGGCGTCCTCGCTCGCCGGCCACCAGGAGCTCGGCAACCTCATCGCGATCTACGACTCCAACCAGATCTCGATCGAGGACGACACCGACATCGCGTTCACCGAGGACGTCGCCGCGCGCTACGAGGCGTACGGCTGGCAGGTCCTCCGCGTCGACTGGAAGAAGACCGGCGAGTACGTCGAGGACATCCAGGAGCTCAACGACGCGATCGAGGCGGCGAAGGCCGAGACCGGCAAGCCCAGCCTCATCATCCTGCGCACGATCATCGGCTGGCCCGCCCCGAAGAAGCAGGGCACCGGCAAGATCCACGGTTCGGCGCTCGGCGCGGACGAGCTCGCCGCCGTCAAGCGGGTGCTCGGCTTCGACCCCGAGAAGACCTTCGAGGTCGCGGACGAGGTCATCGACCACACCCGTCAGGCCGTCGAGCGCGGCGCCCAGGAGCGTGCGGCGTGGCAGAAGGACTTCGACGCCTGGGCCGCCGCCAACCCCGAGCGCAAGGCTCTGCTCGA
Organism: Mycetocola reblochoni REB411; assembly: GCF_900163835.1. Lineage (GTDB taxonomy): Bacteria > Actinomycetota > Actinomycetes > Actinomycetales > Microbacteriaceae > Mycetocola_B > Mycetocola_B reblochoni. The sequence goes on along the minus strand of NZ_FUKR01000032.1, from coordinate 111,961 downwards.
CCGCCTCGAGGCCGGCGAGCTGCCCGCCGAGGTGGAGCAGGTCCTCCCCGTGTTCGAGGGCGGAACCCAGCTGTCCACCCGTGCCGCCTCCGGCAAGGTCATCAACGCCCTCGCCGGCGTCCTCCCCGAGCTCTGGGGCGGTTCGGCTGACCTCGCCGAGTCGAACAACACCACGATCGCCGGGGCGGCGTCCTTCGTGCCGAGCGAGCACTCGACGCGGGAGTGGACGGGCAACGACTACGGTCGCGTCCTGCACTTCGGCATCCGCGAGCACGCCATGGGCTCGATCCTCAACGGCATCGTCCTGCACGGCAAGACGCGCGCCTTCGGTGGCACCTTCCTCATCTTCAGCGACTACATGCGCCCCGCCGTGCGCCTGGCCGCGCTGATGAACGTGCCCTCGATCTTCGTCTGGACGCACGACTCCGTCGCGCTCGGCGAGGACGGCCCGACGCACCAGCCGATCGAGCAGCTCGCCTCGCTCCGCGCGATCCCGAACCTCGCCGTCGTCCGCCCCGCGGACGCCAACGAGACCGCGGCCGCGTGGCTCGAGATCCTCCGTCGCCACGGCGGTCCGACGGGCATCGCGCTGACGCGTCAGAACATCCCCGTGTTCGAGCGTGGGGAGGGCGCGGCCTCCGGCGACGTCTTCGCCTCCGCCGACAACACGGCCAAGGGCGCCTACGTCCTCGCGGAGGCCCCCGGCGGCACCCCCGACGTGCTGCTCATCGCCACCGGTTCCGAGGTGCAGCTGGCCGTGGAGGCGCGCGAGCAGCTCGCCGCCGACGGCATCAACGCGCGTGTCGTCTCCGCCCCGAGCCTGGAGTGGTTCGCCGAGCAGAGCGCCGAGTACCGCGAGCAAGTGCTGCCCTCCTCCGTGACGGCGCGCGTGTCCGTCGAGGCGGGAAGCCACCTCAGCTGGGACCGGATCGTCGGCGACGCCGGCCGCTCCATCGCGATCGACCACTTCGGCGCCTCCGCCGACTACAAGACGCTGTTCCGCGAGTTCGGCATCACCACCGAGGCCGTCGTGGCCGCAGCCAAGGACTCGCTCGGTCAGAACTGACCCCGCGTCTCGACAGAAGGAGTTCATCATGACGGAAACACCCACCGCAGCCCTCTCGTCCGCAGGCGTGAGCATCTGGCTCGACGACCTCTCGCGTGAGCGCATCTCGACGGGCAACCTGCAGAAGCTCATCGACGAGAAGAACGTCGTCGGCGTGACCACCAACCCGACGATCTTCGCCACCGCGCTGAGCAAGGGCGACGCGTACCGCGAGCAGGTGGCGACGCTCGCCGCCGCCGGTACCGACGCCTCCGCGGCCGTGTTCGAGATCACCACCGATGACGTCGCCGCGGCATCGGACCTGTTCCGGCCCGTCTACGACGCCAGCGCCGGCTACGACGGTCGCGTCTCGATCGAGGTCGAGCCCGGCCTCGCGCACGACGCGGCCGGCACGATCGCCGAGGCCACGCAGCTCTGGGCCAAGGTCGACCGCCCCAACGCGATGATCAAGATCCCCGCGACCGTCGAGGGCCTCGAGGCCATCACCGCCGTCATCGCCCAGGGCATCAGCGTCAACGTGACGCTGATCTTCAGCCTGCAGCGCTACCGCGAGGTCATCAACGCGTACCTCACCGGACTCGAGAAGGCCAAGGCCGCTGGCATCGACCTGTCGACGATCCACTCGGTCGCCTCGTTCTTCGTGTCGCGGGTCGACACCGAGATCGACAAGCGGCTCGAGGCGGTCGGAACCGACGAGGCGCTCGCCCTTAAGAGCAAGGCAGGCGTCGCGAACGCCCGCCTCGCCTACCAGGTGTTCGTCGAGGAGTTCGACTCGGAGCGCGCACGCGTGCTCCTGGCCGCGGGCGCGAACAAGCAGCGCCCGCTGTGGGCGTCCACCGGCGTCAAGTCCGCCGAGCTGCCCGACACGCTGTACGTGACCGAGCTCGTCGCCGACGGCGTGGTCAACACCATGCCGGAGAAGACCCTCGACGCGACCTTCGACCACGGCGTCGTGACCGGTGACACCGTCACCGTGTCCTACGACGAGGCGAACGCCGTCCTCGACGCCATCGCGGCGCAGGGCGTGTCCTACGACGACGTCACCGCGCTGCTCGAGAAGGAGGGCGTCGAGAAGTTCGTCGTCTCCTGGAACGAGCTGCTCGAGACCGTCGGCAGCGCGCTGGAGGCCGCACGATGAGCTTCGAGATCCACGTCTCCGGCGACGCGGCCGCGGCCGTCGAGGCCACACTCCCCCAGCTGCTGGACGACCACGTCGCCTCGCGCATCACCTCGCAGGACCCGACGCTGTGGGGGCCCGAGGCAGAGGACGAGTCGGCGAAGCGTCTCGGCTGGACCGAGGCCGTCGCCGTGTCCCGCGCCCTCGTGCCGGAGATCACCGCGCTGCGCGACGAGCTGCGTGCGCAGGGCGTCGACCACATCGTGCTGGCAGGCATGGGCGGCTCCTCGCTCGCCCCCGAGGTCATCACCCGTACCGCCGGTGCGGAGCTCACCGTGCTCGACTCGACGGCACCCGGCCAGGTCATCGCCGCCCTCGGCGACCGGCTCGCCACCAGCGCGCTCGTGGTGTCGAGCAAGTCGGGCTCCACCGTCGAGACGGACAGCCAGCGCCGTGTGTACGCCCAGGCGTTCACCGAGGCGGGCATCGACCCGCGCCAGCGCATCGTGGTCGTCACCGACCCCGGCTCCCCCCTCGACGTCCAGTCGCGTGAGGGCGGCTTCCGCGTGTTCAACGCGGATCCGAACGTCGGCGGACGCTACTCCGCGCTGACCGCGTTCGGCCTGGTCCCCTCGGGGCTGGCCGGCGTCGACATCACCGAGCTCCTGGACGAGGCTGACGCGATCTCGCTTCCGCTCGCGATCGACGACGCGGCCAACCCCGGCCTCGTTCTCGGTGCCGCGATCGCCGCGACCTCGCCGCGCCGCGACAAGCTCGGCATCGTCGCGGACGGCACGCACATCGTCGGGTTCGCCGACTGGGCCGAGCAGCTCATCGCCGAGTCGACGGGCAAGATCGGCACGGGCATCCTCCCCGTCGTTCTCGACACCCTCTCGACCGAGGTCGAGGCCGGATACCCGGACGTGCAGATCGTTCGGCTGGTCGAGGACGCCAATGCGCGCCACCTCTTCGGCGAGAAGCACGAGGGCGAGATCCACGTGTCCGGCACGCTCGGCGCGCAGCTGCTCGTCTGGGAGTACGCGGTCGCCGTCGCCGGGCGCCTGCTCGGCATCAACCCCTTCGACCAGCCGGACGTCGAGTCGGCGAAGGTCGCCACCCGCGGCCTGCTCGACGCACGCCCGGAGCCCGTCGCGCCGGCGTTCACCGACGGCGGCATCGAGGTCCGCGGCACCGCAGCGGTCGTCGACGGCCGCACGACGGTGGCCGAGGTGGTCACCGCGCTCCTCGAGCAGCTGCCCGAGGACGGCTACCTCTCCGTTCAGGCCTACGTGGACCGCCTCGCGCTCCCGCAGCTGGACGGGATCCGCAACCTGCTGGCCGCGCGGGCGGGTCGCCCGGTGACGTTCGGCTGGGGCCCCCGGTTCCTGCACTCGACCGGTCAGTACCACAAGGGTGGTCCCGCGACCGGCGTGTTCCTGCAGATCACGCAGAGCTCCGCGGCCGACCTGGCCATCCCCGAGCGTCCGTTCACCTTCGGGCAGCTCATCCAGGCGCAGGCCGCCGGCGACGCGAGCGTGCTCGCCGAGCACGGTCGCCCCGTCGTCACCCTCACCCTGCCCGACGGAGACGACCTCACGGCCCTGTTCTCCGCGGTCGACTAAGGACACGTCCAGCTAAGGAGTTGCATGTCCCCCGTGGATATCACAGCGGAGAACAACCCTCTCCGTTCCGCAGACGACCGTCGCCTCAACCGGATCGCTGGCCCGTCCAGCCTGATCATCTTCGGTGTCACCGGTGACCTGTCTCGGAAGAAGCTCATGCCCGCCGTGTACGACCTCGCGAACCGGGGGCTCCTGCCCCCCGGTTTCGCGCTGGTCGGTTTCGCGCGGCGGGACTGGGAGGATCAGGACTTCATGGAGGTCGTTCACGCCTCCGTGAAGGAGCACGCCAGGACCCCGTTCAGCGAGGAGGTCTGGAAGCAGCTCGCTCAGGGCATCCGGTTCGTCTCCGGCGAGTTCGGCGACGACGAGGCCTTCGCTCAGCTGAAGGAGACGCTGGACACGCTCGACACCGAGCGCGGAACGAACGGCAACCACGCCTTCTACCTGTCGATCCCGCCGAAGGCGTTCCCCCAGGTCACGGAGCAGCTGCGGCGTTCGGGGCTGGCGGAGGCCGGCAGCGACGAGCAGTGGCGCCGCGTCGTCATCGAGAAGCCCTTCGGCAGTGACCTCAAGACAGCTCGCGAGCTGAACGCCGTCGTCGAGTCCGTGTTCCCGGCCGACGCGGTGTTCCGCATCGACCACTACCTCGGCAAGGAGACGGTGCAGAACATTCTCGCCCTCCGCTTCGCCAACGAGCTCTTCGAGCCGGTCTGGAACGGTCAGCACGTCGACCACGTCCAGATCACCATGGCGGAGGACATCGGTGTGGGTGGCCGTGCCGGCTACTACGACGGCATCGGCGCGGCGCGCGACGTCATCCAGAACCACCTGCTCCAGCTGCTCGCGCTCACAGCCATGGAGGAGCCCATCTCGTTCGACGCCGCGGATCTGCGCGCCGAGAAGGAGAAGGTCCTCGCCGCGGTGAGCCTCCCCGAGAACCTGGACGAGGCCACAGCCCGCGGACAGTACGCCGGCGGGTGGCAGGGTGGCGAGCACGTCACCGGTTTCCTCGACGAGGACGGCATGGACCCCGCGTCCACGACCGAGACCTACGCGGCCATGAAGCTGAACATCAACACCAGGCGTTGGTCGGGTGTGCCGTTCTACCTGCGCGCGGGCAAGCGTCTCGGCCGACGGGTGACGGAGATCGCGATCGTGTTCAAGCGTGCGCCGCAGTACCTGTTCACCGAGAGCCAGACCGACCAGCTCGGTGAGAACGCGATCGTCATCCGCGTCCAGCCGGACGAGGGCGTCACGATCCGTTTCGGCTCGAAGGTCCCCGGTGCGGGGACGCAGGTCCGCGACGTGACGATGGACTTCGGCTACGGCCACGCCTTCACGGAGGCGAGCCCCGAGGCCTACGAGCGCCTCATCCTCGACGTGCTGCTCGGCGATCCGCCGCTGTTTCCGCGTCACGAGGAGGTGGAGCTGTCCTGGAAGATCCTCGACCCGATCGAGGAGTTCTGGGCCGACAAGGGCGGCCCCCTTGAGCAGTACAAGCCGGGGACCTGGGGTCCCACATCGGCGGACGAGCTCCTCGCTCGCGACGGCCGGACCTGGAGGCGCCCGTGATCATCGACCTGCCCAACACGACGACGAGCAAGGTCTCGAAGAAGCTCGTCACCATCCGCGAGGAGGGCGGTGCCGTCGCCCTCGGCCGGGTGCTGACGCTGATCATCGCGACGGAGCTCGGCTCGGAGGAGGCGGCCATCGAGGCGGCCAACGACGCCTCCCGCGAGCACCCGATGCGCGTGATCGTCCTGCTCACCGAGCCGGGCAATCCCGACGTCGAGCCCCGGCTCGACGCCCAGATCCGTGTCGGTGGCGACGCGGGCGCGAGCGAGGTCATCGTGCTCCGCGCCTACGGAGCGGTCGCCAGCAACGAGGAGAGCCTGATCACGGGACTCCTGCTGCCCGACGCACCGGTTGTGGCGTGGTGGCCGGGGCGCTCCCCCGTGACGCCGGCCAGCTCGCCGATCGGCCGGATCGCCCAGCGCCGGATCACCGATGCCTCCGCCGGAGAGATCCCCGTCGAGGCGGTGGCGTCGCTGAGTGACAGCTACCGCCCCGGCGACACAGACTTCGCCTGGACGCGCCTGACCCACTGGCGTGCCCAGCTGGCCGCCGTTCTCGACCAGGCCCCCTACGAGCCGGTCGAGAGCGTGGAGGTCTCCGGCGCCGCCGACTCGCCCTCGACGGTGTTGCTGGCCACCTGGCTGCGGCTCCGGCTGCAGGTGCCGGTCAAGTACAAGTCCCATCACCGGGGCAACGGGTCGAGCGGTATCCACGGTGTGCGCCTCAACCGCCGCTCGGGTGCTGTCGTGCTGGAGCGTCCCATCGAGAACGTGGCGACGCTCAGCCAGCCGGGCCAGCCGACGCACGACATCTCGCTGCCGCGGAGGAGCCTGCGCGACTGCCTGGCCGAGGAACTGCGCCGCCTCGGCCCCGACCTCATGTACGGCGAGGTCGTGACCCGGGGGCTCAAGGAGTTCGACACCGAGGTTCGGAGCAACGGATGACGAACGAGCGACGCGTCCTGATCCATGCGGACAAGCCGGCGCTGACCGCGTCGGTCGCCGCGCGGTTCCTCACGAAGACGGTCGACCTCCTCGACGAGTTCGAGGTGGCCCACGTGGTGCTCACCGGGGGCTCGGTCGGTATCGGGGTGCTGGAGGCCATCAACGCCTCGAGCGCCAGGGACACCATCGACTGGTCGCGTATGCACTTCTGGTGGGGCGACGAGCGCTTCGTGCCCGCCGGTGACCCGGAACGGAACGAGGGCCAGGCGCGCGCCGCTCTGCTCGATCACATCGCCGTTCCCGCCGGGAACGTCCACGTCATGGCGGCGGCAGACGAGGGGCTCGACCTCGACGCCGCGGCCGTGGCGTACGCGGACGAGCTTCGTCGCTACGCACCGGAGGGCGGTGACTGGCCACGGTTCGACATCACCTTCCTCGGCGTGGGGCCGGACGGCCACGTCGCCTCGCTGTTCCCCGACCGTGGCGAGGTCGGGGCGAAGGATGGCGCCGTTCTGCCGGTGCGGGACTCCCCCAAGCCGCCGCCGGAGCGCATCACGCTGACGCGGGGTGCGTTGAACTCCTCCGATCGCGTGTGGCTGGTGCTCGCCGGACCGGACAAGGCGTCGGCGCTCGGACTGGGCCTCGCCGGCGCGAGCTTCCATGAGGTTCCCGTCGCGGGCATCAAGGGGCGCAAGCGCACCGTGTTCTTCGTCGACCAGGAGGCCGCGGCCGAAGTCCCGGAGAACCTGATCAGCTCGTCCTACTGACGCGGTGACACAACGGGCGGGTCCTCTCGGGGGCCCGCCCGTTTCTCGTCCCCTCTCACCGGTGGCGTGCACGGGACGAGCGGTGCGATGGCGGACGCACATTGCGAGCGGTCTGTCGGCGAGTTGCGCTGACCGGCCGGGTGGTGTGGGCCGCACGGGCGACAGACGAAAGGCCCCGACACGTAATGTGTCGAGGCCTCTCGTGATGATATGACTCAGCGGCGGCGCGCTGCCGTCGCCGCCGTCCCCCGCCGTTCGCGGAGCTGCTGCAGCGCCTGCTCGAGAAGCTCTGCGGCCTCTTCCTCCGTGCGGCGCTCCTTCACGTAGGCCAGATGCGTCTTGTATGGCTCCGGCTTGGCTACGGCCGGCGGGTTGTCCTTGTCCTGACCGGCGGGCAGGCCGCTCTTCGGGCAGTCGATGACCTCGGGAATGTCCTCGTCCGCCACGTTCGCGGCGAAGTAGCGGACGGTCGCGTTTCCCAGGGCGTCCCAATAGGTGATCGCACGACGCTCGGCGTGAAAACCGTGGTCCTGCTCCCCCATCGGGCCCGCGCCGACGCGTGAGCCGCGGATCGCGCTTCCTCCTGCAACCATGATGCTCCTTAGACTCCGGCCTGGAACTTGGTGATCAGACCAAGCGCGACGATGGTGAGGAACCAGACCAATCCGAGGATGATCGTGATCCGGTTGAGGTTGCGCTCCGCAACGCCCGAGGCGCCGAGGTTCGACCCCATGCCACCGCCGAACATGTCGGACAGGCCGCCACCGCGGCCCTTGTGCAGGAGGATGAGGAAGGTCAGGAGCAGGCTGGTCAAACCAAGCACAACCTGCAGGACGACCTGAAGAATTTCCACGAGGACCTTTCTGGAATGAGGCACAGAGCTGCCTCAACTATACCCGCTGGAAGGCGGTACGCCCTGGACTACAGTCCGACGTGACTCTGATAACGGATGATGCTCGCGAACTCGTTCAGGTCGAGGCTCGCACCGCCGACGAGCGCGCCGTCCACGTTGGGCTCCCGCATGAAGCCGGCGATGTTGTTCGCCTTCACGGAACCGCCGTAGAGGATGCGCGTGCGGTCGGCCGCCTCGTCACCGAGTGACTCGCGCAGGGCGGAACGCAGCTCAGCGGCGACCTGCTCGGCCTGCTTAGGCGTCGCGGCCTGGCCGGAGCCGATCGCCCAGACGGGCTCGTACGCGACGACGATGTCCGCGGCGGAGTCGACACCCTCCAGTGCGCGCGTCAGCTGTGCGACGGGAACCGCGCTCGGACCGTGCTTCTCCAGGTCCTCCGCGGTCTCGCCGACACAGATCACCGGCACGAGCGAGGAGCCGAGCGCGGCCGAGACCTTCGCGGCGACGACCGCGTCGTCCTCGCCATGGAGGGTCCGACGCTCCGAGTGACCGACGAGCACGTACCGGCAGTCGAGGGACGCGAGGAAGGACGCCGCGACCTCACCCGTGTAGGCGCCGGATGCGTGCACCGAGACGTCCTGGGCTCCATAGCCGATCTCGTACTTGTCCGCCTGGACGATCGTCTGGACGGAGCGGAGGTCCGTGAACGGGGGGAACACGGCCGCCTCGACGGAGGAGTAGTCGTGCTTGGCGTCCTTGAGGGCCCAGGCGAGCTTCTGCACGAACGCGATGGCCTGGAAGTGATCCAGGTTCATCTTCCAGTTGCCCGCGATGAGCGGGGTGCGTGTGGTCACCATCCGAGGACCTCCAGTCCGGGAAGAGTCTTGCCCTCGAGGAACTCGAGGCTGGCCCCACCGCCGGTGGAGATGTGTCCGAAGTCGTCGTCCGAGAAGCCGAGGGCGCGAACGGCCGCGGCGGAGTCGCCGCCACCGACGACGCCGAGTCCGTCGACACGCGTGAGCGCCTCGGCCACGGCCTTCGTTCCCGCCGCGAACGCGTCGAACTCGAACACGCCCATCGGGCCGTTCCAGAACACGGTCTTCGACTCCGCCACGATCCGGGCGAAGGTGGCCGCGGTTTCGGGGCCGATGTCCAGCCCGATGCCGGAGGCGCCGAAGGCGGTGTCCTCGATCGCGTCGACCGGCGCGACGACGTGGTCGGCGTCGGCGGCGAAACGGGAGGCGACGACGACGTCGCTCGGCACGACGAGGGTGACCCCGAGGCGCTCAGCCTCGGAGATGTACCCGCGCACCGTGTCGAGCTGGTCCTTCTCGAGCAGGCTCGCGCCCACGGGGTGGCCCTGAGCGGCGAGGAAGGTGAACAGCATGCCGCCGCCGATGAGCAGCGTGTCGACGCGAGGCAGGAGGTGCCCGATGACGCCGAGCTTGTCGGACACCTTGGAGCCGCCGAGAACGACCGTGTACGGACGCTCGGGCTTCTCGGTCAGGGCCTCGAGGACGTGGAGCTCGCGCTCGATCAGACCGCCGGCCGCGCTCGGCAGGAGGGTGGCGAGGTCGTAGACGCTGGCCTGCTTGCGGTGGACGACGCCGAAGCCGTCCGAGACCAGCACGTCGCCCAGCTCGGCAAGCTGGGCGGCGAAGGCGGCGCGCACCCCCTCATCCTTGCTCGTCTCCCCCGGGTTGAACCGAAGGTTCTCGAGGACGACGACATCGCCGTCCTCGAGCGCGGAGACCGCATCGTGCGCCGACTCGCCCACCGTGTCGGTGGCGAAGGCCACCGGGCGGCCGAGCAGCTCGCCGAGGCGAGCGGCGACGGGGGCAAGTGAGAACTCCTGCTTCGGCTCGCCCGCGGGGCGGCCGAGGTGGGAGATCACGATGACCCGTGCCCCGGCCTCGCTCAGCTCACTGATCGTGGGCAACGAAGCCCTGATCCTGCCGTCATCGGTGATGACGCCGTCGCTGACGGGGACGTTCAGATCGCTTCGGACGATGACGCGTCGGCCCGCGAGGGAGCCGAGGGATGAGAGGGTGCGCAGAGCCATATCGCTGAGCCTACAGGCGGTCGGCGACGAGCTCGGTCAGGTCGACCAGGCGGTTGGAGTAGCCCCACTCGTTGTCGTACCAGCTGGAGAGCTTGACCTGGTTCCCGATGACGCGCACGAGGCCCGCGTCGAAGATCGACGAGTGCGGGTCGGTGACGATGTCGCTGGAGACGAGGGGCTCCTCGGTGTACTTGAGGATGCCCTTCAGGGGGCCCTCGGCGGCCTTCTTGTAGGCGGCCTTGACCTCGTCGACGGTGACCTCGCGGGCCGACTCGACGGTCAGGTCGGTGATCGAGCCGGTGGGGACCGGGACGCGCAGGGCGAAACCGTCCAGCTTGCCCTTGAGCTCGGGCAGGACGAGGCCGATCGCCTTCGCCGCACCGGTCGAGGTCGGGACGATGTTGATCGCCGCGGCACGGGCGCGACGGGGGTCGCTGTGCGGGCCGTCCTGCAGGTTCTGGTCAGCCGTGTACGCGTGAACCGTGGTCATCAGGCCCGTGACGATGCCGAACTCGTCGTTGAAGACCTTCGCCAGCGGCGCGAGACAGTTGGTCGTGCACGAGGCGTTGGAGATGATGTGGTGGTTCTCGGGGTCGTAGTCGCCGTCGTTGACGCCGAGGACGAAGGTGGCGTCCTCACCGGAGGCGGGGGCCGAGATGAGCACCTTCTTGGCGCCGGCGGCGATGTGCTTCTTGGCGTCGTCCGCCTTGGTGAAGCGACCGGTGGACTCGATGACGATGTCGACACCCAGCTCGCCCCACGGGAGGTTCGCGGGGTCGCGCTCGGCGAGGACCTTGACGGGCTTGCCGTCGACGACGATCGTGTCGCCGTCGACCTCGACGGTCGCGTCGAGACGGCCGGTGATCGAGTCGTACTTGAGCAGGTGGGCGAGGGCGGCGGGGTCGGTCAGGTCGTTGACGGCGACGATCTCGAAGTCACTGCCCTTGGCGAGGGCTGCGCGGAAGTAGTTGCGGCCGATGCGGCCGAAACCGTTGATACCGATCTTTACGGACAAGATCTTCTCCTGTTGCTGGGGCGCTGATGCGCGAAACGAATTATTTCCCTGCAGAAATAAGATGGGGTACCCGCGCTAGCCGGGCACCCCATCGTGTCGATTACGACAGTACCAGCAGGCCGTCCGTCTTCTCGCGTGCGGTCAGGAACCGCTGCTGGACGTTCTCCCAGTCGACGATGTTCCAGAACGCCTTGACGTAGTCGGCGCGGACGTTGCGGTAGTCGAGGTAGTACGCGTGCTCCCACACGTCGAGCAGCAGCACAGGCACCACGCCGACGGGGAAGTTCGACTGCTGGTCGAAGAACTGCTGCACGAGCAGGCGCTGGCCGATCGAGTCCCAGACCAGTGCGGCCCAGCCCGATCCCTGCACGCCGAGGGCGGCGGCGGTGAAGTGGGCCTGGAACTTGTCGAAGGAACCGAAGAAGTCGTCGATCGCGCTCGACAGCTCGCCGGTCGGCTTGTCGCCGCCGTTCGGCGAGAGGTTCGTCCAGAACACCGAGTGGTTGACGTGACCGCCGAGGTTGAACGCGAGGTCCTTCTCGAGCTTGTTCACGTTCGCCAGGTTGCCGGAGTCGCGCGCCTCGGCGAGCTGGTCCAGCGCCGTGTTGGCACCGGTGACGTAGGCCTGGTGGTGCTTGGAGTGGTGCAGTTCCATGATCGCACCGCTGATGCTCGGCTCGAGCGCGGCGTAGTCGTATGAAAGCTCGGGGAGTGTATAGACAGCCATCTGTGCTTCTCCTTACGTGATGTCGCAGCTGACGCTGCATGGAGCGTGGTCCACGGAAAAGTCTAGTCGTCGGGCGCCGAAGCCCAAGCTCCCCGAGCGCCCGCGTCGCCCGGTTACGCCCCGGGCGAAATCCTCCGTGCCGGGCGGATCAGATGCCGTCGATGTCTCCGGGCAGGCTGGCCTCGGTGCTGGGGACGCCGAGCTCCTGGGCGCGCTTGTCCGCCATCGCCAGCAGGCGGCGGATACGGCCGGCGATGGCGTCCTTCGTCATCGGCGGGTCCGCGTGGTGGCCGAGCTCGTCCAGGCTCGCGTCGCGATGGGACAACCGCAGCTCCCCCGCGTAGCGGAGGTGCTTGGGGACGTCGGTCCCGAGCAGCTCGAGCGCACGTTCGACGCGCGCGCAGGCCGCCACGGCCGCCTGCGCGGAACGACGGAGGTTGGCGTCGTCGAAGTTGACCAGGCGGTTCGCCGTGGCCCTCACCTCGCGCCTCTGCCTGATCTCGTCCCACTCCGCCACGGCCCCGTTCGCCCCCATGCGGATCAGCATCGAGCTGATGGCCTCGCCGTCGCGGATGACGACGCGCTGCACTCCCCTGACCTCGCGGGCCTTCGCGGAGATGTCCAGCCGCGACGCGGCACCGACCAGAGCCATCGCCGCCTCGTTGCTGGGGCAGACGATGTCCAGCGCCGCGCTCCGGCCCGGCTCCGTCAGGGTTCCCGCGGCGAGGAAGGCGCCGCGCCAGAGGGCGGCCAGGTCGTCGCGCGAGCCGGTGGTGAGCCGATTGGGCAGGCCGCGCACGGGCCGCTTACGCGCGTCGAGGAGGCCCGTCTGGCGTGCGAGGGTCTCCCCCTCCATCACGCGCACGATGATGAGGTCCTGCCCCGTTGTGGAGTTCGTTCCCGCGCGCGCCGCGATGCTGCGGACGCCGTAGATCTCGGCGAGGTCCTTGCGGATCCGCTGCGCCAGGACGACTGTCTCGACCTCGACCTCGACCACGAGTCGGCCGGAGATGACGTGCAGCCCCCCGGCGAAGCGCAGCAGCGCGGTCAGCTCGGCAGCCCGCACGGAACTGCGGGTCTCCGCCACCCGGGACAGCTCTGCCTTTACTTCGGTCGTCAACGCCACTTAAGCACTCCACTTTCTCTGCGTCCCTCGTGGGGCCGCGCTCTCACGGTTATTCGCGCCCGAGGTCGCGATGTCTGATGGTCACCGCGACGCCGGGCAGGCTGGACAGGCGCGCGGCGATCCTCTCCACGAGCGCGACCGAGCGGTGTTTACCGCCGGTGCATCCGATCGCGAAGGTCGCGTTCCGCTTGTTCTCGCGCTGGTACCCGTCGAGTGTGAGTTCGAGGGCGGTGCTGTACGCATCGATGAACTCCTCGGCGCCAGGGCGGCCAAGAACATATTCTCTCACCTGTTCGTCCCGACCGGAAAACGAACGCAGCTCCGGGATCCAGAACGGGTTCGGCAGGAATCGGGCGTCGGCCACCGTGTCGGCGTCCTGGGGGTGGCCGTACTTGAAGCCGAAGCTCAGCATGGTCACCCGCACCCCGGGTGTGTCTTGCTCGCGGAAGAGCTCGTTGACGCGGGTCGCGAGCTGGTGGATGTTGAGCTCGCTGGTGTCGATGATGACGTCACTGGAGTCGCGGATCTCCGACAGCCGTGCGCGTTCGGTCGAGATGCCGTCCAGCAGGGTGCCGCCGTTCTGCAGCGGATGCGGACGGCGCACCGCGTCGAAGCGCGTGACGAGAACGGCGTCGCTCGCGTCGAGGAACACCACTCTCAGCTGCGTGCCCTCCCTCAGCGTGCCGATCATCTGCTGCAGGTCGGGGAAGAAGTCCCTCCCCCTGACGTCGACGACGGCGGCGATCCGGGGCAGCCGGTCGTCGGCACGCTCCGCGAGGTCGACGAGGGGGCGCAGCATTTGCGGGGGCAGATTGTCGACGACGTACCAGCCCAGGTCCTCCAGCGCCTTGGCGGCTGTCGAGCGCCCGGCGCCGGACATCCCTGTGACGATGAGGACTTCTTGCTGGGGCTGGGTCGTCTCGGACATGCTGCCTTCTCGCGCTGACGGTGGGGTTGTCCCAGCCTAGCGACTGAGCCGCTCGCGGACAGCGCCCGCCAGGGTGGGCCCGATCCCGTCGACCTGAGCGATCTCGTCGACCCCCGCCGCGCGCAACCGTGTGACCGAGCCGAAGTGTCCGAGCAGGCGTTTGATCCGTGCGGGACCGAGTCTGGGCACGTCGGAGAGCACCGTCGTGATGTCGCGCTTGCGGGTGGCCCGCTGGTAGGTGATTGCGAAGCGGTGGGCCTCGTCACGGATCCGCTGGATGAGGAACAGCGCCTCGCTGTTCCGCGGCAGGATGACGGGGAAGTCGTCGTTGGGAAGCCAGAGCTCCTCGAGACGCTTCGCGATGCCGCACACGGCGATGTCCGTTCGCCCCGCCTCCTCGAGCGCGCGCCAGGCGGCCTGCACCTGGGGTTGGCCGCCGTCGACGATGAGGAGCTGTGGCGGGTAGGCGAAACGGCGACGAGGGGTCGTCGCCACGACGACCGCGTCGGGGTCGGCGACGTCGACCGGCGGCGCGGCGTCCTCGCCGTCGAGCGGCCCTCCGCTCACGGTGACGCCCGGTCCGGCGGGTCCAGGGGTCGCGTCCTCCGGTCGCGCGTCGTCCGGCGCCGCCCCGGCCGCCCCAGCCGACGCGGCGGTTGCGGTCGGCGCTGTCGCTCCGCTGGGCGGCGTCGCTGCAGCGGACGCGGTGGCCGCCGGCTCGTGAGCGCCATCGGGGCCGGCATCGCCGTCGTCGGCTCGCAGCCGGGCCAGGCGCCGGGTCAGCACCTGGTGGATCGAGTCGGTGTCGTCGGTGGTCTCGGCGATGGAGAACTTGCGGTACTGGTCCTTGCGCGGAAGCCCGTCCTCGAAGACCACCATGGACGCGACGACGTTCGTCCCCGCGAGGTGCGAGATGTCGTAGCACTCCATCCGCAGCGGCGCCTCGCTCATCCCGAGGGCGTCCTGGAGCTCGGCCATCGCGTCGCTGCGGGCCACGAAGTCGGCGTTTCGCCTGCTCGTGTACAGCTTGAGCGCGTGCATCGCGTTGACCGAGGCGGTCTCCATGAGGGCCTGCTTCTCGCCCCGCTGCGGGACGGCGAGGCTCACCCGCCCCCTCCCCCTGTGCTGGCTGAGCATCGCCTCGAGCTCCTCACGGTCCTCGGGCAGCTCGGGAACCAGGATCTGCTTCGGGATGTCGTCGACGCCCGAGGCCTCCGCGTAGACACGCTGCAGCGCGCTGCGGACGATGTCGGCCGTCGACATGTCGATCTCCTTGTCGACCGTCCACCCGCGGACCCCCCTGATCCGGCCGCCGCGAACGGTGAACCCCTGGACCGTGGCCGAGAGCTCGTGGTGTGCGACGGCGTACAGGTCGGCGTCGACGCGGTCGGAGAGCACCACGGCGCTCTTGGACAGCACAGCCTCGAGCGACTGCAGACGGTCCCGGTAGAGCGCCGCGCGCTCGTAGTCCTGCTCGGCCGCGGCCGCCATCATCTGCTCGCGGGCCTCGGCGACGAAGCGGTCGTCGCCCCCGGACATGAAGGCGACGAAGTCATCGACGATGGCGCGGTGCTCGTCGATCGTCACCCGTCCGGAGCACGGCCCGCCGCACTTGCCGATCTGCCCGGCAAAGCACGGCCGACCCGACTGCATCGCCCGCTTGTAGTTGGCGTCGGAGCAGGTCCGGATCGGGAATGCCTTGACCATCAGTTCGATCGTGTCGTTGACCGCCCAGATCTTCGGGTACGGGCCGAAGTACTTCGCGCCCCTGATCGAGCGGTTGCGCGACACCATGACGCGCGGTGCCTCGTCCCGCAGCGTGACGACCATGTAGGGGTAGCTCTTGTCGTCGCGGAACTTGACGTTGAACGGCGGATCGAACTCCTTGATCCACGTGTACTCCAGCTGCAGTGCCTCGACGTCGCTTCCGACGACGGTCCAGGTCACCCCGGTCGCCGTGGTGACCATGCGGCGGGTTCGTTCGTGCAGCGTGTGCAGCGGACCGAAGTAGTTGCTCAACCGCTGCCGGAGGTTCTTCGCCTTCCCGACGTAGAGCACCCGCCCGTCCGGGCCGGTGAACCGGTACACGCCCGGGGTCGTCGGTATCTCCCCGCTCGCGGGGCGGTAGCTCAGCTGAGTGGACATGCCGCTCAGGCGGACCGGTCGGCCGCGGCCAGCCCTGCCGTCTCCTCGGCGAAGATCTCGGCGAGGAAGGTACCGGTATGGCTGTCCGGGTTGACGGCGAGCTGCTCCGGTGTCCCGGTGCCGACGATCGTCCCCCCGCCTGCGCCGCCCTCAGGCCCGAGGTCGACCAGCCAGTCGGCGGACTTGATGACGTCGAGGTTGTGCTCGATCACCAGGACGGTGTTGCCCTTGTCGACGAGCGAGTTGAGCACGAGGAGCAGCTTGCGCACGTCTTCGAAGTGCAACCCCGTCGTCGGCTCGTCGAGCACGTAGATGGAGCGACCGTTGGTGCGCTTCTGCAGCTCCGTCGCCAGCTTTACCCTCTGCGCCTCGCCGCCGGACAGCGTGGTGGCGCTCTGTCCCAGCCGGACGTAGCCGAGGCCGACGTCGACGAGGGTCTTCAGGTAGCGGTGGATGGCGCTGATCGGCTCGAAGAAGACCGCGGCCTCGGCGATGGGCATGTCGAGCACCTCGGCGATGTTCTTGCCCTTGTAGTGGATCGCCAGGGTCTCGCGGTTGTAGCGCGCCCCGTTGCAGACCTCACACGCGACGTAGACGTCGGGAAGGAAGTTCATCTCGATCTTGATGGTGCCGTCGCCCGAGCACGCCTCGCAGCGTCCACCCTTGACGTTGAAGCTGAAGCGGCCAGGGAGGTAGCCCCGTGCCTTCGCCTCGGCGGTCTCCGCGAAGAGCGTGCGCACCCGGTCGAAGACGCCGGTGTACGTGGCCGGGTTCGACCGGGGGGTCCGGCCGATCGGCGCCTGATCCACGTGGATGACCTTGTCGAGGTGATCGAGGCCCGTCACCCGTGTGTGCTTGCCCGGCACCTTGCGCGCGCCGTTTAGCCGGTTGGCGAGCACCCGGTAGAGGATGTCGTTGACGAGGGAGGACTTGCCGGAGCCGCTCACGCCGGTGACCGCGGTCAGCGTGCCGAGGGGGAACTGCGCGGTGACGTTTCGGAGGTTGTTGGCCTGCGCCCCCGTCACGGTCAGCATCCGTCCGCGGTCGACCGGGCGGCGCGTGCTCGGAGTGACGATGGAGCGTCGGCCGGAGAGGTAGTCGCCGGTCAGGGAGTCGGTGTTGTCCAGCAACGAGGCGTAGTCGCCGGAGTGGACCACGGTCCCCCCGTTCACGCCCGCGCCCGGACCGATGTCGACGATCCAGTCGGCTGCGCGGATGGTGTCCTCGTCGTGCTCGACGACGATGAGGGTGTTGCCCAGGTCTTTGAGCGCCAGCAGTGTCTCGATGAGGCGACGGTTGTCGCGCTGGTGCAGGCCGATGCTCGGCTCGTCGAGCACGTAGAGCACACCCGTCAGACCGGACCCGATCTGCGTGGCCAGCCGGATGCGCTGCGCCTCGCCGCCGGACAGCGACCCCGCGGCCCGGGCGAGCGAGAGGTAGGTCAGCCCCACCTGGATGAGGAAGTTGAGCCGGACCCGGATTTCGCGGAGCACCTGCGCCGCGATCCGCGCCTCACGATCGGTGAGCGTGAGCTCCTCCATGAACTCCCGTGCGTCGGCCAGGCTGAGCTCGGCGACGGCCGCGATGCTCCTGCCGTTGACGGTCACGGCGAGGACCTCGGGCTTGAGCCGGGTGCCCCCGCAGCTCGGGCAGGGGATCTCGCGCAGGTACTCGGCCCAGCGGGCGCGCTGGGTGTCGGTCTCCGACTGGGCGTACTGGCGCTCGATGTAGGGGGCCACGCCCTCGAACCCCGAGGTGTAGCTGATCTCTCGGCCGTAGCGGTTCTTCCACTTGACCTTGACCTTGAAGTCCTTGCCGGTGAGGATGCTCGTCCGCACGGCAGCCGGCAGCTTCTTCCACGGCGTGGTCAGCGAGAAGCCAAGGTCGTCGGCGAGGGCGACGAGCAGCTTCTCGTAGTACTGGTACAGGCCCTTGCCCTGGGTGCTCCACGGCACGATCACGCCCTCGCTGATGGACAGCTGATCGTCGCCGATGAGGAGTTCGTCGTCGACGGACATCCGTGTGCCCAGGCCCGAGCACTCCGGGCAGGCGCCGAAGGGTGCGTTGAACGAGAACGTCCTCGGCTCGATCTCGGTGAGCTGGATCGGGTGCTGGTTGGGGCAGGCGAGCTTCTCGGAGAAGGTCTGCACGGCCTCGTCGCCCTCTTGGTCCACGTAGTCGATCTGGACGAAGCCGTCGGTCAGGCGGAGGGCGGTCTCGAGAGAGTCGGTGAGGCGTCCGAGGATGTCGGGCCCCGCGACGAGCCGGTCGACCACGACCGAGATGTCGTGCTTGTAGGACTTCTTCAGCGTGGGCGGCGAGGCGAGCTGGATCTGCTCGCCGTCCACGATCGCGCGGACGTACCCCTGCCCGGACAGCTCCTGGAAGAGCTCGACGAACTCGCCCTTCTTCTGCGTGACGACGGGACTGACGACCATGTACCTGGTGCCCTCGTCGAGCTCCATGAGGCGATCAGCGATCTGCTGTACCGTCTGGCGCTGGATCGGCTCGCCGCACACGGGGCAGTGCGGAATGCCGATGCGTGCCCAGAGGAGGCGGAGGTAGTCGTAGATCTCGGTGATCGTGCCGACGGTGGATCGTGGGTTGCGGTTGGTCGACTTCTGGTCGATCGACACGGCGGGGCTGAGCCCCTCGATGAAGTCGACGTCCGGCCGGTCCACCTGGCCCAGGAACTGGCGGGCGTACGCGGACAGGGACTCGACGTAGCGGCGCTGGCCCTCCGCGAAGATCGTGTCGAACGCGAGCGAGGACTTCCCCGAGCCCGAGAGTCCGGTGAAGACGACGAGCGAGTCTCGGGGGACCTCGACGTCGACGTTGTGGAGGTTGTGCACTCGGGCACCGCGAACGCTGAGAACGCTACCCGTATTGATCCTTTGAATCGTCACCCGACGAGTCTACGGCGCACCTCCGACACTGTTCGCTGTGGGCTGTCGTCCGAGTCTCGTGCCGGTCCGCCGGGACATCCGGAGGGGGTCACGGGGTGCGCCAGGGTGCCGCGATCAGGCGTCGACGTGACCGGCGCTCTCCATGCGCCTGAGCTCGCGCTTGAGCTCGGAGACCTCGTCGCGCAACCGTGCCGCCAGCTCGAACTTGAGCTCCGCCGCTGCGGTCAGCATCTGGTCGTTCAGGTCGGCGATGATGCCTTCGAGGTCGTTGGCGCCCTCCGCCGCGATCCCGGTACGCGCCGGTGCCGGGGCGGAGCGCTTGCCCGACCCCGCCCGTCCGGCGAGCAGCTCGGCGGTGTCGGCTCCCTCGCGGGCCAGGACCTCGGTGATGTCGGCGATGCGCTTCCGCAACGGCTGAGGGTCGATGCCGTGTTCGGTGTTGTAGGCGACCTGGATCTCGCGACGGCGCTCGGTCTCCTCGATGGCGAGTGCCATGGAACGTGTCACCGTGTCCGCGTACATGTGCACCTCGCCCGAGACGTTTCGGGCGGCGCGCCCGATCGTCTGGATGAGGGACGTCGACGAGCGGAGGAAGCCCTCCTTGTCCGCATCGAGGATCGCGACGAGGGAGACCTCCGGCAGGTCGAGACCCTCGCGGAGCAGGTTGATGCCGACGAGGACGTCGTAGACGCCCGCTCGGAGCTCCGTCAGCAGTTCGACGCGTCGCAGGGTGTCGACGTCGGAGTGCAGATACCTGACCCGCACACCGGCCTCGGTCAGGAAGTCGGTCAGGTCCTCCGCCATGCGCTTCGTGAGCGTCGTCACCAGCACGCGCTCGTCGCGCTCCGTCCGCTGGCGGACCTCCTCGAGCAGATCGTCGATCTGGCCCTTGCTCGGCTTGACGACGATCTTCGGGTCGACGAGGCCGGTCGGGCGAATGATCTGCTCGACGACCCCGTCGGCCACCCCGAGCTCGTACTTGCCCGGCGTTGCCGAAAGGTACACCGTCTGTCCGACACGGTCCTTGAACTCCGACCAGGTCAGCGGCCGGTTGTCGAGGGCGCTCGGCAGCCGGAACCCGTGGTCGACGAGCGTGCGCTTGCGCGAGGCGTCCCCCTCGAACATGGCTCCGATCTGCGGCACCGTGACGTGCGACTCGTCGATGACCGTGAGGAAGTCGTCGGGGAAGAAGTCGAGGAGGCAGTGCGGCGCCTCACCGGGCTGGCGCCCGTCGATGTGCCTCGAGTAGTTCTCGATGCCCGAGGTGAAGCCGATCTGCTCCATCATCTCGAGGTCGAAAGTCGTGCGCATCTTGAGCCGCTGAGCCTCCAGCAGTTTGTTCTGGGACTCGAGCTCCGCGAGCCGCTGGTCGAGCTCGTCCTGGATGGAGACGATGGCCCGCTGCATCACGTCGGTGCTGGCCACATAGTGGGATGCGGGGAACACGGACACCGACTCGGGCGAGGCGATGATGTTGCCGGAGAGCGGGTGCAGGGTGTGCAGTGCCTCGATCTCGTCTCCGAACATCTCGATCCGGATCGCGTGCTCCTCGTACATCGGGATGATCTCGATCGTGTCGCCCCTGACCCGGAAGGTCCCCCTGCTGAAGTCGATGTCGTTGCGCTTGTACTGCATCGACACGAACTTGCGGATCAGCCAATCGCGGTCGATGCGCATCCCCGCC
Source organism: Mycetocola reblochoni REB411 (assembly GCF_900163835.1). Taxonomy (GTDB): domain Bacteria; phylum Actinomycetota; class Actinomycetes; order Actinomycetales; family Microbacteriaceae; genus Mycetocola_B; species Mycetocola_B reblochoni. Next base: position 91,424 of record NZ_FUKR01000032.1, on the reverse strand, counting down.
TGCAGCGCCACCATCGCGTTGAGGTATTCCTCCGGCTTGCCGAGTCCGTAGATGCAGGACACGGTCGACACCACGATCACGTCGCGGCGGCTGAGCAGCGAGTTGGTGGTCGAGTGCCGAAGGCGCTCCACCTCCTCGTTGATCGACGAGTCCTTCTCGATGAAGGTGTCGGTCTGGGGGACGTAGGCCTCCGGCTGGTAGTAGTCGTAGTAGGAGACGAAGTACTCGACCGCGTTGTGGGGGAAGAGCTCGCGGAACTCGTTGGCCAGCTGTGCGGCGAGCGTCTTGTTGTGGGCGAGAACGAGGGTCGGCCGTTGCACCGCCTCGACGAGCCACGCCGTCGTGGCCGACTTGCCCGTTCCGGTCGCGCCGAGCAGGACGACGTCGGTCTCCCCCGCGTTGATGCGTCCCGCCAGCTCTGCGATCGCCTGGGGCTGGTCACCGCTGGGCTGGTAGGGGCTCTCAACGGTGAACGGGCGGACGGCACGGGTGGGTTCCATGTCAAAAGTCTAGGCTCGACCACCGACACGGCGGGCGCTGTTCACTACGGGCGATGGCGGGAAGGGAACGAGCGCGGGCGGATCCGTTCGCGCCACAGCTGGTCGGTCTGCGCGAGGGTCTGCGCCTCCGTCCCCTCGGTGTTGAGCACGACATCCGCGACCGCCCGACGCTCCGCGTCACTCGCCTGCGCGGCGACGCGCGCCTGCGCCTGCTCCCGGCTCAGACCCCTGTTCTCGACGAGGCGCCTGACCCGAGCCTCGGCGGACGCCTCGACCACGACGACCAGGTCGAACTCGTGCGGGACGGCCGCCTCGACCAGGAGCGGGACGTCGTAGACCACGACGGCATCGGGGTCGGACCCGGTCGCCGCCGTGATGAGTTCGGCCGTGCGCCGCCTCACCGCGGGGTGGACGATCGCGTTGAGCTCGGCCCTCGCATCGTCGTCGGAGAACACGATCGCCCCGAGCGCCGCCCGATCGAGGGAGCCGTCCGCAGCCAGGACGGCAGGGCCGAAGTGCTCGCGGATGCGGCTGAGGGCGTCCGTGCCCGGCTCGACCACCTCGCGGGCCACGACGTCCGCGTCGATCACCACCGCGCCGAGGGTGGCCAGACGTCGTGCGACCGTGGACTTCCCCGCGGCGATTCCGCCCGTGAGACCGATCAGCATGGACATGAGCCCAGGTTACCCCTGCTCGTCGAGATGCTCGCTGAGGTAGCGCAGCGGAAGGGACACCGCTTCACCCAGCAGTCTCTCGTCGCCGGAGGGGCTCATGTCGAACGCGAGACGCTGCAGCGACAGGGACAGCTCGTAGGCGACGGTGACGTGCTGCACCCACTCCTCCGAACTCGGCAGACCGAACGTGGACAGCTCCCCCGCGATCGCCGTGCCGATGCCGGTGATGCGCTCCCGGTAGCGCTCGCTGTCGCCGGTCTCGCCGAGGATGCGGTGGTGCACGCTCTGATAGCCGGGGATGGTGCGACGGGCCTCGGCGGAGGCGGTGAGGATCGTCGCGAAGCTGTCCTGCCAGCTCTGCGGCGACGACTCCGCGAGGCGGGCCACCGCGATGTCGAGGAAGCCCTTGAGGACGTGGTCGTACACACCGAACATGAGCGCGATGCGGTCGGGGAAGAACCGGTACACCGTCCCGATCGCCAGCCCCGTCCGCTTCGCCACCTCCGCCGTCGTCACGCTCGCGTAGCCGCTCTCGTCGATGAGGTCGGCGGTCGCGCGAAGGATCACGTTGAGGGACTGCTTGCTGCGGTCCTGGCGCGGGTTGCTCCTGAGCCCGCTCGCTGAGCTGAAGTCGGAGTCGAGGTAGGACTGGAGTGAGTGAGTGAGCAACGGCGTCCCTAAGACGTTGAGAGGTATGTGGGGGCTACGCACCAAGGCGCGATACCGACTGATCTTAGCAGCGACTTCTCAGCCTGATCCGCCGCCCCGGGCAGCGCCACGCCGGACGAATCGCGTGGAGGACGGCGAAGAAGCCGCGATCCGTGCGGTCGAGGGACTGTGGCACGGGAGGAGCGAGTCGACGTTCGGCCGGGGACGCCGAAGGGGCCGGCCCGGAAAACCGGGCCGGCCCCTTCTGTTCGTGCTTAGGAGTTGCTCGAGAGACGCTCGCGCAGGGCGGCGAGGGACTCGTCGTCCGCGAGGGTTCCAGCCGAAGCCGAGTCGCTCGAGAAGCTCGGGCCACCGGTCGAGGCAGGAGCCTCGGCCTCTTCGGCCTGCGACGTGGCGACCTGCTTCTTGTGGGCCTCCCAGCGAGCCTGAGCGGCGGCGTACTCCTGCTCCCAGGTCTCGCGCTGAGCCTCGAAGCCTTCCTTCCACTCGTTGGTCTCCGGGTCGAAGCCCTCGGGGTACTTGTAGTTCCCCTGGTCGTCGTACTCCGTGGTCATGCCGTACAGCGCCGGGTCGAACTCGGTGCCCTCGGGGTCGACACCTTCGTTGGCCTGCTTGAGGCTCAGCGAGATGCGGCGACGGTCGAGGTCGATGTCGATGACCTTGACGAAGACCTCTTCGCCGACCGAGACGACCTGCTCGGCGAGCTCGACGTGCTTGCCGGAGAGCTCCGAGATGTGCACGAGGCCCTCGATACCGTCGGCGACGCGAACGAACGCACCGAAGGGAACGAGCTTGGTGACCTTGCCCGGTGCGAGCTGACCGATCGCGTGGGTGCGGGCGAAGACCTGCCACGGGTCTTCCTGCGTCGCCTTGAGCGACAGCGAGACGCGCTCCCGGTCCAGGTCGACCTCGAGGATCTCGACGGTGACTTCCTGACCGACCTCGACGACCTCGCTGGCGTGCTCGATGTGCTTCCAGCTGAGCTCGGAGACGTGAACCAGGCCGTCGACGCCACCCAGGTCGACGAACGCACCGAAGTTGACGATCGAGGACACGATGCCCTTGCGGACCTGGCCCTTCTGGAGGTTGTTGAGGAAGGTGGTGCGGCTCTCGGACTGCGTCTGCTCCAGCAGGGCGCGACGCGACAGGACCACGTTGTTGCGGTTCTTGTCGAGCTCGAGGATCTTCGCCTCGATCTCCTGGCCCAGGTACGGGGTCAGGTCGCGGACGCGGCGCAGCTCGATGAGCGACGCGGGAAGGAAGCCACGCAGGCCGATGTCGACGATGAGGCCGCCCTTGACGACCTCGATGACCTGGCCGGTGACGACGCCATCCGACTCCTTGATCTTCTCGACATCGCCCCAGGCGCGCTCGTACTGGGCACGCTTCTTGGACAGGATGAGGCGACCCTCCTTGTCCTCCTTCTGGAGAACAAGAGCCTCGACCGTGTCGCCGACCTTGACGACCTCGTTCGGGTCGACGTCGTGCTTGATGGAGAGCTCGCGGGAGGGGATGACGCCCTCGGTCTTGTAACCGACGTCGAGGAGGACCTCGTCGCGGTCGATCTTCACGACGGTGCCCTCGATGAGGTCGCCGTCGTTGAAGAACTTCAAAGTCTTCTCGACCGCGGCGAGGAAGTCTTCAGCGGATCCGATGTCGTTGATCGCGATCTGCTTGGGTGCGGTCGTTGCGCTTGTCATGTAGTGGTTGCTCCAGTACGGATGTAATGTCGGGCCGCACGGCGATCGAGCAGGGCTGATCGGGAGTCCCGCGCGGCGAACGAATAGGACGTCACGGATGTGACCTCCATATCCTACCCGGGGCGCGACGCGCGGTGCAAGGCGCCGAACGGGCGGATCCGCCCGTCACGACGCGGGTTTCGCTGGACACGACGACGGCCCGTGGACGCGGCGAGGACCGCGGACGGCGGTGGCGTCGTGGACGGTGACGGATGCCGCACAGGACCGGTGAAGCCGGCGGGGCCTGAAACGACTCCGCTGCGTCCTGCCCGTGGGCCACTCCCTGGTTGGCTCCCCCGCGCCGCGGCGCGGCGTTGCCGACCCGTCCGCATCACGACGGCTATGGCCCGCTGGAGCCGAGGGCCTTCTCGAGGGTGTCGAGCCGCAGCCCGCCGAGCGCGAGAGCCTCCGCGTGGAAGGCGGCGACGTCGAAGTCGTCGCCGTCGCGTCGCTGCCGATCCGCACGAAGCGACTCCCAGATCCGCTGGCCCACCTTGTACGACGGTGCCTGCCCGGGCCAGCCGAGGTAGCGATTCAGCTCGAAGCGCACGAAACCATCGTTCATGTTCACGTTGCGCGAAAGGAAGTCATGCGCGTACTCGGCCGTCCATACCCCGCCACCGTCGGGGCGCTGCTTGCCCAGATGCACGCCGATATCGAGCACGACCCTCGCCGCGCGAAGCCGCTGGCCGTCGAGCATCCCCAGGCGGTCGGCGGGGTCGTCGAGGAAGCCGAGCTCGTCCATGAGCCGCTCGGCGTACAGCGCCCACCCCTCGATGTGGCCGGAGGTCCCGGCCAGCTGGCGGCGCCACCTGTTCAGCTGACCCCGGTTGACGACCGCCTGCCCGATCTGCAGATGATGGCCGGGGATGCCCTCGTGGTAGACCGTCGTCTTCTCGCGCCAGCTGTCGAACCGCGTCACCCCAGGGGGAACCGACCACCACATGGTGCCGGGGCGGGAGAAGTCGTCGCTCGGTCCCGTGTAGTAGATCCCGCCGTCCTGGGCCGTCGCGATCCGGCATCTCAGGTCGTGCAGGGGCTGGGGGATGCTGAACTGGGTTCCGCTCAGCCGGGCCAGGGCGTCGTCACTGGTGTGCTGCATCCAACGCTGAAGGGCGTCCGTGCCGGTGATGACGTAGCGTTCCTGCGTCTCAAGGAAGGCGATCGCCTCGTCCACGCCGGCGCCGGGAAGGATGCGGTCGGCTGTGGCGTTCTGCTCTGAGACCATGCGGTCGAGCTCGGCCAGCCCCCACTCGTAGCACTCGTCCAGGTCGATGCGCTGACCGAGGAACTCCTCCGAGCGCAGCGCGTAGACGTCGCGCCCCACCCCGTCTTCGCGTCGGGCTCGGGGAAGGTACTCGTCGCGGAGGCGTGCGGCGAGCCCGGCGTAGGCCGCTCTGGCCCCCGTCAACGCCTCGGTGACCGCGCTGAGGAGGGTGTCGGGAAGGGCAGCCCCCTCCGCCGCATCGGCGAGCAGGGCGAAGCCGCCGTCCGTGTCGGCCGTGGACTCGAGCTGCGCGGCGACCTCGACGACCTGGCGCGCGGCAGGCGCGCTGCCGCCATCCGCCGCGCGGTGCAGCGAGCGAAGGTAGCCGGTGAGCGCGTCGGGGACTGCGGCCGCGCGCTCGGCGATCCTCGCCCAGTCGTCCTCCCCGTCGCGGGGCATCAGGTCGAAGGCGTCCCTGATCCGCTGCGGCGGGCTCTCGATGACATTGAGATCGCCGGCGTCGAGACCGGCGTCGTGCGCGGCGAGACGCAGCCGCAGCCCCGAGCCCAGATCCGCGCGGGTCACCTCGTCGCAGGCGTCCTGGGGGCGGAGGCGGTCGAGTTCGGTTCGCGCCCGGGACAGGCGCTCGGCCGCCGCGTCCAAGCCCTCGGGCGAGAAGTCGCCGAGCCTGCCGTCGCTTCGGCGGTCGCCGAGATAGCTGCCGACGAGCGGGTCGAGCTCGATCTCCACATCGACCCAGCGCTCGGCGAACCGGTCGATCTCAGTCCAGCTCCGCTCGCCCGGCTCGGCGTTGTGCGAGTCCGAAGCGTCGACGTCCTGAGCGGGCATCAGTGACCCGCCGTATTCCAGTCGGTTCCGACTCCGAGCTGCACATCCAGTGGAACGCTGAGCTCGGCCGCACCCGACATGTGCCGCGTCACGAGCTCTCCCAGGGTGTCCGTCTCGCCGGGGGCGACATCGAAGACGAGCTCATCGTGCACCTGAAGCAGCATGCGGCTACGGAGATCCGAGGTGCGCATCTCATCGGCGATGCGCACCATGGCGATCTTCATGATGTCGGCCGCGCTGCCCTGGATCGGGGCGTTGAGGGCCGCGCGCTCCGCGTTCTCGCGCACCACGCGGTTCGGGCTGCTCAGCTCGGGGAAGGGGCGTCGACGGCCGAAGATCGTCGTGGTGTACCCGTCGGTCTTGGCCTGCTCGACGACGTGCCGGAGATAGTCGCGCACCGCGCCGAAGCGCTCGAAGTAGTCGGACATGAGCTTCTTCGCCTCCGACGACTCGATGCGCAGCTGCTTGGACAGGCCGAAGGCGCTCAGGCCGTAGGCGAGCCCGTAGGACATCGCCTTGACCTTCGAGCGCATCTCCGGGGTCACGTCGCTCGGGTCGACCCCGAAGATCCTCGCGCCGACGAAGCGGTGCAGGTCCTCCCCCTCCTTGAACGCCTGGATCAGCCCGGGATCGCCGGAGAGGTGCGCCATGATCCGCATCTCGATCTGGGAGTAGTCCGCGGTGAGCAGCGTCTCCATGCCCTCGCCCGCGTGGAAGGCGCTGCGGATGCGCCGGCCCTCCTCCGAGCGGATCGGGATGTTCTGCAGGTTCGGATCGGTCGACGACAGACGGCCGGTGGAGGCGCCGATCTGCCCGTAGGTCGTGTGGATCCGCCCGTCGGGGGCGATCGCCTTGTCGAGCGACTCGACGATCTGCCGGAGCTTGGTCGCGTCCCTGTGCTGCAGCAACAGTCCGAGGAAGGGGTGAGGGCTCTTGGCCTGCAGGTCGGCCAGGGCACCCGCATCCGTCGAGTACCCGGTCTTGTTCGCCCTGGTCTTGGGCATGCCCAGCTGGTCGAACAGGACCTCCTGCAGCTGCTTGGGCGAGCCCAGGTTGACCTCGCGGCCGATCTCCGCGTAGGCCTGCGCCGCGAGGTCGGCGGCACGGTCGCCGAGAGACGTGGACAGGGTGTGCAGCTCGTCATGGCTGACGGCGACGCCCGCGAGCTCCATCTCGGCGAGGACGGGCAGGACCGGCACCTCGATGTCGTCGAAGACCCGCAGCGAGCCCTCGTCCAGCGCCTCCCGCATGACCGGCGCGAGCCGGGACAGGAACCACGCATCGACGGCGAGCCCCGAGCCCTCGGAGGCGATCAGCTGGTTGGGGTCGCCGACCGGCAGGTCCTCCCCCAGGTACCGCCTGGCGATGCCCGCGAGATCCTTCTCCGGCGATCCCGGACGCAGCACCCAGCCGAGAAGCTCCACATCGATGATCGGTCCGGCGACCTCGAGCCCCGAGCGATGGAACGCCTTGATGAGCGACTTGGCGCCGGCCATCACGACGGGAGAGTCCCCGGTGAGCCACTCCTCGAAGGGCGCGTAATCGGCACCGTGCAGCTGCCAGGCGAGCTCGACCGACTGCTCCGCTGTCGACAGTGCCACGTCGACGACCCTGCCCTCGACCACGTCGGCCGTCAGCGCGATGCCGCAGCCGCTGGCCGCGTTGCGTTCGATCCAGGCGCGCAGCTCCTCATCGAGCAGGCGCTGCGGCTCCGGGCGCTCGGGCGCGGACGTCGGGGTCGCGCTACCGGCCTGGCTGGCTGAGGGGTCGATCCCCTCGGTCTTGAGCAGACGGTCGAGCAGCGTCCGGAACTGAAGCCGGGCGAAGATGTCGCGAACGGCCTCCTCGTCGATCGCCGAGCGGGCGAGCGACGACAGCTCGACCGGGAGCGCCAGGTCGGTGACGAGCCGGTTGAGCCGGCGGTTGCGGACGGCCCTGTCCTTGTGCTCGCGCAGGCTCTCGCCGACCTTTCCGGTGATCGCCTCGGCGTTCTCCAGGATCCCGTCGAGGCTGCCGTAGATCCCGAGCCACTTGACGGCAGTCTTTTCGCCGACCTTGGGGACTCCGGGCAGGTTGTCGCTCGTCTCGCCCACGAGCGCGGCGACGTCGGGGTACTGCTCCGGCCGGATGCCGTAGCGCTCCTGGACCTTCGCCGGGTCGTAGCGGGTGAGATCGGACACGCCCTGGCGGGACGGGTAGAGCAGTGTGACCTCGTCGTTGACCAGCTGGATGGTGTCGCGGTCGCCCGAGACGACGAGCACGCGATAGCCGGCGGCGGAACCGGTTGTCGCCAGCGTGGCGAGGATGTCGTCGGCCTCGTAGTCCTCGACCGTGATGGTCGTGATGTTCATCGCCGCCAGCGCCTCCTGCAGGAGCGGGATCTGGCCGATGAACTCCGGAGGGGTCTCGCCGCGCGTTCCTTTGTACTCCGGATACTCCCTTGTGCGGAACGAGTACCGGGAGATATCGAAGGCCACGGCGATGTGTGTGGGCTTCTCCGCCTTGAGCAGGTTGATCAGCATCGCGATGAAGCCGTGGATCGCGTTCGTGTGCTGCCCGTCCGAGGTCTGGAAGCTGTCGACCGGCAGGGCGTAGAACGCCCGGAAGGCCAGCGAGTGGCCATCGATCACGAGCAGAGTAGGCTGATTTTCATTCGACACCTGTTCAGCCTACAAGCCGCCACCGACGACGGCGCGGCAGCAGAAGGAGCACCCGCATGGACGACGGCCTCGACTACATCCGCGACCGTGGAATGGGGCAGCTCGCGGAGAAGATGGGCATGGTCTTCACCGAGTTCACCGTGGAGCGGGCGGTCGCCACGCTCCCGGTGGAGGGCAACAGGCAACCGGTCGGGCTCATGCACGGCGGTGCGTACGTCGTGCTCGGCGAATCGCTCGGCTCGATGGCGGCGAACCTCTGGGCGGGCGCCGACAGGGTCGCGGTCGGCATCGACATCAACGCCACGCACACGCGGTCGGCCGTGGACGGCATCGTCACCGGCGTGTGCACGCCGGTGCACCTCGGTCGGACGCTGACGGTGCATGAGATCGCGATCACCGACGAGCAGGGGCGGCGGTGCTCCACCGTGCGCATCACCAATCTGATCAGGTCGGTTCCGACGCAGCCGCAGCACTAGCGCCTGGCGCCAACGGCCCCGGCCGTCGACCCACGACGAGACGGGGCCGGCCACCGTGATCGGTGGCCGGCCCCGTCTGGTCGGCGGAGTCCGCCGAGCCTACTTCTTCGCGCTCAGCTGCTCGATGATCGCGTGGGCGACGTCGTGCATCGTGAGCCGGCGATCCATCGAGGCCTTCTGGATCCAACGGAAGGCCTCGGGCTCGGACAGGCCCATCTTCTCGTTCAGGAGGCCCTTCGCCCTGTCGACCAGCTTGCGGGTCTCGAAGCGCTCGACCATGTCGGCGACCTCGGCCTCGAGGGTGATGATCTGCTGGTAGCGGCTCAGAGCGATCTCGATCGCCGGGATCAGATCGTTGGGGCTGAACGGCTTGACGACATACGCCAGCGCCCCCGCCTCGCTCGCGCGCTCCACGAGCTCCTTCTGGCTGAAGGCCGTCAGCAGGACGACCGGAGCGATCTGATCCTTGTTGAGGCGCTCGGCCGCGGAGATCCCGTCGAGCTTGGGCATCTTGACGTCCATGATCACCAGGTCGGGGCGAAGCTCGGTGGCCAGGGCCACGGCGGCCTCGCCGTCGCCGGCCTCGCCGACGACATCGAAACCGTTGTCACGCAGGATCTCGACGATGTCGAGCCGGATCAGGGACTCGTCCTCAGCGACGACGACACGACGCGGTGCCGGGGAGGTTGCTTCTTGATCAGTCACGCCACGATTCTACGGTACTATCGGCACGTTGTTGTGCGCCGGTGTGGCGGAATGGCAGACGCGGAGCACTCAAAATGCTTTGTCCGTGAGGACGTGTGGGTTCGAGCCCCACCACCGGCACAACCGCCCTCCGTGGCACTCCCCCGTGACCGCGCCCGACGCGGCCCATCGATCGCGTCGTGCTGCCGGCACCCCTCATCGAGGCGCGCGTACGTGACGTCCCGGCCTCCCGGCGGCGGACGCCCGTCCGTCGCCGGGAGTGTCGCTTCGCCGCGCGATACGACGGATCGCTCAGCCCTGGGGCCAGAACGCGTCGTAGACGTGAGACGTGGAGTCGTCGATCGTGCCCTCCGAGCCGGAGGCCCACGTGGCGATCCAGATGCCGTCCCGGATGAGGGACTGCTCCTCGACCCACCAGGTGTCCCAGGTGTTCGGGTCGTCGTCGGGCTCGTCGGTCGGGCTCAGCAGCACGAGCGAGCAGAGGGTGCCCCCGTGCGCCTCGGAGCAGGTGGCCCCGTTCGCCGTCAGGAGGTCGACGGCTTCGGCCGCCTGCGCCTCGTCGACGTAGCGGACACCGTTGAAGACGCCGCCCTCGGTCGGCCCACCCCAGCGGCAGTCGAAGCCGTCCAACGAGGTCCGGAACGCCTCGACGGGTTCCTCTCTCAGGATCGGGGTCTCGGCCGTGCCCGGGTCGTTGAGGACCACATCATCGATGTTCTGCCAATACCCCGGCGTGTAGATGCTGCGGCACTCCGTCGGGTAGGAGACAGGGGCAGCCGTCGTCGGACTGGCCGAGGGCTGCTCCTGTGTGGGCGAGGGCGTGGACGACGGCGTCGCGGTCGGTGCGCTCGTCTCCGTGGCGGAGGCGTCCGTGGCGACCGGGGCCGTCGGGGCGACCGGTCGAAGCAGGGCGAAGGTCACCAGCCCCGCGACCACGGCCGCGGCCAGCAGGACAACAGGGATGACCCAGCGGCGTCGGCGTGTGGCCGTCCCATCCCCGTCCGGAGCGGTGCTCGTCGCGTCGGACGGCGCCCCCTCCGTCGGGTCGACGGCGGATGCTGGGGGCTGCTCATCCGGCTGAACGGGGTCGCGAGGGTCGGTCATGTGCTCCTGCTCTCGTGGTGCGGCGTCCACCGGCGCGGACGGCTCATGATGCAGAGCATAGGGGGCGCACAGAAACGCCGTCCCCTCCCGACAGCGTGTCGGGAGGGGACGGCGGGACCGGCGGTCGCGTGCTACTTGACGTAGGCGGGGGCCACGCCGGCGTGGGCGTCACCGACCCTGTGCACGCGGACGTCGTTGGTCGACCCCGCAATGCCGGGAGGCGAGCCGGAGATGACGACCACCTTGTCGCCCTCACGGGCGAGCTTGCCCTCGAGCAGCGCGTCGTCGACCTGGCCGAACATGGCGTCTGTGTGGGTGACGCGCTCGACGATGGAGCCCGTCACACCCCAGATGAGCGACATGCGGCGCAGCGTCTCCTCGCTCGGCGTGAAACCGATCACAGGGATCCTGCTGCGCAGCCGCGTCATGCGGCGCACGGAGTCGCCCGACTCGGTGAACACGCAGAGGAACTTGGCGCCGACGAAGTCGGCGACCTCGCTGGCCGCCAGGGTGATCGCGCCGCCCTGGGTGCGGGGCTTGGTGCCGAGCGGGGCGATGCGGTCCAGGCCGTGGTCCTCGGTCGACTCGATGATGCGGGCCATCGTCTGGACGGTGATGGTGGGGAACTCGCCGACGCTCGTCTCGCCGCTGAGCATGACCGCGTCCGCGCCGTCGAGGACGGCGTTGGCGACGTCGCTCGTCTCGGCGCGGGTCGGACGCGGGCTGGAGATCATCGACTCGAGCATCTGGGTGGCCACGATGACGGGCTTCGCCATCCGGCGGCACAGCTCGACGGCGCGCTTCTGCACGATCGGAACGGCCTCGAGCGGGAGCTCGACGCCGAGGTCGCCACGGGCGACCATGATGCCGTCGAAGGCGTCGATGATCTCCTCGAGGTTGTCGACGGCCTGCGGCTTCTCGATCTTGGCGATGACGGGGACCTTGCGGCCCTCCTCCGCCATGATCTCGTGCACGCGCTTGATGTCCTTCGCGTCGCGCACGAACGACAGCGCGATGAAGTCGGCACCGAGGTTGAGCCCCCAGCGCAGATCCGCCTCGTCCTTGTCGCTCAGCGCGGGGACGTTGACGGCGACGCCCGGCAGGTTGATCCCCTTGTTGTTGGAGACGGGGCCGGGCACGACGACCTCGGTCGTGACGACCTGGCCCTCGACGGACAGGACCTTGAGGGTGACCTTGCCGTCGTCGATGAGGAGCGGGTCGCCCGGCTTGACGTCCTGGGGCAGGCCCTTGAACGTCGTCCCGCTGATCTCGCGGTTGCCGACGATCTCCTCGGTCGTGATCTTGAAGATGTCGCCCTCGGCGAGGTTGTACGGGCCGCCCTCGAACTTGCCGAGACGGATCTTGGGGCCCTGCAGGTCGACGAGCACGGCGACCGGCTGACCGGCGTCGGCCGCGGCCTGACGGACGTTGGCGTAGACGCCCTCGTGCACGTCGTAGCTGCCGTGGCTGAGGTTCATCCGCGCGACGTTCACCCCGGCGTCGATGACGGCGCGGATCTGGTCGTAGGAGGACGTTGCGGGACCGAGGGTTGCGACGATTTTCGCGCGTCTCATAAATAAATCTCCATGATTCTGCGTTCCGCGTCAGTGGGTGCGGGTGCGTGAACGCGTGGCGGTTCCAGTGTAGGGCGAGGTCGGGCCGGGGTCAGCCCCGACCGGGGGGTGCTGCTCGTCTCGCGTGGGCGGGGCCTGCGATCGCGACCCGGATCCGGTACCCGCCCGCGCCTAGCGGGTGGGGTGGGCTGGTGCGGTGACCGGGTGCTCCGCGCCGGGAGCGTCCGTGGCGGATCCCGCCTCGGGGGCTGACACGTCGACGAAGCCGTCCACGTCGTCGTCCGCCTCGTCGGCTGCAGGGCCGCGGCCGGCGCGATAGGGCGACGTCTCCAGGCCCGGGTGCCGACGGCCCTGCACGATGAGGATGACGATGCCGAGCACGACCGCGCCCAGCGCCATCCACACGTTGATGCGCAGGCCGAGCACCACGATGCTCGGGTCGATGCGAATCGTCTCCCACACCACGCGGCCGGCGCCGTACCAGATCAGGTAGAGCGCGAAGGTGCGGCCCCACTGCAGACGCAGACGGGAACCGACCGCGATGATCGCGGCGACGCCGATGAGGTTCCAGATGATCTCGTAGAGGAACGTGGGGTGGAACAGCACGCCCTCGGGCAGGCCGATCGGGTAGGCCGGGTTGCTCGACTCAATCTCCAGGCCCCACGGCAGCGTCGTCGGCTGGCCGAAGAGCTCGTGGTTGAACCAGTTGCCGAGCCGGCCGAAGGCCTGGGCGAGCAGCAGACCCGGCGCAAGCGCGTCGGCGAAGGCCCAGAACCGGATGCCGGTCATGCGCGAGGCGATGATCGCGCCGACCGCGCCGCCGATCAGCGCGCCGAAGATCGCGATGCCGCCGGCACGGAGGTCGAACACGGCCCAGAACGGCTGGCCGATGTAATCCCCCAGGTGCGTGAGCACATGGAACGCGCGCGCCCCGATGATGCCGAGCGGAACGGTCCACAGCACGAAGTCGAGAACGACGCCGCGCTCCCCACCCCTCGCCGTCAGCCGACGGTCGGTGAGCAGCGCCGCGGCGATGATGCCGGCGAGGATGCACAGGGCGTAGAAGTACAGCGGGAACGGGCCGATCGAGAAGTGGTTGACGCTCGGGCTCGGGATGCTCAGAGGGAAGCTCATCGCGATGCGCACCTTTCGTGCTGCGGGTGGGGTGGTGAAGTCAGGTCAGGAGGTGCGTGCGGTGCCGGTGGCCAGCTCGGCCGCCACGCGTGCGACCTCGTCGACGCCGCGCTCCAGCGCGGACACCAGAGCCGAGCCGACGATCGCACCGTCGGCGTACTCGAGCACCTGGGCGACCTGCTCGGCGGTGGAGATACCCAGGCCGACGCAGGCGTTCTCGACACCGTGCGCGCGCAGGCGGCCGACGAGGGTCCGCGCGGCCGAGTCGACGTCGCTCCTGGCCCCGGTGATGCCCATCGTCGAGACCGTGTACACGAACCCGCGGCTCTCCGACACGACGGTGTCGAGCCGGGCATCGGTCGAGCTCGGCGCGGCGAGGAACACCCGGTCCAGCCCGGTGCGCTCCGACGCGGCGAGCCAGTCGCCGGCCTCGTCGGGGATCAGGTCGGGGGTGATCAGGCCGGAGCCGCCCGACTCGAGCAGCTCGTCCGCGAAGCGGTCCACGCCGCGCTGCCTGACCAGGTTCCAGTACGTCATCACCAGGACCGGCACGTCGACCTGGGCGGTGATGCGCCTGATCGCCTCGAAGGTGTCAGAGACGTGGAAGCCGGCGTTGAGCGCCCGTTGCGTCGCCGCCTGGATGACCGGGCCGTCCATGACCGGGTCGGAGTACGGGATGCCCAGCTCAATGACGTCGACGCCGCTCTCGGCGATGGCAACGGCGGCGTCCACGCTGCGGTCGAGGTCAGGGAAACCGACGGGGAGGTAGCCGATGAGCGCTCCCGCCGCGTCGGCGTTGCGCTGGATGATGCGTTCGGAGACCCCGGTCACGACTGCGTTGCTCCCTCGTCGATGAGCCGGAAGTACTCCCCGGCCGTGGTCATGTCCTTGTCTCCCCTGCCGGACAGGCTGACCAGGACCGTGTCGTCCTCGCCGAGCTCCTGCCCGAGGCGGATCGCCCCGGCGAGGGCGTGCGCGGACTCGATGGCGGGGATGATGCCCTCGGAGCGGCTGAGCGTGAGCAGGGCGTCCATCGCCTCGGCGTCCGTGACCGCCCGGTAGCTGGCCCTGCCGGTGTCGGCGAGCCAGGCGTGCTCGGGACCGACGCCGGGATAGTCGAGCCCGGCGGAGATCGAGTGCGACTCGATCGTCTGGCCGTCCTCGTCCTGGAGCAGGAAGCTGTTCGTCCCGTGCAGCACGCCGGGGCGGCCCTTGGTGATGGTCGCGGCATGCCGCGGCGTGTCCACGCCCTCGCCTCCGGCCTCGAAACCGAACAGCGCGACCCCCGGGTCGTCGAGGAAGGCGTGGAAGATCCCGATCGCGTTCGACCCGCCCCCGACGCAGGCGGCGACGGCCGTGGGCAAAGCCCCGGTGCGGGCGAGCATCTGCTCCCTGGCCTCCTCGCCCACGACCTTCTGCAGGTCGCGGACCATCGCGGGGAAGGGGTGCGGGCCGGCCACCGTGCCGAAGATGTAGTTGGTCGTCTCGACGTTGGTGACCCAGTCGCGCATCGCGTCGTTGATCGCGTCCTTGAGGGTGCGTGATCCTGCCTTGACGGCGACGACCTCGGCACCGAGCAGCCGCATCCGCGCGACGTTGAGCGCCTGGCGCTCGGTGTCGACCTCGCCCATGTAGACGACGCAGTCCAGACCGAACAGGGCCGCGGCCGTCGCGGTCGCCACCCCGTGCTGGCCCGCGCCCGTCTCGGCGATCACCCGGGTCTTCCCGATCCGCTTGGTGAGCAGTGCCTGGCCGAGCACGTTGTTGATCTTGTGCGAACCGGTGTGGTTCAGGTCCTCACGCTTGAGGAAGATGCGTGGCCGACTGCCGACGGCCTGCTGGAAGCGGGGAACCTCGGTCAGCCGCGAGGGGCGGCCGACGTAGTTGTCGAGCAGCTCGTCGAGCTCAGAGTGGAAGGCGGGGTCGGCCTTGGCGTCCTCCCACGCCAGGGTCAGCTCGTCCAGCGCGGCGACGAGCGACTCGGGAACGTACCTCCCACCGAAGTCGCCGAAGTACGGCCCGGTCTCATCGCGAAGTGCCACTATCCCACCGCCAGAAAATCGTTGAGCGTCGTCACCGGGTCCCCGGTGACCAGAGCCTCGCCGATGAGGACGACATCAGCGCCGGCCTGCCGGTACGCGGCCACGTCGTCGGGTGTGGACACCGCCGACTCGGCGATGCGCACGACGCCGGCGGGGATCTGCGGGGCGAGGGTGCCGAACAGCGCGCGGTCCAGCTCGAAGGTCGACAGGTTGCGCGCGTTCACACCGAGGAGCTCCGCACCGACGTCGAGCGCCCGCTCCACCTCGTCGGCGCTGTGCGTCTCAACGAGCGCGGCCATGCCCAGCTCCCTCGTCTCGTCGTGCAGTCGTCTCAGCTCGTCCTGCTCGAGGCCGGCCACGATGAGCAGCACGATGTCCGCTCCTGAGGCCCGGGCCTCGAGGACCTGGTACGAGCTGGAGATGAAGTCCTTGCGGAGCACGGGGACGGACACGGTCTCCCGAACCGACTCCAGGTCGGCGAGCGAGCCCTTGAAACGGCGGCCCTCGGTGAGGACGCTGATCGCGCTCGCGCCGCCGAGCTCGTAGCTGGCGGCCAACTGCGCAGGGTCGGGGATGTCGGCGAGGTCGCCGCGCGACGGTGATGCACGCTTGACCTCGGCGATCACCTTCACCCGGTCGGAGGGGGCGAGCGCGTGGAGGGCGTCCAGGGGGGCGCGTCGGGCGAGGGCGTCGGCACGGACGGCCGACAGCGGGCGGGCCAGCTCGCGCTGCCGCGCATCCTCGGCGGCGCCCGCCATCAGATCGGTGAGCACGGCGTCAGTGGCCCTTCGGCTGGTACTTCGGACCGTTCACGCCGTAGCCGGCCTTCGCCAGGATCGGCCCGAGGGCCGCCCCGACCAGAAGGATGGCGACGCCGACCCAGAAGGCCGGCCACGAGTCGACGAAGAGGGCGACCGTTCCCACGACGAACGCGACAAGCATCACGATGACGCAGACCCATGCTGCGGGCGAATGCCCGTGGCCGAGGTCGTCCAGCTCGCTGCTCATGTAACTCCTTTGAAGTCGGATGGGTGTCACCTCAGTCTAGACCGCTCGGTGCGGCGGTCGACGACGCCGACGCGGCCGGGCGCCGCGGCGGTGCGTCAGCGGGTGGGGTCCTCGCCCCTGCTGAGCTCGTCCCAGCCGTCGATCGCGTCGACAGGGCCGGAGCGCACAGTGGTGCCCCGCGGGGAGGCGTCGTACTTGCGCGTCGCCGTCGGCCAGCGCGACGCGGACACGACGACCACGGCACCGGCGATGATCAGCAGGGCACCGCACACGAGGGTGAGCCACGGCCACGGCGTGGCCTGTGCGCCCGTCACGATGCGCGCGACCGACTCCGCCCCGGCGATGCCCGTCCTCTCCGTCACGGCGGGGGCGGCGGCGGCGCCGGGATCGGACAGCACCGTCGCGGTCGCCACGGTGACGGCCAGCCCGGTCAGCGTCAGCACGACGCCGAGCACGACGCGCCACACCCGCCCGACGAGCGCGAGAGCCGCCACGAGTGCGAGGCCGGTCAGACCGAGCCCGGCCAGGACCGGCAGGAGGGTCTGGCCGTCCGCGGGCAGCGACTCGACGACGCCAGGCTCCGGCTCGATGGTGACGGCGTACCACTGCTGCGTCGCCCCGATGAGGGCGAGCCCGCTCGTCACGAGGGTGACCAGGAGGACGAGGGACTTGATCCGCCTGGTCGCCGGGGTCCGGCTGGCCGAGCTCACCGTCGCACCAGCGTGTTGGCGATGGCGACGGCACGCAGCGGAGCGGCGGCCTTGTTCACCGACTCCTGGAACTCGGACTCGGGGACCGAGTCCGCGACGAGACCGCCACCGGCCTGGACGTACGCCGTCCCGGCGGCGATCGTCGCCGTCCGGATGGCGATGGCCAGATCGAGGTCACCGGAGTGCGCGAAGTACCCCACCACTCCCCCATAGACGCCCCGGCCGGCCGGCTCGAGCTCGTCGATGATCTCCAAGGCGCGTGGCTTGGGCGCGCCGGAGAGCGTTCCGGCGGGGAACGTGGCCTTGAACACGTCGATCGGCCCGGCATCGCTGCGGACATCGCCCTCGACGGAGGAGACCAAATGCATGATGTGGCTGAACCGCTCGATGCGCATGAACTCGCTCACCTCGACGCTGCCCGCCCGGCAGACGCGAAGCAGGTCGTTGCGTGCGAGGTCGACGAGCATGAGGTGCTCCGCGCGCTCCTTGTCGTCGGCGGCGAGCTCGGCGGCGAGCTCCGCGTCCCTGTCGGGCGTCTCGCCGCGGGGTTTCGAACCGGCGATGGGGTGCGTGAACGCCCGGCCGTCCTGGACCTTCACCAGCGCCTCGGGCGAGGAGCCCACCACGGAGTAATCGTTGCCCTTCGCGTCGACGAGCGAGAGCAGATACATGTACGGGCTCGGGTTGAGCGAGCGCAGGATGCGGTAGACGTCGAGCGGGTCGGCCTGCGTCGGCACCTCGAAGCGCTGGGAGATGACGACCTGGAAGATGTCGCCGTCGACGATGTACTCCTTGGAGCGCTCCACGGCCGCGAGGAAGTCGGCACGCTCCGTCCGGTGCTCCGGATCGGGCAGAGCGGCGGTGTCGGCCAGCCCCAGCCAGCTCACGGCCGGCTCCGCGAGGCGCCGCTCCAGCTCGTCCAGCTCGGCCTGGGCCGTGGCCCACAGCTCGTCGGCGTCGCCGTCGCCGTCGGTGAGGACGGTGGTGATGAGCTGGACCGTTCCGGACCGGTGGTCGAGGACGGCGAGCTGCGACACGAAACTCAGCGCCTGCCCGGGGACGGGGATCTCGCGCGGAGGGGCGTCGGGAAGCGACTCGATCTGACGGATCGCATCCCAGCCGATGAAGCCGACCAGTCCCCCGCTGAGCGGCGGCAGGCCAGCGATAGCCGGAGTCCGCCAGCGCTCGAGCACTCGGGCCACCGCATCGAGCGGCGCCAGGCCCTCCACATCGCCGAGGGCACGCTCGGCGTCCAGGGGTGATCCCTCGCCCCTCTGCCACACGAGCCGTCCGTCGTCGTCCGTGAGCACCCCGAAGCTCGCCGCGCCGACGAAGGAGTACCGCGACCAGATCCCGCCCTGCTCAGCCGACTCCAGCAGGAAGGTCCCCTGTCGGCCGGCCGCCAGCTTGCGGTAGACCCCGACGGGCGTCTCGCCGTCGGCGAAGAGCTCCCGCACGACGGGGACGACGCGGTGCCCGTCCAGCAGCTCGTCGAAGCGGGTCCTGCTCGTGGTGTGCGGCATGGTCATGCGGTCTCCCCCCTGTCACCGAGCACGGCGTCGAAGGCGCGCTCGTCGAAGCAGCTGTGGTCGCCGGTGTGGCACGCGGCACCCACCTGGATCGCTCTGACCAGGACCGTGTCCCCGTCGCAGTCGAGCCTGACATCCCTGACGTACTGGGCGTGCCCGGAGGTGTCGCCCTTCCTCCAGTACTCCTGGCGGGAGCGCGACCAGAACGTGACCCTGCCCTCGGTGAGGGTGCGCCGCAGCGCCTCGTCGTCCATGTAGCCGAGCATCAGCACGTCGCCGGTGCCGTCCTCCTGCACGATCGCGGGTACCAGCCCGTGCTCGTCCCAGCGCACCGCCGTGGCGTCGACCGTCGTGCTCATGACCTGACCTCGATCCCGTCCTGCGCCAGCGCCTGCTTGACCTGGCCGATGCTGAAGGTGCCGGAGTGGAACACGCTCGCGGCGAGCACGGCGTCCGCTCCCGCGCGGACCGCGGGGGCGAAGTGTTCGAGCCTGCCCGCACCCCCCGAGGCGATGACCGGCACCTGGGCGATGGCGCGGACGTCGCGGAGCAGCTCGATGTCGAAGCCCTCCGTCGTGCCGTCCGCGTCGATCGAGTTGACCAGCAGCTCCCCCGCACCCCGTTCGACCGCCTCCGCCGCCCAGGCGAGCGCATCGATCCCGGCGTTGCGCCTGCCGCCGTGGGTGGTCACGGCGAAACCGGACGGCTGCGCGGGGTCGCGCATGATGTCGAGGGAGAGCACGAGCACCTGGTTGCCGAAACGGTCGGCGATCTCGTCGACGAGCCCCGGCCGCGCGATCGCGGCGGAGTTCACGCCCACCTTGTCCGCCCCGCTGGCCAGCAGCCGGGACACGTCCTCGGCGCTGCGCACGCCCCCGCCGACCGTCAACGGGATGAACACCTGCTCGGCCGTGGCCGTCACCATCTCATAGGTGGTCGCACGGTTGTCGACGGTCGCGGTCACGTCGAGGAAGGTGAGCTCGTCCGCCCCCTGCTCGTAGTACCGCCTGGCCAGCTCGACCGGGTTCCCGGCATCACGGAGGTTCTGGAAGTTGACGCCCTTGACGACCCGGCCCTCCGCGACGTCCAGGCACGGGATCACCCGGGTGACCACGGCCATGTCAGAGCCTTGCCGCGTGGATGGGGCTGACGAGGATGGCCCTGGCCCCCAGCTCGTACAGCTCGTCCATGATCTGGTTCGTGTCCGCCCGGGAGACCATCACGCGCACCGCGACCCACTCGGGGTCCTTCAGCGGCGACACCGTCGGCGACTCGATGCCGTGGGCCACCTCGGTCGCCCGGTCGAGCAGCGCCAGAGGGAGGTCGTAGTCCATGATCACGTACTTGCGGGCCACCAGGACGCCCTGCAGGCGGCGCAGCAGCGTGTCCTGCCCGGCGCGGGGCTCCGGCGAGCCGATGAGGACGGCCGTCGAGTCGAGGATGACGGGGCCGAAGATCTCCAGACCCGCCTTGCGGAGGGTCGCGCCGGTCGACACGACGTCGGCGACGGCGTCGGCCACGCCGAGCTGCACCGCGGACTCGACCGCTCCATCGAGCTTGACGAGCTCGGCCTCGACGCCGTTCGACCGGAGGAAGTCACCGACTAGCCCGGGGTAGCTCGTCGCCACCCTGACGCCCTGGAGATCGGTGAGAGCGCGGAACCGCCCGCTCGGGCCGGCGAAGCGGAAGGTGGAGTCGGCGAAGTCGAGCGCGTGGACCTCGCGCGCCGCTGAGCCGGAATCCAGCAGCAGGTCACGGCCGGTGATGCCGACGTCGAGGGCGCCCGAACCGACGTAGGTGGCGATGTCGCGCGGCCGGAGGAAGAAGAACTCGACGCCGTTACGGGCGTCGACGAGGTGCAGCTCCTTCGGGTCGCGGCGGCCGGCGTAGCCGGCCTCGCTGAGCATGACGGAGGCGGTTTCGGACAGCGACCCCTTGTTGGGGACGGCGATTCTGAGCATGGTGGTTCGCTTTCGGCGGGGGTGGGTGACGGGCGGCCGATCAGAGATGTCGGTACACGTCCGCCGGCGTGAGCCCCTTCGCGACCATGAGCACCTGCAGGTGGTAGAGCAGCTGGGAGATCTCCATCGCGGTGTTGTCGTCGGTCTCGTACTCGGCGGCCATCCAGACCTCCGCGGCCTCCTCAACGATCTTCTTGCCGATCGTGTGGACACCGCCGTCAAGCTCCCTGACGGTGCCCGAGCCCTCGGGACGCTCAGCGGCGATGCGGGTCAGCTGGGCGAAGAGCTCGTCAAAATCTTTCACGCCTCAATCGTAGCGTCAGGCGGGCCGGTGCTGGTGACCGGCGGCGAGCTCGCGCAGCCTGCCGATCATGGCCCCCGGGTGCTCAGCGCCGAAGACGGCGGAGCCCGCGACGAAGGTGTTCGCGCCGTTCTCCGCAGCGATGGCGATCGTGTCGGCGCTGATGCCGCCGTCGACCTGGAGCCGCAGCTCCACGCCCGCGTTCCTCGCCCGCTCGGCGAGCGTGCGCAGCTTCGGCATGGTCTCCGGCATGAACGACTGCCCGCCGAAGCCGGGCTCCACCGTCATCACCAGCACGAGGTCGAAGGCGGACAGGTCGTCAAGGTAGGGCTCGAGCGGCGTTCCCGGCTTGATCGCGACACCCGCGGCGGAGCCGATCTGACGGAGCCGCCTGGCCAGCGCCACCGGGTCCGCCGAGGCCTCGGCGTGGAACGTCACGCTCGCCGCGCCGAGCTCGGCGTACTCGGGCGCCCAGCGCTCGGGGTCGTCGATCATCAGATGCACGTCGAGGGGGACGGGCGAGACGTCCTGGATCCGGGCCACCATCTGCGGGCCGAAGGTGAGGTTCGGGACGAAGTGATTGTCCATGACGTCGACGTGAACGAAGTCGGCGTCGCTGATCCGCTCGAGCTCGGCCTGCATGTTGACGAAGTCGGCGGAGAGGATGCTCGGGTGGATGTACGTCGCGGTCACCGCTCAAGCCTAGCGGCGGCTCAGGCGCGTTTGCGCACCAGCGCGAGGAACATCGCATCGGTGCCGTGCCGGTGCGGCCAGAGCTGGACGGTCGCCCCCTCGCCCTCCCTCAGCGGCTCGCCGAGCGGAAGCTCCGCGCGGGTCAGGCCAGCGAGCACCCCCGGGGCGTCGAGCAGCTCTGCCGCGCCACCCCACTGCATGAGCGCCGTGCTCACGATCCCCCGCGTCTCGGCGATGTGGGGCGAGCAGGTGACGTATGCCAGCACACCGCCGGGGACGAGGGCGTCGAACGCCGAGCGGATCAGCGCGAGCTGTATCAGGCCGAGCTCCGCGACGTCGGAGGGGTGCTTGCGCCAGCGTGCCTCGGGCCGGCGCCTCAGCGCCCCCAGGCCCGTGCACGGCGCGTCGACGAGGACGCGTGCGTAGCGCTCGCCCCGCTGCTGACCGATCATCGTGCCGTCGCCGACGGTCACCTCGACGGGGAGGGGGACGGCCGAGACGGCGCGGCGCACCAGGCCGGCCCTGGCCGGAACCAGCTCGACGGCGTCGAGCTCGGCCCCGGCCGCGAGGGCACGGGCGGCCAGCAGCGCGGTCTTGCCGCCGGGACCCGAGCACAGGTCGAGCCAGCGCTCCGCGGTGATCGACGGGTCCACCGGAGCTGCGGCGAGGGCGAGGGCGACGAGCTGCGACCCCTCGTCCTGGACCCGCAGGCGGCCATCGCTCGAGGTGACCAGCTGATCGGGGTCGCCACCTGCGGAGCGGAACCCCACGGGGCTGTACACGTCGGCCGTGGCGCCCTCCGGCGCGGCCGCGAGCCCCGGCAGGGCGACGAGGTTCACCGCGGGGGCCTCGTTGTCCGAGGCCAGCAACGCAGCGAGCTCGTCCTCCCTGCCCTCGGCACGCAGGGACTGCCGGAACGCGCGCACGATCCACGCCGGGTGGGCGGTCGCCCGTGCCGCGGCCTCGTCCGGCGAGGTCGCGTCGGCGACGATGCGGTCCGTCCAGTCCTCCGGGGCGGTCCGCGAGACCGTGCGCAGCACCCCGTTGACGAAGCCGCTCGCCGCCGGCTTGCCGCGCTCCCTCGTGAGGAGGACGGACTCGTCGACGGCGGCGTGGTCCGGCACCCGGGTGTTGAGAATCTGGTGGACGCCCAGCCGGAGGACGTCCTGCACCTCGACATCGATCCGGTCGAGGGAACGCCCGGCGGCCTGCTCGATGACGGCGTCGTAGTAGCCACGCAGCCGCAGCGTCCCGTAGCAGAGCTCCGTCGCCAGGGCGGCGTCGGCCCTGCTCAGCTTCGCCCTGTCGATCTCGACGGGAAGCAGCAGGTTGGCGTACGCGTCGTCGACGGTGACGGCATGCAGGACCCGGTAGGCGACTCGGCGGGCGGGCGCGGCCAACCGGACGGGCGCGTCGGACGGCCCCGGCCCGCGCCGGGGACGACCGCTGCGCGGACCCGCCGCGTGCCTGCCCTGCTCGCGACCCTGGCGGGAACGCCCGCCGCGTGCGTTGTTGTCGTTCGTGCTCATGCGACCTCGACCTCCTCGACGCCCAGACCGCGCCACCAGTCGGCGGCGGTCATGCGCTGTTTCCCTGCGGGCTGCACCTCGACGAGTTCGAGCGCGTCGTCCGCCGTCCCGAGCAGGATGCGGCCCCGGACCCGTCGGATCGTTCCGGGTTCGATCCGGGCCCGGTCGGACACCTCGTCGTCGCTCGTCGTCGCGGCGTCGGCACGGCGGAGCGAATGGATCTTCACGCGGTCTTCGCCGAGCATGACGAACGCGCCCGGCTCCGCGGTGACGCCCCGGTACCGGGCCAGGACGGCCTCGGCGCCGAGGCGCGGGTCGAGCAGCCCGTCGGCGGCGGTCAGCTTGGCGGCGTGGCTCGGCTCCCCCCGCTGAGGCACGGCCGTGGCCGTTCCCGTCTCGATCCCGTCGACGACGTCGACGACGCGGTCCGCGCCGATGCCCGCCAGTCGCGGGAGCAGCTCGGCGGCGGTCGCCCCGTCTGTGTTCTCGACGGCACGGGTGTCGTACAGGTCCCCGGCGTCGAGCTGCTCGACCAGGCTGAACACCGAGACGCCGAGCCCCTCACCGCCCGCGATGAGGGAGCGCTGCAGCGGCGCGGCGCCGCGCCAGGCGGGGAGAAGGGAGAAGTGGAGGTTGATCCAGCCGAAACGGGGCAGATCCAGCAGCCGCCGCCTGACCAGGGCGCCGTAGGCGACGACCACGCCGAGGTCCGGATCCAGGCGGGCGATCTCGTCGGTCACCGCATCGTCGAGCCGTGTGGCCTTGATGACGGGGAGCCCGAGCTCCGCGGCCGCGACGGCGACGGGGCTCGGGGTGAGCACGCGCTTGCGGCCGACGGGCGCGTCGGGCCTGGTCACGACGGCCACGATCTCGTGCGCCGTGCCGTGCAGCGCTGTCAGACTCGGGACGGCGGCGTCCGGTGTTCCGGCGAAGACGATCCTCACGGTGTGCTCTCCCCTTCGGGTGGCTGGTCGGTCGCGACGGGAGGGCGCGCGCCGGATGGTCGGGGGCGGGGCGTTCGGTTCATGCGACGACGTCGGGGTCGTCGAACCTGACCCTCAGTTTAGGCCGCGCACGGGCGCGCTCCGTGCCGGGCACGGCCGGTCGTCTGGCGGTCGCCTCGCGGATGAGGGCGGCCTTCAGCACAGCGGCGAGCTCATCGCCGGCGCCGTAGGGGAACCGGACGATGACGCGCATGCCCTCGATGTCGGGCATCGGACCGAGGACGGCGCCGGACGGAAGGGGCGGCAACGCCTCGACCGCGCGCTCCACGGGCGCCGCATCGCCGCTGATCGTCAGCGCCCTGACGGCGGGGGGGAAGTGCAGCTCCGCCCGGTCGGCGAGCTCTGCGGCCGCGAAGCGGTCCCCCGCGCCGGTCGCGAATGCCGCGGCGAGGCGACCGCCGACCCCCACGAGCACCACCTCGCCGTCGGGGGCGGCCAGCGCGGCGGCGTTGCTCCACCAGCGCATCGCGTCCTCGGCGATGCGCAGCGACTCCGCCTGCAGCATCCGCTCCCCGTCGAGCAGCAGAACGGCACGATAGCCCCCGTCGACGAGGGGCTCCGCCCCGCGCGTGGCGACGACGAGTGCCGGGGCGTCGCCGAGCCTCGGCAGCGGCCGCTCACCGTCGGAGACGTAGACGCGCGTGCGGGGGAACGCGCGCCCGAGCTCCTCGGCGGTGCGGACCGTCCCCCTGCTGGACATGCGGATGTGCGTCCCCGAGCAGTGCGGGCAGTGCCAGTCGGTGGCCAGCGCTCCGCACCAGGCGCACGAGGGTGTGCTCTCCGTCGACGACAGCTGCAGCGGTCCGGCGCACACCGTGCAGCGCGCGGGTGCCCCGCAGTCCCCGCAGGCGAGCCCCGGCGCGTAGCCGGGCCTGGCCACCTGCAGCAGCACGGGACCGGTCTCGATGGCCGCCCTGGCCCTCCGCCAGGCGGACGGCGGGATGCGCTGGCCCCTGTGCTCATCCCCCGCGCCGTCGCCGACGACGACGCGCGCGCGCCGGTCGGGGCCGGAGCGCAGCGCGCGCAGGAAGCGGAGCTCGACGAGACGCTGCGTGTCGACGCTCGGGGTGTGGTGGGCGAACAGGAGGGCCGCCCCCTGCTGCCGCTGGCGGAGCAGGGCGACGTCCCTCGCGTGCGCGCCGGGGGCCAAGGGTTCACGGTGCAGCGGATCGCCGTCGTCCCAGACGGCGATGAGACCGGGGTCGACGGCTGCGGCGTAGAGCACGGAGCGGTTGCCGATGATGACCAGGGGACGACCCTCGAGCGTCGCCAGGAAGGCGCGGTAGCGCTCGGGGCCGGACTGGGCCGCATCCAGGCGCACGACGTGGTCCGCGGCCGGTGTTGCGGCGAGGGCCGTCGCGAGCACGTCGAGGTCGCGGTGGTCGGGGACGGCGATGAGCGCGCTGCGGCCGTCGGCGTGGACGGCTGCGGCCGCGGCGGCGAGGGTCAGGGCCCAGGAGCCCACCCACTCCCCCGTCGCCGTCTGCTCGACGACCGGCGTGCAACTCACCGCGAGGCGCTGCCCGGCCCGGACGGCCGCCATCAGCTCGGCGTGGTCCGCGGTCGCCGCGCCCTCCGGCGGGACATCGACATCGGCCCCGTCGGTGACCGGAGCAGCAGAGTCGTCCGCGCCCGCCCCGCCCGCCGTGGGGGTCGTGGCGCGCGGCTCCGGTCCCGTGGCGGCGCCGGTCGGGTCGTCGCCCACGCCGCCGACGGCCGCCCTCTCGCTGAGCCAGGCCTTCTCGACCCGCACTTGACGCTTGGGGATCGCCAGCCGCAGCACGTCGGAGGCCGTTCCCGCCTGACGGTCGGCGACCGCCCGCGCGAGACGCCAGACCTCCGGCGCCAGCACCGGCGCCGAGGACACCAGCTGCTCGATCGGGGCGAGCGTGCCGGAGAAGTCGCTGCTGTCGACGCAGTCGACGACGTAGCCGGAGGCGATGCGTCCCCCCGTTCGCAAAGGAACGCGCACCCGGACACCGGGACGGACCCCGGCCATGTCGTCGGGGATCCGGTAGTCGAGCAGCCGGTCCAGCTGCGGCAGCGGCGAATCGATCACCACCCTGGCGACCGAGGCCGGCACGGTCAGAGTCCGGCGGCCGCGCGCAGCTCGTCGACGCGGTCCAGTCGCTCCCAGGTGAACTCGGGGAGCTCCCGGCCGAAGTGACCGTAGCTGGAGGTGAGCCGGTAGATCGGACGGAGCAGGTCGAGGTCGCGGACGATCGCCGCCGGACGCAGGTTGAAGACCTCCCTGATCGCCCGGACGATCTGCTCGTCGGGCAGGTGACCGGTGCCGAAGGTCTCGACGTAGAGACCGACGGGGGCCGCCTTGCCGATCGCGTATGCCACCTGCACCTCGAGCCGGTCGGCGAAGCCGGCGGCGACGGCGTTCTTCGCGACCCAGCGCAGTGCGTAGGCGGCCGAGCGGTCGACCTTCGACGGGTCCTTGCCGCTGAACGCTCCGCCTCCGTGGCGGGCGGCTCCGCCGTAGGTGTCGATGATGATCTTGCGGCCGGTCAGGCCGGCGTCGCCCTTCGGCCCCCCGATGACGAAACGGCCCGTCGGGTTGATGATGCGGGTCACGTCGCTCACGTCCAGGCCCGTCGTCGCCAGCACCGGGTCGATGACGTGCTCGTTGATGTCGGCACGCAGCTGCTCGGTGGTGACGTCCTCGTGGTGCTGGGTGGAGAGCACGACCGTGTCGACCGTGACCGGGACGGTCCCGTCGTAGCCGATGGTGACCTGGGTCTTGCCGTCGGGGCGCAGGTACCACAGTGTGCCGTCCCTGCGCACCTGCGTCAGACGCTCGGCCAGACGGTGGGCGATGTGGATGGCCGTGGGCATGTAGACGGGGGTCTCGTTCGTGGCGTAGCCGAACATGATCCCCTGGTCGCCCGCGCCCTGCCGGTCCAGCTCGTCGTCGCTGGACTGCTCCCTCGACTCGAACGCCGCGTCGACGCCCTGGGCGATGTCGGGCGACTGCTGCCCGATCGACACCGTCACGCCGCAGGAGGCGCCGTCGAAGCTGACGTCGGAGCCGGTGTACCCGATCCCCGTCACCACGTCGCGGACGATCGCGGGGATCTCGACGTAGCCGGTCGTGCTCACCTCGCCGGCGACGTGCACGAGACCCGTCGTGACGAGCGTCTCGACGGCCACCCGGCTGTGGGGGTCGGCCGTGAGCAGCGCGTCGAGGATGGAGTCGGAGATCTGGTCGCAGATCTTGTCGGGGTGGCCCTCGGTCACGGACTCGGAGGTGAACAGGCGCAGATCGGTCACGGTGGATCCTTCAGAAAAGTTCGGTGGTTGTCAGGTGCGGCCCCGCACGGCACGGGGTTCGCGGCGCGGGGTTCGCCGAGCGGTGGCGGGGCGCGCCCCGACCGTCGGCGCCGACCCGGCGTGAAGTCGCCGGATCACCGCGGTGTCGCCGGCTCCGAGGCGGTACCGGTGACGGCATCCAGGATGCGGTCGGCCACCGACAGCTTGTCCCCTGCAGCCGTGGCAACTATATCGCCGGACGCGTCGATCACGATGACGCTGTTACGGTCCTCGACGAAGCCGTGGTCGACGCCCACACTGTTGAGGACGAGGAAATCGGCTCCCTTGCGTTCGCGCTTCGCACGTCCACGCCTGAGCAGCTCGTCGGCGTCGTCGACGGTCTCCGCGGCGAAGCCGACGACGCGCTGACCCTCGGGAGCGGTCCGGACCAGGCCGCGCAGGATGTCGGGGTTCTGCACGAGATCGAGCGCGAGCGCCTCCCCGGTGTCCTGCTTGCTGATCTTGCGATCGCTCGCGACGGCGACGCGGAAGTCGGACACGGCCGCCGCCATGACGACCACGTCCGCCGCCGGCTGCTCGGCCACGAGCGCGGACTCGAGCTCGGCCGCGCGCGACACCTCGATCGTGCGCACGCCCGCGGGGACGGGGACCTCCAGGTGGGCGGCGACGAGGGTGACCTCGGCACCCCTCGCCCGCGCGGCGGCGGCGATGGCGACGCCCTGACGCCCGCTGGAGCGGTTGCCGATGAAGCGCACCGGGTCGATCGGCTCCCGCGTCCCGCCCGCGGAGACCAGAATCCGCGTGCCGGCGAGGTCACGCCTTGTCGAGACGACGGCGTCCAGCTCGGCGAGGATGACCTCGGTATCGACGAGCCGCCCCTCGCCGGAGTCGGAGCCGGTCAGCCGCCCCGTCCCCGGGCCGACGATGCGCGCGCCCCGCTCGGTCAGGCGGGCGATGTTCGCCCTGGTCGCCGCATTCCGCCACATCTCCGTGTGCATCGCCGGGGCGATGATCAGCGGGGCCGTGGAGGCGAGGACGGTGTTCGTCAGCAGGTCGTCCGCGAGACCGGCCGCCAGGCGCGCGATCGTGTTCGCCGTCGCGGGGACGATGAGGATCGCGTCCGCGCCCTGCCCGAGCGCCACGTGCCTGACCTCGGCGACGCCGGTGAACAGATCGGTGTGCACCTCCGCGCGCGAGATCGCCTCCCAGGTGGGGAGCCCGACGAAGCGCAGCGCCGCCTCCGTGGGGATCACCTGGACGTCGTGGCCGCCCTCAACGAGAGAACGGATGACACCGACCGCTTTGAACGCGGCGATGCCACCCGTCACCCCGACGACGATCCTCACAGCGATCGTCCCAGTGCGCGCATCGGAGTGCTACTCGCTGATCGGCTTCAGGACGAGCTTGTCCTCGTTGATCTCGTGCAGAGCCACCGACAGCGGCTTGTCCTCGACGTTGGAGTCGACGAGCGGTCCGACGTTGTCGAACAGGCTGCCCTCCTGCAGGTCGGCGTAGTAGTCGTTGATCTGGCGGGCCCGCTTGGACGCGAAGATGACCAGCGCGTACTTCGAGTCGACGCGGGCGAGCAGCTCGTCGATGGGCGGGTCGATGATTCCGGTGAGCTTGTCAGCCACGTGGTCACACTCCTTGAGTGGGTGTCGAAAGCGGGAACGATGCCGGGACGCCGAGCGGCGCTCAGGCAGGCGATGTCAACAAGTGTACGACCTCCGCGGCCGCTTCGGCCACGTCGTGGTTGACGACGCGGTGGTCGAACTCGTCCTGGGCGGCCAGTTCGACGCGGGCCGTCCGCAGCCGCCGTTCGCGTTCCTCCTCGCTCTCGGTGCCCCTGCCGACCAGCCGGCGCACCAGCTCGTCCCAGCTCGGCGGCAGCAGGAAGACGAGGGTGGCCTCCGGCATGGACCGTCGGACCTGGCGGGCTCCCTGCAGGTCGATCTCGAGCAGGACGCTCTCGCCCCTGGCCAGCGCCTCGTCGATCGGCGCGCGCGGCGTGCCGTAGCGGTGCGAATTGTGCACGGTCGCCCACTCCAGCAGCTCGCCGCGCTCGACCATGGCGTCGAAGCGGGCGTCGTCGACGAAGTAGTAGCTCACGCCCTCGACCTCGCCGGGGCGTGGGGCGCGGGTCGTGGCAGAGACGGAGAGCAGGACCTCGGGGAAGCGCTCACGGATGTACCCCGCGACCGTGCCCTTTCCGACGGCCGTCGGACCGGCGAGGACGACGAGCCGGGGAACGGCGGTTCCCCCGGGACGGCGTGACTCGAGGTACGCCCTGAGTCGGGCGCGCTGGTGCACGCCGAGGCCGCCGAGCCGCTTCGAGGCGGAGATGCCGAGGGACTCGAGCACACGCGGCAGCTTGGTCTTGCCGATCGCGGGCAGGGAGAGCAGGAACTCGGTCACCCGGATGCGCCCCTCGACCCCCGCGGGGTCGGTGGTGGCCGCGGCGAGCACGTCGAGCGCGTCACGGTCCCCCGCGGCGACCGCCCTCTTCACCTCCGCCCTGGCCTGCCGTGCGCGCACGGCTGCCTGGGAGGCCTGGGTCCTGTCGACCTCAGGCGGGCGGCGACGGCCGGCGGCGGGGGTGTCATCGGACACGGACATGACGGACCTCCTCGGCTCGTGCGTCGATTCGTGCGGACAGCAGTGCGGGGTCGCCGCCGAGGACGCCGCGGGACTCCGCGACGATGAGCCCCGGCGCGAGTGCGCCGAACCGTTCGGCTGCGCCGTCCAGCGTCGCGCCCTGGGCGCCGAACCCGGGTGCGAGCACCGGAAGCACCGGTCCGCCGGGCGCCGGGATCCCGAAAGGCTGCAGGTCGAGGGTCGCGCCGATCACGACGCCGAGCGATCCGACGTCGGTCGGCCCTCCGGCGCGGTTGAGCGCGTCGACCTCGGCGACGATGTGCGCCGCGACGGTCGTGGAACCGCCGTCCGCGTCATCCAGTCGTGCCTGCTGCTGTCGCACGCCCTCGGGGTTCGAGGTCGCGGCGAGCAGGAAGACGCCCTTGCCCGTGCGGGACGCCAGCTCGATGGCCGGTGCGAGCGATCCGACGCCCTGGTACGGGTTCAGCGTGACGGCGTCGGCCTCGAGCGGTGACCCCGGTTCGAGCCAGGCCTGGGCGTACCCGGCCATGGTGGAGCCGACGTCGCCCCGCTTGGCATCGGCGATGACGAGCAGGCCGGCGCGGCGCGCGGCCGCGATCACCTGCTCGAGCGCGGCGAAGCCTGCCGAGCCGAAACGCTCGAAGAACGCCACCTGTGGCTTGACCACACCGACGCGTCCGGCGGCGGCCTCGACGACCCTGAGGCCGAACTCGCTGACGCCGACGGCGTTCCGCGGGAGACCCCACTCGTCGAGCAGCGCGTCGTGCGGGTCGATGCCGACGCAGAGCCTGCCGAAGCGCTCCCAGGCCGTGGCAAGTGAGGAGCCGAAGCCGGTCATCGGCGCGCGTCCCGCTGGCGCTGGTACTCCTGCAGGCTCGTCACCTCGAATCCGTCCCTCTTTGCCTCGATCGATGCGACGGCGGCCGACAGCTCGGCCATCGTCGTGAACAGCGGCGTGTCCTCGGCGACCGCGGCCGCGCGGATCTCGTAGCCGTCGGCGCGCGCGGCTCCCCCGCTCGGCGTGTTGATGACGATGTCGACCTCGTTGCGGGTGATCAGGTCGACGATGCTGTCCTCGCCGCTGCCGCTCGCCTCGCTGTACTTCCGGACCGTGCGGGCCTCGACGCCGTTCCGGCCGAGGATCTCCGCCGTGCCCTCCGTGGCGAGCAGGGTGAAGCCGAGATCCCTGAGCCGCTGCGCCGGGAGCACGATGGAACGCTTGTCCGTGTCGGCGACGGAGACGAACACCGTGCCGCTCGTCGGCACGCCGCCGTACGCGGCCGTCTGGCTCTTCGCGAAGGCACGGGGGAAGTCGCGGTCGATACCCATGACCTCGCCGGTCGAGCGCATCTCCGGGCCGAGGACCGAGTCGACGACGACGCCCTCGGCGGTGCGGAAACGCTTGAACGGCAGGACGGCCTCCTTGACGGCCACGGGCGCGTCCAGGGGGATGCGCGAGCCGTCCACCTCGGGGAGCAGGCCCTCGGCGCGCAGCTCGGCGATCGTCGCACCGGTCATCACCCTGGACGCGGCCTTCGCGATGGGGACGCCGAGCGCCTTCGCGACGAACGGCACCGTACGCGAGGCACGCGGGTTCGCCTCGATGACGTAGAGCACGCCGGCGGCGATCGCGAACTGCACGTTGAGCAGGCCGCGAACGCCGATGCCCTCGGCGATGGCCAGCGTCGCCTCGCGGACCCTGTCGATCTGGGCGCGCCCGAGCGTCACCGGCGGCAGGGTGCAGCTGGAGTCGCCCGAGTGGATGCCCGCCTCCTCGATGTGCTCCATGACGCCGCCGATGTACAGATCCGTGCCGTCGTAGATCGCGTCGACGTCGATCTCGATGGCGTCGTCGAGGAAGCGGTCCACGAGCAGCGGGTGCGCGGCGTCGATGATGCCCTGGTCCGCCATGCGCGCGAAGTAGTCGCGCAGGGCGTCGGTCGAGTACACGATCTCCATGCCGCGGCCGCCGAGCACGAAGCTCGGGCGCACAAGCACGGGGTAGCCGATGTCCTCGGCGATGGCGGTCGCGCCGGTGAGGTCGATGGCCGTGCCGTTCTTCGGCGCGACCAGGCCGGCGGTGTCGAGGATGCGCGAGAACGCCCCGCGCTCCTCGGCCAGGTCGATCGCCTCGGGGGTGGTGCCGAGGATGGGCACACCCGCGGCCTCCAGGCCGGCCGCGAGGCCGAGCGCCGTCTGGCCGCCGAGCTGGACGACCACGCCGAGCAGGGTGCCCGACGCGCTCTCCGCGTGGATGACCTCGAGGACGTCCTCGAGCGTGAGCGGCTCGAAGTAGAGCCGATCGCTCGTGTCGTAGTCGGTCGAGACCGTCTCCGGGTTGCAGTTGATCATGATCGTCTCGTAGCCGGCGTCGCGGAGGGCGAAGGAGGCGTGGACGCAGGAGTAGTCGAACTCGACGCCCTGGCCGATCCGGTTCGGGCCGGAGCCGAGGATGACGACCTTCGTCCGCTCGCTCGGGACGACCTCGGTCTCCTGGTCGTAGCTGGAGTAGTGGTACGGCGTCTGGGCGGGGAACTCCCCCGCGCAGGTGTCGACCGTCTTGTACACGGGCCGCAGGCCGAGGATGTGGCGGATCTCGCGCACCTGGGCCTCGCCGAAGCCGCGCAGTTGACCGATCTGCGCGTCGGAGAAGCCGTGGTCCTTGGCGACCTCCAGGACCTCGCGGTCGAGCCGTTCGGCGCCGGCCACGTAGTCGGCGACCTGGTTGATGAGGACGATCTGGTCGAGGAACCAGGGGTCGATCCCCGTCGCCTCGTGCAGCTGCGCGACCGTTCCGCCCCGGCGCAGCGCCTGCTGGACGGTGACGATGCGGCCGTCGGTCGGGATCGTCGAGCGCTCGATGAGCTCGGCCAGGGTGTCGTCCGTGGCGTTCCAGTGGAAGCTCGACCCGCGCTTCTCCAGCGACCGCAGCGCCTTCTGCAGGGCGGTCGCGTAGTTGCGTCCGATCGCCATGGCCTCGCCGACGCTCTTCATCGTCGTCGTCAGCGTCGCGTCGGCCGCGGGGAACTTCTCGAAGGCGAAGCGGGGCACCTTGACGACCACGTAGTCGAGCGTCGGCTCGAAGCTGGCCGGCGTGACCTTGGTGATGTCGTTGGGGATCTCGTCCAGGCGGTAGCCGATGGCGAGCTTCGCGGCGATCTTCGCGATCGGGAAGCCCGTCGCCTTGGACGCCAGGGCGGAGGACCGCGACACGCGGGGGTTCATCTCGATGACGATGACGCGGCCGTTGCTCGGGTCGATGGCGAACTGGATGTTGCAGCCGCCGGTGTCGACGCCCACGCGCCGGATGATGTCGATGCCGATGTCGCGCAGCTTCTGGTACTCGCGGTCCGTGAGGGTCAGCGCGGGGGCGACGGTGATCGAGTCACCCGTGTGCACGCCGACCGGGTCGACGTTCTCGATGGAGCACACCACGACCGTGTTGTCGGCCGTGTCGCGCATGAGCTCCAGCTCGTACTCCTTCCAGCCGAGGATCGACTCCTCCAGGAGCACCTCGCTGGTCGGGCTGGAGTGGATGCCGTCGCCGACGATACGGACGAGGTCCGCCTCCGTGTAGGCGAAGCCGGAGCCGAGGCCGCCCATGGTGAACGACGGGCGCACCACGAGGGGGTAGCCGAGGTCCTTGGCGAACTCCTTGGCCTCCTCGACGGTGTGCGCGATGTGGGACCTGGCGACGTCGGCACCGGACTCCAGGACGAGGTCCTTGAAGATCTGCCTGTCCTCGCCGCGCTGGATCGCGTCCACCTTCGCGCCGATCAGCTCGACGCCGTGCTTGTCGAGGATGCCCTGCTCGTGCAGTGCGATCGCGGCGTTCAACGCGGTCTGGCCGCCGAGGGTGGGCAGGATCGCGTCGGGGCGCTCCGCGACGATGATCGACTCGATCACCTCGGGCGTGATCGGCTCGACGTAGGTGGCGTCGGCGAAGTCCGGGTCGGTCATGATGGTGGCCGGGTTGGAGTTGACCAGGATGACGCGGATGCCCTCCTCCCGCAGCACGCGGCAGGCCTGGGTGCCGGAGTAGTCGAACTCGCAGGCCTGGCCGATGACGATGGGGCCGGAGCCGATGACGAGGACCGAAGAAATATCGGGGCGCTTGGGCATTACTTGCCTTCTCCCTTGGCGTGCGTGGCGGATGCGACCATGTCGCGGAAACGATCGAAGAGGTACACGGCGTCGTGCGGTCCCGCCGCGGACTCCGGGTGGTACTGGACGCTGAAGGCCCTGATGTCGTGGCACACGAGGCCCTCGACGACCTGGTCGTTGAGGCTGTAGTGGCTGACCTCGACCTCGCCGAAGCCCTCAGGGCTGGTGTGGCGGCCCTCGACGGGCAGGTCGACGGCGAAGCCGTGGTTCTGGCTGGTGATCTCGACGCGGCCGGTGGCCTTGTCCAACACCGGCTGGTTGATGCCGCGGTGGCCGAAGGGCAGCTTGTAGGTGCCGAAGCCCAGCGCGCGGCCGAGCAGCTGGTTGCCGAAGCAGATGCCGAAGTACGGCACGCCGGCGCGCAGCACCGTCCGCAGCAGCTCCACGTGCGCCTCGCTCGCCGCCGGGTCGCCGGGCCCGTTGGAGAAGAACAGCGCGTCGGGTGCGAGCGAGAGCACGTGGTCGGCGGTCACCGTCTGCGGGAGCACCTGCACCTCGAAGCCGCGCTCGGCCAGGTAGTTGAGCGTGGACTGCTTGACGCCGAGGTCGAGCACGGCGACGGTGCCCACGCGCTCCCCCTGGGCGGGCAGCGCGTAGGGGTGGTCGGTCGACACCTCGGCGGAGAGGTTGCGCCCCGCCATCCCCTCGCTGCGCGTGACCACGTCGAGCTGCTCGCTCGGGCTGAGGTCGAGGTCGGAACCGGAGAAGACGCCGGCGCGCATCGACCCGGCGGAGCGGATGTGCCGGGTGATGGCCCGGGTGTCGACGCCGCTGATGCCGACGATGCCGTCGGCGACGAGGTCGCTGTCGAGGCTGTCCTGGGCGCGGAAGTTCGACACGATCCGCGAGGGGTCACGGACGACGAAGCCGGCCACCCAGTTGCGGCGCGACTCGCGGTCCGGGTCGTTGACGCCGGTGTTGCCGATGTGCGGCGCGGTCATCATCACGATCTGGCCCGCGTAGGACGGATCGGTGATGGTCTCCTGGTAGCCGGTCATCCCGGTGGCGAACACGAGCTCGCCCACCGTGCGGCCGGTCGCGCCGTAGGCGCGCCCCTCGAAACGGGTGCCGTCCTCGAGCACGAGGACGGCCCGGGGCGCCGGACGGAAGCTGGGACTGGTCATGATGCAGTATCGCTCTCGCTTGGTGACGGTGCCGTCCCCGCGAGGGCGCGGGTCCGGCTGATGATGGTGTGCTGCGCGGAGGCGCTGGGCAGACGGAAGCTGCTGTCGAGCTCGGTGCCCGCCAGCCGCCAGCCGATGACGGTGAGGCCGCCGTCCTCGACGACCCTGTCGATCGTCCAGGTGGCCTGTTCGGCCCCGATGACGTCGGCGGAGGGCACGAACACCGCCGGCTCGCCGTTGGCGGCGATGACGACGCCCTCGTCCGCGACGGTGAGCCGTGCCCTGGCGCGGAACCCCAGGCCGGGGACGGTGACGCGGTTGAGCGGATCGTGGCGCACAGTGGTGGCCACGTAGAGTGCGTCGCTGGTCGTCGGGTCGCTCAGCCGCTCGGGTGCGGGCGCGAGCGCCGCGGCCAGCGGAGCGCCGCGTCGTCGTCGTCCCCGCCAGCCCGCGTACATCAGGCCGACGATGAGGAGCAGGACGGCCAGGACGATCAGGCCGGGGACCAGCCGCTCAAGCACGGACCAGCTCCGCTGCGATGTCGTCCGGCTCCCTGAGCTCGCCGTCGGCGAGCGTCGGGTAGCCGTCGTGGAAGGTCCAGACGACCCGTCCGGGGAGCTCCGTGCCGATGAACGGCGAGTTGACCGCTTGTCCGCGCAGCCGGTCGGTGCCGAAGGGGCGCACGGGGCTGGGGTCGTAGAGCGTGATCTCCGCGGTCGAGCCGACGGCGATCGGCTCGCCCTGCCCGGTGATCCGGCCGATCCGCGCCGGCGCCTCCGAGAGGATCCGCGCCACATCCGACCAGCCGACGTGCCCGGGGTCGACGAGGGTGGCCTGGACGACCGACAGGGCGGACTCGAGCCCGACCATCCCGTTCGCCGCGGCGGGCCACTCGCACTCCTTCGCCTCGACGGGGTGCGGTGCGTGGTCGGTGGCGACGATGTCGATGGTGCCGTCGGCGACGGCGAGGCGGAGCGCGTCGACGTCCTCCTGGCGGCGCAGCGGCGGGTTGACCTTGTAGCGCGGGTCGTAGCCGCGGACCAGCTCCTCGGTGAGCAGCAGGTGATGCGGGGTGACCTCCGCGGTGACCTGGGCGCCGCGGGCCTTCGCCCAGCGCAGGACCTCGACGCTCCCCGCCGTCGACAGGTGACACACGTGCAGTCGGGCGCCGACGTGCTCCGCGAGCAGGACGTCGCGGGCGATGATCGATTCCTCGGCGACGGCCGGCCAGCCGGTCAGCCCGAGCTCGGCGGAGACGGTTCCCTCGTTCATTTGCGCGCCGACGGTGAGCGCGGGGTCCTGCGCGTGCTGCGCGATGACCCCGTCGACCGTCTTGACGTACTCGAGCGCGCGGCGCATGAGACGGGAGTCGGAGACGCAGAAGCCGTCGTCAGAGAACACCCGGACGGCGGCACGCGACCGGGCCATCGCGCCGAGCTCCGCGAGCCGCTCGCCCTGGAGTCCGACCGTCACGGCCCCGATCGGTTGGACCCTGGCGTAGCCGGCGGCCTCGCCGAGGGCGAGCTCCTGCTCGACGACGCCGGCCGTGTCGGCCACGGGCGAGGTGTTGGCCATCGCGAACACCGTCGTGAAGCCGCCGGCCGCGGCCGCGCGCGTGCCGGTCAGCACCGTCTCGCTCTGCTCGTAGCCGGGCTCGCGCAGATGGGTGTGCAGGTCGACCAGTCCGGGGAGGGCGATGAGCCCTGAGGCGTCGATCGTCTCCGCGCCGCGCGCGTCGAGCCCCGCGCCGAGCTCTGTGACGCGGCCCGCCTCGATGCGGATGTCGGTCGTGCGGCCGTCGGCCAGGCGCGCTCCCGTGATGAGGAAGGCTCGTGTGGTCATGAAGTGGGATCCTCTCCGGCTCCGGACAGCAGCAGGTACAGGGCGGCCATTCGCACGGACACGCCGTTGGCGACCTGCTCGAGCACGCTCGACCTGGGGTCGTCCGCCGCCCGTGCCGAGATCTCGAGGCCGCGATTCATCGGACCGGGGTGCATGACAATGCTACGCCCCGGAAGGCGCGAGAGCCGCCGGTCGTCGAGCCCCCACAGCCGCGAGTACTCGCGGGCGTTGGGGAAGTACGCGTCGTTCATCCGCTCCGCCTGGATGCGCAGCATCATCAGCGCGTCGGGTCCGGCGTCGACCGCGGCGTCCAGGTCGTAGCCGATGGTGGCTGGCCAGGCGGCCGTGCCGAGCGGCATGAGCGTCGGCGGGCCCACGAGCGTGACCTCCGCGCCGAGCGTCGACAGCAGCCACACGTTGGACCTCGCCACGCGCGAGTGCAGCACGTCGCCGACGATGGTCACCCTGAAGCCGTCCAGGTCCCTGCCCCTCGACGCTGCCCCGTGTCGCCTGCGGCGCATCGTGAAAGCGTCGAGCAGCGCCTGGGTGGGGTGCTCGTGGGTTCCGTCGCCGGCGTTGAGGACGCCCGCCTGGATCCAGCCGCTGTCGGCGAGCGTCTGCGGGGCGCCGGAGGCGGAGTGCCGGATCACGACGGCGTCGGCGCCGATGGCCTGCAGGGTCTGAGCGGTGTCCTTCAGGCTCTCCCCCTTGGACACGCTGGACCCCTTGGCGGAGAAGTTGATGACGTCGGCGGAGAGCCGCTTCGCCGCCGCCTCGAAGGACATGCGGGTGCGGGTGGAGTCCTCGAAGAACAGGTTCACGACCGTCTTGCCGCGCAGCGTCGGCAGCTTGCGCACCTCGCGGGTCTGGGTGTCGGCCATGTCCTCGGCGATGTCGAGCAGCCGGACGGCGGCATCGCGGTCGAGCGACCTCGTGCTCAGCAGGTGCCTCATGCGCGGTCCTCGATGCTGACCTCGTCGACCCCGT
The DNA here is from genome assembly GCF_900163835.1 of Mycetocola reblochoni REB411. Lineage (GTDB taxonomy): Bacteria > Actinomycetota > Actinomycetes > Actinomycetales > Microbacteriaceae > Mycetocola_B > Mycetocola_B reblochoni. The sequence goes on along the minus strand of NZ_FUKR01000032.1, from coordinate 53,344 downwards.
CGACCTCCGTCACCCGCACGTTGATCCGCTCGCTCTGCGCCGAGGGCAGGTTCTTGCCCACGAAGTCGGGTCGGATCGGCAGCTCCCTGTGCCCGCGGTCGACGAGGACGGCCAGCCGCACGGCGCGGGGCCTGCCGTGGTCGCCGAGCGCGTCGAGCGCGGCCCGGATCGTCCGGCCGGAGAACAGCACGTCGTCGACCAGGACCACGGTCGCTCCGTCGACGACGTCTCCGGGCATCTGCGTGGGCTGGGGGCTTCGTACCGGCTGACGGCCAAGGTCGTCGCGGTAGAGGGTGACGTCGAGCGTGCCGACCGGCACCTCGGTCCCGCTGATCCGCGAGATCTGCTCGCGCAGGCGCTCCGCCAGATAGCGGCCCCGTGTGGGGATGCCGACCAGGATGAGGCCGTCGGGGCCCCGGTTGGACTCGATGATCTCGTGGGCGATCCGGGTCAGCGCCCGGGAAATATCAGCCTCGTGCAGCACCGTGCGTGCAGCCACTGCCGACTCCCTTCTCCGCCTCTCTGGACGGACTTAAAGTGGTGTCTTCTGCTCACGATCATAGCGTCCGGCCTGTGCGCGCCGCATCTTCGCCGGCGCGGCATTCCGAGCGGAGCGGACGGTCGGGGCCGCCCGCTCCGGACCGTCGACGGCGAGCGGACGGCGTTCGGGCCCCGTGCACCTGCACGGGGCCCGAACATCGAGCGTCGGTCGCGCCGGATCAGGCGATCGCGTTGGCCTGGGCGATTCGCGCGAGGAGGCCGTTGACGAAGCCGGGCGAGTCGTCCGTCGACAGGCTCTTCGCCCACTCGACGGCCTCATCGATGGCCACGCCCGCGGGGACCTCGTCGTTGAACAGCAGCTCCCAGACGGCGATGCGCAGGATCGCCCTGTCGACGTGCGGCATGCGCGCCAGCGTCCAGCCCTGCGCGTACGACTGGATCTGCTCGTCGATCTCGTCGCCGTGGTCGCGCACGCCGTCGACGATGTCGCGCGCGTACAGCCAGGAGGCCTCACGCTCCGGCTCGGTGGCCGCCCGTCGGGCGGCGTCGGAGAGCGCGTCCGCCAGCGCCAGTTGACGCACGTCCGCGCTGTAGAGGATGTCGATGGCGCGCTTGCGCGCCTTGCTCCGTGCGCTCACTAGTCGTTGACGCGGCCCAGGTAGTCGCCCGTGCGGGTGTCGACCTTGACCTTGGTGCCGGTCTCAAGGAACAGCGGGACCTGGATCTGGTAGCCGGTCTCGACGGTGGCGTCCTTGGTTCCGCCGGTCGAGCGGTCCCCCTGCAGGCCGGGCTCGGTGTAGGTGATCTCGAGGATGACCGACGCGGGCAGCTCGACGTACAGCGGGTTGCCGTTGTTCATCGCGATCGTGACCGACTGGTTCTCGAGCATGAAGTTGGCGGCGTCGCCGACGGTGGCCGCGGGGACCTGCAGCTGGTCGTAGTCGGCCTGGTCCATGAACACGAAGCTGTCGCCGTCGTTGTACAGGTAGGTGTAGTCGCGGCGGTCGACGTTCTCGATCTCGATCTTCGCCCCGGCGTTGTAGGTGCGGTCGACCGTCTTGCCCGTGACGACGTTCTTCAGCTTGGTGCGCACGAAGGCGCCGCCCTTGCCCGGCTTCACGTGCTGGAACTCGATGACGGACCAGAGCTGCCCGTCGATGGAGAGGACAACGCCGTTCTTGATGTCAGCAGTGGATGCCATGGAGAAGATGTTCCGTTCGCGTCTGGTCAGTGGCCGGATCCGGCCCGAGTGGACAGTTTAGTGGCAGAAGGGGTGCCGGCCAACACGGCCTCAGCCGGTGATGGCGGCGAGTGCGAGCCGGTACGAGTCGAAGCCGAAGCCCGCGACGACGCCGGTGGCGACCGCTGAGATGGTGCTGTGCTGGCGGAAGGACTCCCTGGCGTGCGGGTTGGAGATGTGCACCTCGACCAGGGGGAGCCCCGCCTCGGTGACGAGCACGGCGGCATCGCGGACGGCGTAGCTGTAGTGCGTGAACGCGGCGGGGTTGAGGATGACGGGCCTGCGCGTGTCGACGGCCTCGTGCAGCCAGGCGATGAGCTCGGACTCGTCGTCCGTCTGCCTGACCTCGCTCGTCCAGCCCTCCGGCGCCCAGCCGACGAGCGCCTCGGCGAGGTCGGCGAGGTCGGCCGATCCGTACACCTCCGGCTGCCGCGATCCGAGCCGGCCGAGGTTCGGGCCGTTGAGCACGAGGACGGAGCGGGACACCGCGGCGCTCACTCCCCCACCTCCTGGTAGGCGGCGAACAGGAGCGACGCGTCCGGCCCGGCGAGCACGGTCGGCTTCGCCGTGTCGTCGAGGACGATGAAGCGGAGCAGGCCGGCGCGCGCCTTCTTGTCGCGCTGCATGGTGGCCAGCAGGGTGTTCCAGCGGCCGATCGGGTAGCTCGTCGGCAGCTGGAGCGAGCCGAGGATCCTCCTGTGCCTGTCGACGACCTCGTCGGACAGCCGTCCGGCCAGACGCGACAGCTCGGCGGCGAACACCATCCCGACGGACACGGCAGCTCCGTGCCGCCACTGGTAGCGCTCCGCGTGCTCGACGGCGTGGCCGAGGGTGTGACCGTAGTTGAGGATCTCGCGCAGCCCGGCCTCGGTGAAGTCCTCCCCGACGACCCTGGCCTTCATCGCGATGGCGAGTTCGACGCAGCGGCGGAACTGGGGCGAGCGCGGGTCCGTCGCCGTGTCGACGTCTGCCTCGATGATGTCGAGGATCTCTGGCTCGGCGATGAAGCCGGCCTTGACGATCTCGGCGAAGCCGGTGAGCACCTCGTTGCGCGGGAGGGTGTCGAGCAGCTCCAGGTCGACGACGACGCCACGGGGAGCGTAGAAGGCGCCGACCATGTTCTTGCCCTCGTTCGTGTTGATGCCGGTCTTGCCGCCCACGGCTGCATCCACGCTGCCGAGCACGGAGGTGGGGATCTGCACGAGAGGGACGCCGCGCAACCAGGTCGCTGCGACGAAGCCGGCGAGGTCGGTGACGGCCCCGCCGCCGAAGCCGACGACCGCGTCGGTCCGGGTGAAGTCGGCCTGGCCCATGATCTGCCAGCAGAACGCGGCGACCTCGACGCGCTTGCCCGCCTCGGCGTCGGGGATCTCCGCCAGCAGCACCTGGTAGCGGCCGGCCAGCAGCTCGCGCAGCTCCGCCGCGCGGTCGGCGAGGGTCGGCGGGTGCACGACGAGGACCTTGGCGACGCCGTCGCCCAGAGTCCGCTCGAGCAGCTCGGCGCTGAGGATGCCGCGGCCGACGACGATGTCGTAGGGATCGTCCCCCGTCACGGGGATCCGGGTGATGTCGCTCAAGGGGCCTCCTCCGCGGCGGGTTCCGCCGTCGCTGTCTTGGTGGTCGTGTCGCGGGCCGGGGCGACGAGCGCGACGATCGTGTCGACCACGTGCTCCATCGGCCGCCCCGAGGTGTCGACCGTGTGGCTCGCGAGGGCGCGGTAGACGGGCTCCCTCTCCCGGAAGATGCGCTCCCAGGCGCCGGGGTCGTCGCGCAGGAGCGGTCGCTTGCCCAGGTCGATGCGGGCGAGGACCGCCTCCGCCGGTGAGGTGAGGAACACGACGGTGTGCCCGGCCAGCGCCGCCCTCGTCGCGGGATGGAGGACCGCTCCCCCGCCGAGGGACACGATGCCGTCCCCCTCCAGGGCAGCCAGGACGGTCTCGCTCTCGACGCCGCGGAACCAGTCCTCACCGTGCTCGGCGAAGATGTCGGTGATGGGGCCGTGGGCGGCGACGACGACTTTGTCCGTGTCGGTGAACGGAACACCCAGCCGTTTGGCCACCCGTTTGCCGAGACGGGTCTTCCCCACCCCCATCGGGCCGATCAGGACGGCGAGCGGCCGCGGCATCAGGCCTCGTCCGCCAGCTCTGCGCTGGTGCGCAGACGCTCGGCGACCTCGGCACGGTACGACTCCAGGTTCCGCCTGGTCTCCCCGACGCTGTCGCCGCCGAACTTCTCGACCATGCTGTTCGCCAGCACGAGCGCGACCATCGCCTCGGCCACCACGCCAGCCGCGGGGACCGCGCACACGTCCGACCGCTGGTGGTGCGCGCCGGCCGTCTCGCCTGTCGCGACGTCGACCGTCCGCAGCGAGTGCGGGACGGTGGCGATGGGCTTCATCCCCGCGCGGACGCGCAACGGGGTGCCCGTGCTCATGCCTCCCTCGATGCCCCCCGCCCTGTTGCTGGTGCGCTCGATGCCGTCGGCCCCGATCACGAGCTCGTCGTGCGCGGCCGACCCCCTGCGGGTCGTGGTGAGGAAGCCGTCGCCGACCTCGACCCCCTTGATCGCCTGGATGCCCATGAGCGCGCCGGCGAGCTGGCCGTCGAGGCGGCGGTCGCCGTGCACGTACGAGCCGAGGCCGGCGGGGAGCCCGTAGGCGATCACCTCGACGACGCCCCCGACGGTGTCGCCCGACCTCTTCGTGTCGTCGACCTCGTCGACCATGAGCGCGCTCGTCGCCGGGTCGAAGCAGCGAAGCGGGTCGGCGTCGAGGGTCGCCACGTCGTCGGGCCCGGGCAGGGGCGCGCCCTCGGGGACCCGGACGGGTCCGATCGAAAGCGTGTGCGACACGAGCCGCACGCCGAGCTCCGCCAGGAACGACTTGGCGACGGCTCCGAGAGCCACCCGCGCCGCCGTCTCCCGCGCGCTCGCCCGCTCCAGGACCGGCCTGGCCTCGTCGAAGTCGTACTTCTGCATGCCGACGAGGTCGGCATGGCCGGGCCGCGGACGGGTCAGCGGCGCCGAGCGGCCGCGTGAGCGCTCCGTCACCTCGACGGGCTCGGGGCTCATGACCTCCTGCCACTTCGGCCACTCGGTGTTGCCGACGCGGAGGGCCAGCGGGCCGCCGAGGCTGAGACCGTGGCGCACCCCTCCGGAGATGTGCAGCTCGTCCTGCTCGAACTTCATCCTCGACCCGCGCCCGTATCCGAGCTTGCGGCGGGCCAGATCGGCCCGGACGGCGTCAAGAGTGACGGGCACGCCCGCGGGCAGCCCCTCGAGCACGGCAATGAGTTCTGGGCCGTGGGATTCCCCGGCCGTCAACCAACGAAGCATTCCCCCATCTTTCCACAGCGCGGGCGGCGGACGGAACGCTCGCGGCGCGTGTTCGCGGGCGTCAGCGGGCGGGGACGGGGCGCCCGACCGCGCGGAACATCGCCGCGGTGACCGCTGCTTCGTCCGGCAGCCGCTCGTCGGGAGTGCCGGCGAGGAACAACCGGATCTGGGCGACGGCCTGGTGCACGAGCATGTCCAGCCCGCTCGCGGCCGAGGAGCCGTCCGCCGCCGCGAGCGCGGCGATGCGGCTCGGCCAGGGGTCGTAGGCGACGTCGAGCACGGCGACGCCGCGGAACCGGCCAGGTGACAGCTCGAGATCGGTCTGCGCCGGACCGGGCAGCGTCGAGACGAGCAGGGGCTCGTCACCCGAGGGCAGCGCGTCGAGCGTGCGCGGGGACAGGGCGATGCCGAGACGATCAGCGAGCGGTGTCAGCTCGGCCGCCCTGCGCGCGTTCCGCAGATAGAGCGCGACCTCGGTGACGCCGATCGCTGCGAGGGCGCAGAGGGCGCTGGCCGCCGTCGCGCCGCCGCCGAGCACCGCGGCGGAGCCCGCAGAGGTGACACCGCGGTCGGCGAGGGCGAGCACCATGCCGGCGACGTCCGTGTTGGCCGCGACGATGCCCTCGTCGGTGAACGCGAGGGTGTTGCTCGCACCGGTCAGCTCGCTCGTCCTGTCGCGACGATCAGCCGCCGCGAAGGCGAGCGACTTCACCGGCATCGTGAGCGACAGCCCCCGCCACCGCGGCGTGCGCTGCGCGAACGCCGTCGCGAAGCCGGTCTCGTCGACCTCCCTGCGCCCGTAGCTCCAGTCCAGCCCGAGCACGTCGTAGGCGGTCCGGTGCAGGAGGGGCGAGCGTGAGTGCCCGATCGGCGAGCCCCAGACGGCCAGGACGTCGCCGTGCGGCTCGATCCGGCTCATCGGTTCGCCGCCATCCACTCCTGCCAGCGCGTGACCGCGGCCTCGTGCTCCTCGTAGGTGGTCGAGAACGAGGTCTCGCCGGTGTCGAGGTTCCAGGTGACGAAGTACAGCCAGTCCCCGTCGGCGGGATGGATGGCCGCGTCGATGGCCACGTCGCCGGGGTTGGAGATCGGGCCGACCGGCAGCCCGGGGTTGGCGTAGGTGTTGTACGGGTTGGAGGCGTCCTCGCGCTCCTCGGGCGTTGTCTCCACGGTGTGGGTGTTGCCCGTCCCGTAGGCGACCGTCGCGTCCGACTGCAGCAGGCCGGACGGCCACTTCGCGGTGTCGAGCCGGTTGAGGAAGACGCGCGCCACCTTGGGGTAGTCCTCGGCGAGGCCCGCCTCCCGCTGCACGATGGAGGCGAGGATGACGGTGTCCCAGCGGTCGTCCGCCGCCACGCCCGCCTCGTCGAGGGCCTGCATGCTGCGATCGACGAGCGTCTGGAGGACATCCGTGGCGCTCGTGCCCGGCTCGATCACGTACGTCGCGGGGAACAGGAAGCCCTCGAGGGTGGTGGCCTCGTCGGGAAGGCCGAAGGACTGCGGGTCCGCGGCGGCCGCCTCCAGCTCGTCCCTGTCCATGTCCAGTCCGGTGGCGATGCGCTCGAGCACGTCGTCGATGCCGGTCCCCTCGGGGATCACGAACTGGTTCGAGAGCTTGTTGGCGTCGTCCTGCAGCGCCGTGAGGGCCGCCTGTGCGCTCATCTGCGACTTCAGCCGGTAGGTGCCCGCATGGAACACGACCTCCGTCGGCTGGGCGAGCAGAAGGGAGTAGAACGCTCGCGAGGTCATCACGACATCGTTCTCCTCGAGCGTCGCCGCGACGTCGGCGCCGTCCTGGCCGTCCACGATCTGGATGACGACCTCGCCCGTGCCCGTGCCCTCGTAGTCGCTCGGCTGGAAGCGGCTCGCGATCGCGTCGATCTGCGGCTTGAAGGTCGTGTAGGCGAACGCCGCGCCCCCTCCGAGCACCGCGATGATCGCGACGACGACGATGACGGGCGTCAGCCAGCGGCGTCTGCGGCGCGGGGGCCGGTCACCGCTCAGGGCCCGTCGTCTGGAGTCCCGTCCGCCGGAGTCGCCGCTGCCGGTCGAGGCGGCTGCGCCTGCTGCGTCGACCGCGTGCCCCTGTGCGGCCGCGTCGGTGGCGGCGGCGGTCGTGAACCCGAGCAGGCTCTCCACGCTCGCCGCGGCATGGTCCTGGTCCGTGGGGTTCGCGGGGGCGACCGCGGCGGGCAGCGGAGCGCTCGGCTCCGGCGCTCCGGGAGCGTTCGCGCGTCCGGCGTCCTCCGGGTCGCCGTTCGTCGCGCCAGCACGCGACATCGCATCGTTGGCCGTGCCGGTGCCCGCGGGGTCGCCGCTCGCCGCGCCACCCTTCGTGGCCGGACCGGCGGCGTTCCGGGGTGTCGCCTGCGACTCCCTGTGCAGCATCTCCCGACGCTCCCTGCGGGTCAGGGGGTGGTTGTCGGCGTCCGATTCGCTCACTCGGCTCCCTCCGTGTCGGCCCCCGGGTCGACGGCGCGGCCGGGCGGGCGTCCCGATCCGCGTTCGCTGTCGAGGGCGTGCTGCAGGATGACGACGGCCGCGGCCTGGTCGATGATCGGCCGCGTGCCCTTCTGTTTGCGTCCCGCGCTTCGCAGCGCCTGATGCGCGCTCACCGTCGACATGCGCTCGTCGACCAGACGGACGGGGACCGGCAGTGCCGCGGCCAGTCGCGAGGCGAAGCCGATCGCGTCCTCGGTCGAGGCGGTCCGGCGACCGGACAGCGCCATCGGCTCCCCCACGACCACCTCGAGCGCGGCACGCTCGGCCACGATCGCGGCGATGCGCGCCACATCGTCCGAGCCGTCGTGATCGCGGGGAACCGTCTCCACCGGCGTCGCGAGGATGCCGTGCAGGTCGCTGGATGCGACGCCGACACGCGCGGTGCCGACGTCGATCCCGAGCCTGATACCCGTGCGCACGCGGCTACGCCGGAAGCTGTGTCGCGATGGCCTGGAGTGCCGCGGGGATGGCGGTGACGTCCTGGCCGCCGCCCTGGGCGAGGTCGTCCTTGCCGCCCCCGCCGCCGCCGAGCACCTGCGCGGCCGTGCGGACCAGCGCGCCGGCCTTGACCCCGGCGTCCCGCGCCGACGGTGTCGTCGCCACGAGCACAACGGGGCGACCGGAGACCGTCGCCGTCAGCGCCACGACGGCGGGCTCGGCGGCCAGCCGCTCGCGGACGGTCGTCGTCAGGGTGCGCAGCTCGTCGGCGGAGTCGAGCGTGCCGAGGTCCTCGGCGACGAGCTCGAGCGCGCCCCTGCGCACACGGCGCTCCAGCAGGCCGGGCACGCGCTGCTGGAGCGCCTGGGCCTGGAACGACTGAATCTTCTTCTCCGCCTGCTTCAGCGAGGCGCTGAGCTCGCCGACCCGGGTCAGCAGCTGGTCCTTCGGGGTCTTGAGCGACGAGGTCAGCTCGGACACGAGCGCACGCTCCGCGGCGAACTCGCGGAACGCCTCGAGCCCGACCAGGGACTCCACCCGTCGGTTCGTCGAGCCGACGCTCGACTCGCTGACCAGGTTGATCATGCCGATCTCCGCGCTGGTCGCCACGTGCGTTCCCGCGCAGAGCTCACGCGACCAGGGGCCGCCGATGTCGACCATGCGCACGGTGTCGCCGTACTTCTCGCCGAAGAGGGCCATCGCCCCGAGGGCCTTCGCCTCGTCGAGGGGCATCTCGCGCGTGGTCACCTCGAGGTTGTCGCGGATGGCGTTGTTGGAGATCTCCTCGATCTCGGTCTTCGTCTCCGCGCTGAGCGCCTGGTTCCAGGAGAAGTCCAGCCGCAGGTACCCCGCCTTGTTGAAGGAGCCGGACTGGTGGGCGTTGTCGCCGAGCACCTGGCGAAGAGCCGCGTGCACGATGTGCGTCCCCGAGTGCGCCTGCCTGGCGCCCCTGCGGTAGTCGGCGTCGACGATGCTCGTCGCGGGGGCGTCCACGTGGACCTCACCCCTGACCACGTCGACCGTGTGTGAGATGAGGCCCGCGACGGGCTTCTGCACGTCGATCACGTCGAGGTCGTAGCCCGGACCGACGATCGTGCCCTGGTCGGCGTCCTGCCCACCGGACTCGGCGTAGAGCGCCGTCTCGGCGAGGATGACCTCCGCCCGCTGGCCGGTGGTCGCACGGTCGACGGGAACGCCGTCGACGATGATGCCGAGGACACGTGACTCCGTCTGCAGCTCGGTATATCCGGTGAACACCGTCTCGCCCTTGCCGCGCAGCCCCGAGTACACGGTGAGGTCGGCCATCTGGGTCTTCTTCGACTTCGCGTCGGCCTTGGCGCGCGAACGCTGCTCGCCCATCAGACGGTCGAACTCGCGCCTGTCCACGCTGAGCCCCGACTCCTCGGCGATCTCGAGGGTGAGGTCAATCGGGAAACCGTAGGTGTCGTGCAGCAGAAAGGCCGAGTCGCCGGGGAGCGAGGAACGGCCGGCGCGCTTGCTGTCGTCGAGCGCGAGATCGAGGATCGTCGTGCCGGCCGCGAGGGTGCGCAGGAACGTCTGCTCCTCGTTGTCGGCCAGCTGGGAGATGTGCCCGTAGTCGCGCTCGACCTCGGGGTAGGACTCCGCCATCGCGTCGCGCGAGGCGGCGAACAGCTCGGGGAACGTGGCGTCCTCGACGCCGAGCAGGCGCATCGCCCGAACGGAGCGACGCAGCAGCCGGCGCAGGATGTACCCGCGACCCTCGTTCGACGGGCTCACCCCGTCGCTCATCAGCATGAGGGAGGAGCGGACGTGGTCGGCGACGACGCGCATCCGGACGTCGTCCTCGTGGTTCGCCCCGTAGCGGCGACCGCTGAGCTCGGCCGCCCGGTCGAGCACCGGCCTGACCTGGTCGATCTCGTACATGTTCTCGACGCCCTGCTTGAGGAAGGCGACGCGCTCGAGGCCCATGCCGGTGTCGATGTTCTTCTTCGGAAGCTCTCCGACGATGTCGAAGTCGACCTTGCTCCGCACGTTCGTCACCGAGTACTGCATGAACACGAGGTTCCAGATCTCGACGTAGCGGTCGTCGTCGGTCGCCGGTCCCCCGTCGCGACCGTAGGCGGGGCCGCGGTCGAAGAAGATCTCCGAGCAGGGGCCCGCGGGGCCCGGCTGACCCGTGGACCAGTAGTTGGTGTCCTTGTCGAGTCGCTGGATGCGTTCCTCCGGCAGTCCGGCGATGCGGCGCCACAGCGCCGCGGCCTCGTCGTCGTCCCGGTAGACGGTGACCCACAGGTCCTTCGGGTCGAAGCCGTAGCCGCCGGCGAGCTCGGAGCTGGTCAGCAGCTCCCAGGCGTAGCTGATCGCCCCCTCCTTGAAGTAGTCGCCGAAGGAGAAGTTGCCGTTCATCTGGAAGAAGGTGCCGTGGCGAGGGGTCTTGCCGACCTCCTCGATGTCGTTCGTCCTGATGCACTTCTGCACGCTGGTCGCGCGCGGGTACGGGGCGGGCACGACGCCGGTGAGGTAGGGGACGAAGGGAACCATTCCCGCGACGGTGAACAGGAGCGAGGGGTCGTCGCTGACCAGCGAGGCGGAGGGCACAACGGTGTGCTCCCTCGCGCCGAAGAAGTCGAGCCAGCGTTGACGAATTTCAGCGGTCTTCATGGGTCCGTTCGGTGACGTGTCGGGTGGAGGGTAAACGTTGAGGGACGTCAGTTCTCGTCGCGGGTGCGCAGCTCGGCCTCGCGACGGTTGTAGGCGTCGGAGACGGAGTCGGTGAACTCACGGATGCGTCCGTCGAGCTCGGCGAAGAACTCGTGCCCCGCGTGAGACTTGTTGACCTGGTGCGCGACGACGAATCCGGTGACGATTCCGACGATCAGCCAGACGGCGTTTTTCATGGGGCTCCTCGTGGTGTGGGACGGCCTGGGCCTGCCGGACATCCTACTCGCCGGGCGGGGTCGTCCGGGAATGCACACGGGCCCCACGGCGATGCCGCGGGGCCCGTGCAGGAAACGGAGACTAGCGCGCTGCGTAGTACTCGACGACGAGCTGCTCTTCGCAGATCACGGGGATCTCGCTGCGCTTCGGCGCACGCTCGAGGCGTGCCTGGAGCTTGTCGAGCTCCACCGAGACGTACGCGGGAACCTTCGCGATGACGTCGGCGTGTCCGCCGGCGGCCGCGACCTGGAAGGGCTCGGTGCCCTCGGACTTCGGCTTCACGTGGATGAGCTGCCCCGGCTTCACGCGGAAGGACGGGCGGTCCACGATCTGGCCGTCGACCATGATGTGGCGGTGCACGACCATCTGACGCGCCTGCGCGGTGGTCCTGGCGAGGCCAGCACGCAGGACGAGAGCGTCCAGACGGGTCTCGAGCAGCTCGATGAGGTTCTCACCGGTCAGGCCCTGACGACGACGCGCCTCCTTGAAGGCGATCGTCAGCTGCTTCTCGCGGATGCCGTACTGGGCGCGAAGACGCTGCTTCTCACGCAGGCGGACGGCGTAGTCGCTGTCGGTCTTGCGCTTGGTGCGGCCGTGCTCGCCGGGGGCGTACGGGCGCTTCTCCATGTACTTCGCCGCCTTCGGGGTCAGGGCGATGCCCAGGGCCCGGGAGAGGCGGGTCTTGCTACGGGTACGTGACTTGGTAGACACGGTGTCCTTTCAACGGTTCTTACGGCGAATGCCGACCGGGTCGTCCGGTCGGTATGGGTGTAAGAGGGATGAGCCACGGGGGTTCGGCTACAGAACCGTCCAGTCATTCGGCGATGTCGCGCAGCCGCACGCAACACCTGAATCGAGGCCGTCCATCAGACTAGCACGGCGTCGACGGCTCAGGGCCGTGCGCCGCGCAGGATCTTGCGCAGCTTCTCGAGCCGCGAGCCGACGTCCCGCTCGTTGCCGTGCGGGGTGGGTCGGTAGTAGACGCGACCGCGCAGTTCGTCGGGAAGGTACTGCTGCTCGAGGACGCCCCTGTCGTCGTCGTGCGGGTAACGGTAGCCCTTGCCGTGGCCGAGGCGCTTGGCTCCGGCGTAGTGCGCGTCCCGCAGGTGCGTCGGGACGCGTCCGAAGCGACCGGCCTTGACATCCGCGATCGCCTCGTTGATTCCGGTGTACGAGGCGTTCGACTTCGCCGCCGTCGCCAGGTAGACGACGGCCTCCGCCAGCGGGATGCGGCCCTCGGGCATGCCGATGAGCTGCACGGCGTCGGCGGCGGCGACCGCGATCGGAAGCGCCTGCGGGTCGGCCATGCCCACGTCCTCCGCAGCGGAGACGATGATGCGCCTCGCGATGAAACGGGCGTCCTCCCCCGCCTCGATCATCCGCGCGAGATAGTGCAGTGCGGCGTCGGGGTCCGAGCCCCGGATGGACTTGATGAAGGCGCTGATGACGTCGTAGTGCTCGTCACCGTTCCTGTCGTAGCGCAGGAGTGCCCTGTCGACGGCCTGGGCGACGACCTCGGCCGTGATCCGGGGGCGCGGGTCGTCGGGGGCGGCCGCCTCATCCGTGCTTCCTGCTGCCGAGCCGTCAGTGCCCTCACCGTCGTCCTCGCCGTCGGCGTCAGCGGTCTCGGCGTCAGCGGTCTCGGCGTCGTCGTCCACTCCGTCGTGGTCGGTTCCGTCTGGCCCCCCTGCCGCACTCCCCCGCCCGGCCGACGGGGTGGCGGTAGGATCCACAGCCCCGACCGCGGCGGCCTCGAGCGCCGTCAATGCGCGTCGGGCGTCGCCCGAGGCGAGCTGGATCAACGCCCTCCGTGCCTCCGGCTCCAGCACGTACTCGTCGCCGAGGCCGCGCGAGTCGGTGACCGCCCTGTCGATCAGGACGCCGAGGTCGGCGTCGTCGAGCTGCTCGAGGGTGAGTAGGAGCGACCGGGACAGCAGCGGCGAGATCACGGAGAAGGACGGGTTCTCCGTCGTGGCGGCGACCAGGATGACCCAGCCGTTCTCGACGCCCGGCAGCAGAGCGTCCTGCTGCGCCTTGCTGAAGCGGTGGATCTCGTCGAGGAAGAGCACGGTCGCCAGTCCATAGAGGTCGCGGCTCGTCATCGCCTCCTCCATGACCGCCCTGACGTCCTTGACGCCGGCGGTGACCGCCGAGAGCTCGACGAATCGGCGACCGGAACTGTGCGCGATCGCCTGAGCGATCGTCGTCTTGCCCGTGCCGGGCGGGCCCCAGAGGATGACCGAGCTGGCGCCCGTCGTCCCGCTGGCATCGGAGGCGAGGCGTCGCAGCGGCGACCCCGGCCTGAGCAGGTGCCGCTGCCCGGCGACCTCGTCGAGGCTGCGCGGTCTCATCCGTACCGCGAGGGGAACGGGGCCGCTATGGAATCCCTGGGCTTGCACCCGTCAACCGTATCGCCAGCCACCGACACCGCCGTGTGGATAGGGGCGTCGGGACAGCGATAGCATGGTCAGCGCTGTCCGCTCAGACAGCGTTCGCCCCCACAATCGTCACGAGGAGAGCTGTGGCATCGCAGAACGAGGAACGTCGTCAGCGCGAGGAACGGCGCCGTCGGCACGCGTACGAGGTCAGGCAGGGGGTGCACACGACCAGGCGGGCCCGGCGGGTGCGCGACAACTGGATCGCCGTGGGTGCGTCCGTCGCGGTCGTCGCCGCGGCCGTCGTCCTTCACGTCGTTGTCGGCTCCTCGAGCGGAGTCGAGGCCCCCGAGGCCACGGCGACCGCCTCGACGCCGGAGCCGACCTCGACGTCGGGTCAGAACAGTGGCGAGGTCCCCGACATCGAACTGAGCGAGGGGCGCAGCTGGCAGGGGGAGATCGTCGTCAACGACGACGTCTCGCTCGGCATCGAGCTCGATGGCGCCGCTGCCCCTCAGGGCGTCGCGTCCTTCGTCAGCCTGACCCAGTCCGGCTTCTACGACGGACTGAGCTGCCCGCGCCTGACCACGGGCGGTTTCTTCGTGCTCCAGTGCGGCTCGCCCGACGGGACCCTCTCCGGAACACCCGGCTACAGCTACGGCCCCATCGAGAACGCGCCGAGCGACGACGTCTACCCGGCGGGCACGATCGCGATGGCCCGCGTCGCCGACGACGGCTACAGCATGGGAAGCCAGTTCTTCATCGTCTACGAGGACACCACGATCAGCTCGGACAGCGCCGGCGGGTACACCGTCCTCGGTCACGTCACCTCGGGACTGGACGAGCTGCGGTCGACGATCACGGACGAGGGAGTCGAGGGCGACGCCACGGACGGAGCCCCCGCGGTCGAGACGATCATGACGAGCGTGACCGTCGAGTAGTCCCCCACGGCCGGCCAGGTAATAGGCTTGTCGTGATTTCCCCCGTCGTGACGATCACGACCAGCGCAGCAAGGTGAGGCACGTGGCACATTCTGATCAGGAATCCTGGGGTCGGGTCGATGAGACCGGCACAGTGTTCGTCCGCGACGGAGCGGACTGGCGGGCGGTCGGCGCCTATCCCGACGCGACCGCGGAGGAGGCGCTCGCCTACTTCGAGCGCAAGTACCAGGACCTCGCCGGTCAGGTGACGCTGCTCGAGCAGCGGGTGAAGCGCGCCGCCCCGGCCGCCGACGTCGCCAAGACCGTCGCAGGACTCACGGAGACGCTGCGCGAACCCGCCGCCGTGGGTGATCTGCAGGCCCTCCGCGACCGTGTCGCCGCGCTCGGCGGGACCGTCGAGTCGTTGACGGAGAAGCAGAACGAGCAGGCCAAGGAGCAGCTGGCCGAGGCGATCGCCGAGCGCACCGCGATCGTGACCGAGATCGAGGCCCTCGCCGCGCAGGACCTCGCGAAGATCCAGTGGAAGCAGGCCGGCGACCAGGTCACCGCCCTGTTCGCCCGGTGGCAGGAGCACCAGCAGAGCGGGCCCCGGCTGCCCAAGGGTGAGGCGAACGAGCTCTGGAAGCGCTTCCGCACGGCACGGAGCCACCTCGACTCCGCCAGGCGCAGCTTCTTCGCGGAGCTCGACGCCACGCACAAGGACGCCAGGAACCGTAAGCAGGCGCTCGTCGAGCGTGCGGAGGCACTCATCCCGCGCGGAGCGGACGCGATTCCCGAGTACAGGCGTCTCCTCGACGAGTGGAAGCAGTCGGGCAGGGCGGGGCGCAAGCAGGACGACGCCCTCTGGGCGAAGTTCAAGGCGGCCGGCGACGCGATCTACCAGGCCAAGGCGGAGATCGACGCGCAGGAGAACGAGGAGTACGAGGCGAACCTCGTGCTCAAGCGTGCACTGCTCGACGAGGCCGAGCCGATCCTGGCGATCACCGACCGCGAGCAGGCCAGGCAGCGTCTCACCGCGATCCAGCTGCGCTGGGACGAGATCGGCCGTGTCCCCCGCGAATCGCTCCGCCCCGTCGAGGACAGACTCCGCGCGATCGAGCAGCACGTGAAGCAGCTGGACGACCGCTTCTGGGCCAACAACAACCCCGAGAAGAAGGCGCGCTCCCAGGGCCTGGCCGCGCAGCTGGAGCAGTCCATTGCGCAGCGGGAGACGGAGCTCGCCGAGGCGAAGGAGCGTGGCGACGCGGCCGCGATCGCCGCGGCGCAGGAGGCTCTGGACGCCCAGCGCACCTGGCTCGACGCCCTCGGCTGAGCCGGGCACGCAACACTGACGCCCCGGAGGGACCCGACCGGTCCCTCCGGGGCGTCAGCCGTTCCGGGTGCCGTGTGCGGCCGTGGGGTCAGCGTCATCCCCGGACGCACGAGCAGGACCGCTTTCCACAGTCGGCCGTCTCGCTCGGACGCACGGGCGCTGAGCCCGCACGATGCCGTCCATGACATCACCGCGACCGGACTTCCCTCTCGACGGCTTCCTGCCGGCCGAACTCAGCGCGCTGCGGAACGAGGGCTGCCTGGTCGATCTCGCGGTCGGCCGTTATCGACTGATCGACGAGCCGGACTGTGCCGAGACGCGTGCGCGGAGCATCGCCGATGGGTGGAGCGAGTCAGCCCGACGTCGACTCGTCGTCGCCGGGGCGTCCGCCGCCTGGATTCACGGGTGCACGGCCGAGCCGCCCCGCGCCGACGAGGTCATCTCACGTCCCGAGGCGCGGTTCCGCCCGTCGGGACGCGCCCGGATGCGGGTGAGCGAGCGTCCGGTCGACGCGGACCAGCTGTGGTCGTTGTCCTCCGTGGCGGTGTTGACCCCCGCGGCGACGATCCTCGACCTCGCGCTCCGGCTGGACACGCTCTCGCCGGTGCACCCGGAGTCGCTCGGCGTCCTCCGCGGTCGGGCGGAGCACGCCGTCGCCCTGAGGTTCATGTACGACCGGTGGATGGGCCGGGTCGGGGATGAGGTTGACGAGCTCCTCCGCAGGACGTGCGGTGCCCGACGCCACGCGGAGCTGCTCGGGGTGTTGAGCGCCGTCGCGGGAGGTGCGGTGCGGGTGCGCTCGACACGGCCCGCCCTGCGGTCCGTCGACCCCGGACGCGCCGGGGAGGAGCGCTCCGTCCATGTGGCGACGGGCGCGGCCGGCGTCGCGGTGACCGGTATGCCGACCAGGTCGGTGGCCTGAGCGTCCGGTGCTAGCCCGCGTTGACCCGGTAGACGTCGTAGACGGCGTCGATGCGTCTGACGGCGTTGAGCACGCGGTCCAGATGGGTGGTGTCGCCCATCTCGAACACGAATCGACTGATCGCCAGGCGCGCGTTCGAGGTGTTGACCGACGCCGACAGGATGTTGACGTGGTACTCGCTCAGCACCCGGGTCACATCGCTGAGCAGGCCGGCCCTGTCGAGCGCCTCGACCTGGATGTTCACCATGAACACGCTCGCCGAGCTCGGTGCCCACTCGACCTCGATCATCCGCTCGGGCTCGGACAGCAACGACTGCACGTTCTGGCAGGCGGCCTGGTGGACCGAGACCCCGCTGCCCCTCGTGACGAATCCGACGATCTCGTCGCCCGGCACCGGCGTACAGCACTTCGCGAGCTTCACCAGGATGTCCGGAGCGCCCCTGACGAGGACGCCCGAATCGCTGTGCGGACGCACCCGGGTCTTGCCGTGAATCGGGAAGTCCACCTCGGCCGCATCGGTCTCCGAACCGCCCTGGAGGAGCAGGGCGACCTTCTCGAGCACCGACTGGGTCGACACATGGCCCTCACCGACGGCGGCGTACAGAGCGGACACGTCCTCGTAGTGGAGCTGTGCGGCCACCTCGGCGAAGGAGTCCTGACCCATGAGCCGTTGCAACGGCAGGTTCTGCTTGCGCATGGCGCGCCCGATGGCGTCCTTGCCTTGCTCGATCGCCTCGTCCCGACGCTCCTTGGTGAACCATTGGCGGATCTTGTTGCGCGCGCGGGGGCTCTTGACGAAGTTGAGCCAGTCCTGGCTGGGGCCGGAGTCGGGGTTCTTGGAGGTGAACACCTCGACGACGTCACCGCTGCTGAGGGCCGTCTCGAGGGGCATCAGACGGCCGTTGACCTTCGCGCCCATCGTGCGGTGGCCCACCTCGGTGTGGACGGCGTAGGCGAAGTCGACCGGGGTGGCACCCGAGGGCAGGCCGATCACGCGGCCCTTCGGCGTGAAGACGTAGACTTCCTTGGCGCCGATCTCGTAGCGGAGGGAATCGAGGAACTCCCCCGGGTCGGCCGTCTCCGCCTGCCAGTCGGAGATGTGCGCCAGCCAGGCCATGTCGGTCCCGCTCGGCAGGCCGGTTCCGGCGTCGCCGGACTTGCTGGCGACCTGCTCCTTGTACTTCCAGTGCGCGGCCACACCGTACTCGGCATGCTGGTGCATCTCGTGCGTGCGGATCTGGATCTCGATGGACTTGCCGCCCGGCCCGATCACGCTCGTGTGCAGGGACTGGTACAGGTTGTACTTGGGTGTCGCGATGTAGTCCTTGAACCGGCCTGGGATCGGCGTCCACCTGGCGTGCACGGCACCGAGAACCGCATAGCAGTCCTGCACCGAGGACACGAGGACGCGGATGCCGACGAGGTCGTAGATGTCGTTGAACTCGCGGCCGCGGACGTTCATCTTCTGGTAGATCGAGTAGTACTCCTTCGGCCGGCCCACGACCTTGCCGCGGATCTTCAGCGCCTTCAGGTCGTCACTGACCGAGGAGATCACCTGCTCGACGAAGTCTTCGCGCTGCGGTGTGCGCTGACGAACGAGGCTCTCGATCTCGGCGTAGATCTTCGGGTAGAGCACCGCGAACGACAGGTCCTGCAGCTCCGCCTTGATGGTCTGGATACCGAGCCGCCCGGCCAGCGGCGCGTAGATCTCGAGCGTCTCCGTGGCCTTGCGTACCGACTTCTCCGGCTGGACGAAGCCCCACGTCCTGGCGTTGTGCAGCCGGTCGGCCAGCTTGATGATGAGCACGCGGATGTCTTTCGACATGGCCACGATCATCTTGCGGACGGTCTCCGCCTGGGCGGCGTCCCCGTACTTGACCTTGTCGAGCTTCGTGACGCCGTCGACGAGCATCGCGATCTCGTCGCCGAAGTCGGCTCGCAGCTCCTCGAGGGTGTAGTCGGTGTCCTCGACCGTATCGTGCAGCAGTGCGGCAGCGAGCGTCTTCGCTCCGATTCCGAGGTCAGCGAGGATCTGGGCCACGGCCAGCGGGTGCGTGATGTACGGCTCGCCGCTCTGCCGCTTCTGCGTCCGGTGCGCACGCTCCGCCACCTCGTAGGCGCGTTCGATCACGCTGAGGTCGGCGCGGGGGTTGTGCAGCCGGGCGGTCTTCGTCAGCCGATCGATCGCACCGGCCGGCTGCGCCTTCGAGAAGATCCTCGGGACCAGGCGCCGCAGCGAGGCGGTGGATGACGTTGTCTCTGACATGGTGACCTCCTCTGACAAGTATGACGCGAGCGGGGCGTGGATCATTCCACGCCCCGCTCGCCGCGTGCGGCCTAGTTCTCTCCGAGTGCCTTCTCGCGTGCGGCCAGTACGCGCGCGTCGCGCTCGGCGATCGTCGGCTCCTTCTCACGGAAGAGCGCGTACAGCGGCGCCGCGACGAAGATCGTCGAGTACGTCGCCACCAGGATTCCGACGAGGAGGGACAGGGCGATGTCGCGCAGCGTCTCGACGCCGGGCATGAAGATGCCGCTGACGAGGATCGCCGCCACGGGGAGCGCGGCCACCACCGAGGTGTTGATCGAACGGACCAGGGTCTGGTTGACCGCCAGGTTGACGGACTCGGAGAACGTCCTGCTGGAGCGCTCCCCCGAATCCTCCGTGGTGTTCTCCCTGATCTTGTCGAACACCACCACCGTGTCGTAGAGCGAATACCCGAGGATTGTCAGGAACCCGATCACCGTGGCGGGGCTGACCTCGAAGTCGGAGGCCGCGTACACGCCCAGTGTGATGACGAGCACGTCCAGCAGCGCGATCATCGCCGCCGCCGACATCTTCCAGGTGCGGAAGTACAGCGCCATGGTCAGGAACGCGAGGGCGAGGAACACGACGAGCCCGAGAAGGGCCTGCCTGGTGATGTCCTGGCCCCACGACGCCCCGATGAAGGAGTTCGTGATCTCCGACTCGTCGACGTCGTAGGCAGAGGCCAGTGCACGGCTCACCTGCAGCGTCTCGTCGGCAGTGAGCTGGTCGGTCTGCACGCGGATGCCGCCGTCGCCGACAGTCGTGACGCGGGCGTTCGCATTGGAGACGACGTCGTCGACCGCGGTCGTGGCGATCGTCGTCTCCGAGCTGGACGCGCCGGAGACGGTGAACTGCGACCCACCGGTGAACTCGATGGAGAAGTTGAAGCCGCCACGGGCGACCGGGATGAGCACGGAGATCACCACGAGGACGATCGCGACGCTGAACCAGATCTTGCGGTTGCCGACGAAGTTGATCGAGCGCTTGCCCGTGTAGAGGTCGTTACCGAACGACGTCAGGTTGCTGACCATCAGGAGTCCTTCCCATCTTCGGGACGGTTGTCCCCCAGTTCGGCTGCCTTGCGTTCCGCGATCGTCTGTCTGCGCTGCACCTCGCGCTTGCTGCTGCGCCGCTTCGATGCGCTGACCGAGGCGTCGGGTGCACGGAACTGCGCCCGGCCCCGGTAGATCGCGCCGAGGGCGTGGGGGTCGAGCCCCGTCGCCGGGTGCCCGCTGGAGAAGAAGCGGCTCTTGGCCAGCAACTGCATCATCGGGTGGGTGAAGAGGAACACGACGATGACGTCGATGATCGTCGTCACGCCGAGGGTGAAGGCGAAGCCGCGCACGTTGCCGACGGCGAGCACGTACAGCACCACCGCGGAGAGCAGGTTGACGGCCTTCGACGCGAAGATCGTGCGCTTGGCGCGACGCCAGCCCGCTTCGACGGCCGACTCCAGTCCCCTGCCGTCGCGCAGCTCGTCCCTGATGCGCTCGAAGTAGACGATGAAGGAGTCCGCCGTGAATCCGATCGCGACGATCAGACCCGCCACGCCGGCGAGCGAGAGCCGGTACCCCTCACGCCAGGACAGCAGTGCGATCGCGAGATAGGTGAGGACACCGGCGACGATGAGCGAGGCGATGGTGACGAAACCGAGCAGCCGGTATTGGAACAGCGTGTACACGACCACGAGCAGGAGTCCGATGAGGCCGAAGATGAGGCCGATCTGAAGTTGCGTGTCACCGAGCGTCGCCGAGATGGTGTCCGAGGACTGCACGGTGAAGCTGATGGGGAGCGCGCCGTACTTGAGCTGGTCGGCGAGGGCCTGCGCGCTGTCCTGGTTGAAGGACCCGGTGATGCTGGGCTTGCCGTTGGTGATCAGGCCGTTCATGCTCGGTGCGGACAGGACCGAACCGTCGAGGACGAAGGCGAACTGGTTCTGCGGCGCCTCGGCGCCGTACAGCCGCTGGCTGATGTCGCCGAAGACCTCGGTGCCGTGGCCGTTGAGGACGATGTTGACGCCCCACACGCCGGTGCTGGCGCCCTGGCTGTTCGACTGGATCCCCGCCGTGGCGTCGGTGATCGACTCTCCGGTGAGCTCGACCGGGCCGAGGAGGTACTTGGCCGTGCCGTCCGTCGCGCAGGTGATGAGCGGCTCGTCGGCGGGCGCGTCGCTCGCGTCGGTGGGCTCCGCGCAGTTGTAGGCGAGGAACTCGGCGCTCAGCCGCTCGGTGATCCAGTTGGGGTCGCTGGCGTCCGTCGGCTCGGCCGAGGGCGTGTCGGCCATCGAGTCGTCAGGGGTCGGGTACGGGGTCTCGACCTGGTCCTCGCCGACGAAGGTGTTCGCCGGTGCGCTCGTGGCGATCACCGGACGGAACTGCAGCTGCGCGGACGACTCGATCCGCTCGCGCGTCGCGTCGTCGATCTCACCCGGCATGGAGACGACGATGTTGCTCGAACCCTGGGTGCTGATCTCCGCCTCGGACACGCCTGAGGCGTCGACGCGCTGCCTGATGATGCTCACGGCCTGGTTGAGCTGGTCCTGCGAGACCTGCTGACCCTCGGACAGCTTGGCCGAGAGGATCACCTGGGTGCCCCCCTCGAGGTCGAGGGCGAGTTTGGGAGCCCAGCTCGCGGTGCTCCAGATCACCCCCGCGACGAGTGCCGCCGCCAGGACGGCGGTCAACGCCCCCAGCCAGGTCAGTGTCTTCCTCGCCTGGCGGACAGGCGTCGACGATGTGGGTGCCACGAATGCTCTGTTCTCTTCTCGGCGGCGCTGACGGCCGTCCGGCTGACTAGTTGTTCTTGGTGTCGTTGTCGCTGGGCGCGTCGGAGCCGATGATGTCGTCCGCGGGCTGCTGCACATCGTCGACGACGCGGGCGATGGCCTGGCTGTGCACGCCGACGACGACGCCGGGGGCGATCTCGAGCTGGGTCTTGTTCTCGTTCTCGTCGATGGAGACGATGGAGCCGAACAGACCGAAGTTGGTCATGACCGTCGCACCGGGGACGATGCTCGACCGGAGGGCGGCGAGGTCCTTCTTGCGCTTCTGGCCGTTGCGGAACATGAAGAAGATGAGAACGGCGAGGATCGCCAGCATGGCGTACTGCATGATGTCCATAAAAAGAAGTGAGCCTTTCGGCCGCGGGGCGCGGCTGTCATCGGGTCGGTCGGGGGGTTCTCCGGCAGTATATGGCACCGACGTTGCCACACCCGGGGCGGGCGGAGTCGGAGGACAGGCCCGGACGGCGGTTCACGACGACGGCTGCGCCATCCCGAAGTGCCTCCAGGCCTCGGCCGTGGCGATGCGACCGCGCGGCGTCCGCGCGATGAGCCCGGCCCTGACGAGGAACGGCTCGACGACGCTCTCCACCGTCTCGGGCTCCTCCCCCACCGACATCGACAGGGTTCCGAGCCCGACGGGGCCTCCGGCGAATCGGGTGAGCAGCGTCTCCATGACGGCGCGGTCGAGGCGGTCCAGGCCGCGCTCGTCGACGTCGTACAGCTCGAGCGCACCGCGCACCGCGGAGATGTCGGCCCGCTCGGAGTGCACGAGGGCGAAGTCGCGGACGCGGCGGAGCAGCCGGTTCGCGATGCGCGGCGTCCCCCTGCTGCGCGAGGCGATCTCGTGGACGCCGTCGGAGGCGAGGTCGACACCGAGGAGGGCGGCGGCGCGCGCGACGACTTGCTCGAGCTCCTCCGTCGCGTAGAACTCGAGGTGCGCGGTGAAGCCGAAGCGGTCCCTGAGCGGGTTCGGAAGCAGGCCCGACCGCGTCGTCGCGCCCACGAGGGTGAACGGCGACAGCTCGAGCGGCACCGAGGTGGCGCCCGCGCCCTTGCCGACCATGATGTCGATCCGGAAGTCCTCCATCGCCAGGTAGAGCATCTCCTCCGCCGAGCGCGCCATGCGGTGGATCTCGTCGATGAACAGGACCTCGCCGGGGGTCAGGCTCGACAGCACGGCGGCGAGGTCACCCGAATGCTGGATCGCCGGTCCGCTGGACATCCGCAGCGGCTTCCCCGTCTCCTCGGCGACGATCATCGACAGAGTGGTCTTTCCCAGGCCGGGAGGGCCGGCCAGGAGGATGTGGTCGGGGGTGCGGCCCTGCAACGTGGCCGCGGTGAGCAGGAGCTTCAGCTGGCCGCGCACCTTCGACTGCCCGACGAACTCGTCGAGCGTCGACGGGCGAAGCGCCCCCTCGAACGCGATCTCCGCCGCGGAGCCCGCGTGCGGATCGGTGACGGCGTCGCTCATGCGCGCGCCCCCCGCCCGCGTCCGCTGAGGGCGACCAGTGTCAGCCGAAGCAGCGCGGCGGTGTCATCCGCGGCGATCGCGGGGTGCGCGGCCACGACCGCGTCGAGCGCGGGACGGGCCTCGCGCTCCGACCAGCCGAGGGACACGAGCGCCTCGAGGATCTCGTCGACCGCGGCCGGTGACGGCGACTCGGGAGTGTGCTCCCCCTGGAACGCGCCCAGCTTGCCCGCGAGCGAGACGACGATGAGCTTCGCGGTCTTCGGCCCGATGCCGCTGACGCGGGTGAACGGCTTCGCGTCCTCCGCCACCACCGCGCGGTGGATGTCGGCGGGATCGAGCTCGGCGAGGATCCCGAGGGCCGACTTCGGGCCGACGCCCGTCACACCGATGAGGATGCGGAACAGCTCCACCCTGGCGGCGTCCTCGAACCCGAAGAGCGTCAAGGAGTCCTCGCGGACGATCAGCTCCGTGAACGCCGTCGTCTCGTGGCCGACGCGAACGGCGAGGACGTGCGCGGGGGTGACGTTGACCGCGTATCCGACGCCGTGGACGTCGATGACGAGGAGGGAGCCGGCGGCCGAACGCACCGTTCCGGTGAGGGAGGAGATCACCGTTCCAGCCTACGGCGTGCCGACGACGATGCCCGCTCCGCCGCGCGCCAGGCCCGCTGCGCCGGGGTCTCCCCCGAGCCGGTGGACCCCACGCCCGCTCCCCGATCACCCGTGTCAGGTCGGGTCGGCGACGGGAGCGCCCCGCCGCGCCAGGAGTGGCAGATCGCGAGGGCGAGGGCGTCCGCCGCGTCGGCCGGGGAGGGCAACTCGTCGAGCCGGAGGATCTTGGCGACCATCGTCTGCACCTGGCGCTTCTCGGCCGAGCCGTAGCCGGTGACGGCCGCCTTCACCTCGCTCGGGGTGTGCAGGGCGACCGGTATGCCCCTCGTCGCTGCGGCGTAGAGCGCCAGCCCGCTGACCTGGGCCGTGCCCATGACCGTCCGGAGGTTGTGCTGGGCAAACACCCGCTCGACGGCGACCGCGTCGGGGGCGAACCCCTCGATCACCTCGTCGATCCCCGTGCCGATCTGGCGGAGCCGCTGCTCGATCGGCTCGTCGGAGCCGCTGCGGATCACCCCGTAGTGCACGAGGTGTGCGCGCCGGTCCGGCCCCACCTCGATGACGCCGACCCCGCACCTGGTCAGGCCGGGGTCGATGCCGAGGATGCGCCGGGCCACGCCCGCCTACTCCTCGTTCTCGAGCTCCGCCTGCGCCTCGGCGGTGAGATCGAAGTTGCTGTAGACGTTCTGCACGTCGTCGCTGTCCTCGAGCGCGTCGATGAGCTTGAGCACCTTGCGCGCCGTCTCGGCGTCGATCTCGACCTTAAGGTTGGGCACGAAGGCCACGTCGGCGGAGTCGTAGTCGATCCCCGCCTCCTGAAGCGCGGTGCGCGCCGCGACGAGGTCGGCGGTGTCGACGACGACCTCGAAGGTCTCACCCTCGTCGGTGACCTCCTCGACGCCGGCATCGAGCACCGCGGCGAGGACGTCGTCCTCGCTGGTGCCCTCGGCCGGAACGACGATGAGCCCCTTGCGCGCGAAGTTGTACGCGACCGACCCCGGGTCGGCCATGGTGCCGCCGTTGCGGGTCATCGCCGTGCGGACCTCCGCTGCGGCACGGTTCTTGTTGTCGGTCAGGCACTCGACCATGAGCGCGACTCCGGCCTGGGCGTAACCCTCGTACATGATGCTCGTGTAGTCGATGACCTCGCCGGTGAGACCGGCGCCGCGCTTGATGGCCCTGTCGATGTTGTCGTTGGGGACGGAGGTCTTCTTGGCCTTCTGGACCGCGTCCTGCAGGGTGGGGTTGCCGGACAGGTCGGCTCCGCCGATCTTCGCGGCGACCTCGATGTTCTTGATGAGCTTGGCGAACGACTTGGCACGGCGCTGGTCGATGACGGCCTTCTTGTGCTTGGTCGTTGCCCACTTGGAGTGACCGGACATGTGCTCCCTCTGCTGCGTCTGGAAAGTGTGACTAGTCTACGAGGCCGCGGCCGTCCGCCCCGCGCGCTCGGCGACGCGCGTGAGCAGCAGCTCGTGGAACCGGGTGTCCCCGGTGACCTCGGGGTGGAACGATGTGGCGATCAGCGCTCCCTGGGCGACGGCGACCACGCGACCGTCGGCCAGCGTCGCCAGCGCCCGCGCGCCCATGCCGACCTCGTCGACGAGCGGCGCCCTGATGAACACCGCGTGCACGGGCTCCGGACCGAGATCGGGCACGGCGAGGTCCGTCTCGAACGAGTCCAGCTGCGAGCCGAACGCGTTGCGCCTGGCCGTGATGTCGAGTCCGCCGAGCGTCTGCTGGCCGGAGATCCCGTCGGCGAGGCGGTCCGCGAGCATGATCAGCCCCGCGCAGGTCCCGTAGACGGGCAGTCCGGCCGCGATCGCCTCGCGCAGGGGCTCGCGCATCCCGAACAGCCGGGTGAGCTTGTCCATCACGCTGGACTCGCCTCCGGGGATGACGAGGCCGTCGACCGCGGCCAGCTCGTCCGGACGACGCACGGGCACCGCGGCCGCACCCAGCCGGGTGAGGACCGCGAGGTGCTCACGGACGTCGCCCTGGAGTGCGAGGACCCCGATCCGCGGGACGGCGCTACCAGCCACGCTCGGAGAGACGGTGCGGTGCCGGCAGGTCGGCGACGTTGATGCCGACCATGGCCTCGCCGAGCCCCCTCGAGGCCTCGGCGATGACGGCGGGGTCATCGTGGAAGGCCGTCGCCTTGACGATCGCGGCCGCACGCTCCGCCGGGTTGCCCGACTTGAAGATGCCGGAGCCGACGAAGACGCCGTCCGCGCCGAGCTGCATCATCATGGCCGCGTCGGCGGGGGTGGCCACGCCACCGGCGGTGAACAGCACGACGGGGAGCTTGCCGGTCGCGGCGACCTCGGCGACGAGCTCGTAGGGCGACTGCAGCTCCTTCGCGGCCACGTACAGCTCGTCCTTCGTCATGGAGCTGAGGCGGTTGATCTCGGCCGTGATGGTACGGATGTGCTTGGTGGCCTCCGAGACGTCGCCCGTCCCCGCCTCGCCCTTCGAGCGGATCATGGCCGCGCCCTCGGTGATGCGGCGAAGTGCCTCGCCGAGGTGGGTGGCGCCGCAGACGAACGGGACCGTGAAGTTCCACTTGTCGATGTGGTTGACGTAGTCGGCC
The DNA here is from genome assembly GCF_900163835.1 of Mycetocola reblochoni REB411. Taxonomy (GTDB): domain Bacteria; phylum Actinomycetota; class Actinomycetes; order Actinomycetales; family Microbacteriaceae; genus Mycetocola_B; species Mycetocola_B reblochoni. Next base: position 27,102 of record NZ_FUKR01000032.1, on the reverse strand, counting down.
GGGCTGAGCACCTCGGACTCGTCGACGTAGTCGACACCGAGCTCCTGCAGGACCTGAGCCTCGACGAAGTGGCCGATGCGTGCCTTGGCCATGACCGGGATCGAGACGCTGGCGATGATGTCGTCGATGAGGTCGGGGTCGCTCATCCGCGCCACGCCGCCCTGCGCCCTGATGTCGGCGGGGACGCGCTCGAGCGCCATGACGGCGACGGCGCCGGCGTCCTCGGCGATGCGCGCCTGCTCGGCGGTGACGACGTCCATGATGACGCCGCCCTTCAGCATCTCCGCGAGTCCGCGCTTGACGCGAGTGGAACCGGTCGATCCGGTGCTGGTGGTGTCAGTCATCATGCCTTCATCTTAGTCGGTGTGCAGGGGTGTGATCCGCGCGACGGCGGGGCTCAGGGGCTCGGCCAGGCCGCGGCCAGGTCCGCCCTCATCTCGCCGAGGAGCCGAGGGAGAGCCTTCGTCTTCGCGATGATGGGGAAGAAGTTCGAGTCCTGCGCCCACCGCGGGACGATGTGCTGGTGCAGGTGCCCGGCGATGCCGGCTCCGGCGATGGCGCCCTGGTTCATCCCGATGTTCACGCCGTCGTTGTGCGCGACCTCGCCGAGCACGTTCATCGCCGTCTGGGTGAGCGTGGCGATCTCGGTGATCTCCTCGAGGGTGGCCTCGTTGTACAGCCCCACGTGCCGGTACGGCAGGACCATCAGGTGGCCGGTGTTATACGGGTACAGGTTCATCACCACGAAGGCGAGCCGGCCGCGGTGGACGATGAGCGTCTTCTCGTCGTCCTGGCTGGGCGCATAGCAGAACGGGCACTCGTGCTGCTCCGGCTGGTGGGTGTCGGCGACGTAGACCATCCGGTGCGGCGTCCAGAGCCGCTGGAACTCGTCGGGGACGCCGGGGAGGCGTGCGCCGTCTTCGACCTCGGTCATCCGGCTCAGCCCTGCCAAGCGGTGGTGATCTGGGCGTGCTCGGCGATCGCGTCGACGATCCGCGTGATGGCGTCGTCGACGGGAACGCCGTTCAGCTGGCTGCCGTCGCGGAAGCGGAAGCTGACGGAGCCGGCCGCCCTGTCCTCTTCTCCAGCGATCAGCTGGAACGGCACCTTCGCCTTGGTGTGGGTCCGGATCTTCTTCGGCATGCGGTCGTCGGAGTGGTCCACGTGCGCCCTGACGCCCGCCGCGCGCAGACGCTCGACGATTCCGTCCAGGTACGGCCCGTACTCCGCCGCCACGGGGATGCCGACCACCTGGGTGGGGGCCAGCCAGACGGGGAACGCTCCGGCGTAGTGCTCGAGCAGGATGGCGAAGAAGCGCTCGACGGAGCCGAGCAGTGCGCGGTGAATCATGACGGGCTGCTGACGCGAGCCGTCCGCGGCCGTGTACTGCAGGTCGAACAGCTCCGGCTGGTTGAAGTCGAGCTGCACGGTCGACAGCTGCCAGGTGCGGCCGATCGCGTCGCGCGCCTGGACGGAGATCTTGGGGCCGTAGAACGCGGCGCCCCCCGGGTCGGCGACGAGCTCGAGCCCCGACTCGACGGCGACCTCGCGCAGTGTCTCGGTCGCCTCGTCCCAGATCGCGTCCGAGCCGACGTACTTCTCCGGGTCCTTCGTGGACAGCTCCAGGTAGAAGTCGTCGAGGCCGTAGCCCCGCAGCGTCTCGAGCACGAACTGGAGCTGGCGGGCGACCTCGCCCTTCACCTGCTCCGGCGTGGTGTAGATGTGGGCGTCGTCCTGGGTCAGGCCGCGCACGCGGGTCAGGCCGGCGAGGGTGCCGCTCTTCTCGTAGCGGTACACCGTGCCGAACTCCGCCAGGCGCAGCGGAAGCTCGCGATAGCTGCGGCCCCTTGCCCGGAAGATGAGGTTGTGCATCGGGCAGTTCATGGGTTTCAGGTAGTAGTCCTGGCCCTGCTTGGTGACGTTGCCCTCGGCGTCGTGCTCCTCGTCGAGGTGCATCGGCGGGAACATGCCGTCGCGATACCAGTTCAGGTGCTGGCTCGTCTCGAACAGCTGCCCCTTGGTGATGTGCGGGGTGTTGACGAGCTCGTAGCCGTTCGTCAGCAGCTGCTTGCGCATGTACTGCTCGATCTCGTTGCGGATGATGCCGCCGTTGGGGTGGAACACGGCCAGCCCCGAACCGATCTCATCGGGGAAGCTGAACAGGTCGAGCTCGGCGCCGAGCTTGCGGTGGTCGCGCTTGGCCGCCTCCTCGAGACGGGTCTGGTACGCCCGAAGCTCGTCCTTCGTCGGCCAGGCGGTGCCGTAGATGCGCTGCAGCTGCGGGTTCTTCTCCGACCCCCTCCAGTAGGCGGCCGCGACGCGCATGAGCGCGTAGCCGTTGCCGATCAGCCGCGTGCTGGGCAGGTGCGGCCCGCGGCAGAGATCCTTCCACACCGTCTCCCCCGTCTTCGGGTCGACGTTGTCGTAGATGGTGAGCTCGCCCGAACCCACTTCGACCGACTCGTTGTCCCCTCCGGACTCCGCGGATCCCTTCAGGCCGATCAGCTCGAGCTTGTATGGCTCGGACGCGAGCTCGCGTCGCGCCTCGTCCTCGGTGACGACGCGGCGGACGAAGCGCTGGCCCTGCTTGACGATGCGCTCCATCGCCTTCTGCAGCACCTTCAGATCGTCGGGGGTGAAGGGCTCGGCGACGTCGAAGTCGTAGTAGAAGCCGTCCGTGATGAACGGGCCGATGCCGAGCCTGGCCTCGGGGTTCGTCTGCTGCACGGCCTGGGCGAGCACGTGGGCGGCCGAGTGGCGCAGGATGTTGAGCCCGTCCTCGGAGTCGATCGTCACCGGCTCGACCGTGTCCGACTCGGTGACGGTGGCCGCCAGGTCCTTCAGTACACCGTTGACGCGCATGGCGACGATGGCTCGGTCGGTGAACAGTTCAAAACCGTCGGGCACCTGGTCCTGCTTTCCGTGAGTAGAGATCGACGGAACAACTTTAGCGCGCGCTCGTGGCGACGACGGGACGCCGACGCCCCGGTCACGCCGCCGTCCGCGGGAAGGTGAGGCTTCGTCACAGCCCGTCACACGGTGGAACGTCCCCTCGGCTCCGCCTAGACTCGCCACGCGCCGATCCGCGCACCACACACCCAGGAGTTCCATGTCACGCCTTCGCCGCGCCCTCATCGTCCCCGTCGTCCTCGGCTCGCTGCTCGGGCTCGCCGCATGCTCGGGCCAGTCCGACGACGCCGCGACGCCCGCGGGCGGCCTCACCCTCGAGCAGATCACCGAGGCGGGGGTCCTCCGCGTCGGTACGGAGGGGACATACCGCCCGTTCAGCTTCCACGAGGACGGCAGCGGCGACCTCACCGGCTACGACGTCGAGGTGATCACCGCCGTCGCCGAGAAGCTCGGCGTCACGGCCGAGTTCGACGAGACGCAGTGGGACGCGCTGTTCGCCGCGCTGGACGCCGGCAGGATCGACGTCATCGCCAACCAGGTGTCCATCAACGACGAACGCGAGGCGAAGTACACCCTGAGCACCCCCTACTCGGTGTCCCCCGGCGTCCTCGTCGTCGCCGACGGCACGGACGACATCTCCGGCTTCGACGACATCGAGGGCAAGACCCTCGCCCAGTCGCTGACGAGCAACTGGTACACCCTCGCGGAGTCGTACGGCGCGACCGTGGAGGGCGTGGAGGGCTGGGCCCAGGCCGCCGAGCTGCTCAGCCAGGGCCGCGTCGACGCGACGATCAACGACAAGCTCACCGTGCTCGACGACCAGAAGAACTCCGGTGACCGCGGCCTGCGAATCGTCGCAGAGTCGGACGAGCCGTCCCGCAGCGCACTCGCCTTCCCCGGCGGGAGCGAGGAGCTGGTCGCCGCGGTCGACGACGCCCTGGCCGAGCTCCGCGCCGACGGCGTGCTCGCCGAGCTCGGCGAGAAGTACTTCGGCGAGGACGTGAGTGAGTAGTCCGCACCGTCCGTCGCCGTCGCCGTCGCCGACAGGACCGGCGGTGCCCGCGTGGACCTGAGCCTGTTCCTCGACTCGCTCGGCCCCATCGCGCTCGGCGCGATCACCGGCACGATTCCGCTTGCGCTGGTGTCGTTCGCTTTCGGACTCGTGCTCGCGGTGGTCGTCGCGCTCGCCCGGATGTCGCCATCGCGGTGGCTGCGCTGGCCGGCCAGGGCATTCATCTCCGTCATCAGGGGCACGCCGCTGCTCGTGCAGCTGTTCGTGATCTTCTACGGCCTGCCCAACCTCGGCTGGACGCTGGACGCGTGGCCGTCCGCCGTGATCGCGTTCACCCTCAACGTCGGTGGCTACGGTGCCGAGACCATCCGGGCGGCGATCCTGTCGGTGCCGCGCGGGCAGTGGGAGGCGGCGTTCATGATCGGACTCGGCCGCCGGCAGACGTTGACGCGGGTGATCCTCCCGCAGGCGGCACGGGTGAGCGTCCCGCCGCTGTCGAACACCTTCATCTCGCTCGTCAAGGACACCTCCCTGGCCTCCATGATCATGGTCACGGAGCTGTTCAGGGAGGCCCAGAAGATCGCGGCCTTCACCCAGGAGTTCCTCGCCCTCTACATCGAGGCGGCACTGGTCTACTGGCTGATCTGCCTCGTGCTCTCGGCCGCACAGAGCCGCATCGAGACCCGTTTGGAGCGCCATGTCGCTTAAGACCACCCCCGCCGTCCGGCTCGAGGGCGTGCGGCTGTCGTTCGGTCCGACGCCGGTGCTCGACGGTGTGTCTCTGACGGTGGCGGAGGGGGAGGTCCTCGTCCTTCTTGGAGCGTCCGGCTCGGGCAAGACCACGTTGTTGCGCGTGCTCGCGGGGCTGGAGTGGCCGAGCGCCGGCCGGATCCGGATCGAGGACGTCGAGGTCGACGCGGCCACGACGCCGCCCCGGCGTGGTCGGGACGCGTTGAGGTCGCGGACGGCGATGGTCTTCCAGCAGCACAATCTGTTCCCCCATCGCACGGTTCTCGGCAACGTGATCGAGGGCCCGGTGTCCGTGCAGCGCCGTTCGCGTGCCGACGCCGAGCAGGAGGCCAGGCGCCTGCTCGATCGCGTCGGGCTGGGCGAGCGGGCCGACGCCTACCCGGCCGAGCTCTCCGGCGGTCAGCAGCAGCGGGTCGGCATCGTGAGGGCACTCGCGCTGCACCCGCGCGTGCTGCTGTTCGACGAGCCCACCTCGTCGCTCGACCCGGAGCTCGTCGGCGAGGTGCTCACCGTGATGTCCGAGCTCGCAGCCGAGGGCTGGACGATGATCGTCGTCACCCACGAGCTCGGGTTCGCCCGTGCGGTCGCGGACAGCATCGCGTTCCTCGACGGCGGGACCATCGTCGAGCACGCGCCCTCGGCCGATTTCTTCGCGGCGCCGCGAACGGATCGCGCCCGGCGGTTCCTCGCCCGACTGGACGGCGGCTTCCACCCCTGATATCGGATACGAGTTCGCCACGAGGATTCTTCCGGTGAATCCGGCCGCATAGCTCGCCATTCATCTCATGAACGAGTTAGGCTGGCGCCATGACATCGACCACACCTGTGTCCGACACCACCGCTCCCCTGCGCCAGATCGGCGCGCTGATCCGCTCGACGCGCCAGTCGAAGCAGCTCACCCAGGCTCAGCTCGCCGAACGCGTCGGGACCAGTCAGAGCGCCATCAACCGCATCGAGCAGGGCGGCCAGAACCTCGGCCTCGACCTGCTCACCCGCATTGGCAGCGCGCTGGAGAGCGACATCGTCACGGTCGGCGACCAGCGGCGCGCCTCCCACATCCGTGTGCACGGCGGCCGCCAGCTCTCCGGCACGATCGAGGTGCGCTCCAGCAAGAACGCCGCAGTCGCGCTCCTCTGCGCGTCCCTGCTGAACCGCGGCCGCACGACCCTGCACGGGATTGCCCGCATCGTCGAGGTCGACCGCATCATCGACGTGCTGCGCAGCCTCGGCGTGCAGGTGGACTGGTCCGAGGACGGTGCTGACGTCACCATCCAGGTCCCCGAGCGGCTCGACTTCGACCACCTCGACGAGGCGGCGGGTCGACGCACCCGGAGCGTTCTGATGTTCCTCGGTCCGCTGCTCGGTCAGCACACGCGCTTCGCCCTGCCCTACGCCGGCGGGTGCGACCTGGGCACGCGCACGGTCGAACCGCACCTCATCGCGCTGCGGCCGTTCGGGCTCGAGGTCGAGGCGACGACCGGGTGGTATCAGGCCACCGTGGCCGAGGACACCGGTGCCGAGCTGACCGTCGTCCTGACCGAGCGCGGCGACACCGTCACGGAGAACGCGATCATGGCCGCGGCCGCCCGCCGCGGGGTGACGACGATCCGCAACGCCAGCCCCAACTACATGGTTCAGGACCTCTGCTTCTACCTGGAGAAGCTCGGTGTCGGCATCGAGGGGATCGGCACGACGACCCTCCGCATCACGGGCAGCGGACCGCTCGACGCCGACGTGGACTACTGGCCGAGCGAGGACCCGATCGAGGCCATGAGCCTGCTCACCGCGGGAATCGTCACGCAGTCGGAGATCACCGTCACGCGGGTGCCCATCGAGTTCATGGAGATCGAGCTGGCGACGCTGTCCGAGATGGGCCTGCGGTCGAGCCGGAGCACGGAGTACGCAGCCGAGAACGGCAGGACCCGACTCGTCGACGTGACCGTGTACCCCTCCGAGCTGCGCGCCCCGATCGACAAGATCCATCCGATGCCCTTCCCCGGCCTCAACATCGACAACCTCCCCTTCTTCACGGTCATCGCGGCGACGGCCACCGGCAGCACCCTCATCCACGACTGGGTGTACGAGGGGCGCTCGATCCACCTGACCGACCTCACGCGCCTCGGCGCCAACGTCCGGTTGCGCGACCCGCACCGGCTCGACGTGGAGGGTCCCACCCGGTGGTCCGGCGCCGAGGTCAACTGCCCTCCGGCCCTCCGGCCCGCGGTGGCGATCCTGCTGGCGATGCTCGCGGCCAAGGGCACGAGCGTCCTGCGCAATGTCGACATCATCGCCAGGGGGTACGAGCAGTTGCAGGAGCGCCTCATCTCCCTCGGCGCCGACATCGAGACCTTCAAGGACTGAGCCGGGAGCTTCCGCGCGTGCGGGTCTGTGGCGAGTCCTCGTCACGGGCCCGCACGCGTGTCGGTCGCGCCCCTGCCGCCGACGCGGCGTACGGGGTCTCCGTATGCTGGGGCACATGGTCACGGTCACCGCGTTCACGGACGGCGTCGCGTCGAAGGGCTCCCCCACGCTGGAGTCGCTCGAGGCCGGCGGCAGGGGTGACGCCGACGTCCTCTGGATCGACGCGGACGACGCCGAGGCCGCTGCGGAGGCCGTGGGGCGGATCGCCTCCGCGGTCGGGCTCCCGTCGTGGGCGATCGCCCGGCTGCAGCGTCACCGCTCGCATCCGTCGCTGTATAGGGCGGGCCCGGTGACCACGATCGCCCTGCGCATCCACACCACGGCTGAGGAACGCGACGGCTCCGGCGACGAGGCGACGGGCGAACCCCGCTCCCACGGACGCACCACGGACACCCATGCCGCGAACGCGCGCCTGCTCGTGCTCATCGCCCCCGGGGTCCTGATCACCATCCGTCCGCACGGGGCCTGGCCCCTCCAACCGCTGCGGGATCGGTGGTCGGCGCATCCCGAGCTCGTCGCGGGAGGGGCTCTCGGACTGCTCTGGGCCGTTCTCGACATGGCCGCCGACAGCCAGATGTCGCAGCTCACCCGGCTGGACACCCGGCTGGAGCACCTCGAGCGGTCCGTTTTCGTCGAGGAGCCGGACACCGCGGCGGTGCAGCGCGACGCGTACGCCCTGTTCAAGGCGCTTGCCCATGAGCGCCGGGTGGCGGTCCCGTTGCGGGACGCCGCAGCCCAGTTCCTCGCCGATCCGCCTGGGGCCGTTCCCGACGCACTCGTTCCGTACCTGAGGGAGGTGCGGGATCATGCTCAGCGCGTCACCGAGTGGGCCGACTCCTTGACGCAGCTGGTGACGAGCATCGTCGACACCAACATGAGCAACGTGAACAACCGGCTGAACCTGATCATGAAGAAGGTGACGAGCTGGGCGGCGATCATCGCCGTCCCGACGCTGGTCTCCGGCGTGTGGGGAATGAACGTTCCACTGCCCTGGCAGGGAAGCCCCGTGACGACCGCGGCCACGATCGCGACGATGGGACTCCTCGCCCTCGCGCTGTACATCCAGTTCAAACGCAAGGACTGGCTCTAGCCACCCGGTGGTTCTGCGAGGCCGGTCGTCCGGGCGGATGGCCGCCGTGGCCGGGGGCCGGCGCGGACATGCGTCGGTCCGGGATGAGTCGTCGTGGACTGTGCTGTTCACGGCCAATGCTCAGATGCTCGACCTGTTTCACGTGGGCCCAGGCCTGCCTCGTGCGGTCCGAGGGCGGTGATGTTCTGGCCCTGGCCGGTCTTGTCAGGTTCCCGGCCAATGTTGTGTGGGCCTTCCCAAGCGATTCTCAAACACGAGGCCGGCACTCAAAACGTTCATTCGCCGTGTTCTCAAGGGGTCTGAGCGACGCGGACCGCGGAGTCGAACCCCGGAGAGGCACGATTCGCGAGGCGTAGTCGCGAAGAATGCGGCGAAGTCTCAAACACGGTTGACCCCGGAACGGCGGGCGGAGTTGGTCGCGGACTATGAAGCGGGGATGCCAGTTCGAATGATCGCCGCGAAGTATGCAGTACATCGCGGGACAGTCCCCACGCTCGTCACCAAGGACGGAGCGCGGCTCAGGACGTCTGGGCTCAGTCTTACCGGCCGCGCCCATGCCGCTTCTTTATACGCAGAAGGTCTCACGCTACGGGAGGTCGCTGAACGGCTTGGCGTCGACGAGAAAACGGTCCGGAACGCAGTGGTGGAGGAGAGAGGTCTGATTCGGCCGCGAGGCAGACGCCCTCACGAGGCTCGCCGAGATTCTTCGGCTTGAGGAGGTGGAGTTAGTAGAGTAGGGATCATGTGATCACCACGGCTGACCTCATCGGTAGACGTGAAAGCTCTCACCGATGAGGAGGACGTGTTGCCAGAAGTTGACCCGAGCCAGTCGACAGACCCGGCAGCTTTCCCAGCGGAAATCCTTCAACGCATCACGGACGCAGCAGGCAGCCGCGTGGTACTCGTTGTTGGTGCAGGCGTCTCGATGGAGAAGCCGACCGGCTTTGCGAGTGGTGCGCACTACTCTCGCGAAGCATACCGGCGACTTGTTGCCGATGGCGTTCTGAACGACGGAGAGTGCACAGATCCCGACGACCTCTCCGTTCTAGCTGATCTGCTGTACGACAAGTACGGATCGCAGACTGAACTGACGAGTCGCCTACCGAAGGACGCTTGGCGGACGGCCGCCCCGAACTCGGGGCACCTCATAGCTGCCGCCTTGCTCATCGAAGGCGCGATTCGGCATGTGATCACTCTGAACTACGACTTGGCCTTCCAACACGCCGTAACCGCCCTGGGCAACAGCACGAACATCACATTCGTAGAAGGTCCTGACGAGCACGCGAACCTTGCTTCACATTCCGTGGTGCACCTACACCGAAGCGTCAATCAGCCCGAGGAGACCTGGGTACTCAGAAAGAGCGCGCTCGATACAGACTGGGCTGCAGAGTGGGAGAGCGTGATTGCAACTGCAAATCTGTCAGCTCCAGTCGTGGTATTCGTCGGCCTGGGCAGTCCCGCCAATGTTCTCACTGAGAGCGTCAGCAACCTCGCCGCAAAAGCCCAATCCTCCTACTATCTGGTCGACCGCAATCAAGACTCGAAGTTCCACGAAGCATTGAGCGCGAATCTCACCGGAACTGTCGACCTCTACTGGGGCGACTTCATGTCGAGACTCGCTCAAAGGGTAGTTCTCGAACAGTTGCAAAGAGTCCGTGACGCACATAGCCAGATGGCGGACGATGACCCCGAAATGGCGTTGCGCCGGTCGGAAGATGTCGCAACACCTATCCAAGAGATCACGCTGCTCGACCTCGGCCGCGCCAGAGCTACCTGGCTACTGGGCCCGCACTTCTATGCCGGAGAGGGTGACGCCGCGAACCAAAGGCAGATCGCGCACCTCCTGGTAGCAACGGACCACTTGTCGGCAGCGCTCGCAACGAGTTCCCTGGACCTGGATGAGCATGGCCGTCTCACGGTCAACACCGGTGGCGGTTCAACGCTCGTCTTTGGGCTTGCTCATGGTGGAGGCACCATTGCATGGAGCGCCATCAGCGCCAAGATTCGTGAGCGAAACAATCGCCTGGCGCCCCAGCAACGAACCAATCTTGTCATCGTGGCTGGAGCAAGAAACACGCGAACGCCAAGTGTTGATGACCTTGTTCGGGAGGACACATCAGGCGACCTCATTAGGGGCGCCGACAGCATTCACCCGATCTTCGCAGACGATTACCTAGGACGGCCCGCGACTGACTTGCAGTCAGCGGTTGAGGAGCTACGACGATGACCGACGCCGTTGTAACGAACGAACTGCTTCTCACCGAGATCACAAGGCTGCTTGCAGAGTCTGAGATCGTCCGCGTAGACAGCGCGCGCCACCGATCCTGGCCTTCCAGCTCGATGGCGTTCGAAGACGAGTACTCAGTGATCGCGGTGTGGGCATTTGAGTCGGTTGAAGAGCTCGTCGCCGGGTGGGGTACGGCACAGGATCACGTGGTCGATTTCCTAGGTGCGAACGTAATCGCGACCGACCCGAAGTCTTGGGATGGATACCTCATCCTCGTCGCGATGGACGGCGTTCCGGAGGAACTGGCTGCCGAGCTGAGCACCATACGTTCTGACACGCGGCGTGTACGCAAGTTGGTGCTGACAGCGGACGATCTACCAAGTCGTGTCTTCGATCCGCTGGAGTTGACACCACAGGTTAGGCGAACACTGGCGCCGATTCTCGACCTTGATCTCGACACCACTCCGGGGAGGGCTGACCCCTTGGCCACGCTCCCATCGCGCGTTGCGGGGGCTCTTGACAGCAATGCGCACCTCGACGTGGTCATCGCTGCGTATGAGGCAGGCGAGTCTCCTCTTGAAGCGCTCCACGAACGATTGATCGCAACCCAGCGGACAGGGATGGACGCACTATGAGAGTCACTGGAGTTTCCATCGCGGGGTTTGGCGGAGTCTCGGGCGAGGTTGACATCGACCTTGACGCAGACGTGGTGATCGTCGTTGGCGCGAATGGGTATGGCAAGACGACAATCTGCAACGCGATTTCATGGGCGATCTCGGGCAAGACCACCAGCACGCAGGGACCCCGAAACCTTTACAGCAAGTCGGGAACTACGACGGTTGAGTTGCGAACCGACTTCGACGGTGACGATGTTGTCATCACGAGGTCGTTGGAGAACCCGGGCGAGACCGACGCCAAGAAACTTCGCGCTCCACTTCGAGTGCGCGTTAACGAAGCGTCACTTCGTGGTGCGGATGCGGAGGTCTGGCTCCGCCAGAATCTCGCGGGCACGGATACCAACGAAGACTTCGCCACATTGGCACAGTCGTTCGTGGACTCGATCTACTTGAAGCAGGAGTCGCTACGGGAGTTCCTGACCGGACGCCAGGACACTGAGCGTTTCGATGCGGTCGCAAGCATGGTGGGTGCCGGGCGTCTACGAGAGTTCGCGGATGAACTCCAGTCGCACAAGCGAGCGTGGGTTCGCGCGGTCAACCAGGCTGACTCAGCGCTCGAGGGTGATCGCGCAAAGCTCGAAGACCTCGCAGCTTCGTTGTCCGTGCTTGAAACCGAGATCACCAAAGCAAATACGGCCGAGGTGATCGGCCGATGGCAGACATGGAGCAACGACGTTGAGGCGCTCGGCCTCGTCGCGACTACAGAAGCGAAAGAATGGGAGCTGAGCGAGAGTGCGCTGACAAAACTGCGTGCTGCCCTCAACCAGGAGCGCAGCACAATCGAGCAGGACGAAGCCGCCTTGCTTGCGGCACAGGCGGAACTGAACGTGCCGCTTCCCGAAAGTCCGGACGATGCTGAAGTCATCGAACTCGAACGTCAAGTTGCTGATCTGACGGATCAGAAGGAACAGGTCGAGCACGACATCCAGCTACTTCGCGTCGCAGTTGGAGAAGCAGATGCCGTGCGTAGACAGGCATCCTCTATTCGTGAAGAGCTCGCAAGTATGGCGTCGATCCTGCTCCGTCACGTGGCAGATAGCTGCGCAGCCTGTGGTCAAGAAGTCGATCCGGAAGCGTATCGTCGTCGCCTCGAATCCATCGCCAACGAAACAGAGAACGCCGCTCTCAGAGAAGGCGCTGAACTACAAAGAACAAAGCTCCAAGCCGCAGAGAAGCGTCTGGGTGAACTGTCCCTGCAACTCAAGACTGTCTCAGATCAGCACCGCGCCATGCTCGAACAACGCGCATCAGCACAAGCGGCGAAGGAGCATCGGGAAAGCAGAGTAAAGGAGATTCTGGCCAGCTTCTCTGATGATCTGCCTGACGCGTCAGCAGAGGCGGGCAGCGAAATCCAACGACTCGCATCTGAACTAGATCGTGTAGCGAGGCGGAAGTCTCAGATTGCGCGGACATTGGAGGCAGGGCGCGAGTTCGATGCAGCAGCTTCACTGGACTCGTCGAAGACACGACGTGATCGAATCGAAATCGAGTCCAAGGCACTTCGCAGCTCTTTGGCTTCCAAGGAGCAAGACATTGCCGATCGGCGGCGCACAAATGACGTCGCTACCGCACTTCTTGATGCAGTGAAGTCAGACGCGGAGACGTTTGTTGCCGACCGTTTGAAGCAGTTGAAGCCTCTCCTGCGTCAGTTCTACGCAGCAATCGACCCCCATCCAACGTTCCGATCCGTTGAGATTGCCACACGCCAGTTCGGTGGGAAGCACCGACTCACGCCCATGCTGCGTGACGACGAGGTTCAGGTCGATGTCACGGAGCCCGGGGAGACGCTATCTACATCGCAAGCAAACGCGCTTGCCGTCTCCTTGTTCCTCTCGTTCAACCTCGGCTTCGCGCCTACTCACGTGAAGTCATTGATACTCGATGACCCGCTTCAGAACCTGGACGACGTGCACCTTCTCGGCCTCGTTGATCTGCTTCGCAAGATACTCCCTCATCGCCAACTGATCGTTACAACCCACGATCACGCGTTCGCCTCGTTGTTGGCGAGGAAACTTCGCCCGGTAAGCGAAGATTTCCGAACCACCTACGTCCGCTTCACGAAGTGGGACCGCAACGGTCCTGGTGTTGAGCAATGGGATGTCCCTGCGGAAACCAGCCCCCTGAAGCTTGTCGCCCCGTAACTACCTCGGACAACCTTGCGGGTAAGGCTTAGGAGGATTTCGCTGACAGATCGGGGACCGACGCGTGGAGTATGAGTTCGAAGAGACGCATTCAGTGCGGATCGGTGCGCTCCTGGATAACCATGCTCATGGTGCGAGCGACACTACCGAGATTTGGACGAGGTCCTGGTCGGATGCGGACTATGGATCACTGGCTGACCCGGTCCGACTCGAGTTCGACTTCCTTTTCGGCGTCGAGCTCCAAGAGGACTTCACAACTGCAGGGTCCGTTGCGTTAGAGGAATCAAATGTCAGAGCGACCGCCACCCGCCCGTTTGCCGCGACCCCGGAGGCAGCTTGGCTACTTCGCGAAGCACTGCTGAGTTCGGTTTCGGACCACATGGTTCGTGCTCACCTCGCTGATCTGATCCTTAGCGGAAGGCGGGACGCTTCGCCTGCACACGCAGAAGCGACCGTTGAGCACTATCGAACCTGCGCGAGAGATGACGGCCTCGAACCAGGGCGCCGGGCGATATCACTTGCGAGAGCTAACACGATCGCGCGAAGCCGCCGAATGACGACCGAGGCCTCCGTGCGAGAGCAGGCACTGAAACTCGCCCGAGAAATGCTCACTCTCGGCCACAGCCACGCCGCGCTGACTCTGTTCGCTCTCTTGAGCGTTCCGGCTAGAGATGGCTCCACAGCTTCTTCGGAGCGAATCGAAGTTCGAGAGTCCCTCCGAGGAATCGCTGCGACAGCGCCCGAGTTCATCGATGAGATCGTCAGGTTGCTCCATCTGGCGGCAGAGAGTGAAGAGGACCAGACAGCGGCCGCGCGACTCCACATTTCCTGGTATCTCGATAACGCACGGGGCGAGACCAACGGGCTACGAAAGGTCTACTTCGGGTACGAGGCAATGCAACTGGCAGAGAGGTACGCGCAGTTCGATCTCCGAGACGACGCAGCCGTCTTTCTTCAGGCTGCAGGCGAAGATGTCGAGTTGCAGACGTTTGAGCACGACTTACCTATTTCGAGGAACCATCTTCGACGTCATCTTCGGAAGTACCGGCATGCGCGTGATTGGCGTGATGCTTACCGAGTATTTCTCGCTGGGGCAGCGCCGACCGGTGATCACGCAAGGAACGTGACAGAAGCAGAGACCGGGCGTCAGGGTTTGCTGTCGTTGGTGAGCAACATCTCTCTTGGACCCTTGAACCTGCCCACCCGAACAGGTGCCAGTGCTGAAGAAGAGCAACTTCATCGGATCGAAGGCAGCAACATCGGTACGATGGCGAGCATTCTCGCGCTCGAACTTGAGCACATTGATTCGAGATTCGACAGCCCCAGCCGTGAAGAGTTCGCCAACTGGTTCGCCGGCATCTTTGCTTGTGATCCGGTTCTATCGGAGCAGCTTGCTGACGCTCAGAAGCGCCATTGGGAAAGAGACTTTACCGGAGCGTCCCTTGTGTGCCTGCCCCTCATTGAGGCCGCGGCCCGGGGCCTACTACTGAAGCTCGATGAACCGCTCTACAGAGCAGAACGAGGCGCAAGCCCTGGTCGATTCCCAGCTTTGGACTTCTACGTCCAGGCGCTCGAAGATAACGGCCTGGATGTCGACTGGGTTCGCACGCTTCGCGCCACCTTGCTATCCGACGGACTGAACATCCGCAACCTGAGCGCGCACGGATTCAAGTCTCGCTTCAACGAAGGCGAGTCAGCCCTTCTCGTGAGACTGGCTGGGTTCGCTTGTGCGCTCGCCGGCACGATCGATCACGCCGAGCTATCGAAGCCGCTCGTTCCAGTTCGCGCGGGTTTACGGCGGCGTATCGGATGGATCTGGTCTTAAGTCTCCTCGTTGCGGCTCCTGTTCCCTCCGGCGCGCAAGTGGGTGATCTTTCCTGACAGTTGGTGCTGTACGCACGCGCAGTCTTCGCAGGTGGTCATGCCTTTTGATCGACCAGCTCAGCCATGGCTCGCTGCTCTGCATGAGCAGCGGCTGCTTCCGATACACGGACGCTGGAAAGCAGGATCAGGCTGACCGGCCCCATGATGACGAACTTCATTGTGTTCCACAGGCAGAGGAGCACGAGAAGGTTGAGCCATCCGGGCCCGCCGTCTGCGATGAGGGTGGTGAGGGTGCTCGCGGCGAGGAGGTAGGGCGCGGCGAGGAGCATCGCGGGTACGCCCCATTTGAGTCCTCGGCGGGTGCGGATGGCGTCGAGGAGGATGTTGGTGGGCATGTAGCGGCGCAGGAATGCGCGGGTGTGGACGCTGAGGGTCCAGAGTTGGCGGATCATGACGGGGTTTCCTCTCACATGCACGACGAAGTGTCGGAGGCGGTGCGTGTGTGAGTGGCCTTGCGGCCTGCCCCGAGGAGCGTCATATCAAGGAGAAATCCGCCTCATTATCAGGTTACGACGTACCGGTGACATTCGGAAGGGCAATGGGGTCACAGGCCTCGCCTCGCGCCCTCACGCCGCACGGTCCGCGCCGGGTCGTCGTGTCGTTCGGTGGCAGCGAGATCGCTGAGCCTTGCGAGAGCCGCTTTCGCTCTCGCAAGGTCGATCTTCTGCGCGTCACTGTCGGGTGCCGGGCCGAGCGGAGCGCGCGTGTTGATGCCGTAGCGGTCTCGGTACGCGGCCACGGTTCTCGCCTGCTGTCTCCACGCTGCCGCGGCTCGCGTATCAGGTGGCATGTCTCCGAGTGCGAGCGCCCATTCGTGACGCTCGGTGAGAGCATGGTCGAGGACGGCCACGGCACGTTGCTCGATCAGCTCGCGTCGCTCTGTGAGGGCTTTTCGCATCTCGCCACTCATGGGTCCTGCGGCTTCGGGGATGAGGCCGGCGATCAGGCGGGGTACCTTGCGGGTGCGCCCGGAACCGGCGGGTTTGGCGGTTGCGCGGGCGAGACGGTGATGGAGCACGGAGGCAATGTCGTCGGCGTCGACGAAGCTGCGCGCTGCGACCAGGCGCGGCATGAGGGTGTCGATGTTGTGGTGGTTCGCTTCGGCTCTGCGGAGTTCGGTGGTGAGTGCGCCGAAGGCGTCGGAGTGGATCGTGTCTTCTGCTTCGTCCGGGGTGAGCCCTGCTTCGCGGATGAGGGTGGCGAAGCGGTCGTGTTGGGCTGCTTGCGCGATCGTCTCGTACTCGGCCGCGAGCTGCGCCACCGACCCCCAGGTTTCTTGCTCGGTGGTGATCGTCTCGTGCGCGGACAGCTCGGCACCGACGTGCTGCAGCACCCCGTAGAGCACGCTCCGTGCAGTCGAATCCGGATCATCGGCAGGATGCGGTGAGGTGTGACTGTCGTCGGGTCGGTCGGTGGCGACGTAGGCGAGATTCGCGTGCCGGCCGCGGGTCATCGCGACATACAGGTTCTCCCTCGTCGTGGACGGATCAACAAGAACATGCGAGGTGTCGGTCGTGATTCCTTGCGCCCTATGCGTCGTCACTGCGTACCCCAAATCGACGTGATCCGAGACGTAGCCGGCCGGGAGGATCACGGTGCCGCGGCTGTTCGCGCGGCGTGCGGTGAGTGATCCGTCGTCTCGGATGTCGGTGACTATCCAACGGTCGCCGTTGCGCACCCATCCTCGCGGGGTGCGGAGGCGGCGGTCGTTCTTGCGGGTGATGATCGTGTCACCCACACCGGCACGGGCGTCGCTTTGGAGAGCGACTTCGCGGCGGGCATCCACGGTGCCATCGAGGATGAGGTCAGCCCGGGCGCGCTGGTTCAGCGCGTGGACGGATTCGTTGGAGTCCGCGATCAGCACCGTCGAGGCGCCGGAGAGGGTGTCCGTGCGCCAGGCGGTGTAGGCGGCATCGATCATCGCCTCGGTGTTGCCGCCGCTGACGCGGTCATGTTCGGCGTAGGTGTCGATGGACTCGGTACGGCCGTGGCGGAGATCAAGGGAGGCGGTCTTCTCCCATGCATTGACGAATCGGTGGACATCGACCAGTTCCGGGGCATCGTCGCGGTCGTGCACGAGGAGTGAGAACGCGCCGCCGGCGGTGACGGATTGCAGTTGCGCCCAGTCACCCACGAGCAGCACCTTGGCCCCGACCTCTGCGGCGTGCGCCGTGATGCGATCCAACGAAAGGGTGCCGGCGAGGGAGGCTTCGTCCACGATCACGAGCTGTCCCCTGCGGAACGATGCGCCAATGTCGTGGTGGTCTTGCCACCACTTCGCGGTGTTCTCCGTTCGTATGCCGAGATCGTCTGCGAGGACCTGCGCTGCGACCGCTGACGGGGCGAGGCCGCCGACACTGCCACGCCCGTGTTCCCGCTCCCACCCAGTACGCAACGCGCGCATTGCTGTCGTCTTTCCGGCACCCGCCGGGCCAACCAACACATCGACTACACGACCTGAAATCGCAACAGCGGTGAGGGCTGCGGCTTGGTCGTCGGCGAGGAGCCTGCCGTCGCGATCTGGGCGACGGCTGACCTTCTCGATCACTTCGACCGGCACCGTGGGTGCGGTCATGGTGCGGGCGCGCTCGAGGAGCCGATCTTCTGCCGCGAGGATGGCCGGTGACGAGTACACCGTTGACGCGATCGGCCGGAACCTGCTCGTGTCATCAGAGCGGCGGAACACGGCCGGGCTGGACGCGAGCTCGGGCGGAGTCAGTCGCAGGGAGGCGTGTTCGGCGGCATCGACGACCATTCCCACGACGGCTTCGCGATCCCTCGTGGTGGCGAACCGGTAGGGCATCGTTTGGCGGGCAGCCTCGGCGGTGAGGTTCCATCGGCGCCAGGTTGAGCGCTTCTCACCGACCGCCTCGACCACAATCCTGCCTAGCGTGGCGATCACAACCAGCGGCACATCATCAGCGCGCAACAGCAACGGTGCAGCGTTCGCGGTGACGGTACGGGCCCAGCGGGTGGCGTCTTCACCGAGCAGGTGCGACCCACGCTCCCGCCACTCACCGGTGAGGTCCGCGAGCGAACGAACCTGCTTCTCCGGCCTCGTCGCCAACGTTGCCTGCGCGCGGAGCTTGATGACCGTCGCAAGCGACGGTTGCCTGCCGTGACGGGCAACGTACTCAGCGATGAGCCGGTTCTTCTCCTGATCAATCTGCCGTGACCTGGACGAGAACTCCGCCACCAACCTCTCCGGCACCGTAGCGATCGCCCACGCAGGGTTGCGGTCACGCCCCATGACGCGGGCTTCCCACTCGACACCGAACGCGCGCGTGAGGTGGTCAGCGAACACGGCTTCGTGGAGTTCGGAGAGCGCGACGGTAGCGGCGTGCAGGGGTCGGCCGTCGAGAGAGCGCCATTTACCGTCGTGCACGGCCTGCACCTTGTTCGAGATCACCACATGCGTATGCAGATGCGGGTCACCAGCCCGCGAGTCGTAGTGATCGAACGCGGTCGCGATCACCCCGGATACATCGGCTTGCGCAACAGCCCCGTTGCGGCCTGCGGCACCGACGCGGGTTGCGGCAACCTCGCGTTCGATGAACGCAACCATCTCTGCAACCGCCGCATGGTGCGCGTCCGCAATCAGCGATTGCGTGCCCGCGTCGGACACTGCCCACAGCACTGATGCGGACTTCGGAATCGAGAACGTGAAATCGAACCCCGCAACCGCCTTCCGCGCGCCCCGTGCGCTCTCCTCAGCCTCGATTACGGCGACCGCCTCAGCACGCTCGGTCACAGGACGATCAGCGTCGAGACGTGTAGTGCGGTGCTCAATGCGCTCGGCCACCGTCGGGTACTTCCGATACGGCCTGCCGAGCTCCTGACTGGTCACCGGGTCAAGGCCCTGCCCGATCAGACGCTGAAGCTGCTCTTCGCTGACTTCGTCTCCCACAGCGAGCGCACCGTTACCGAGCACGGTTACGGCTGATCCCATCCACCGCCCGGGCGGGGTGCCTTCCTCGGTGTAGTACCTCGTCAGCGGGGTCGAGAGTGCACGGTCGCCGTCGCTGGATGCGACGGTGCGCAGGAGGTACTTGTAGCCGTCGCCGGCGGACATCACCCGCATCGAAACCGTCACCAGCCGCCACCTCTCTTCACCCCGAAGGTGAGCCGCACCAACCGCTGTCGTGGTGACTTCTGAGGTCACTTTCGGACGGTGGCGCTCCTCGCTTGCAAGACGCGTGACAACTCGTGCGAGCGAACCGCGAAGGACTGAGTGGCGAAGGACTGAGTGGCGAACGTCGGTGGCGGATATCTACGTGAGGCTCAGTGACGGAATAGGCGCTGAGCCGTGTGCGGCCGGTGCACCTGGCTGGTGACCATCCCGGGGCAGCAGCACGACTCCGGGATCACTGTTCTAGGAGGCTCACCCGTGGCAGACCTGCCCCTCGTCAGCCCGGCCACGCCACTGCGTGTCGGGTCACTGTTCTCCGGCTATGGCGGGCTCGATCTCGCCGTCGAAGAAGTCTTCAACGCCCGCACGATATGGTTCTCCGAGATCAACGAACCCGTCGCGCGTGTCTTCTCCCACCACTGGCCCGATGCGCCGAACCTCGGCGACATCACCACTATCGACTGGGACACCGTCCCACCGGTGGACATCCTCTGCGGCGGGTTCCCTTGCCAAGATGTGTCGACTGTCGGGAAGATGGCCGGCCTGGCACCGGGCACCCGCTCCGGCCTCTGGGGACACATGGCGGCAGCGATCGACGCGCTGCAACCCGAATGGGTCGTAATCGAGAACGTCCGTGGGTTGCTCTCCGCGCCCGCGATCCGCGCAAACCTCGAAGGAGACGATAATGAGCAACGCAACTTCAGAGATGCAACCCCCGACAGTGCAACCCCTCGCGGTGTGGAACCCGACCCGTGGCATCTGGGAGAAGCCGCAACTCGACCTCTTCGGGCAGCAGGAGCAGTTCTGGGAGACCCGGCCGACCTCAGGTTTGACGCGCGATGGCTCGGTTTACCCGCTTCCGACATCGGGGCACCCCACCCCAGGTACCGTGTGTTCATCCTCGCCCACCGCACTCTTCCGGACACCACTCGCGTCGGACGCCTCACGCGGCGGGGAGAGTCTGCAACAGGTGAAGGAACGCCGGGGCACGATCGCGCTGAGTCATCAGATCATAGACCTCGCCCTCCACGGACCGAGCGGGTACCGTACCGAGGAACCCGAGAGCCTGTGGTCGTTGATCGGGCAACTCTTCGACGCTGGGGACGATACGCCGAAGCCGTGACTCGATGGGAGCAGATCGCTGGCCGTGTTGCGCCCTCGCCTGCGCATTTGAGCGACGACACCGGCCCCCGTCCCGCACCCGCGTTTGTGGAATGGCTCATGGGTCTTCCATCGGGATGGGTAACTGATGCCCAGCATGGACTTACCGCAAATCAGCAGCTCGCCGCACTTGGAAATGGCGTGTTGCCGAGGCAAGCGAGCGCTGCGATTACGGCGCTAATCGTGAGCTTGGTGCACGAAAGCACATAGTCGAAAACATCTGCGCCGTAGTTCAAAGTTCGGCAGTACCATGAGTAAATGTCCGTCTCAGCGCTTTCCGCCAGCACACAGAACTATCTGAAGGCCATATGGGGCCTCACGGAGTGGTCGTCCGCGCAGGTGACGCCGACGCTGATCGCGGAGCGGACGGGATTAAAGCTCTCCTCCGTCTCTGATGCCGTCCGCAAGCTCGCGTCGCAGGGGCTCGTAGACCACGCGCCTTACGGGGCGGTGGAGTTGACGGAGACCGGACGTTCGTATGCGTTGGTGATGGTCAGGCGGCATCGCCTCATCGAGGCGTTCCTTGTGAGTGTCCTGGGCTACTCCTGGGATCAAGTGCACGATGAGGCAGAGCACCTTGAGCATGCGGTGTCAGATTTCATGATCGACCGGATCGATGAGTTTCTGGAGTTCCCCACCCGCGACCCGCATGGCGACCCCATCCCGTCAGCAGACGGCACCGTACATATCCCAGATGCAACGCAACTGACTACGGTAGGAGCGGGGCACCGTGTTCTGGTCGAACGCATCTCGGACTCGGACCCCGCGCTCCTACAGTTCTTTCAGGAGCAAGGATTTGTGGTCGGAGCGACACTCGATATCGGCGAAGGGGCGGCCTTTTCGGATTCGCTTGATGTGCGGGTGGCGGAGGCAGCGTCCTCAGTGGCGTTGGGACGTTCGGCTACGGATGCGCTCTACGTGTCCATCGCAGACGGTTGAGCCAGCAGTTGCTCCGTTTCTTCGGGGAGTGACCCGCGAAGCGCCCCTATTCCGGCCGGGAGTAGCGTTCCGTGCCATTGTGCCGTGCGGACGTCAGCGACGTGCGAACCCGTTGCACTTGCGCGGATCTGCATCCGAGTGCCCGGGCGGAGGTTCCGCTCGTCGAGGAAGGTCAGTATTTCCACAGGCGCGTCGGCGACTCGCGTGATCACGACCGGAGTCCGGTGCAAGTGAACCAGCTGTCCCAGCGGTGAGTCGGTGAGGGGTTCGATGTCGCCGCCTGGTGTAGGGATGGGTTGCCCGTAGGGGTCGTGGGTGGGCTCGTCGAGGGAGGCTTCGATCCGCTGGAGAAACCTAGGTGAACTGCTGCCTTCCAGGGCTTCTGCGTTTGTGGCGAGTTCGCTCCAAGGGAGGTTGAGGATGTCGTGAAGGAAGCAACGAAGTATTCGATTGGCCCGCACGACCTGTATCGCTTCTAACCGCCCCTCCGGCGTAAGCGAAACACTCTTGTACCGTTCGTGTTCGATCAGGCCATCGCCGACGAGACGTTTGACCTGTTCGGAAACGCTTCCCGGAACATGTTGCAGTGCGCGGGCGAGGCCGGTGATCGTGACCGGCACATGATCGGATTCGGTCAGGGACCAGATCGCACGAAGATACCGCGCTCTGGTCCCTGACCGGTCGCTTTTGCCACGCATACGGGGCCCTCACTGAGCAGCGGCGAGCGCTCGGCGACGACGTGAGCTCAGGACTCGGGTTCCGATGAGGCCGTGCCGGGGGCTGAAGAGGTAGACCATTGCGAACACGGCCCCCTGGGCGAGGACGACCATGCCTCCGGAGGCGGTGTCGAGGTAGTAGCTCAGGTAGAGGCCAATCACGGCGCAAGCGGCGGAGATGGCGGGGGCGATGATGAGCATGCGTCCAAACCGGTCGGTGAGGAGGTAGGCGGTGGCTCCTGGGATGATGAGCATCGCGACGACGAGGACCACGCCGACGGCTTGCAAAGCAACGACCGCGGTCAGTGCGAGGAGGCCGAGGAGGGCGGCACCGAGGAGCTTCGGGTTGAGCCCGATGGCGTGGGCGTGTGTGGGGTCGAAGGCGTAGAGGGTGAAGTCGCGGCGTTTGCTGATGAGAATGATGAAGGTGATCGCACCGAGGATGATGATCTGGATGAGGTCCGACCAGGAAACGCCGAGCAGGTTACCGAAGATGATGTGATTCAGGTCGGTCTGCGACGGCGTGACGGAGATCAGCACGAGCCCGAGGGCGAAGAGGGTGGTGAACACGATCCCAATTGCGGCGTCCTCCTTCACTCTGCTGGTGTCTCTCACCGCTCCGATCAGGGCGACGGCGAGGAAGCCGAAGATCACCGCGCCGAGCGCAAAGGGCGCACCGGCGATGTAGGCCAGGACGACACCAGGGAGGACGGCGTGGGAGACAGCGTCACCCATGAGCGACCAACCGATCAGGACGAGCCAGCAGGAGAGCACCGCGCACACGATCGAGGCGATCAGGGTGGTGGCGAGGGCTCTGACCATGAAGTCGTAGCTGAGGGGTTCGAGGAAGAATTCGATCAGGTTCATCAGTTGTCGCCTCGGTTCATGACGTCCAGGCCGAAGGCCAGGGCAAGGTTGTCGGGCTGGAGCACCAGGCCGGGTTCGCCGTGCATGAGCACGCGCCGCATGAGTAGCATGGCCTCGTCGGCCAGGTCGGGTAATGCGTGGAGGTCGTGGGTTGAGACGAGGATCGTTGCTCCGTCGCCGGCGAGTTCGCGCAGCAGACGGGTGATGGTCGCTTCGGAGCGCTTGTCGACGCCAGCGAATGGCTCGTCCAGCAGCAGGATCGTCGCGCCTTGCGCGATGCCGCGTGCCACGAAGGCGCGCTTCTTTTGGCCGCCTGAGAGTTGCCCGATCTGTCTATTTGCATATTCAGTGAGTTCCACCCGTTCCAACGCGTGATCAACGGCGTCATGGTCGGCCTTCCTCGCGTGGCGGGTGAAGCCCATGTGGGCGTAGCGTCCGGTCATGACGACGTCGCGCACCGTTACCGGGAAGGCCCAGTCCACGTCCTCACTCTGCGGCACGTAGCCCACGACGCCCGATTTGCGTGCTTTCGCGGGATTCTCACCCTCAACGCGCACAGTTCCGGAGTCGGGACGCAGGAGCCCCATGATGGTCTTGAACAGAGTGGATTTTCCAGATCCGTTCATCCCGATGAGTCCACATACGCGCCCGGCTTGGATGTCGAGGCTGGCGTGATCGAGGGCGAGGACCTCACCGTAGTGCACTGTGACGTCGTGCACTGAGATCGCTGCGGTCATGACTGCTGTCCGGTCAGGGCGTCGATGATGACGGTCGCGTCATGGCGAATGAGGTCGAGGTAGGTCGGCACCGGGCCGTCGGCTTCAGAGAGAGAGTCCACGTAGAGTGTGCCGCCGAAGACTGCATCGGTGGCCTCGACGACCTGCTGCATGGGTGCATCTGAAACGGTGGACTCGCAGAACACAGCGGGTACGTCGTTGGCGCGCACGAACTCGATCGCCGAGGTGATCTGCTGCGGCGTGGCCTGTTGCTCAGCGTTCACGGCCCAGATGTACTTCTCGGTCAGCCCGGCATCACGAGCGAGGTACGAGAACGCGCCCTCGCAGGTCACCAAAGCCCGCTGATTGGCAGGCAAAACTGATAGTTCCTCGACAAGTTCGTCTTGCACGCTCTGAAGCTCAGCCTTGTACGCCTCTCCGTTGGCCTCAAATGCGCTCGCGTTCTCTGGGTCGAGCTCGCTGAACGCCTCGACCATGTTGTCGACGTAGATCTGCACGTTCACTGGGCTCATCCACGCGTGCGGGTTCGGCAACCCGGCATAGGCGTCCTCACTGATATCCATCGTCTCGACTCCTTCGCTGACGACGACGTGAGGCACGTCCAGTCCCTCAACGAACTGCCCGAACCATGCTTCGAGGTTCATCCCGTTGTCAAGAATGAGGTCGGCTTCGGAGGCCTTTCGAATGTCCCCCGGCGTGGGCTCGTAACCGTGGATCTCCGCGCCAACCTTCGTGATCGACTCCACGCGCAAGTGGTCGCCGGCCACGTTCTCAGCAATGTCCGCGAGGACGGTGAAGGTGGTCAGTACCACCGGGCGTTCGTCGGCTGCGGCGTCGGCACCGCTGCCGGCACTGCTGCAGGCGGCGAGGCTGATCGTGAGTGCCGATGCTGCCAACAAAGCGAGCGAGCGTCGGATGGATCCTGGGGATCGGGGTGTGCTGCGGTTCATGCTCTATAAGTCCTTCATGTCAGGGTGTTCAATGGTCGCGTCTGCGGTACTGCCCACATCATTGGGCAATATCCGACGCTGGGTCGGAGGCGAGTGGTTGGAGAGTTTCAGCGACACGATGATGTGCATCCCAGATGGCTTGTGGGAGGTCTCGCAGGTTCGAGAGGTGCCCATGTCGGTGCTGCATTTCCTCGGCCCAGCGCTTCGTGTCGATTCGCAGCAGCCGGTCAAGATCCTCTGCGGGAACATCGAGGCCGGTGAGGTCGAGTTCTTCCGCTGTGGGGAGGACGCCTACTGGCGTGGGCTGCCCGTGGGCGTCCCCTGCGCGGTAGCGGAAGAGCCAGTTCAGCGCGCGGAGGTTCTCGCGGTAGCCAGGCCAGAGGTAGTGGCCGTCTTCGGGGTCGCGCTGGAACCAGTTGACGTGCGCGAATACCGGCAGCTCCCGCGCCTGGCTGAGGAGGCTCAGCCAGTGCTTCGCGTAGCGGCCTTCTGAGTAGGAGAAGAAGGGTCGCATCGACATGGGGTCGTATCTGAGTTGCCCGTCGACGCCCTCGGCGGCGAAGGTCGCCTCCGCGCCCAGGGTGAGGCCGTCGTAGACGCCGACCGCGAGGTCGTCGATGGCGCGGATCAGGGGTTCGCGGTCGCGGGTGCGACCGCCGAAGATGATCGCATCGATCACAACACCTGCAGGGTCTGCGGCATCGGCGGCGAGGTTCGGGATGCGTTCGAGGGGAATCGTGAAACGGCTGTTCGGGTGCGCCCACGGAGCATCCTGCTGGTCAGATCTGCGGTCGGCGATCGGGGCTCCGGTCCAGTCGAGCCAGCCCTCGAGTTCCGCAGGAGGCTGCGGGGTGAGACCCTCCCACCACACGTCGCCAGTGAGACGGTTGTAGGCGGTATTGGTGAAGATCGTGCCGGAGCCCTCCGCGATCGCAGCCATCGCCGTCGGGTTCGTACGCTCGTTCGTGTCTTTCGCCACCCCGAACGCGCCGTTCTCGGGGTTGATCGCCCGCAATCGGCCCTCGTCGTCGATCCACATCCAGGCGATATCGTCGCCGTAGAAGTCGACCCGGTACCGGTCGCCGAGAGCGTCGGGCGGCAGGGTCATCGCGAGGTTGGTCTTGCCCGACGCGCTTGGGAACCCGCCGCAGACGTGAGTGGTGGCACCGGTTTCGAGGTCGCGGATGCCTAACAGGAGGAACTGTTCGGCGAGGAACTTGCCCGAGAGGTAGCCGTCGTAGGAGGCTTGGCGGAGGCCGTGAGCGATTTTCCCGAGAAGTGCGTTGCCGCCGTAGGCGGAGCCGTAATGGAGGATCGTGCGCTCGTCGGCGATGGTCGCGAACAGGCGCGCGTCCTCCGGTGTGCCGTGCATGAGTGTGTCTGGATCGCCGGTGACCTGCACGCCGCGGACGAAGAAGTTCGGGTCGGTGAGCCCGTCGAAGTGTTCGAGGCCGACGCGGGTCATGCGGATCATCTGCAGCACCACGGTGCGATCATCGGTCAGCTCCACCCCGGCCGCGTAGGCCGCGAGCGGTGTGCCGGGCGGGGCCATCAGGTAGGGGACGACGTACATCGTCTTCCCGCGAGATGCGCCATGCATCCGCTCGACGATGAGCGGCTTCACCTCGCTCGCTGGCCGCCAGTTGTTGTAGCGGCCGCGGTCAGCGGGATCCGAGGTCGCGACAACCGTGCGTTCCTCGGAGCGGGCGGTGTCCTTCGGGTGGGATCTGGCATAGTACCGGCCCACACCAGCGGGCAGCAGTTCACCTGCGGCGAGGGCTTCGCCGATGAGCCGCGCGTCATCGGCAGCCGAGACGAGCTCGATCCGCTCGGGATCGGTGACCTCGGCCCACTCCTCCACGAATGCACGGATGCTCTCATTGTCAATCTCGGCAGGTATCGGGATTCGGCTCTCATCAGCCATGTGACACTCCTTCTTCTCTCTTTTCGCGTCTGAGCGCGTCCGACGACCGTCCTGCCCACAGTCACAGATCATCTGCGCACTTCACTCTAATGTTCGGCGTGCCGTAGTTTCAAATGTTGGCATGTCGTAGATCGGGGAACTACAGTGATGTTATTACTAGATACGCCGCTCCAAACTCTGGTGAGGCACAACATGTAGTGGTTGCTGGCGTGGCGCGTCGCAACCGAAGAGCGAGGAGGATCGCCATGCCAGCCCTATCCGAGTCCCGGCGCGAAGCGCCCTCTGTGCGCGAACTTGCCGCCGCCCGGTCGCCTGATCTGGTGTTCTTTTCGAGTGTTTCGGAGAACACTCGTCGCTTCGTCGACCGGCTCGACCGGCCCGCGGTTCGTGTTCCGTTGCGGCCCCGGGTGGAGGGGTTGATCCGGGTTACACGGCCGTTTGTGCTCGTTGTCCCCACGTACGGCGGAGGGGAACGAGCTGGGGCGGTACCGAAGCAGGTAATCCAGTTTCTGAACGACCCGGCGAACCGTGCCCTCATTCGGGGTGTGATCACGGCGGGGAACACGA